>CAZMSO010000103.1:0-1000 GCA_964568975.1 uncultured Caulobacterales bacterium | reverse complement strand
TCACCGTCGCGAAAGAAATCGAGCTTGAAGACAAGTTCGAAAACATGGGCGCGCAGCTGATCCGCGAAGTCGCCTCTAAAACGAATGACGAAGCCGGCGACGGCACCACCACCGCCACCGTGCTCGCCCGCGCCATTGTGCGTGAGGGCATGAAGCGCGTGGCCGCGGGCATGAACCCGATGGACCTCAAGCGCGGCATCGACAAAGCCGTGGCGGAAGTCGTCAAAGACATCAAAGCCAAAGCGAAAAAAGTGGAGACGAACGCGGAAATCGCGCAAGTCGGCACGATTTCGGCCAATGGCGAGCGTGAAATTGGCGACATGATCGCTAAGGCGATGGAAAAAGTCGGCAATGAAGGCGTGATCACCGTCGAAGAAGCGAAGTCGCTTGAGACGGAACTCGACATTGTCGAGGGCATGCAATTCGACCGTGGTTATTTGTCGCCCTACTTCATCACCGACGCCGACAAAATGCGCGCCGAGTTGGAAGATCCTTACATTCTCCTGCACGAGAAGAAACTCTCCTCGCTGCAAGCGATGTTGCCGATCCTCGAAGCCGTCGTGCAATCCGGTCGTCCGCTTCTGATCATCGCAGAAGATGTCGAAGGCGAAGCCTTGGCCACCCTCGTGGTCAACAAGCTGCGCGGCGGCTTGAAAGTCGCGGCGGTGAAAGCGCCGGGCTTCGGCGATCGTCGCAAAGCGATGCTGCAAGACATCGCGATCCTCACTGGCGGCCAGCTGATCTCTGAAGACTTGGGCATCAAGCTCGAAAACGTCTCCATCGACATGCTCGGCACCGCCAAGCGCGTGAACATCACCAAAGACGACACCACGATCGTCGACGGCGCCGGCGCGAAAGCCGACATCGACGCGCGCGTGGGGCAAATCCGTCAGCAAATCGAAGACACCACCTCTGACTATGATCGCGAGAAGCTGCAAGAGCGTCTGGCGAAACTGGCCGGCGGCGTGGCGGTCATCAAAGTCGGCGGCGCCACGGAAGT
>CAZMSO010000102.1:0-1008 GCA_964568975.1 uncultured Caulobacterales bacterium | reverse complement strand
GCACCAGCTTGTTGATCGTCTCGATCATGTGCACGGGGATGCGGATCGTGCGCGCTTGGTCGGCGATGGAGCGCGTGATCGCTTGGCGGATCCACCAGGTTGCATACGTGGAGAATTTGTAGCCGCGGCGGTACTCGAACTTATCAACGGCTTTCATCAGGCCGATATTGCCTTCTTGGATCAAATCCAAAAATTGCAGGCCACGGTTGGTGTATTTTTTTGCGATGGAGATGACGAGGCGAAGATTCGCCTCCACCATTTCTTTCTTCGCTTGGCGGGCTTCGCGTTCGCCTTTTTGCACCGTGTGCACGATCCGGCGGAAATCATCGATCGGCAGACCCGCTTCTTGGGAGAGCTTGGCCACTTCATCGCGCAGGGCTTCGATGTTGGCGGTTTCTTTCTCCGTGAAGCGCTTCCAGGCGTTCGACAGCGCCGCCACCGCCGCGCGCCATTCCGGCTCGAGTTCGCGGCCGAGATAGTTCTGCAAAAACTGGCTGCGCGGCACGCCATGGCCGTCAGCGAGGCGCAAGAGCTGGCCCTCAATGCCCACGAGCTTGCGGTTGATTTCGTAAAGCTGCTCGACGAGGGATTCGATGCGCGCGTTGTTCAAATGCAGTGTCTTCAGATTGGCGATGATGCGCGCCTGATAGCCTTCATAGGCTTCGCGCTGATTGTCAGAGAGGTCAGCGCCGCTGAGCCGCGCGGCCATCAGCGTATCTTGCAGCTCGCGGAAGCCGGCGAAATCGGCCGCCACGGCGTCGAGCGTGTCCATGACGCCATCGCGCAGCTCCGCCTCCATGGCCGACATGGAGAGGTTCGCGCCGTCATCGTCATCGTCCTGGTCGCCGTCACCGTCGCCATCGGTCTGGCTTTCGCCGTCGCCGCTTTGAGCGTCTGCGTCGGGGCCATCTTTGGCCTGACCCTTCGCGCCGGCCTCGGGCGCGCTGTCGGCGGCGCCGTTTCCGGCTTTCGCGCTCGGCGCGTCCTCGCCAGCGGGCGCGCCGGCGG
>CAZMSO010000101.1:0-1027 GCA_964568975.1 uncultured Caulobacterales bacterium | reverse complement strand
GTCGCCCATGATGCGTGGCGAAAAATAACGGATGTCTCGACGCCCAACACAAAGTACGGTTCCGTCGCGATCGCGTTTCTGCGGCGCATCCCTTCATGGACGAGGTAGGATCAAAACATGTTTAAGAAAACCGGTGTTTTCCTTGCGGCAGCGGCTGGTATTTCCCTTGGTTTCTCCGCCCCCTCCATTGCGCAAGATACGAAACGCGACAAACCCAACCCCTGGCTTGACTGCGGTCTCGGCGCTATGATTTTCCCTGATGACAATCTCGAAGTCGGCGCCGGCATCTCGAACATTATTTGGGACTTGGGCACCACGGCTGTCACGTCTGCGGCCTCCTCGCCGGACACCTGCGCCGGGTTGTCGAATGTGCGCTCGGCGATGTTCGTGAAACGGACTTACGCTCAGCTCGAAGTCGAAACCGCCAAAGGCGACGGCGCGTATTTGACCGCCTTGTCGGAACTCATGGGCTGCGATGCGGATCAGCGTGACGCGTTCATTCAGCAGGTGCGCGTGGATATGGCCGACACCTTTGCGCAGCCGGGGTTCGCGTCTCTGACCGAGGACGAGAAAGCGCAAGCGTTTTACTACACCGTTGAAGGCGTGGCTGACGGCGCGTTCGCCGGCCAATGCGTCGCGGCGTAAGCCGCACGCGGCGTGAGATGTGACGCGGCGGACGCTCACCGGAGCAGCCGTCGCGTGCATCGCGCTCAGCATGCGCTGGATCGTTCTCGTCACGACGGCCACCGTCGTGATCGCCGCGCGGCCCATCAGCGCTGAAGACACAGCCGCGGCGACGGCGGCGGCTAGCGCTGCTGCGCGCGCGCTGCAGCTGGCGGAACAACCGACCTGGCTGAAGCTTGGCCGCTATCAACGCGTGCGCTTGCGCCCCGGCGGGGCGTACCGCAGCGCCGTGGTGTCGGACAGCTTCTTTCTTGCTGACCGGGGCGACCGCGATCCGCACGCCGAACTGGAAGCGACGCTGGCGGGGCTTCTTGAGCCCTTCGACGTCGACGCCGTGGACGCC
>CAZMSO010000100.1:0-1035 GCA_964568975.1 uncultured Caulobacterales bacterium | reverse complement strand
GCGCACAACGGTTTTCGAGACCGCCCCGTTCGACCACTCCGGCACCTCTCCGCGAGAGGTGGTACCTAGCGAACTCAGAGCGTAAGAACAAGGCGCGTCCCGGGCGCCGCGTCGCGCCGGGGCCGCGGGCGGCGCGCCCTCCCGTGCGGCGGCGCAACCCCGATGTAGGATGACTATGCGCGTCGCGCTGATTGATCATCACGACAGCTTCACGGCGATTTTGGCCGATGGGATCGGGCGCGCCTGCGGGCGGGCGCCGGATGTGTTCGGGCACGACGCGGTGGGCTGGGCTGAGCTCGCCGCAGGCGGGTATGCGCTGATCGTGGTGTCGGCGGGCCCTGGGCGCGCGGATCGCGCGCAGGATGTGGGCGTGAGCGCCGCCGTCATCGAGGCGTGGGCGGGCCCGCTCTTGGGCGTGTGCCTCGGCCACCAGGCGATGTGCCTCAGCGCCGGCGGCGCTCTCGCCCCGGCTCGTGCGCCCGCCCATGGCGTGGTCACCCCCATCCGCCATGAGGCGGCGGGTCTGTTTGAAGGCCTCCCACAGACGCTGGGCGTGGCGCGCTATCACTCCTGGATTGTCAGCGATCCCGGCGCCGACATGACGGTGACGGCCCGCGCCGCCGACGGAACGATTATGGCTGTCGCGGACCGCGCGCGTCCGCGCTGGGGCGTGCAATTTCATCCCGAGTCCATCGGCACGCAGGCGGGCGCGGCCCTCATGGCGAATGTCGCGCGGCTCACACGCGCGCATTGGGCGCGCGGCGGCGCGATCGCGGTCGGATGCGGCGCGGTGTCCGCCAAAGCGCCGCGGGCGGCGGCGCGGGATCAAGCGGCGTCGGCGGCCCCCCGCAGCGGCTGCGCCTCTCGCACGGCCTTAGCGGCGGGGAGCGCCGCGCCCATGACGCTCCTCGCGCGACGTTTGGGGGCGTGGCGCGCGCCGGAGGCGGTGTTTCGCGCGCTCTATGGCGACGCCGCGCCCGCGTTTTGGCTCGACAGCGCAGGGGCGGGCGCAACGGAGGGCGCAACAGAGGGCGC
>CAZMSO010000099.1:0-1035 GCA_964568975.1 uncultured Caulobacterales bacterium | reverse complement strand
TCTCGTGACTGATACCCCATGCGGTAACGCTAACCGCACCCGTCTCGACGCGCATCTAGAATTGGCGCCTCTGATCGCCAAAACGTCGTCCAGCAAAGCACCCATCCATCGTCACTGCCGAAGTGAAGTGGCGGTTTGTCTTCGCCAAGGCCCGTCCTTCCCGGCGCTGGGACGCCGTCCAGCAAGAGATCGTCACCTTCGGGGACGCGCCGCCGCCAAGCCCTGCGGGATCGCAATGGCCGGCCCGCTCCAATCCGAGTGGGCCATGCGATGCGGCGGGCGCGCCCCCGCACGCGGTTGTCGATCGCTGGACGGGTCCAGCACCAACAGAAAGGACAAACCCATGACTAACGAAGCCAAACAACGCCCCACCCACCGCGTCAGCTACAGCCGCATCACCGGCATGGACGCCAAGGGAAACGACATTCTCGGTCCAGCCCGCGAAATCGGCGCGGTCTGGGGCCGCACCGGAGACAAGAAAGGCGGCATCATCCGTCTGGATGTCATCCCCGCCCAGATCGAGAACGGCGTGCTCTTCCTTCTCCCCGTGGATGACCAGCCCCGAGCTTAGGCGCTCCCGCAGACCCTGGTATGGCATTTGCCATACTGGGGTCGTGCGTGTTATCGTAAAACAATAAGGAGCGACCGATGCCCATGCACAAAAAGACCATCACCTTGCCCGACGCCATGGAGGCGTGGATCGCCACGCAAACCGCGAGCGGTCGCTATGGCAGCGACAGCGAATACATCCGTGATCTGATCCGGCGGGATCAGGAGCGCCATGACGCCATAGAACAGCTCCGGACCCTGATCGAGGAAGGCCGGGCGAGCGGGCTAAGCGACAAGACGCCCCAGCAAATCGTCGCCGAGGCGCTCTCGCGCTTGAAGAGGGACGATGCTTGAAATCGTCCTCACAGACAAAGCGGCTCAAGAGCTCGACGCCATCACGGCCTATACGGCCGCGACCTTTGGTGAGCTGCAGGCGGTTGTTTACGCCAATGCGCTGCTCGACGCCTTCAGTCTGATCGGCGAGAA
>CAZMSO010000098.1:0-1148 GCA_964568975.1 uncultured Caulobacterales bacterium | reverse complement strand
ACGCGGGCCGCGCGGGTGTAGCTCAGTTGGTTAGAGTGCCGGCCTGTCACGCCGGAGGTCGCGGGTTCGAGCCCCGTCACTCGCGCCAGATTGTCTTAAGATTTTCAGCGTCCTTGGCGAGGGCGCGCGACGCCCCATTAAGCACTGCGGGCGCTTTCCTCAGAACGCGGCGCAAATTTCCGCCATGGTGAGCGCGTCACACCTTCGAGAACGAAGGCCAACGCGGGAGAACAACCATGCGGAAACTGTGCGCAAGCATGCGACGTGGCTGGGAGTGCCAGCTTGGCCGTTTGGACGAGCGGGCCAGTTTTGAGGGCTGCCCCGGCGCGAATGTCGGAGAAGGCGGCATGTGCGGCCTGGCTTTGGGAGCCGTGGCGTTCGCGGTCGCGGTGCTGGGGCTCGGCGCTCCGGGCCTTTAAGGACGGGGGGCGCTCGCGCGCGCGAGGCCCCCTTTCGCCGCCTCCATGTCGGGCGCGCCCGGCGCGGTAGGACGGTGTTGGGTTTCATCAGCTATCACGCGCGGGCTTGGCCTCCATGCGCAGGGGCCGCGACGGCGCGTGACCTTGCGTCGGTCACCGGCTGCGCCTAAGCCAAGGATCCGGCGCACTGCGCGCGCCGGCGCGCGCTGGGCCTGACGGTCGCGGGAGGAGCTGATGACGGCGTTGTTGTTGGAATACGCGCCCATCCTCATTTTCTTGGGGATTGCGGCGGGCTTGGGCCTGCTGTTTTTGCTAGCGGCCTTCGTGCTCGCGCCGTCGAGCCCGGACCCTGAGAAAGTCTCCACATATGAGTGCGGCTTCAACGCCTTTGATGACGCGCGCATGAAGTTCGACGTGCGCTTTTATCTCGTGGCGATCCTCTTCATCATTTTTGACTTGGAGGTCGCGTTCCTGTTCCCGTGGATTTTTCCTGTCTTCGCCGGGGATGTGTTCGCGTTTTGGTCAATGATGGCGTTTCTGGGCGTGTTGACGATCGGCTTTATATACGAGTGGCGTAAAGGTGCGCTGGATTGGGAATAGCGCGCTGCGGCGTGGGAGCCGCTGCGATCAGTGAGGAGCATGGTCATGGCTGAGGCCCGCGACGCGCTGGCGAGCGGAATTGTCCCTGCGGGAAGCGTCCCAGCGGGAAGCGTCCCAGCGGGAAGCGTC
>CAZMSO010000097.1:0-1221 GCA_964568975.1 uncultured Caulobacterales bacterium | reverse complement strand
GGCCATGGACCATGCCCTGGGTGGCATCGTCCACGCCTTCTCGGTCCTGTTCAAGACCAGAAAGAGCAGTTTCGTCGCCGCCTCGTCGGACGGGAAGTGCCCGCGGGTCCGGACCGCGCGACGCAACTTGGCGTTCAAGGACTCAATGGCGTTCGTCGTGTAGATCATCCGCCGGACGTCGTCGGGGAACGCGAAGAACGGGATGACCTCGGGCCAGGCGCGGCGCCAGCTCTGGGCGATCGCCGGGTATTTCCGACCCCACTCGCCTGCCTCGAAGGCCGCAAGGGCCTGCTCGCCGGCCTCCGCGTCGACGGCTCGGTAGACCTCCTTGAGGGCGGCCGCGACCGATTTCCGATCCTTGTAGGCGACGAAGCCGAGGCTGACCCGGAGCAAATGGACGATGCAGGTCTGGACCATGGCATCGGGGAAGGTGGCCGCGATTGCGTCCGGGAAGCCCTTCAGGCCGTCGACCACGGCGATCAGGACGTCCTCGACGCCCCGGTGTTTGAGCTCGTTGAGCACCCGGAGCCAGAACTTGGCGCCCTCGTTCTGCTCCAACCACAGGCCCAGGATTTCCTTGGTGCCGTCGGCCCGCACCCCGAGGGCGATGTGGACGGCCTTGTTGACCACCGTGCCCTCGTCGCGGATCTTGACCCGCAAGGCGTCAAAGAAAACAATTGGATAGGTCGGCTCTAAGGGGCGGGCTTGCCAGCTTGCCACCTCCTCGAGCACCGCACCGGTGACCGCGCTGATCAGGTCGGCCGAAACGTCGACGCCGTACAGGTCGCGGACATGGCCCGATATCTCCCGGGTGCTCATGCCCCGCGCGTACATCGAGATGATCTTCTCGTCGAACTCGGGGAACCGGCGCTGGTATTTGGCCAGGAGCTGGGGATCGAAGCTGGACCGCCGATCCCGCGGGACCTCAATCTCGACCTTGCCGCCGTCGGTCAGTACGGTCTTGCGGCCATGGCCGTTCCGCCGATTGCCGCCACCCTCGGTCTCCAAATGGTGGTCCATCTCGGCGTTCAGAGCGCGTTCAGCCAGCGCCTTCTTCAGGCTGTCGACCAGCCCGCCACCTTCAAGCGCGGCCTTGGCGTCCAAGCCACCAAGCATCTGGTCGAGCAAATCATCAGGAATGGCCGGGGCCTTGCGTCGGGGCATGCGGAGTCTCCTTTCAGAGCATCATGCCCGCCCTGACACGGAATTCCTGACAGTCTC
>CAZMSO010000096.1:0-1232 GCA_964568975.1 uncultured Caulobacterales bacterium | reverse complement strand
CTCACCCCTCCACGAGAATGTCGGTGTAGAGGTCGCTCTCCGGGGGTTCAGGGGAGGTTTGCGCGAAATCGGCGGCGTCCGACACTATGGCGCGGATGTCTTTATCGACCGCTTTCAGCTGCGCTTCGTCGGCGAAGCCGGCTTCGAGGATTTTCGCCTCCGCCATTTTGATCGGATCGTGGTGCTCGCGATAATCCTGCACTTCTTCGCGGGTGCGGTACTTCGCGGGATCCGACATCGAGTGGCCGCGATAGCGATAGGTCTTCATCTCCAGAATGAACGGATCGCCGGCGCGCGCATGCGCCGCAGCCGCGCGTCCGGACGCCAGCACCGCCAGCACGTCCATGCCGTCGACTTCCTCGCCCTGAATGCCGAAGCTCGCGCCGCGGCGGCACAAATGCGTCTCCGAACTCGAACGCTGAACGCTGGTGCCCATGGCGTATTGATTGTTTTCGATCACGTAAACAACCGGCAAGCCCCAAAGCTTGGCCATGTTGAAGCTTTCATAAACTTGGCCTTGATTGGCAGCGCCATCGCCGAAATATGTCAAACAAATCCGGCCATTGTCTTTATACTTGTTCGAAAATGCGAGCCCTGTGCCGATCGGCACTTGCGCCCCGACAATGCCGTGACCGCCGAAGAAATTCTTCTCGCGGCTGAACATGTGCATTGAGCCGCCCTTGCCGCGGGAATACCCGCCAATGCGGCCCGTCAGCTCCGCCATCACGCCTTTGGGATCCATGCCGCACGCCAGCATATGCCCATGGTCGCGATAGCCCGTAATGACTTGATCGCCGTCCTCAATCGCGGCTTGCATGCCCACGACCACGGCTTCTTGACCGATATAGAGGTGGCAAAAGCCCGCGATCAGACCCATGCCGTAGAGCTGACCGGCCTTCTCTTCAAACCGGCGGATCAACAGCATGTCGCGATGCATAGTCAGCATCGCCGTCGCGCCCACGGCGTCGGGGGTCAGCGCGGCGTGGACGGGACGGTCGAGATCGTCGACGGCGGCCATAGGAACCTCCAAAAGGCGCGGATGCGGGGATCGGGCGGCGGCGCGCTCAGCGCCACCATGATGAGGCGATTAAGGGCGCGCCACAAGGCGCGACGTGTAGGCTCGGTCGCCTAAGCGCGCCCCGCGCGGCGCCGCCTCCTGCGCTGGCGCGGCGTCGCGCCCGGCGCCGCCGCGCCCGCCCCAACGCGCGCCGCTTGGGCGCGTGCGGCGCGGG
>CAZMSO010000095.1:0-1263 GCA_964568975.1 uncultured Caulobacterales bacterium | reverse complement strand
GCCCGCGTCCGCGACGCTGCTCGAGGGGGCGGCGCGACGCGGCCACAACCTCGGCAGCGCCGTCGCGGGGCTGCTCCGCCTCGTCGACACCTGGGGGGCCGACGCGGTCCAGCAGGCCGTCGTCGAGGCGATCCGGGCCGACGCCCTGCACGTCGCGGCCGTCCGCCAGGTCCTCGAGCAGCGACAGCAGGCCGAGGGCGCTCCGCCTCCGCTGCCCGTCCCCCTGCCCGACGATCTCCGTGCACGCGACCTGCACGTCCGACCCCACGACCTGGCTTCCTACGACGACCTCGACACGGAGGCCTCCGGATGAGCGATGAGCACGACGACTGGCGCGACGACGCCAGCGAGCTCGGCCTGCACGGACTCCTGCTGCACTACGACAGCGTCCGCGAGGCCGAGTGGCCCGCCTGGTTGGTCCGCGTCGAGCAGGAGGAGCGCGCCCGGCGCAGCCTCGAGCGGCGGATCCGTACCGCCAAGCTGGGTCGGTTCAAGCCGATGGCCGACTTCGACTGGGCCTGGCCGACCGCCATCGACCGTGCCCAGATCCGCGAGCTGTTCGGGCTGCGCTTCATCGACGAGCAGGCCAACGTGATCTGGGCTGGCCCCAACGGCGTCGGCAAGTCGATGTTGGCGAAGAACCTCGCGCACACTGCCCTGCGGGCGGGCCACACCGTGCTGTTCACCACTGCGAGCGCGATGCTGAACGAGCTCGCCGCCGAGGACAGCGCCAGCGGCCTGCAGCGACGACTGGCCCGCCTGTGTCGCCCGCAGGTCCTGGTCTGTGACGAGATCGGCTACCTGTCCTACGGCAACCGGCACGCTGACTTGCTCTTCGAGGTCGTCACCCGCCGCTACAACGCCGGCAAGCCGATCGTGGCGACCACGAACAAGCCGTTCAAGGAGTGGAGCGAGGTGTTCCCCAACGCCGCCTGCGTCGTCACCCTCGTCGACCGCCTGATCCACCGATCGGAGATCGTGAAGATCGAGGGCGAGAGCTACCGGCTGAAGGAAGCCAAGGAACGCGCTGCGGATCGGGCGAAGGATCGGTCCACAGACACGCCCGACGAGTAGGTCACCCGCCGCGGTCCTCACCAATGGTGGGGGCCGCGGTCTGCACTTCACCACTGGTGGTTCGCAGCGGTTTCCATCAGCAGGGCTGGGCGCGGATTCCATCGACTAAGCGCGGATTACCGCCACCGTTGACACCTGAACATCCTGTCGGGGCGGTGCGCCCTGTACGCGATGCCGGAGTTCCTCGCG
>CAZMSO010000094.1:0-1313 GCA_964568975.1 uncultured Caulobacterales bacterium | reverse complement strand
GGGTCGATGACGGAAGTGACGCCGCATCAAAGCGGGCCTGCGCTCTGCCGAAAGCCGACATTCGTGGGCGTTGGCCGCGGCGTGTCCACTTTCGGCAAGAAAGCGGACACGCTGGGGCATTGTCCGCGGGCCGCCTTTGTTGAGCAGCACCCGCGCGAGAGCCCTCCATGGCGCGCCGGATTGGTGGTGATGGTGTTGGGCGTCACAGTCGCGACCCGGTAAGCTCCCCCAAAACACTCAAGCACCCCACGACCCCTTAAACGTCGGCATCACGTTGCCCTCGTGACATCGATGGAAACGCCCTGAACACTTGGGTGCTGCTCCGGTGCATGATACTTTTTTCGTGGATCGTCTGTGGGAATGGTCGAGCGATGAACGCGCGAAACAACGCGACAACTACGCGTGGACGCCCCTTCACCCGCGGCAATCCGGGCCGGCCCAAGGGCGCACGCAACAAAGTCACCCGGGCGGTGGAGGCCTTGCTCGATGGCGAGGCCGAAGCGCTGACCCGCGTGGCCATCGAGCACGCCAAGGCCGGCGACATCGCCGCGCTCAGGCTCTGCCTGGAACGCATCGCGCCGCCCCGGAAGGACGCCCCGGCCCCCTTCGCCCTGCCCGCGATCGCGGGACCCCAGGACTTGCCGGCGGCGATCACCGGCGTGTTGCAAGCGGTGGCCGATGGCGACCTCACGCCCGCAGAGGCCAAAAGCCTTGCAGAGCTCGTGGAGACGTCACGGCGGGCCTATGAGACCAGCGAGCTGGCGGCGCGCATTGACCGACTTGAGGCCGATCATGGCGGCTAACCTGGCCACGCGCGTGCAGCGCCTGGCGGCGAAGCGCGCGGCGTCGCCGCGCCGCAGCCCAGGCCTTCGCGTGATCCACGAGGCCATGATCGGCTTTTACGAAGCTGACCTCGCCGCGTTGTCCGCCGAGCGGGAGCACACCCCGAACGCCCCCGCGCCGTGGACGGAAGACACGCTCGCGCGCTGTCGCGACGACCTCATCGGCGACCCGGCCGTGGACGACGTCAACGCCTTGTCGCCGGAAGGCGTGATCCGCACCTGGATCAGGATCATCCGCCAGAGACACGCCGACGGCGTTTATCCCGACAACAGCAACGGCCCCGTGTTGTGTGACGAAGCGCTCATTCGGAAATTGCGTTTCTTCGCGCAGCAGCGCGCCCGGACCAATTCGTGATCCAGCGCTCATGACTCTGCGCGCGCGCCTTGATCGTTTGGAAAAGCGCCTTGAACCCGAGCGCGGCGTGCTCGTTGTCGCGCTCTGGCCGCACGAGACCCACGATCAGGCGCTCG
>CAZMSO010000093.1:0-1329 GCA_964568975.1 uncultured Caulobacterales bacterium | reverse complement strand
GGCGAAAACTGGTTTTGCTTCAGCAGCTCGGTCAGACGGTCGCCGCGATTCAGCAAACGCTGAGTCGCCGCGTCGAGATCGGAGCCGAATTTGGCGAAGGCCGCCATTTCCCGATACTGAGCGAGCTCACCCTTCATCTTTCCCGCGACTTGCTTCATCGCTTTGATTTGTGCGGCGGATCCCACACGCGACACCGAGATGCCGACATTCACCGCGGGGCGCACGCCCTGGTAAAACAGATCCGTCTCCAAAAAGATCTGACCGTCCGTGATCGAAATCACATTAGTCGGAATGTAGGCGGAGACGTCGTTAGCTTGAGTCTCAATCACCGGCAGCGCCGTCAATGAGCCTGACCCATTGTCTTCATTCAACTTCGCCGCGCGCTCAAGCAGCCGCGAGTGCAAGTAAAACACATCGCCCGGATAAGCTTCACGTCCAGGCGGTCGACGCAGCAGCAGTGACATTTGCCGATACGACACTGCTTGTTTAGACAGATCATCGTACATGATCAGCGCATGCATGCCATTGTCGCGGAACCATTCGCCCATAGCGCAGCCGGCAAAGGGCGCTAAGAATTGCAGCGGCGCAGGCTCAGACGCCGTCGCCGACACGACGATGGTGTAATCAAGCGCGCCGCGCTCCTCCAACGTCTTGACAATCTGGGCGACGGTCGAGCGTTTTTGGCCAATCGCGACGTAAATGCAGTAAAGCTTCTGACTCTCGTCATCGCCGTCATTCAGCGGCTTTTGATTCAAGATTGTGTCGATCAGAATCGCGGTCTTGCCGGTCTGGCGGTCGCCAATGACGAGTTCGCGCTGGCCGCGGCCGATCGGGATCATGGCGTCAATCGACTTGATCCCGGTGGCCATGGGCTCATGCACGGACTTGCGCGGGATGATGCCCGGCGCTTTCACGTCCGCGCGACGACGCTCGAGGTCGCCTTGGATCGGGCCCTTGCCGTCAATGGGCTCGCCCAGCGGGTTGACCACGCGGCCGAGCAAGCCCTTGCCCGCCGGCACGTCCACAATCTCGCCGAGGCGCTTGACCGTGTCGCCTTCTTTAATGCCCCGGTCATCGCCGAAAATCACGACGCCGACATTGTCGCGCTCCAAATTGAGCGCCATGCCTTTCACACCGCCGGGGAACTCGACCATCTCGCCGGCGCGGACGCTGTCGAGGCCGTAGACCCGCGCGATACCGTCGCCCACGGAGAGAACTTGGCCCACGTCGGAGACTTCCGCGTCGACGCCGAAGCCGCGAATTTGATCTTTGAGGATGGCGGAGACTTCCGCCGCACCAATGGCCATGGGCTCAAGCCCCCTTCATCAC
>CAZMSO010000092.1:0-1506 GCA_964568975.1 uncultured Caulobacterales bacterium | reverse complement strand
GGCTCAGAGCCTGTGAAAGAATCCGCCCAGATGGTTGACACTGGGGGATTCCTCGGTGGAGGGAAGTAACGGTCGGGCGGCGGGTTTCCGGATCGCGCTGGTTCCGGGCGCCCTGGCCAGGCGTCGCTGTCGTCGAAGGACCCTCGGAAGCGCACGGGAGAGCGACTTCACGACGGCGCCTCCGCCCAGGCTTGCTTGAGAGCCACGCTCCGCATCGCGTTGTTGGCCAGAGCATGGAGCAACGAGACACAGCGGGCCTTGAGTCGACCGCGCACCGGGAGCTGCCACAGCCCCCGGTTGCGCCATTGTGCATTGACGCACTCAGAGGTCGCCGCCCGATCCTTGTACTTCTCCTTGGCACTCTGGGTGCCCATCCGCCGTCGCCAGCGCGCCACGTCCTCGCTGTCACCCGGCAGCGGCCGGTACGGGTTCCGCTCCGCATTCCGGGGCTGCATCGGCGGGGCATAGACCCTGCAACCTCGCGCCTCTGTCGTCTCGATGGCGTCCAGACTCGCAAAGCCGCCGTCCACGAGCGCCTCGTTCGGGAGCTGTGCGTAGCGGCGTTCCAGCTGCTCCAGCATCGGTGCCAGCTGGTGCATGTCGCTTCCCCGATCGGTCACTTCGACGCCCACCACGACCTGGCTTCCCACGTCGGTCGCCAGCTGCACGTTGTAGGCCGGACGGAAACCCCCGTCCGCCATCTTCATGACCCGCGCCTCGGGGTCGGTCGTCGAAACTCGCACCGATTCCCGCTCCGACGGCTTCTTCTCCTCGCTCCGCTTGCGCGCCTCCTCCAGCGCCTTCTGGACACGGCGCCGTCGGTCCTGGGCCGCCTTCTCGCGCGCCGCCCGCTCCCGGCGCGATGTCGCTGCCGGATCCGCCTCCAGCTCGCGGCGCAGCCCCGCGATCCGCTTCTTCACCTCGCGCTCCAGCTCCCGCAACCGCTTTCGCCGTCGAAACGAGGCCGCTCCGGCCGATGCCCGCACCCGCATCCCGTCCTGCGAAATGCGGTCCAGCCGCACCAAGCCCGCGTCCATCAGGCTCACCACGCTCTGCGTCAGCAGCCGATCGAGCTTCTCCTCGTGTGATACCCGGAAGGCAGCCAGCGTCCGGTAGCTCACTGACACCCCACCGCAGATCCAACGATAGGCGTCGTGCTCGTCGCACAGCCGGTCCACCGCTCGGGCACTACCCACACCCTCCAGCGTCGCGTAGATCCAAAGCGACAGCAGGATCGCCGGATCGATCGCCGGATCGACCCGCCTCGCCCTCGAACGACCGGATCTCCTCGTACCACGGCGACAGATCCAATCCGCTCACGAAGTCCCACACCGACCGGGCGCGATGGTCTTCCGGCAGCAAGCTCTCCAGGTCCGTCGCTCGAAGCTCGAGCTGCGCGCGATTCGGGCGCAGCACAGGCGGCGTCTCGGACATGCTCAATCCCCCCAACCGCGATTCTCGCAAAAGAACACGCGATCTGAAGGATTGATTCACACGCTCTCAGTC
>CAZMSO010000091.1:0-1549 GCA_964568975.1 uncultured Caulobacterales bacterium | reverse complement strand
CGGTCCGACATATCCGTTACACTAAATTTACAAAGTTACTTATGTCAATTGTAAGGTTCGCACACGTAAGCCCTTTTCGCAACCGCGAAATCTTGGCGCCGGCGGGGCGCTCGTGGTTTACCATCCCTACGCTGGACACGACGCGCGCTCCTCGCGCGCCGCGTTCCCGGCGCACAGGCCCTCACGGGCAGGAGAACGCCATGTCTGCACAGAGCTTTCAGGATTTGGTTCCCAGCGCGACGCCGGATCGCTTCGCCGGCGTCGAGCGTCCCTACACGCCAGGACAAGTCACGGCGCTGCGCGGCTCCGTGCCCATCGCCCACACCTTAGCCGAACGCGGCGCGGTGAAGCTGTGGGAGCTGATGAAGAACGAGCCCTTTGTGAACGCCCTCGGCGCCCTTTCCGGCAATCAGGCGATGCAATCGGTGCGCGCGGGGCTGAAGGCGATCTATCTCTCTGGTTGGCAAGTCGCGGGCGACGCCAACATCACGGGCCACGTGTACCCTGACCAATCGCTTTATCCGGCGAACTCTGGTCCTGCGCTGGCGCAACGGATCAACAACGCGCTGCGCCGCGCCGACCAAATCGAGGTCGCCGAAACGGGTCAAGCCAGTCGTGATTGGTATGCGCCGATTGTGGCCGACGCCGAAGCGGGCTTTGGCGGGCCGCTCAACTGCTATGAGATTATGAAGGCGTACATCGAAGCGGGCGCCGCGGGCGTTCACTTCGAAGATCAAGTCGCGGCGGAAAAAAAATGCGGCCATCTCGGCGGCAAAGTGCTCGTGCCGACCTCCGCCCATGAGCGCAATCTCGACGCTGCGCGGTTGGCGGCCGACGTTGCGGGCGTGCCGACAATCCTGGTCGCGCGCACGGATGCGGAAAGCGCGACGCTGATCAATTCCGACATTGACGAGCGTGACCACGCCTTCATCGACTTCGACGCCGGGCGCACGTCTGAGGGCTTTTATCGGCTGAAGGCCGGCACAGGCGTGGAGCACTGCATTCAGCGCGGCCTCGCTTACGCCAAGCACGCGGACTTGCTGTGGTGGGAGACGTCCACCCCTAATCTCGAGCTGGCGAAAAACTTCGCCGAAGCCATCCAGCGCGAATTCCCCGGCAAGATGATGGCCTACAATTGCTCGCCATCCTTTAATTGGGAAAAGAATCTGGACACCGCCACCATCGCCAAATTCCAGCGCGAGCTGGGCGCGATGGGCTATAAATTCCAGTTCGTCACGCTGGCGGGCTTCCATGCGCTGAATTACTCCATGTTCGAGCTCGCGCGCGGCTACAACGAACGTCAAATGGCGGCGTATTCAGAATTGCAGCAGGCTGAGTTTGCTGCGGAGTCGAACGGTTACACCGCCACGCGCCACCAGCGCGAAGTCGGAACGGGCTATTTTGACTTAGTGAACGAGACGCTGTCGGGCGGTCAGGCCTCCACCACGGCCATGGGCGCGTCCACAGAAACAGCGCAGTTCACGCCCGCGGAGTAATCCGCGGCGCAGCGCGCGTTTGGGAGGACACGCCTGCGTGCGCGCCTGGGCCG
>CAZMSO010000090.1:0-1648 GCA_964568975.1 uncultured Caulobacterales bacterium | reverse complement strand
CCTTGCCAAGGTTGGGGTCGTGAGTTCGAATCTCATCGCCCGCTCCAGATTTTCTTTCATCACGTTCATTTAACCCGTTGTCCGACAACGAGTCGCTCGCATCTGCGCGGCCGTTTGAAGCGCTGCTGCGCGTAATGCACGTTCGAGCATGGACAGTCGCGCAAGCGCGGATACGCAAACGCGCGCCAGCCCGGCTCCTCGCTGACGCCGCCATCCACGATGGCCAGACCGACAAAGCCGAGGGCGAACGCGATTGCTGACGTTGCTTGCCAGTCCTGGAACGCCGTGAACAGACCGATGCTTTCATAAATGCGCGCGCGATCGCGGGTCATGACCGCCTGCATCGCCTCGCCCGTTGCGAGCCTGTGAAGGCCATCGGCGAGCAGGCCGCTGTCGCCCATGAGGCTGAGCGCACACGCCGCCAACAGCGCGGCCGCCGGCATCGCAAACAGCGCATAAAGCCAGTAAGCGAGCGGAAACCGCCACGCCACGAACTGGGCGAAGAACCGAACGACGCGCGCGCGTCCGCCAGCGCGCGCCGTCAAGATCACGCCAAAAATCATCGGGCTGAACACGCCCAGCCACGCCACTTCCATCGGCCACGGGAAGGGCAGCGCCCCAGCCGCGCGAGCGCCCGCCGGGATCCACAACAGCCAAGACGAAAAAATCAGTACAAAGAAGAGCCATACCGATCCCAGATTCTGCGGCGGCGCGGCGTTTGCTGTGGCGGCGTGGTCAGACATGGCGCAGGCTCCGTTCACGACCGCTCAGCGCCCGGCGCCGGCGTCGCCTCAAGGGCCGCGCGAAGCAGGCGCTCGAGCGCGGCGATGCACGCCTCAGGCTCGAAATCGTCGTGGTAGGCCGCCAAAATGATCAGCCCATAGCCCATGGCGGTCAGAAGTTCGGCGAGGGGCGCGGCGCCGGCGTCATCAAGGCCGCCGAGGCGCCCCAGCAGAGAGCGCAGCGCCCCGATCTGCTCGTGATCTGAATTCTGCAAAATCACTTTAAGCGCGGGGATGTGGATCGCTTCGCCCACAAGGGACACGTCCCCCAGCAGCGCCTCACGGTCTCCGCCATAGGCGCCGATGAAGAGGGCGCGCATCGCCGCCGCGATCGCGGCGCTGGCGTCGTGCGCCCCGGCGGCGTCCATGGGCGGCGTGATCACCTCAGCGCGCCGTTCACTGACGAACTGCGCGACGGCGGCGATGATCGCCTCCTTGTTCTTAAAATGGCAGTAGAGCCCCCCGATCGACACCCCCGCCTCCGCGCAGATGTCGCGCATGGACGTGGCCCGGTAGCCTTTGCGGCCGAAACAGCGAAACGCGGCCATCAGCAGCGCTTCGCGTCGGTCTTCAAGCGTTTGTGGAGCCAACGCCGGCATCGTCACCTCAAAAAAACGATCGTTCGTTTTTTGACCACGAACCCCTGGGTCTGTCAAGGCGGCCGTCCTGGCGTCGCCAACTTGCGCTCACCGGCCGCGACAATTGGCGGCGCGTGCGCACGACCAACGCCGTTGACAAACCGCCGCGCTGTCCGAACGATCGGAGGCAGATGGTTCCTTGTGAAAGCAAGGCGAAGAGGGAAGCCGGCGAGAATCCGGCGCTGTACCCGCAACTGTGAGCCAGGAGCTGACGGCCATCACGCCACT
>CAZMSO010000089.1:0-1752 GCA_964568975.1 uncultured Caulobacterales bacterium | reverse complement strand
CCTCTTGGGGATCGGCCTCTTGGGGATCGGCCTCTTGGGGATCGGCCTCTTGGGGACCACCCTCTTGGGGATCGCCGGCCTCAGGCGTCCACGCCAGAGCCTCCAACGGGATGGGCGGCGCCTTCGCCCGCCGGCGCGCGGGAGCAACCGCCTCCGCCGGCGTCGCCCGCGAGGCGCGGCTCACCCGCGTGCGGCCGCGCAGAGCCGCCGCGACAACGCCGGCTGTGACCAGCGCGATCGCCACGACGGCGTCCCAATTGAGCAGCACCCATTCCACGGCCGAGCCAGCACGCTTCATGGTCAGCGCCGCAAACGCCGCGGCAAGTCCCTCTTGCTCCATGGCCAGCCCCCAATGCGAATCGATGGTGACCCTAGCGCCTCACGCGCGACAAGTCAGTGACAGCGAAAACACGTCAGAGTCTCCAGGCATTAGCTGATGGCCCGGCGGGACGCGCGCGCCACGCTCGGCGACGCCGCGGCCGCCGCCAACGCCGCCGCCGCAATGACCATCGCCGCCGCGAAGGACGCCGCCGCGCCCGCGCTCTCATAAAGGCCGGCCCCCACGGCCGCCGAGACAAAAAAGCCGACGCCCGCCGCCGCAGACGATAAGCCCGCCGCACGGCCTTGCTCATCAGGCTCGACCGCCAGCGACGCCGCCGCGGCGACGCCTGGACGCGCTAAGCCAAGGCCAAAGCCTTGCACGCCGAAGGCCGCCGCTAAGCTCACAAGATCTCCCGCCAGCATCAGCCACAGCGCCCCGACTGTCGTCAGCGCCGCGCCCGCGACCATGGCCGGGCGCGGACGCAACCGCAGCGTCGGGATCACAAACGCCTGGGCGGTCAACGACGCCAACGCCCCCGCCGTCAGCGCCGCGCCGGCCGCTCCGCTCGCCGCCGGGCCGCCCAGCGTCAAACGGTCCATCACCGCAAAGCCGATGATCTGGAGCCCCACCGCCTGCACCACCCAAACCCCGCACCCGATCAGCAGGATGTCGCGCAAGCGCGGGTCCGCCGCCAGTGCGAGCGCGCGCGCGCCATGCGCAGCGCGCCGGCGGTCCGATGGCGGGGTCCGCTCCGGCAACAAGGCGCGCACCGCAAACAAGCCCGCCAACGCCGCCAGTCCCGTCGCCACAAAGGGGCCGGCCAGCCCGATGACAGGCGCCGCCGCCGCGCCCACCGCCGGTCCCGCCGCCGCGCCAAGACCGAAGGCGGCCGTCAGCGTGGCGATGGCGCTCGTGCGCTCTTCCGGCGTCGTGCGGTCCGCGACCCAGGCGGTAGCCGACGGGCCGACCGCGGAGTTAATCAGGCCGAACAAGGCGCGCGAGGCGATGATCATCGCCCCCGCCAGCCCTGCGCTCAACGCGCCGGCGCGCGCGAGCGCGATCGTCTCAGCCATGGCGAACATGGAGGCCGCCGCCCCGCCAAGACCCAGCATAATGATCGGCCGGCGCCCGAACTGATCGCTCAGCCCGCCCCACACTTGGCTCATGATTGTGAAGAACAGCGCCGCCACGGCGTAAGCCGCCCCGACCGACAGCGCGCTGATGCCAACCTCCCGCGCCAGAGGCGGCAAGACGGCGAAAAGCATGGAATTGCTCACGCCGTTGTTCACCAGGCACGCGAACAGCACCCAAAAGCCCAGCCGGCGCTGAGTCGCGCTGGTGGCGGATCCCGACAGTGGTGCGAAGGCCATGGCCGTCCGTTCCACCCCCGGCGCGGGGTGTCAAGCGCGCGGTGGGGGCGCGCGGTGGGG
>CAZMSO010000088.1:0-1767 GCA_964568975.1 uncultured Caulobacterales bacterium | reverse complement strand
CGCGCGTCTTCACACGCAGCGTTCACGATGTCCGGCAACCCTCACCCCCGGTCCCTCTCCCTCGGAAAGGGAGAGGCGAGAGCGCCAACCGCCGAGGCCACCCCCGCCGGGGCGCGGCGGATCGAAGCCCCGCTTCGGCTGGACACGCGCGCGCGTCCCCTGCACAAGGCGGTTTCGCGCGTCACGGGTCTGGGCGTGGCCGCGCGAGTTCGTCTTTGTGCGCCCGCCGCCCGACTGACCTGAGTGCGCTATGCCTGAACTGCTGCTGGAGTTGTTCTGCGAAGAGATCCCCGCGCGCATGCAGGCGCGGGGGGCGGCCGATCTCGCGCGCCTTCTGGGCGAGGCGCTGAAGGATCACGGCCTTCCGGAGACGGACGTCCAGACCTTCGCGGGTCCGCGGCGGCTGACCGCCGTCGTCCACGACCTGCCGGCCGCGAGCCCCGATGTCCGCGAGGAACGCAAGGGCCCCCGCGTCGGGGCGCCGGAGAAGGCGATTGCGGGCTTTCTCCGCGGCGCGGGGCTGGAGACCATCGACCAGGCCGAGACGCGCGAGGACAAGAAGGGCGCGTTCTACATCGCCCTGCTGGAGCGGCCGGGCCGCGCGACGCCCGATATCGTGGCCGAGGTGGTCCCCGACATCATCCGCCGCTTCCCCTGGCCGAAGTCCATGCGCTGGGGCGCGGGCCGGCTGCGCTGGGTGCGCCCGCTGCAGCGCATTGTGTGCCTTTTTGACGGACAGATCGTGCCGTTTGCGGTCGAGGGCGTCTCGGCGGGGGACGAAACCGAGGGCCACCGCGTGCTCGGCCGCGGGCCCTTCCGGGTGCGCGATTTCGCGTCGTACAAACACGCGCTGGAAGGCGAGGGCCATGTCCTCCTCGACGCCGCCGAACGAGCCGCTTTGATCGAGCGCGAGGCCAAGCGCGTCTGCGCTGACCGGGGACTGGAGCTGGTTTCTGACCCAGGCCTGCTCGCAGAAGTGGCGGGCCTCGCGGAATGGCCGGTCGTGCTCCTGGGCGACATGGACCCCGCCTTCCTCGATCTGCCGGGGGAGGTGATCCGCCTCTCCATGCGCACCCACCAGAAGTATTTCGCCGTGCGCGCGCCTGCGACCGGCGCGCTTGCACCCCATTTCGTCGTCGTCGCGAACCAAGTCGCGCCGGACGGCGGTAAGGCCATCGCGGCGGGCAATGCGCGCGTGCTCTCCGCGCGGCTCTCGGATGCGCGCCATTTCTGGGACAATGACCGCACGACGCCGCTCGGCGCCAACATCCCACGCCTTAAAGACATCGTCTTTCACGCCAAGCTCGGCTCGGTGTTCGACAAGACCGCGCGGGTGGAGCAGCTCGCGCGCGAACTCGCGCCCAAGGTCGGCGCGGACCCGGACTTGGCCGGCGTGGCGGCGAAGCTTTGTAAGGCCGATCTCGTCTCGGAGATGGTCTATGAGTTTCCTGAGCTCCAGGGTGTGATGGGCCGCTATTACGCGCTCGCGGAGTGCGGCTTCGACCCGCTGCATCCGGAAAGGCGGCGCAAAAAATCCGCGGGCGGCGACGCTCTCGCGGCGCTCAAGCCGAAGGACGCGCGCGCCGTCGCCGACGCCATTCGCGACCACTATAAGCCTCAGGGGCCGAGCGATGAGGTCCCCACCGCCCCCGTCAGCGTGGCCGTGGCGCTCGCCGACAAGCTCGACACCCTGGTGGGCTTCTGGGCGATTGATGAGAAGCCCACCGGCAGCGGCGATCCTTACGCGCTCCGCCGTGCGGCGTTGGG
>CAZMSO010000087.1:0-1812 GCA_964568975.1 uncultured Caulobacterales bacterium | reverse complement strand
CGCCGCTTAAAATGGCGCTAGAGCGGAGCGGGCGCGCTCACCGCGCGTCCCCACCCCGCGCCCCCACCGCGCGCCCCCACCGCGCGCTTGACACCCCGCGCCGGGGGTGGAACGGACGGCCATGGCCTTCGCACCACTGTCGGGATCCGCCACCAGCGCGACTCAGCGCCGGCTGGGCTTTTGGGTGCTGTTCGCGTGCCTGGTGAACAACGGCGTGAGCAATTCCATGCTTTTCGCCGTCTTGCCGCCTCTGGCGCGGGAGGTTGGCATCAGCGCGCTGTCGGTCGGGGCGGCTTACGCCGTGGCGGCGCTGTTCTTCACAATCATGAGCCAAGTGTGGGGCGGGCTGAGCGATCAGTTCGGGCGCCGGCCGATCATTATGCTGGGTCTTGGCGGGGCGGCGGCCTCCATGTTCGCCATGGCTGAGACGATCGCGCTCGCGCGCGCCGGCGCGTTGAGCGCAGGGCTGGCGGGGGCGATGATCATCGCCTCGCGCGCCTTGTTCGGCCTGATTAACTCCGCGGTCGGCCCGTCGGCTACCGCCTGGGTCGCGGACCGCACGACGCCGGAAGAGCGCACGAGCGCCATCGCCACGCTGACGGCCGCCTTCGGTCTTGGCGCGGCGGCGGGACCGGCGGTGGGCGCGGCGGCGGCGCCTGTCATCGGGCTGGCCGGCCCCTTTGTGGCGACGGGACTGGCGGCGTTGGCGGGCTTGTTTGCGGTGCGCGCCTTGTTGCCGGAGCGGACCCCGCCATCGGACCGCCGGCGCGCTGCGCATGGCGCGCGCGCGCTCGCACTGGCGGCGGACCCGCGCTTGCGCGACATCCTGCTGATCGGGTGCGGGGTTTGGGTGGTGCAGGCGGTGGGGCTCCAGATCATCGGCTTTGCGGTGATGGACCGTTTGACGCTGGGCGGCCCGGCGGCGAGCGGAGCGGCCGGCGCGGCGCTGACGGCGGGGGCGTTGGCGTCGTTGACCGCCCAGGCGTTTGTGATCCCGACGCTGCGGTTGCGTCCGCGCCCGGCCATGGTCGCGGGCGCGGCGCTGACGACAGTCGGGGCGCTGTGGCTGATGCTGGCGGGAGATCTTGTGAGCTTAGCGGCGGCCTTCGGCGTGCAAGGCTTTGGCCTTGGCTTAGCGCGTCCAGGCGTCGCCGCGGCGGCGTCGCTGGCGGTCGAGCCTGATGAGCAAGGCCGTGCGGCGGGCTTATCGTCTGCGGCGGCGGGCGTCGGCTTTTTTGTCTCGGCGGCCGTGGGGGCCGGCCTTTATGAGAGCGCGGGCGCGGCGGCGTCCTTCGCGGCGGCGATGGTCATTGCGGCGGCGGCGTTGGCGGCGGCCGCGGCGTCGCCGAGCGTGGCGCGCGCGTCCCGCCGGGCCATCAGCTAATGCCTGGAGACTCTGACGTGTTTTCGCTGTCACTGACTTGTCGCGCGTGAGGCGCTAGGGTCACCATCGATTCGCATTGGGGGCTGGCCATGGAGCAAGAGGGACTTGCCGCGGCGTTTGCGGCGCTGACCATGAAGCGTGCTGGCTCGGCCGTGGAATGGGTGCTGCTCAATTGGGACGCCGTCGTGGCGATCGCGCTGGTCACAGCCGGCGTTGTCGCGGCGGCTCTGCGCGGCCGCACGCGGGTGAGCCGCGCCTCGCGGGCGACGCCGGCGGAGGCGGTTGCTCCCGCGCGCCGGCGGGCGAAGGCGCCGCCCATCCCGTTGGAGGCTCTGGCGTGGACGCCTGAGGCCGGCGATCCCCAAGAGGGTGGTCCCCAAGAGGCCGATCCCCAAGAGGCCGATCCCCAAGAGGCCGATCCCCAAGAG
>CAZMSO010000086.1:0-2057 GCA_964568975.1 uncultured Caulobacterales bacterium | reverse complement strand
CACGCCGCACGGCGCTTGCAGACGTCCCGCCACTCCTGGACGGACACGCTGCGGACACGGTCTGTCCGGCCGGAAAACCCCGGCGTTTCGCGTCCGCGTTCATCAAGGGCGATCCGCAACGCTTGGAGGTGGCGGTCCGTGGAGGGACCCAACTTCCGCTGGTGCGGCTCGCGCGACTGCTCCCGCCACACGATCACACACGAGGTGATGGGATCGCCATCCTCATCACGCCCCAGCTCGACCTGGCTGAGGTCGAACGCCCAGGCCTCGCCCTCACGCCCGGCCTTGTTTTTCTCCACGCGCAGGGACCGCTGATCGCCGTCACGCTGCGTCTCCAAAATGATGTCGCAGGCGCCGTAGAGCGCGCTGGATCCGCGCGGGCGCTTCGCGTCCCAGGGGCTGTGGTGGACCAGAAGGACAAGCGCGTTGGTCGCCCGCCCAATCTCTTCAGCCGCGTTCACGAGCGCCGTCATCTCGGACGCGTCATTCTCATTCGCGCCGCCAGCAGCCCGGGCGAGGGTGTCGATGATGATCAGCCCGATGGGCGATGACAGGGTCGCCGCGGCCGACGCCACGCGCTCCGTCAAAGCCTCCACATCCTCGTCCTCGGTCAGGTCGAGGGACTCGGTGATCAGGCCAAGCGGGGCGTCAGGGCCCAGCTCATGGGCGTCGCGCAGGGCGATGAGGCGGTGGCGCACATCAGCCGCGCCCTCCAAGCCGACATACAGCGCGCCAGCTGGCTTGACGCGCAAACCGTTCCAGGCCGCGCCGCGGGCGATGTGGGCCGCCAGATCAAGCGCGGCGAAGCTCTTGCCCGAGCCGGACGGCCCGAAGATGAGGCCGAACCCCGACGGGGGCAAAACCCCTTTGATCAGCCAGGCGTTGGCCGTGTTGAGGGTGAGGTCCCCGATCCGCGTGATGGGGTAGCGCGCCGCGTTGTCCGCTGACGGCTCAGCCTCATCACACGGCGGCGGATCGAGGGGCGGTTGGCAGCCCAGCTCCTCGAGCGAGAACGTCATGCCGCGCGCCCCCCGACGTTTGGGCCGTGCATCCGCGCGCACTCATCCGCCCAATCCTCGCCGGGCGTGCGCGGATGCCAGATCTCCACATGACGGTTTGCGGCCTCCCGCGTCTTCAGGGTGCGCGCGTGCTTCAGTCCGGCGTCGTCATAGTCGGCGGCGATGATGAGATGATCGACGCCCGGCGGCGGGATGAACGCGCCGAGGTGTGAGCCGAGCCCGGCCCAGCAGGGGATGCCGAACAGCCGCGTGAAGCCGAGGGCGGTCTCCACGCCCTCAGCAATCGCGAGGAGGCCCGTCATCTCATCGCCCATCATGGGGCAGAGGCGCACCGCCCCCCCGGCCACACGGCCGAATGTGTGGCGGGGACGGCCTCGGTCGATCTTGCCCCGCCCATCCGCGCGCAGCGCCGTCACTTGAGCGCCGATGAGCCGCCCCTCGACATCATGCACAAGGGCGATCAGGCCGGGTTCCCGCTGGTCGGCCCGGTCCACGGGAAAGGGCGCTGACGGATGAAAGCGGACCGCGTCGGCCATGGGGAGATCGACGGCTCGCGCCGCGCCTAAATAGACCTCGCCCGGCGTTCCCGGAATCGGACGGGCCTCCCGATAAGCACGCCGCCAGTCCGGCCCTTGGCGGCCAGCGCTCTGCTTTGCGGCGGCGGCCGGCTGCGCACGCGGGGCCGTTGCGTTCTGGCGACGACGGCGCCCGCGACCATCGCCGCCGCCCCGCCGTGAGCCCTTGGGCCAAACCCCGAGATCCCGAAGCGCCTGCACCAAGTCGTCCTGTGCGCAGCCGCCATGGCAGTGGACCAGGACGCCGCCGTCATCTCTCAAGGTGACGGAGACCGACGGATTGCGGTCGCCGCGTCCGCGGCCATGACCGGGAACGGGGCAGCAGACCTTGGCGCGGCGGGGGCCGGAGCGCCGGCCCCCGCATGCGCTGACGATGGCGTCGAGCGCGTCCATTGTCAGCGCTCCCGGTCGCCGTTCAGGCGGCGGCGCAGTTCACGCCTCTCACGCGGGTCAGCGGTGTGCG
>CAZMSO010000085.1:0-2245 GCA_964568975.1 uncultured Caulobacterales bacterium | reverse complement strand
GGCTACAAAGCGGACTTACCGGTGCGAATTGAAGAATAATCGTGCGAAGCTACAGGCTATTCCGCTAAGGGGAGCTGGAGCACGCTTGGGTAGTCGCTGTTGTGGTGCAGTTTGATGGTCGCGACCCGCGCGTCATTGGCCGTTTCAAAACCAAGCTGTCCGCCCGAGTTGTAATTCTTCTGATAACCAGGGTCGTTGAAAGGGCCTACCGTCAGGCGAATTCGTGTACCCGCCGGTAGTTCCCAAGCATTCCAGAGAAACGAGTCAAAGACGTAGGGCTCCACGACGCCTGGCTGGACGAGTTCCGGTTCCAGTCCGTTTCGAAAGCGCGCGCGCATCAGGTCGCCCCCAAGGTAAAGCGGCTTACCATCGGGGAAAATTGCATAAACTGTCGCGAAGATATCAGCATCCGGTGCGTCCATCTCCAAATGGAGCTTCAGCTTCATGTGGCCAGACATGGTCACATCTTCGGCAAGCGGCGCGGAGTGAAAGACCAGAGTCTCAGGAAGGTGCGCTGGCCAAACCGCCCGAAGATTTCGTTCGGAAAGCTGCCACCAACTTTCTTCAGTTATGTCCGCGGGCGTTGTATCGAGCGGATCGCTGATAAAAGTGTGAGCTTTCTCATTGGGAACGGGTGTGTCAACGAGCTGGCCAGAGTTGAAGACGTCAAGCGCTTCTTCGGCCGAAGCAGACAGAAACAAAGAGCGCGTCTCAGCGGCAATCGTGTCGAGGTCTTCCGCATGACGCCATTCCTCGGCACCACCGACATAGTAAGCCACACGACCCTTCGCCAGGAGTTCAGGCTTTGGGCCGCGCCCGAGTCTCCAATCCAGCCAGTCAAGATTGAACTGATCCATATCGAAAACGGCGTCGGGCCCAAACTCAACGCCTTTTCCAAGGGTCCGGCTCGGCGCGCGCGTGCCCGGATGGTCCCAAGGCCCCATTACGAGATAGTGCTCCCTCCTCGCGCGCTGCGGCGCGTGGGTCTGGTGTTCCCGGTAGTAGCGCAGCGCACCGAGCTGATCGCCATCATAATGGCCGGTGATCGACAGGATCGGCATGTCCATAGCCGCATAAGCCGCCGCGGGAATCGCGTAGGACTTCCAGCGCGCCGGTTCCGACAGCGTCTCCACCCATTCTTGAAAGATCAGAGACGGCGCCCCGACGAAAGCGTCGTATTGGTGGAAAGGGACATGGGCGCGGTACGAAGCAAGAGCGCGTTCGTTCCAATAAGCCTCGTCTAGAAATAGGCTGAGATTGCGGGTCGGGCCAGCGGTGAAAGCTAGCCATTGGGCTATGTATTTGTAGGTTGACGGGCCGGAAGCCATCGGGAAATCGTCATGACCCGGATAAACGGACGCGGTGGGAATGATAGTTTCGAGTTCGTCAGGACACCAACGCGCAACCATCCACTGAGCCATACCGCGGTACGATCCCCCGCGCATGACAACCTTCCCGTCGGACCAGGGCTGCCCCTTGATCCAGGCAATGGCGTCGCAAGCATCGGGGCCGACATCTGTTAGCAACCCATGGGGGCCCCCAGATGCCCCGCGTCCGCGCCTGTCCAAACTCACCGTCGCATATCCGCGGTCAGCAAAGATGCGTCCGCGGGCATGGGACTCGTCGGAGACGTAGGGTGTGACGACGAGGACCGTCGTGTAGCGCTCATCATCAGTGTCCGGTTTCCAAACCGTCGCCGCCAACTCAGTGCCATCGCGCGCTGTTACAGTCTGCTGTAGCAAGACATCAATCGGTTCGTGGGCCGCGTCTTGCGCCGTCGCAGATTGAACCACAATGACCGAGGGCAAACCAAAAAGAAGCGAAATTAGTAATCGTTTCATTCTTGCCCCCTTGAGAACGTCGAATTGTTGACCAGGGAAACGCTCTTGCAGCCCTGCGCGCGTTACGTTTAGATCATCACAGAAGTCTGGTCGAGCGTGGTCTGCATTAGGCTCCGGACCCATAAATGCGTTTTCGTGATGCGTGAACTGGAGTTCCCTCGGTTTCGTGGACAGTTACGGGTTAGTAGTTTGTAGCCCTCCTTGGGCGGCCTGTTCGACCGCGATAGGTGTCAATCCGGGCCGAAGCGGGCCCCCGGATCGGAGAGTCCGGATTAGTCTCGAAAGCGGTCATTGTCGATAGAGGCCAGATGGGCGCATTCCGTCAGGGGGAGAGGGCTACTCCAACACGACGTGCCAACGCTCTCCGATCACCCAAAGAATGTGCACCTATCTGCTAGGGGGCG
>CAZMSO010000084.1:0-2370 GCA_964568975.1 uncultured Caulobacterales bacterium | reverse complement strand
GCGGGCGCGCCGGCGGCGGCCCCGTTAGCGACGCCGCCCGGGCCCGGATTGGTGGCGGCGGTCTCATGCTGGGGACCGTGGATTTCCGCATAAGTCGCGTCGAGATCGATCACGTCGCGCAAGAGCACGCGGCCTTCTTGAAGCTCATCGCGCCACACCATGATCGCTTCAAAGGTGAGGGGGCTTTCGCACAAGCCCACAATCATGGCGTCGCGGCCGGCCTCAATGCGCTTGGCGATGGCGATTTCGCCTTCGCGGGACAGAAGCTCAACTGAGCCCATCTCACGCAAATACATACGTACGGGATCATCGGTGCGGTCGGCGTCTTCTTTGGAGTTGCCGCCAGAGACAGCGGTGTCCTTGCGCACCGCGACGTCCGTGGATTCCGCGGCTTCTTCAGCTTCTTCAGCGTCGATGACGTTGATGCCCATCTCGTTGAGTTGCGACATCGTGTCTTCGATTTGTTCGGAGGAGAATTCTTCCGACGGCAGAACTTTGTTCAATTCGTCGTGGGTGACGTAGCCGCGTTTCTTGGCCTTATCGATGAATTTCTTGACCGCCTGGTCCGACAGATCGAGCAGCGGGCCGTCGGGGGCTTCTGCGGTCTGCGTGGCTTCGGCCGCTTTCGCCATGCTCTTCATCTCCCGTTAAAATCCGTGCCGGCGGCTACGTCGCTGATCCATCGCCGCCGCCGCGCAAGTCCCGCAGACGCACCAAAAGCCGCGCCATCCGATCGCGATCGCCGGACGCACGGCACCGTTTCAACTCACGCACCAAATCCGCACGCTCATCCGCCAGCCCCGCTTGACGCGCGAGCCGCTGCGCAGCGTGCAGCCATAGCGCCGCGGCCGTCTCCAGCGGAGAGTCCGCAGGCGCGATCGGCGCCGCCGCCAATGCTGAATCGGTGATCAAAGTCGCCGCCGCCTTTTGACACCCCGAGCGGGCGACATGTTGATCAAGATCGGTTTTGTCAAGCTTACCGCCAAAAAAAGCTGCATCGAGGAGGGCGTCGCGCACCGCCGTCAACGCGCCGTCAGGAATGTCGAGATCCGCCAGGGTTTCCGCGCATTCCGGCAAAAGCGCCGGGCGTGTCAGCAGGGCGGCGAGCAAGCGGGCGGCTTCACGTTTTTGGGCCGCGTGCGCCAGGCGGTTGGCGTGGGATTTGGTTTCCGGGCGCGGCCCCAAATCCGGCGCGCGCGATCGCCCCGCACCGCCGCGGGGGGCGGCGCGTGCGAACGCAGCGTAATAGCGATCCAGCAGCGCGCGGCGAAACTCGCGCTGCACCGTGTCGTCCGCGATGCGGGCTGCGGCGTCGGTGAGGCGCGTGCGCAGGCCCGCGCGTCGCTCGGGCGTGTCGGCGGGGGCGGCGTCGAGCGCGTGGGCCCACACCACCGCGTCCAGCGGCTCAGCGCGCGCAAGCGCTGCGGCCATCGCTGCGGGCCCCTCCGCGCGGATCAGGTCATCGGGATCAAGCCCCGCTGGCATCATGGCGAAGCGCAGGGATTGGCCCGGCTTCAGTTTCGGCAGCGCCCGCTCGGCGGCGCGCGCGGCCGCCCGCCGTCCGGCCGCATCGCCGTCAAAACACACCACCGGCTCGGGCCCTGCGCGCCACAACAAGTCCAGTTGCGCCTCCGTCAACGCTGTGCCGAGGGGCGCGACGGCCGTGGCGAAACCGGCCTGGGCGAGGGCGATGACATCCATATACCCCTCCGCCACAATCAGCCCCGGCGGCGCGTTTGGGTGTGCGCGCGCACTGGCGGCCGCGGCTGTGGCGTCTGTCGGCGCTGCGTCCCGGCGGGCCAAGCCCGCGCGCGCGGCGTGGTAATTGTAAAGCGTGCGGCCCTTGTCGAACAGCGCGGTCTCTGGCGAATTCAAGTATTTCGCGCGCGCCGCCGGGTTCAGCGCCCGCCCGCCAAAAGCGATCAGCCGCCCGCGCGCGTCGCGGATGGGAAACATCACCCGGTCGCGAAACCGGTCATAGGCCGCCCCGCCATCGTCTGGGCGGATCACGAGCCCCGCCTCCGCCAAGGCTTCAAGCGGCGCGCCCTGGTCGCGCAGGGCCTGGAGGAGGGCGGTGCGCGCGTCTGGCGCATAGCCCACGCCGAACGCCGTGCGTGTGGCCTCCGTCACGCCGCGCTGGTCGAGATACCGTCGCGCTTGGGTCCCCCGCGCACTGGCGAGGCTCGCTTGGAAGAACGCCGCCGCAGCCTCAAGCCAGCCCGTGAGCGTCTTCGAACGCGCCGTATGTTGAGCGCGCTCGCGCGCAGTGCGCGGATCGTCGACGGGCAGCGTCACGCCTGCGTCATCGGCTAAACGCTCGACCGCCTCAGGAAAGCTGAGACCCTCGGTTTCCATCAGCCAGGTGAAGAT
>CAZMSO010000083.1:0-3043 GCA_964568975.1 uncultured Caulobacterales bacterium | reverse complement strand
GCGTCATCGGCCCGCAAGCGCCGGCGCGCGATGAGCATGACCGCGAGCCAAAGCCCCGCCGCCGCCGCGAGCCCCAGCGCCACGACGGCGTCCCCGCTTTGCAAATACGCCAAAAGCCCCTGGCCTGCGAACGCCACGAGCGCGATTTTCGGCACGACGCCCAGGCCCGTGCCCGCCGCGAAATAAACGTAGCGCATGTGCGTCACACCCGCGGCCATATTGACGATCAGCGCCGGCGCCAAAGGCACGAGACGCACTGTTAAGCTGGCCACAAAGCCATTGCGCCCGATGAATTGCGACAAGCGATTGACCCGCTCGCCGCCATAGCGGCGCAAGGTGTCGGCCCCCACCAGGCGGCCAAACCAAAACATCACGCTGGCCGCGATCAGTGTTGCGATCCAGGCGTTCACCGCCCCGCGCCCTGCGCCGAACGCCACCACCGCCCCAGCGATAAGCGCAAATTGCGGCGCGCCGAGGAATCCCGCCACCGTAAACACCGCGATCGTCGCCGGCAGCGCCCAAGGGCTTTCGGCGTTGGCGTGCATCCAATTGATCAGAGGCGCGTCGTCTTCATCGAAAAACGCCGTCGTCTTGCCCATCACGACAATCAACGCCGCGGCCGCAAACAGCCCCAGCGACACCGCCACCGCGCGCACCGCCCGCGCGTCCAGATTGTTCAGGAAGCGAAACGCCTCACGCAGCATTGCGACGTCCTCTCCCGTTTTGGCCGCCCCCGCAAAGGCTCAGCCCCGGCGCGCCTGTCCAGTGACAAATCTTTGACGGCGCGCTCGCCATCCGCCTCACTCAAGGCCCAGGACCCGGCGCGCCTCGCCCACGTCCGGCGCGGCGAGGCGCGGCCAGGCGCTCATGCGGCCGCGGATCCACGTGCCCTGGCGCTTGGCGTAGCGGCGCGTGTCCCGCTGCATCAGCGCCACGGCCTCCGCCTGCGCCACCTCGCCGGTAAGCCACGCGCTGAGCGCGGCGACGCCGATCGCTTTCATCACCGGAAGCCGCCCGTCAAGCCCGCGGCGCCGCAGCGCGGCGACCTCGTCCGCCGCGCCGGCCGCAATCATCGCCTCCACGCGCGCATCGATCCGTGCGTACAGCTCAGCGCGCGGCGGGCTCACCACGACGGCGCGCCACGCCCCAGGCGCGAGGACCGGCGCCGCGCCTTCGCGCCGCCAGGCGCTGAGCGGCTTGCCCGTTTGCGCATAGACCTCAAGGATCCGCCGCACGCGCACAGTGTCGGCGGGCGCCACCGCGGCCGCCGCTTCAGGGTCGCGTGCGCGCGCAAGCGCATAGGCGGCGTCCGGCGCGGCTGCGATCTCTGCGTCAACTTCCGCGCGCGCGTCGGCTGTGATGGGAGGCGTGGCGGCCAAGCCCACTGTCAGCGCCTCAAAATAGAGCCCCGCGCCGCCGACCACGATCGGCGTGCGGCCGCGGGCGCGACACGCCGCAATCGCGGCGTCGGCGTCGCGCGCCCAGGCCCCGGCGGAATGCGCGCACGCGCCGTCAATGTGGCCGTAAAGCCGGTGGGGCGTCGCGCCCTGCTCGCGCGGCGCGGGGCGGGCGGTGAGGATGCAGACGTCGCGATAGACTTGCATCGCGTCGGCGTTGATGATCTCGGCCCCGCCCTTTGGGTCGAGATGGCGCGCCAACGCCAAAGCCAACGCGCTCTTGCCGCTGGCGGTTGGGCCTGCGATGAGAAGCGCAGGCGGATCTTCGCCTCCAAAATCCGCGCTCATAGGCGGGGCCGCAGCCGTAAGCCGGCCGTCCTTGCTCACAATCGATCCGCGAGACTAGCGCGGCCGGCGCGCAGGGGAAACGACGCAGCGCCCGCCCTCCTCTCACCTTCGGCCTGCGCGGGGGATAGAGAATCGGGACGGGGACGGGGATGGGTGACTGAGACACAGCCGATGACCGCTGACACACAGACCACACGTTTGATCGCCGTCGCCGCCGCTCCGTCAGGCCAAGCGGAGATCGCGCGCCAGGGGCTCGTGGCGACTTTCATCAATCGCGACGGCGGGCGGCTGACCGCCCATGGCGCGCCGCCGGGCGCTTCGCCCTTGGCCGCCTCCCCGCCGCAGGCCGCGCCGTTGGCGGGCTATCAGCTGCTGGTGCGCGACGTTGAGGCCGCGCGCGCGCGTCAGGCGCTTAGCGGGCGGTTCGCCGGCCAGGCCGTGGATTGGTGTGTGTCCAGCGAGGACGATCGCGTGAAGCGGCTTTTGATTTGCGACATGGATTCCACCGTGATTGGCGTGGAATGCATTGACGAGCTTGCCGAGGCTCTCGGCATTGGACGCAAAGTGGCCGCGATCACAGAGAAGGCCATGCGCGGGGATCTCGATTTCGAGGCGTCCTTGCGCGCGCGCGTCAAGCTGCTCAAGGGCGCGCCCTTGTCGCTCTTGGAGGAGGTGTGGACCAAACGCGTCGCGCCGGCCATCACGCCGGGCGCGCGCACGCTCGTGGCGACGATGAAGGCCCACGGCGCGTACACCGCGCTCGTCTCCGGCGGCTTCACTTTCTTTGCGGCCCGCGTGGCCGCGGCGGTGGGCTTCGACAGCGCTGACGCCAATGTGCTGGAGGACAATCGCGGCAAGCTCACCGGCCGCGTGCGCGAGCCGGTGTTGGGCCCGAACGCCAAGCTTGAGGCGCTCACGCGCTACGCTTACGCCCATGGGGAAGGTCCCGAGCACGCGATGGCCATTGGCGACGGCGCGAATGATCTCGCCATGATGGGCGCTGCGGGGCTTGGCGTGGCCTTTCGCGCAAAGCCCAAAGTGGCTGCGCGTGCGGATGCTCAGATCAATTCTGGGGATTTGCGCGCGGCGCTTTTGTTCCAAGGCATCAGCCCAGACCGCTGGGTCGGCGAGGACTGAGGCGCGCCGCGCCGCGCGGCCGCCCACCCCATCACACGCCCTTGGCCGGCCCTTCGACTCAGGGGTCGCGCCGATTCGCGCCATTAACCCACCGTTAACGAATGCGGCCCACAACGGCACATGTCTTCTCCTGAAGACACCCCACCATTCACCCATCGCCT
>CAZMSO010000082.1:0-3770 GCA_964568975.1 uncultured Caulobacterales bacterium | reverse complement strand
CCCCCAGGATCGCCTCCCAAGGATCGCCGTCCCGAGCGCCGCTCGCGTCAGGCTTCGGGCGGCGGGGCTCCCGCCAACGCGTCGTTTGCGAGCAGAAGTTCTTGCTGCTCCAAACGTTTGATCTCATCGCGCAGGCGCGCGGCCTCCTCGAACTCCAGGTCGGCGGCGGCTTCGCGCATACGCGTCTCGAGATCCTGGATCACGGCCCGCAGATTGTGGCCAAGGCCGGTGTCGCCATCCGTGGAGTATGCGGCTTGGCCGTCTTCGGCGACGCCGGACGCCGGGCGCCGGCCCCGGTCGCGGGCGGAGACCCCGCCAGCGCCCTTGGCGCGTCCGTCAGGCAGTTGCCGACGCCGACGGTTGGCTTTGTTGTCGCGGCCTTTGGGGCCGACGCCTTCCACGAGGCCGTCGGTTCCCACTGTCACGCGGTCGCCCTCATAGACGCTCGCCATCACGTCGGCGATATGGGACTGGACGCTGGCGGGGGTGATGCCATGGAGGGTGTTGAACGCGACTTGCTTTTCTCGCCGCCGCGCCGTCTCAGCCATCGCCCGTTTCATTGAGCCGGTTTCTGAGTCCGCGTAGAGAACGACTTTGCTGTCGGCATTGCGCGCCGCGCGGCCGATGGTTTGGACAAGCGACGTTTCCGAGCGCAAAAAACCCTCTTTGTCCGCGTCCAGAATGCCGACGAAGGCGCATTCAGGGATGTCCAAGCCCTCGCGCAACAAATTGATGCCGACTAAGACGTCAAAAGCGCCCAAACGCAGGTCGCGGATAATTTCAATGCGCTCCACGGTGTCGATGTCGGAATGCATATAGCGGACTTTCACGCCCTGCTCATGCATATACTCCGTTAAGTCTTCGGCCATTTTCTTCGTGAGGGTCGTGATCAGACTGCGATAGCCGCGCGCCGCCACATCCTTCACTTCCGCGATCACATCATCGACTTGCGAAAACCCGTCTTTTGCGACCGGCCGCACCTCCACGGGCGGGTCAGTCAGGCCGGTCGGGCGAATGACTTGCTCCACAAACACGCCGCCCGTGCGCTCCATCTCCCACCCGCCGGGCGTGGCGGAGACATGAACGCTTTGCGGGCGCATGGCGTCCCACTCTTCAAACTTGAGCGGGCGGTTGTCCATACACGAGGGCAAGCGAAAGCCGTGTTCCGACAACGTGCGCTTGCGGTTGAAGTCGCCGCGGTACATGCCGCCGACTTGGGGCACAGTCACATGGCTTTCATCGATAAACAAAATTGCGTTGTCGGGAATGTATTCAAACAACGTTGGCGGCGGTTCGCCGGGCTTACGTCCCGTCAAATAGCGGGAGTAATTTTCAATGCCCGCGCACGATCCCGTCGCCTCCAGCATTTCGAGGTCGTGCTCGGTGCGCTGCTGCAAACGTTGCGCCTCAAGCAGCCGACCATGTTGCTCCAAAAACGCCAGCCGGTCCTTGAGTTCCGTTTTGATGGCGCTGATGGCTTGCTGCAGCGTCGGGCGCGGCGTCACATAATGGGAATTGGCGTAAACTTTGACGAAGCCGAGGTCTTGCACGGTTTTTCCCGTCAACGGGTCGAACTCGACAATCGCTTCAACTTCATCGCCGAAAAAGGACAACCGCCACGCGCGGTCTTCATAATGCGCGGGAAACACCTCCACCACATCGCCGCGCACGCGAAATGTGCCGCGCGAAAACCCTTGATCATTGCGGTTGTATTGCAGCGCAACCAGGTCCTTCACTAGCGTCCGCGGATCCACGCGATCGCCGACACGCACGGTGAAGGTCATCGCTGTGTAGGTCTCCACCGAGCCGATGCCGTAAATGCACGACACGCTCGCGACAATAATCACATCATCGCGCTCCAAAATCGCCCGAGTGGCCGCGTGACGCATGCGATCGATTTGTTCGTTGATTGAACTTTCTTTCGCAATATAGGTGTCGGTGCGCGGAACATACGCCTCCGGCTGATAATAATCATAATAGGATACAAAATATTCCACAGCGTTATTAGGAAAGAATTTCTTGAATTCTCCATAAAGCTGCGCCGCCAACGTTTTGTTTGGCGCGAGCACCACCGCCGGCCTCTGCGCGGCTTCAATCACTTTCGCCATAGTGAACGTCTTGCCTGAGCCGGTCACGCCGAGCAGCACTTGGTCCTGCTCACGTCGCTCTAAGCCTTGGGCGAGCTCGTCAATGGCTTGGGGCTGATCGCCCTTGGGCTCGAAGGGACTGTCGACGCGAAACGCCACGCCGCCTTCCGACTTCTCCCAGGTGCGCGCGGGACGATGGGGGACCCAGCCGGCGAGGTCCGCGCCGGTAGGGGCGCTGGCGGGTGGGGAAGCGGCGGCGGCGCGGGCGGTGGTCGCGGTGGTTTTGGCCATGCTCTTGAATGTAGGGCGAGGCGCGCTGGGATGCGATCACATGTCTGGGGCGCGGGCTGACGCGGCCGCCGGGCCTTCAGGCCCAGGCGGGCCGCCGGCGGGCCGCCAGTCGAAGCGGGCTGAAGGCCCAAGCGGGCTGAAGGCCCAAGCTGGCTGAAGGCCTTGGCGCGCGTGCTGAAATTGGACACAGTGACATCACACTGCGTCGTTGGAGAACACCGTCATGGTCGTCGTGAAACCGACCCCGCGCAACCGCAAAGAACGCCGCGCTGAGAGCGGGCGGCCCCAGCCGAGCGCGCCTTTTCCCGACCGGTGGCGCGCGGCCATCGCCCAGCAGCTGATGGAAGGCCACCCGCCGCAAAACATCATTCAAGGACTGGTGAACGCGGGCGCGACGCGTCCCGTGGCGACCGCTGAGGTCCGCGCCGCGCAAGCCCATCCTTATTTGCGCGGCGTGACGACCCTGGGCGCACGGCTGCGCAAACGTGACTGGCTGTTGGACCTTTACGCCGCCCATTGGCGTTTGGGTGCGGGCGAGACGCCGACGATCGAGAGGCGTGCGGGCGTCTCTACAGAGGAGTTCCGCGACGAGTATTACGCGGCCCATCGCCCCGTCATCGTCACGGACGTGATTGATGCGTGGCCGGCCATGACCAAATGGTCGCTGGATTATTTCGAGGAGGTGGCTGGCGACGCTGAGATTGAGGTGCAATTCGGGCGTGACCGCAGCCCGGATTACGAACACAAGCGTCAAAATTTTGTGCGCGTTATGCCGTTTCGCGAACTCCTGGATTTGTTGCGGAGTGATGAAAAAACGAACAATTATTATGTAACAGCAAACAATTCCGGGAAGAACCGCCAGGCGCTTGCGCCGCTGTGGAACGATATTATTCAGGTCCCGCAATACTTAGAGCGTAATGACCACGCTGACGGTTTTTTCTGGCTCGGCCCGCGGGGCACGATCACGCCGTATCACCATGATTTGACAAATAATTTGCTGGTTCAGGTGTTTGGCCGAAAGCGCGTGCGCCTGGTGCCGAGTTATGAAACCCGCCTGATGCGTAACTGGACCCATGTGTACAGTCGTTGGACCGGCGAGGACTTGGCCGTCGGCCCAGCCGACGGCGACAAACCCACAGTGATTGAGACCATTCTCGGTCCCGGCGAGGCGATGTTCATTCCGATCGGCTGGTGGCATTGGGTTGAGGGCTTGGATGTGACGGCGGGGATGTCGTTCACAAATTTCAAATGGCGTAACGATTTCTTCAAGACATACTCCAGCTACAACGACGTTTAGAGTCTCGGCAGCGATTGTTTGGGCAGCGATTGTTTGGGCGCTGTCGCGCCTTGGCGGGGCCGCAGTCGACACGCGCGCGCCGTGTCCGTGAGGCG
>CAZMSO010000081.1:0-3910 GCA_964568975.1 uncultured Caulobacterales bacterium | reverse complement strand
CCCCTCAACAAGCCAGACTTGTCGGGGGTCCCCCCTGCGCGCAAGCGCTAGAGCTCCAGCAGTTTCGTCTCCAACGGCTCGCGCGGGGATGGCGGCGGCGACGCGGCGTAGCCCAGCCGGGCGAGCATTTGCACCGTCCCGCCATCCGGCGCGAGAACGGCGTGGGCGCGCGCGTAAGGGCCGGCCATCGGCGGATACTCTTGAAGCGGCTGGCTGAGCGGCTGGAACGCGACGCCGCGTCGCGCCGCCTCCAGCTGGATGCGCACCCACGCGCGTCCGGCGTCCAGCTGATCGCGGCGAGTGTTCGTCGCCGACACCGTCCACACGAACGCCATGGCCGTTTGACACGCGCGCTCATAGAATTGCTGCGATTGGTCATAAGCCGACGACCCCGGCTGATCCATCGCGTCCAGCGTCAACACGCCGACGGCGTTGAGCCCCTCCATCACCGGCCCGGTAAGCGACAACCCCCAGGGTTCGGTGTCAATCTCGGCTTTGCCAATGCGCGTGACGACAAGGCTTTCGCGACGGGTGGGCTCATAGCCCCACTCAATCGCCCAGGCCTCGCTCGCGAGGGCGCGCAACTCAGCCACGAACGCAGCGTCCCCACTCGCTTCAGCACGCACCCCCGCGACGCTGGCCGCGGCCAGAGCATTGAGATCCGCGCGCGCGACGGGCCGGTTCTGATCGTAAGGCGCGCGGTTCGTGCGTCGCGTGAGAGCGGCCTCAAACAGCGGATCGACCGCCACGCTCGCATCCTCAACCAAGCGGACCGCCGCCAGCGGCCGTCGGCCCGCAAGGACCCCGTCTTCGCCCTCCGGGAACGCCGTGATGTCGGCGCGATGGCCCGACGCCGCGCCGGCCAGGCGCAGCATTTCCAAGAAACAGCCGAACCCGATGACAATTTGCCGCGACAACGGATCGGTTTCCGGCAGAAGCCGCGTGGGGTCGACCATCACCCGCACCCCGTCCGCGCCATCAAACGCCAGGCGCCAAGGCTGCATGTTGTGGGGGCTCGGCGCGAGAATGGCGAAAGCGAGCGCGTCAAGACGCGGATCGCCAAACCCCGCTTGGGCCGCGCGCCAGGGCTGCTGCGCGCGCCGCGGCGTCCGGCTGAGCGCCCAGCCCGCGCCGATGGCGACGACGGCCGCCGCCGCGCCAGTGACAAGCACCGCTCGTCGTTGGATCATAATGCACCCCTTTCGCGTCTCCGCCCCCATGCGAACACTCGCGACAGCGCCCACTCGCGACAGCGCCCGCCGCAGAAAGCCGCTGTCGCCTCGGTCAGGCCACAGCCTGAGCGCCATGGCGGGCGCGCCCGCCGCTGGCCAAAACGCAATGACGCCACGGCGCCCCTTGACCGCCCCTCTCCAGGTTTATAATCGTTCTAAATCCGCCCAGGGGATCTCGGAGGTAACGATTATGCACGCACGCACGCACACACACGTCGCAGGGCTCGCGTCGATCCTGGCGATCGCGCTGTCGACGACGGCCTTGACGAGCCCGGTGTCGGCGCAAGTTGACGCGAAGCCGAATGACTTCTGGTGGCCGAACCAGGTGAACTTAACACCGTTGCGGCAAAACGCGACCCAGTCGAACCCCTATGGCGGCGACTTCGATTACGCACAAGCGTTTGAGACCCTCGATCTGGACGCCGTGAAAGCTGACATTGAATCCGTAATGACGACGTCCCAGGATTGGTGGCCGGCCGACTATGGCCATTACGGTCCGTTTTTCATCCGCATGGCGTGGCACAGCGCTGGGACCTACCGCACAGCCGACGGCCGCGGCGGCGCTGGCGGCGGCCAGCAACGCTTCGAGCCGCTCAACAGCTGGCCCGACAACGCCAATCTCGATAAAGCCCGCCGGCTGTTGTGGCCTGTGAAGCAAAAATACGGCGCGGCCCTTTCCTGGGCGGACCTCATGGTGCTGACCGGCAATGTCGCCCTGGAGTCTATGGGCTTTGAGACGTTCGGATTCGCCGGCGGCCGCGAGGACGATTGGGAGGCTGAACTCGTCTATTGGGGCCCGGAGACGGACATGCTCGCCGACGAGCGCTATTCCGGCGACCGCGAGCTGCAAAACCCGCTGGCGGCGGTGCAGATGGGGCTCATTTACGTCAATCCCGAAGGCCCCAACGGCACGCCTGATCCCCTCGCTGCGGCCCGCGACATTCGCGAAACCTTCGGCCGTATGGCGATGAATGACGAAGAAACGGTCGCCTTGATCGCCGGCGGCCACACCTTCGGCAAAGCCCATGGCGCGGCCTCGCCGGCCGACTGCCTGGAGCCTGAGCCCGCTGCCGAAGGCGTCGAAAGCCAAGGCCTTGGCTGGATCAACACCTGTGGGACCGGCGTGGGCGCCGACACGATCACCAGCGGGCTCGAAGGTGCTTGGTCGGCCAATCCGATCGCGTGGACGACCCAGTATCTCGACAACCTCTTCACGTATGAGTGGGTGCAGACCAAAAGCCCCGCCGGCGCGGTGCAGTGGATCCCCAGCGATGAGGCCGCCGCCCAGCTCGTGCCGGACGCCCATGATCCCGACACCCGCCACGCGCCGATCATGTTCACCACGGATCTCTCCTTGAAGCGTGATCCACGCTACCGCGAGATCTCTGAGCGCTTCCGCGAAGACCCCGACGCCTTTGCTGACGCCTTTGCGCGCGCCTGGTTCAAGCTCACCCACCGCGACATGGGTCCGCGCGCGCGATATCTCGGCGCGCTTGTCCCCGATGAGGAGCTGATTTGGCAGGATCCGATTCCGGAAGTCGATCACACGCTGATCAACGGGCGCGACATCGCGCGCTTGAAAGAGCAAATCCGTGACTCAGATCTGACCACGCCGCAGCTGGTGCGCACGGCGTGGGCGGCGGCCTCCAGCTATCGCGACAGCGACAAACGCGGCGGCGCGAACGGCGCACGCATCCGGCTCGCGCCGCAAAACGCATGGGCGGTCAACGACCCCGACGAGCTGCAAACCGTGCTTGAGACCCTTGAAGCCATCCAAGCGGACTTCAATGACGCGCAACGCGGCGACAAGCGCGTTTCTCTTGCTGACCTCATTGTCCTTGGCGGCGCGGCCGCGATTGAACGCGCCGCGGAAGCCGCCGGCCACGACGTCACGGTGCCCTTCACGCCGGGGCGCATGGACGCCACAGCCGAGCAAACGGATGTGGCGTCCTTTGCGGTGCTTGAGCCGGCCGCCGATGGGTTCCGCAATTATGTCAGCGACACCACCCGCCTGACGCCGACGGCGGCGCTGATCGACAAAGCCGACCTGCTGACGCTGACGGCGCCGGAAATGACAGTGCTGGTCGGCGGTTTGCGCAGCCTCAACGCCAACGCCGGCGCCGCCGCCCATGGCGTGCTCACCGATCGTCCCGGGACGCTCAGCACCGACGTGTTCGTCAATCTCTTGGACATGGCGACTGTGTGGGCCCCGTCTGAGGACGACCCGGCGGTGTTTGAGGGGCGCGACCGCACAAGCGGCGACCTCAAATGGACGGCCACGGAGGTTGATCTCGTGTTCGGCTCGAACGCGGAGCTGCGCGCAATCGTGGAGGCCTACGCCGTGGACGGCGGCGAGGAGCGGTTTGTTCGCGACTTCGTCGCGGCATGGACAAAAGTGATGACGTTGGATCGGTTTGATCTGGGCTAAGGCCTGACGCGCCCGGGAGGTCGCGCGAGCGGCCTCCCGCAAACGCGTCGGCGACCGCCGGCGGCTGGCCCGGCGTCGATTAGGGCCAAAACTGGCGGCTCGCCCGCCGCGCGCCTTCAGCCAACACCGCCAACTTCGCGAAGGCGACGTCGGGATCGACGCCTTTCGACCCGACATGAATGGAAAAGCCGCAATCAACGGCCGCGACCACATTCTCGCGTCCGACCAGGTGCGCATAGCGTGCAATGCG
>CAZMSO010000080.1:0-4608 GCA_964568975.1 uncultured Caulobacterales bacterium | reverse complement strand
CGCCGACGACGACGCGCCGTCACTGATCCAGTTCCGTGTCCCAATAGAGGTAGTCCATCCAGGACTCATGAAGATAATTCGGCGGGAACCGCCGCCCCATGGCCTGGAGACGCTGCATGGTCGGACGCGTCGGCTTCCGCGCGGGGTGCATGTCGGCTTCCTTCGGCGTGCGCCCGCCCTTTTTGAGATTGCACGGCGCGCACGCCGTCACAATGTTCGCCCAGGTCGTGCGCCCACCCTTCGACCGCGGAATGACGTGATCGAAGGTCAAATCTTCTTTCGCGTCCCAGCCGCAATACACGCATGCAAAGCCGTCGCGCAAAAACAAGTTGAACCGCGTGAAGGCCGGCGGCCGGTCCTGCTGCACGAAGTCCTTCAGCGACACCACGCTGGGCGCGTCCATCGCGAACGACGGCGAGCGGATCGCTTGATCATAGGTCGCGACAATATTCACCCGCTCAAGGAAGACGTTTTTGATCGCCTCTTGCCACGACCAGAGTGACAGCGGGTAGTAGCTCAGCGGACGGTAATCCGCGTTGAGCACCAAACACGGCCAGCCATTCAGCGGGGTGGTTAGGATCTCCAACGTGAGTCCTCCCGCCGTGGGGCGCTATGGGTTCCGTGGCGACACGTGAAGGCGATGCTCCTTCTCAACGTCTACCGGTCACCGCCGTATATAGGCGGAATCGCATGACGTCATCATGACAAATCCCGACGCTCAGCGTCGCGCACGCGCGGCGGTCGCGTCTTCAGCGAAGATGGCGCGCAAATGCGCCGCGGCGAGGCCGACGCCTTCCGGAGCGATGCCGTGGCCGAGGCCGGGCTGGGCGTGGGCGCGCACCGGCACGCCCAGCGCCTCCAGCCGATGGGCGGTGTACTCCAGAAGCTGGAACGGCACCACGGTGTCTTGATCGCCATGGACCAACAGCGTCGGCGGGCGCGCGGCGATCGCGTCCGTCAAGGCGTCAGCGCCCGCGAGAAAGCCTGAAAACGCCAGGATCCCCGCCACCGCCGGCGTGCGGCGCAAGCCCACATGCAAGCTCAACATCGCGCCTTGGCTGAAGCCTAACAGCGCCAGCCGCTCCGCCGGCACGCCCCACCGCGCAAGCTCGGCGTCAAGGAACGCGTCGAGCGCCGGCGCCGCCGTCCGCACGCCCTCAGCGATGTGGGCCTCATTCATGGTCGCGATCGGAAACCATTGCCGCCCGCCGAAACCGCCAGGCGCGTCATCGGGCGCGTTGGGCGACGCAAACGCCGCGCCCGGCCACGCCTCCGACAGGGGCTGAGCCAGCGGAAAGAGGTCATCGCCGTTCGCGCCATAGCCATGGATCAGCACCACCAGAGCGTCGGCCGCACCGGAGGCCGGCGCGCGCCGCGGCCCATCAAGGGTGACTGGACCTCGGGGGGCGTCATCGGGAAGATCCTGGGGCACGGGCGCGTCTCCTCACGCTGGCGGTGGCGTCGCGTCGTCATCCCACAGCCCGCTGCGCGGCACAAACGCAGGCGCATCATGTCTCAATCCAGCCACGATAATGAACGGCCCGCATTCATCACGCGCTTTGCGCCGAGCCCGACGGGCTATCTCCACCTCGGCCACGCGTTTTCCGCGCTCACCGCCTTTGACGCCGCCGACGCCGTCGGCGGGCGCTGTCTGTTGCGCTTTGAAGACATCGATCACACCCGCTGCCGCCCGGAGTTCGAGGCCGCGATTGGGGAGGATCTCGCTTGGCTGGGGCTTGCATGGGACTTGCCCGTGCGCCGCCAGTCGGAACACCGGGAGGAGTATGCCCGCGCGCTGGCGCGCCTCATCGCGGCGGACCTTGTTTATCGGTGCTTTAAGACGCGTAAGGACGTGTTGGCGGCGATCGCGCGCGCCCCCCACGGGCCGGCGGCGGAGACGTATGTGGGCGCGCCGCTGGCCCGCGACGAGGAAGAAGACCGTGTGGCGCGCGGCGATCCCTTCGCCTGGCGGCTCTCTTTGGCGCGCGCGCGCGATCATCTTGGGGGCCGATGGGAGGCCCTCGGCTTTGTGGAGGAGGGGCGCGGCCCGGCCGGCGAGACAGGCTGGATCCCCGCCCAGCCGCAGCGCCGCGGCGATGTCGTGCTTGCGCGCAAAGACGCCGGAACGAGCTATCACATGGCGGCGGTGTGGGATGATGCGCTCCAGGGCGTGACCCACGTCATTCGCGGCGAGGACTTGTTCGACGCCACGCATCTGCACGTCCTGCTGCAGGCGCTGCTGGCGCTCCCGACGCCCATCTACCGCCATCACCGCTTAATCCTCGGCGGCGATGGCAAGCGGCTCGCGAAGCGCGATCAGGCGGCGACGCTGCAGGCCCTGCGCGCCGCCGGCGCAACGCCCCAAGACGTGCGCCGACGCGTGGGGTTGGGGTGAGCCGCCGTCACGTCTTATGGCGCGGCCTGCGGCGCCCCGGCGCCTTGGCGCTGGCGCGCGGACCTGCGACAAGACGGGGCGTTTCTGCGCTCACGCCCACGGCGCGTGTGGGCCGAGCGCGCCCGCCCGCCCGGACCAGGACACTCTTGCGGCCATGACCACCGCCCCCCTCCTCGATCTGTGGTACTTCGCCTGTCTGGCGGACGATCTGCGCCCAGGCCGCCTCGCCGCGAAACGGTTTCTGGGCGAGCCGATCGTCATGGGCCGCACCCGCGCTGGAAATGCCTTCGCACTGCGCGACATCTGCCCCCACCGGGCCGCACTCCTCTCAGCGGGGCGCATTTTGGAGACCGCGCGCACAGAAAACGGCCTGCATGACGCCGGCGCTCAAGCGGAGGTGGAGTGTCCGTATCACGGCTGGCGTTTTCGCACCCATGACGGCGTGTGCAGCCACATTCCCGCGCTGCCGAGCGATTCCGACTTTGAGCATCAGCGCATCCGCGCCCGGCGCTATCCTGTGCGCGAGCGCGACGGCCTGGTGTGGATTTACATGGCCAGCGACCCGCGCTTTGAGGGTGAGCCTGAAGCCGAACCGCCCGACATCGCCCAGGGCCGCCAGGGCCCTGTGGGCGGCGGCGAGATCAAGTTCCACACTCGCGAAACGTTTAACGCCCACGTCGATCAAGCGGTGATCGGCCTCATGGACCCCGCCCACGGGCCTTACGTTCACCAAAGCTGGTTTTGGCGCAAACCAAGCGCGGCGATGGACAAAACAAAGAGTTACGAGCCCTCTGAACTCGGCTTCACGATGGTCGCCCACCGGCCGTCCTCAAACTCAGCGGTCTACAAATTGCTCGGCGGCGCGCCGACGACCGAAATCAGCTTTCGCCTGCCGGGGGTGCGGGTGGAGACGATCACAAATGACCGCCATACCGTGATCAGCGCGACCTTCGTGACGCCCCTCGACGAGGCCACGTCGGAAACCACTCATGTGATTTATTGGGACACGCCGGTGCTGACGGCGCTGCGTCCGATCCTTGCGCCGCTGGGCCGTGCATTCTTGCGCCAGGACGCGGGCATTCTGGCGCTGCAGCAAGAAGGCCTGGCGTATGAGCCCACTTTGCTGCTTGTGGATGACGCCGACGCCTTGGCGAAGTGGTATCTGCGTCTCAAAAAGGAGTGGCTGGCGGCGCGGGCGGAAGGACGCGCCTTCACGAATCCGCTGGAGCCGGCCACGTTGCGCTGGCGCACCTGAGCGTCGCGCGCCGCCTGCGCTCGGGCGCGGCGGTCACATCCGGAAGGGACGCTGTGGAGCTGCTCGCCCCGTCGATTGCGCTTGTCGCGCCTGTCCTGGGCGCCGCCGGGTCCTCAGCGCTGGATGTGAGCACCTTAGCGGCTCTTGTGGCCGCGTGCGTGACGGCGGCCCTGCTTGCGCTGCGTGAGTTGGTGGTGCTCGCCATGTTCAGCGGCGACCGGCGCGCGCGGCGCGAGGACGACGCCGCCGCCCTTGAGCGCGACGGTTTTGCGCTGCTGCGGGCGGGCGAGGACGTGTTGACGCAATGCCAGCGCTTTCTGCATTTCAGCCGCGCGCGATGGTACTCCGATCCCCTCGATCCCGGCCTTAAAAACGCGCTTAATTATCAGCTGACGGTGTTTTTCGCGCGCTTGCGCGGTCTATCGGCGGCGACGTTTTTGGAGTTTGCGCCGCGCAGCGATCGTCTGCGCACGTTAGGCGATCTGGCGGAGGCGCTGTATGACGCCATCACGGAGGATGCGCCCGCGGGCGCGCTGAGCATGCAGGCCCAGCCTCTGGGTGGGGCGCCGGGTGTTTTGCGTCGCCACGACGTGCATTTGCTCGCTGAACGCGCCTGGCGCGATGTGGGCCCGCAGACCGAGCCGTTGAGCTATGGCGAGTTTCTGGAGCAGTTCGTAGATCTAGGGGTCGGGCCGCGATCGGAGTTGACCCCGTTGATCGGCTTTTTGACGGCCGCAGAACGCGTGGGCGCGCGGCGGCTGCAGCTCGTGCGCTTCACCGCCGCGCTCGCCACGTTTAACGCCGTGCTGGCGCGCCAACTCGGCGCGCGCGCCCCGGATCCGGCGGCATGGGCGATCCCCGGCGCTGACGAGCTTGATCCTGAGACGTGGGCGGCCCTGCGCAAGCGCAGCGCACGCTTAGGCGTTAAACTGACGGCGCGCGTGGAGGATAACGAGAC
>CAZMSO010000079.1:0-4941 GCA_964568975.1 uncultured Caulobacterales bacterium | reverse complement strand
AGGCGGTTGTTTACGCCAATGCGCTGCTCGACGCCTTCAGTCTGATCGGCGAGAACCCCAAGCTCGGCAGAGACTATTCGGACCAACTTCCCGGCGTCCGCCGCCTCACCGTGCGCAAGCATGTGGTCTATTACGAGATCTGCGATCAAACGATCGCCATCCTGCGGATCTTGCACCAGGCCCAAGACCCGATGCGCCAGTTTGAGGGCGACCGGGACTAACCCGCCCGTCGCGCGAAGGTGTTGCCCAACACCGAGAGCAACAAACCAAACGTCGTGAACCCGGCCAGCACATTGGCGATCATCATCAGTTGGCCAAGCCCGGTCAGCGGTCTCGAAAAGTCGCCGATGCCCAAAGTCGCAAAGCCCATGGCGGCGATGAACCAGGGGTAGAGCCAGTGTTCTTCAGAGCCGTCGTCCGGTACAAACGCTACGTGGCCGCCTGGTATTAGCCAGGTACTGTAGAGCGTACCAAAGAGGATTATCAGCGCGGCAGCGAAAAGCGCAACTGAGGCCCATGAACGACCGAAGTCAAATAGCGCCCAAGCCGTAAACACGAACCGACGTCCCCAAAAAGTCGACAAAGTCAGCCCGACAAAGGCACCCAACAGAGCCGCTAATATCACGGGAAACCATGCGCTCGCCGATCCAAAGTGCTCAAGTAACGTTGCCCCGCTCGACGGAGCTGTCGCAATAGCACCGCAAAGGGCACCGATAAGACCAAGTATCAACCATGCTGGACGACGCAGGGCCACTATTGGCTCCAGAAGCGCTCGCCACCCCTCCGGCCGCGTGCCAAAGCTAGACCTGGTCCGTTCAATATAGAGTTGATCAAGCCATGCACGCTGCAACCTCGGATCGCCAGACAGATCGGCTATTCCGCGCCCTGGTGGATTTAGTGTGGTTGCGCGATCCCAAGTCGTGTCGCGAAAATTGGCATCGGTGACATGGGCGCGGCCGAAGTTTGCCCCAGACAGATCGCTGGCGCGAAAGTTGACATCCTCAATCCGGCTTCTCGCAAAATCAGCGTAGACTAAGTCGCAATGAGATAGACGCGCGCCGGTCAAGTTGGAACCGGTGAAACGACAGCGACCAAGCTTTGCTTTGCGTAGGAACACGTTTGTTAGTCTGGCCTGTGAGACATTGGCGTTGCGCAAGTTGATCCCAGCCAGGATTACCCCGTTTTCGTCATCGTGATGCCGTGGCCGACGGCCTTCAGGCCACGGCCCCCAAACCGCGGTGTCGCGAAGCACCAAATTGAAATCAAAAGGGACCTCACGAGTACCAGACAGATCGGGCGCCACATTCGGGTGCTCCTCCCGCCATTTATTCCAAGCCGCGACGCCTTGTTTGAGGATCTCGACATGCTCGGGATTGGCCATGGTTTGCCCCCACCATGCTGCGTGTTTGTGCGTTTGAGCCTGTTGTAACCGTCTAAGCGAAACAGCGCACGCCGGAGCTTCGGGCGCGGTCACGGCCAGGTTCAGCGGGGAGGTGTGTGCACAATTTGCAAAGGCGGGGAACTTTATGGCAACTTTCAGCGGAGGGAGCGGAGCCAGATATGTTTTTGTTATACAAAAACCCGAGCGCGCGACGGTCCGTTGGACCGGGCGGCTCGATCTGGCAAGGGGTTTCGCCCCCTTAACGACGATCAGGATCAGGGGCGTGCGCCGCCCCTCCTGAACCAGACCCCTGCGCCAAGCCTGTGCGGCTTGGAACGCACCAAAGGGAGATGTCGCCTCTCCCTCTGGACACCCATGGACCAGAGCTTGGGGAGCCTGCGTGCTCCCCATCTGGACTGAACCCCATGCCCAACGTTTCGGCGTTGGATCCCGACCAAGGAACCGTCCTTGGATTCGGAGAAAGAGACGAGATGGCCCGACCGAAAAAGGAGACGCACGAGAAACGGACCGCGCAGCGCAATCTGCGGTTTACGCTCGCCGAGGACGCGCAGCTGCAAGCAGCCGCGCGCGCGGCGGGGCTGTCCGTATCGGAATATGTGCGGCGGCGGGCGCTCGGGCATCCGGTCTCTTTCGCCCGGCGGTCGACGGATCCGGCCCTGGCGGCGGCGCTGTCGCGTGTGGGCAACAATGTCAATCAGCTGGCCCGGGCCACCCATCGGGGCCAAGCGTTCCAGCAGCATTGGCGAACCGTCGGCGATGAGCTGCGGAAGGTGCTGGCGAAGGCCTTGGCGGATATCGAGGGATGATCGTCGTCATCAACCCTTCCGGCCAAGGCGGGTTTTCCTTCAAGGGCCTGCACGCCTATTGCGCCCATGATGAAAACGATCGCAGCACGTCTGAGCGCGTGGAGTGGATGGCCACGCGCAATCTGGCCCATGAGGATCCCCATTTCGCTTGGAAGGAGATGGTGGGGACCGCTCTGGCCCAGGATCAGCTCAAAGCAGCCGCGGGCAAGCAAGCGGGCCGCAAATCCACCAAGGGGCCGGTCGCGCATATCGTGCTGTCCTTTGCGGATGGGGAGCCCGAAGAGCGCGAGGCCATGATCGCGGCGGCCGATGAGCTGCTGACGCAGATCGGCAGCGATCCGTCGAAAAGCCGGGCCAAGTCCCGGGTGGGGCAGCGGCAATTCGCCGATGAGCATCAGGCGATCTATTACGCCCACCGGGACAAAGAGCACAGTCACGTCCACATCATGCTGAACCGGGTGCATCCGGCCCATGGGGTGATGCTGCCGGACAAGAATGATCAGCTCAAAGCCTCGAAATGGGCGCTGGCGTTTTCCAAGCGCCATGGCACCGATGATCAGACGCCCAATCGGGAGCTGAACGCCGAGGCGCGGGAGGCCGGCGATTACGTCAAGGGCGATCGGCGCAAGCCGCGCAATGTGTTTGAGCAAGACCAAGCCTTTGTCGAGGCCAATGACAATGCGCTGTTCACCGCCGTGCGGGACGCGCAGCGCAAGAAGGACGCCGCACTCTTGCAGCGCGGGCGGACCATGGCGGCGCTGCACGCCAAGGCCTGGGGCGATCTCGCCGAGGCGCATAAGGCCCGCAAAGCGAGTTTGGAGCGTGGGCTGGCGCGGGATCTGTCGCGGGCGAGGGCTGCGGTGCGGGAGGCGTATCGGCCGCAGCGGCTGGAGCTGGCGCAGCGTCAGCGGGCCGAGCGGCTGAGCTATGAGGCGTTGGAGCAGACTTGGTTTGGGCGGGCGCGCAATGCGCTCGTCTCGCTCGATCTGGTCCGCGCCGTGCGTGAGGGCGATCGGGCGCTGTTGGCGAAGACGTTCAAGGTGATCTCCAACGCCGGTGAGCGACGGGCGGCGTTTGACCGTTTGCAAGAGCGCAAGCGTCAGGCCTTGGCGCGGGACCAGGCCGATGCGGTCAAGGCCAAGGCGGCGGCGCTGAAGCTTGCGCATCAGGACAAGCTGGCGGCCAATCGTTCCGTATTGCTGCGTGAGCGGGATGCGCTCGTGAACGTGCAGGGCGCCGACAAGGCGCGATACGCCGCGGACACGCGGGAGCGGTCATCAGAGAAGCGCGCCGCGCTCACAGAAGCGGCGCAGAAGGTCGCGCAGGCCAATGCGCTGATGAGACAGTACGGCTATGCCGCGCGGCCGCCGTCAGAGGCGTCACAGCGGGCCAATGAGATCCTCGCCAAGTATGGCGAGGCGTTCCGCGATGCGGCTCGGGAGAAGAGGGATGGCGATCAGGATGGTCCGAGCGACAAGGGTCCCCGCGACGCAGGGCCGAAGGGTGATCGTCAATCGTGACGGGGTTTTGGCTCGGCATGGCCTGAAAGGCGGTTCCTGCCTTTCAGGCCATGGATGAGGCTCTGCTCAGCCGCGCGTCGCCGTCAAGGACGCTGGGCGCCCTTCGGGTTTCATCCTTGACGGCGGCGCGGCGGCTGGTTTCCAGCACACTACTGTTTATCTCCACATGATCTTAGATCGGCCTGAGTGGCATAGTATTCGCATCTCGACCAACTGTCACCAAATTGGAGGAAGGCGTCATCCGCCCATCCCTGCCCTTTTGCCAGTTCAACTAGCTGCCGAGCAGTCGCTCGCTGGTCTGCGGCCGAAATTTCTGGATAAAGCGCAATCGCATAGTGGTTCGATTGTCTTGTCCGATACAAGCCAAGGCCGAATGATGTTTTCTCAGGGCCTACAAATTCATCTATTATCGGTTTCAGTGAATTCATTTGATCGATAGCAAATTTCTCACCTGACCCGACCGTGTACGACGCTAATACTGCAAACCAAACTGGTGAATCCGGATTTTTATCATCACGGCCGCTCTGAAACTCAACAAATTCATTGGAGCAGTTTGTATCATCAAATCTCACCCGCAGGTTACTCAACAAAGCAGCGGTTCGACTCCCTGGCGCACAAGAGCTTTCGATCCTTAATATAAGTGAATCGAGTGAAGATCTGTAACCAGATCCCTCACGAAGCGAAAGTTCGTTGGCACACAACCGCTCCACTGCAGTTAAAGCGATTTGCGCATTGGCAATATTTCCTGTCGTACAAATCCCGTTCATATTTGATATTCCATTGTCAATTGCACGAAAATGATTACTAAAAATCTGGACGTCAGCCTGACGTAATTGTGTTTGGTTTTGGAGTGACTGAGCCTCTTCGATGCGAAGCCCAACGAACAGGCCGACAGAACTTAACGCAAGTGTCCCTATACCGAGTATCCACTCCCCAACTGATCGCATCGCAGCCCCCTTTTGATAGCGGATATTAAAGCGCGTTCAACTATGGCAGTATCATGGATCTATTTGTAGCGAATTCCGGTCGAAATACAATACTGCAAACTAATTCTGTGAGGAGGAGTTGGAATTCAGTAATCTTACAGACGCCGACGAGTTGGTTACCTCATATCGATGCAGCACCAAATTCGCCCGCTCGGTGTCGGAGAGCTGATCGCCATGGGCGGAGAGTTCGGCGTCGGTGAAGGCTTTGGCGTAATGGCGCACGCTCG
>CAZMSO010000078.1:0-5234 GCA_964568975.1 uncultured Caulobacterales bacterium | reverse complement strand
GCGCTCACATCAGGGCGCTGCCCAAGAAGCGTCGCGAAACGCCGTCCTTTGGGACGTCCCCGAGAGGCCGCGTGACGATGGCGCGAACCGGCCGCTTAGGCCGCGTCGCGTCCGTCATCAGCCCCTGCGGCGGGCGCCCCAGCTGTATCAGCCGCCCCAGCCGCCCCAGCTGCGACGCCGCCCTGGCTCGCGGCTTGGCTGAGCGCGTCTGCGACCTCCGCCATCGCGCCGTCCCAATCACCCGCCTGGCGCGGGCTGAAAGCGCGCGAGCCGGGATAAAAGGCGAGGCGGTCAAGCCCAAACAAGGGCCAGTGGGACGACAACGCCACAATCCAGATCAGGCCGCCGGCCGCCGCCGCGAGATTGGTGGAGGCGTTCATCGGCCCGATTGTGAGATCAAGCGCTGCGCCGAGCGCCGCCACGCCGTCCAGATCATCCATCAAATCCACATCAAGGGTGTGGATGTCGACGCCCCATTCGCGCTGGGCCCACGCGACCTCCTCAGCGATGTCGCCGTACTGCATGCTGACGAACGTCACGCCGGGCGTCTGCAACACCGGCCGCCAGGCCTCAAAGGCGCTGAAATACTTCCGCCGCGCGGCGCTCATGAGCTTGGACTTCCAGCACAACCCCACCTTCAACCCAGGGCCCAGGGCGTCGAGCGCGGCGCGAAACCCTGCAACGCGGTCAGGGTCCGGCGGGAGATAAGCGCGCGGTGCGCTCGGAAAATCCTCAAGCCGCGACCGATACCGCTCCAAAAGCGAGGCCGCCGGCAGCCAGGCTTCCGGCGCATCCTCGCCAGAGGCCCACGGCGCGGCGCGCACTTTGCGCCCCTCCTTCTCAATCGTGCGGTGGCTGTTGACGAGCGCGTCCGGGAACGCCCGGCGCACTAAGGGAGCGAGGCGCCACTCACACGCCATGATCAGCCGCCCGTCCGGCCCAATCTCACGCGCCAAATCCGCCGCAGCGTTGTAATGCAGCACTTCATCGCCGACGCCTTGCTCGCCCATGAGCAGCACCGCGCGGCCGGCCGCCGGCGCATCGGGCGTGAGACGCGCCGCCTCGACCTTGAACACGATCGGGCCGTGGGCGGGGTCAAGACGCACCTCATAAGCGCGCCATCCCTCCGCCAGGCGGCCGACGCTCAACAAAGAGAGCGCGCGGCTGTGGCGGATCTCATACTCATCACTCGGGTTTGCAGCGCCGTGCTTTAAGGCCGTCTCCGACGCCTCAAGCGCACCGCGGGCGTCGCCGGCGGTGTTGCGCGCATAAGCAAGGTTGTGCCAGGCGCGCGTGAAGTCCGGCTTCAGCCGCAACGCCTCATGGTAGAACGTCTGCGCCTCCACAGGCTCGCCGCTGTGCAACAACACCGTCGCCAGCGCGTTCCACAAGCCCGGCGCGTCCGGCGCGGCGTAGAGGCTTTCGCGCAGCAGCTCAATGGCGTCCTCAAAGCGGCCAGTGTCCCGCAAGACGCCGCCCAAATTTACCCGCGTGTCCAAGTTGGCGGGGTCAAGTCTCATAGCGATGCGATAGAATTTCTCCGCCGTCTCCATCATATCAAGCTTCCACGCCACGCCGCCAATGTTGAGATAAACTTGGGGGTCGTTGGGCGTCAGCTTCCAGACTTTCTCGTAAAACTCCAGAGATCGCGACAAATGCCCCAGACGGTCGAGGGCGACCGCCATCATGTGGTTGGCGTCTGGGGAGTGCTCATCCAGCGCGAGCGCGTCCAAGGCCAGGCGTGCGGTGGCCGGGTAATCATTGGCCTCGTAACGCCTTTGCGCTTGCTTGAGCAGGGTGAGGACACGCTTGGCTTGGCGCGCGCGGGGCTTCGGCCCGCCGGTCTTGGGCGCGATGACGGACGGGTCGAGCCGCGAGGGCGCGGTTTGCTCCACAGCGCCTTGCGGCGTCGGCGCGGCCGCGCCGCGGGTGCGCACCAGCGCGTTGAGATCTGTGAGCGGCGCGTTGGCGGGCGTGTTGGGAGACGTGGCGGGGGGCGGGGCGGGGGGCGGGCTGGTCATCACGGCTGCTCCGGCGCGGCTCGGGCGCGTTGCGGTCATCGCCCCTGCGCCGTGGGCTCTGACCGCACCCGCGGTGATACCCCGCGAGCGTTACCGACGCCCTTAGGGACTGTCCGCCCAAGGACCGCGGGGCCGGCGAGATTTGGTTAACCCTGGGCGTTTAAGCTCTGTTCAAACCCCAGCCGCCAAGGTGGTTTCGGCCGCCGCACGGCCGTCGTCTTCGGAGCCAAACGCCCCATGCCGCTGAAATTGTCACTGAAGCCGGGCGAGCGCTTTGTGCTCAATGGCGCTGTTGTGGAGAACGGCGATCGCCGATCCACATTAGTGCTGCAAAACCGCGCCTCCGTGCTGCGTGAAAAAGACATTATGCAGGCGCAAGACGCCAACACCCCCGCACGTCGTATTTATTTTCCGATCATGATGATGTATTTGGATCAGGGAAAAAATGGCGCGTACTATGAAGAATTTGTGCTGCGCATGACGGAGTTTATGGGGGTGTTGAGCAATCCGCGCATTATGGCGGAGTGCGTGTCGGTCAGCCGTGATGTGATGGCGGGCGATTACTACAAAGCGCTCAACCGGTGTCGCAAACTCATCGATTACGAAACGGAGAGGTTGGCCGATGTCGGTGCGGGCTTATCAGCAAGCCGCGAGCCGGTCTGAGCCGCCGCGCCAGACGGAGTACCGCCTTTTGGGTCAAGTCACCCGCGCGCTGATAGACGCCGCGGAGCTTGGCCGGGCGGATCTCCAGAAGCTCGCGAAGGCGTTGGATTGGAATCGCCGCGTGTGGGGCGCGTTCGCCACAGATTGCGCAACGCCCGCCAACGGGCTGCCGGACGAATTGCGCGCCAACATCATCTCCTTGTCGATTTTCGTGTCCCGCTATTCCAGTTCAGTGATGCGCGAGGGCGCTGAGATCGACCCGCTGATCGACATCAACCGCTCGATTATGCAGGGGCTTGAGACGCGCGCAGAGGCGAGCGGGCTTGATTCCCCCGCCGCGGCGGGGTCTGACCGCTAGCGCCGCGCCCGATCACGGCGAACCTCAAGCGCGATATCGGTGCGCGCCGTGAAGGCGTCGCTTGCGCGCGCGCAATCATCTCGTGCGTGCCTCGCCCCCGCGCCCCAGCGTCCCCGCGCGCCAGTGTCTCGTCCGTCTCCTCAGGCGCCGTCCGCCGCGCGCGCCCGCGTCATGGCGTCATCGGCGCGGCTCCGCACGCCCCGCCGCCGCGCCCACAGCGAGGTTCACGCGACGCAAAAACTAAAATGCGTTCACAAGGCACAGCGTTTGAATGGACGCGTGCAGGCGGGCGAAAACCGCCAACAGCGTAAAGCGCTGATTATCCAGAATGGAGAGCACAGTCATGTTCAGTGTCAATACGAACCCCGGGGCCGCGGTCGCGTTGCAAAATCTCAGCAGCACCAATGCGAGGCTTGAAACCATTCAAAACCGGATCAGCACCGGTCTTGAGATCTCTTCAGCGCGTGACGATGGCGGCATCTTCGCCATCGCCCAACGTCTGCGGGCTCAAGAAGCTGGTCTGGGCGTGGTTCAAAACTCGCTGGACCGTGGCGTGTCGACGGTCGACATTGCCGTGACGGCCGGTGAATCCATTTCGGATTTGCTGATTGAGTTGAAGGCCAAAGCGTTGGCCGCCTCCGACGCGTCCTTGGACGCCGCGTCGCGGGACGCCTTGAATGAAGACTTCACAGCGCTGCGGGACCAAATCACATCCGTGGTGACGAATGCGGAATTCAACGGCGCAAACTTAATCGACAACTCTATTCCTGGATTCAGCGCTTTGGCGAATGCGGATGGAACAAGCACCATCTCTGTGCAAGCAGAGGACTTGACCCTTGGCGGCGCGGTGATCAGCCTCACCGCCTCTCAACAGGTCAACACCGTATCCGCCGCTCTGGCGGCGGTTTCAATTGTCGACACGTCGTTGGACAATTTGAACGCTGCTTTGGCGCGTCTCGGCACCTCTGCGCGGTCGTTGGAGATCTTTGAGGTCTTCGCCACCGTACTGCGGGACGAGACCACGACCGGCATTGGTAATTTGGTCGACGCCGACTTAGCGCGAGAAAGCGCGGCGCTGCAGGCCGCCCAGGTGAAGCAACAGCTGGGCACCCAGGCGCTGGCCATCGCCAACCAGGCGCCGCAGGCGATCTTGAGCTTCTTCCAGTAAGCCGCGGATCGTCCGGCGCCGCGTAGAGCCCCATCACCGCCTCCAGGCCGCGCGACGCGCGGCCTTTTTTTCTCGCCGCCGGTCGAGGCGGCCAGTTTTGCCGGGTCAAAAGCGCCGCCGCCCGGCAGGTCTTGCCGGATGAGCGCACGCCGCGGCTGTCTGGGGAGGGACCGCGGGCGCGCGCTGAGCGCCGCGATCGCGCCTGGCGCGTCGGGCTTACGCGCTGGCTGGCCTCGTCTTTGCAGCCGAGCCGCCGGGAGCAAATGCTCCTAGCCGACCGAATGTCGGACGATCACGCAAAATGTGTGGAGGCAAGAAATGACCCTGAGCATCAACACCAATGCGGGCGCGCAAGTCGCTCTGCAAAACCTCAACGCGACCAACCGCGCGCTTGAGACCACCAACAACCGGATCAGCACGGGCTTGCGCGTGAGCAGCGCGCGGGATGACGGCGCCATCTTCGCCATCGCCCAGGGTCTGCGTTCTGACGTCGCCGCGTTCGGCGCTGTGCAGAACTCGCTGTCGCGGGTGACCTCGACGGTCGACACCGCCTTGGCCGCCGGCGAGGCGGTCTCGGACTTGCTGATTGAACTCAAATCCAAAGCGCTCGCCGCTTCGGACGCGTCCTTGGACGCCGCGTCGCGCACCGCCTTGAACGAAGACTTCACGGCGCTTCGCGATCAGATCACTTCGGTGGTCACAAACGCGGAGTTCAACGGCGTCAACCTGCTCAACGGCTCGACCAACGGCGTCTCGGCTCTGGCCAACGCCGATGGCTCGCAAGCCATCTCTGTGCAGGATGAAGACCTGACGCTGTCGGGCTCCACGATCACTCTCACCGCGTCATCGCAGATCAACTCGGTCTCGCAAGCTTTGGCGGCGGTGTCGGCGATCGAGGCGTCGCTCAACAACGTCAACGCGTCGCTCGCGCGGTTGGGCACGGCGGGCCGGGCTCTCGAAATTCAGTCGGATTTCGTGACCGTCCTGCAGGATGAGGCCACGGTCGGCATCGGCAACTTGGTGG
>CAZMSO010000077.1:0-5443 GCA_964568975.1 uncultured Caulobacterales bacterium | reverse complement strand
CATCGGCGCGGACAAGTCCGCTTTCAGGCAATGCCGCCGATGCCGGCCATTGCCCCTTCAGCGCCAAAGTGGGTGTTTCGCCGACACACTCCAGTGTCCGCTTCCCGGCCGAGAGTGGCCAGGCGGCGCGTGAAGGGCTGTCCGCTTCGCCGATATGTTTGGCTGGCGGCTGCATACCAGCTGTGTTGCACAAAGAACCGGCCGCCCGCTCTTCGACATCGGGACATGCCTGACATGACCGGCGCCTGACCGTGCTATCGCTTTTCAGATGTGCAATCTCTACTCCAACACCCTCCCCCAAGAGGCCATGCGCCAGCTGTTCCAGGCGCGCGACCGGTTGGGCAATCAGCCGCCACTGCCAGAAGCCTTCCCCGACATGGAGGCGCCGATCGTGCGTGGGGGCGAGGAGGGCCGCGAGCTGGTCACCGCCCGCTGGGGCTGGAGCAAGGCCAAGTTCGGCTGGGTGACTAATGCGCGGAAGCTGGACAGCTGGCACTGGAAGACGGTGCTGCCGGACGTCTCACAGCGCTGTCTCGTGCCGGCGGATGGTTTCGCGGAGTATGAAGGGCCGAAGGGCGCGAAGCGGAAGGTGTGGTTCGAGCTATCGCGTGAGGATAAGGCCTTCGCCTTCGCGGGCTTCTGGCGACGCTGGGACTGGGCGAAGGATGGGGCGCGCAAAAAGGCGGATGCGCCCCTCGTGGAGCAAGGCGGCGGCGTGACGGCGTTTGCGTTCATGACCACGGAGCCAAACGCCGTCGTCGCGCCGGTTCACCCCAAGGCCATGCCGGTGATGCTCACCGAGCCGCAGGAGTGGGAAGCCTGGCTGACCGCGCCGGCGGGGGAGGCGGCCACGCTGCAGCGCCCGCTGCCGGACGACATGCTGGTTCGCCTCATCTGACTTGCTGCCCGCAATGTTCTTTTTATGTTCCAGACCATGCCCACCGCCCGCAAACTCCCAATCCGTGACATCCTCACTGGGCCGCCGAAGCTCCACGTTATGTGCTGTCACTGTCGTTACACCGTGACGCACCCGGTGGGCTGGTTCATCCAATTCGGGCTGGACACCAGCCTAAGCGACATTGAGCCGCGCCTGCGCTGCAGCCGCTGTGGCGGCCGAGGCGCGGAGGTGTTCACCGCGACGCCCAATGCGGACGTGGCGTGCACTGTCCAAAACCTGCGGAGGCGGTAGGCATGGCCTGCCGCCTCGCCCGTGACAGAAATCGAAACCCGACCTTGATCAAATTGCACCCCAAATGTCCATTGCCTTCTTCAATAAAGCTCTCCGGTGAGGAAGGCCACGATCGCCGCCATTCACAATTTTTGTCACCTCGACAATATCGTTGCGATCAGCCGCATCATTTATCTTGTTTTTGTCCCAAAATGCAGCTGCACATTCCAGGGCTACAGTCAGGTCTCTAGACACAAGATCAGGGTCGCTAATCAGATCCATATCAAGTTTCTCACCCACCGATTCGTAATTGCCACGACCAGTGAGCATAATGAAGCCGCGCCCCCTAAAACGCCATCCATCGCCAGATGCCTCATCGCCATTTCCAATTCTGTTGGCATACACTCTGTTGGCGAGCGCCTCTGGAGCTTTGAGAAAACCCTGTGCGTCTGCTAGATCTTTGAAGTATTTTTGGAATGTTTTCATCAATTGATCCAGGGTGGAATAATGTAGGTTTTCTTCAAAGCGACGAAATTCCTGGGTTTCATGCGATATCTGTGCAAGAAAATGACACAATCGCTTCCTCGTATTTATAATCTCATATTTTGATAAAATGTAAGCGAAGTCGGGAAGGTCATCGGGTGTGTATTGATCAGCCAATGATCCAACAAATCGCTTCAGTCTATCAAATGACGCTTGCGGTTGTGTGAACATGAAGCGCATGGTGAACGGAACGCGGACCCTGGCGGCGCGTGCCAAATCATCGCCGTCAATTGGTTCGAGGTACTTACTTGCAACGACACCTTCGAGTTCTGCGCCGTCGTGACTAGTGCGAACATCCCACCAGCCGAGTTCGCTTGTTTCTCCGAGCTTTTCTACGAGCGCCCCCATGGGGAGCAGCGCTAGCGCTCGCCCGTCGGTTGGTGTTTCGCGAATATATAAAGAACTTGCCGCCACCCGATACATGTCATTGCCCCACAGCTTTGCATCCCACGCAAAGAGTTGATGCCACAGAGACTGGGTTGCGTCACGTGACATCACTCGGACCACCCTTGATGAAGAGGTTGAAGCGTCAACGGCGGCACAGGCGTCGCTGGCGTAAACGCTCCTTGCGATTGCGTTTTGCACCTCAGGCGTGGCTCACGACGCGCAAGCAGAACGTCCCCGCGGTGCACTTCGTCGCGGTTGTGCGGATTGAAGTCGCACCGCAAATGGTTAACGCTGTCGCTCAGCTGGGGGGCGGGCGATGGCGGCGGATCCGGAATACGCGGATGAAGACGCGCGCGGGTACGTGCGTGACAACGTGGTCCATCTGCCTCCGTTGCCTGTGGCGCCGACGGCGCCACGGCGCAGTCAGGTGCGACCCCACCCAATCGGGGGCCTGACCGCGTTGTTCCTCATCTTTGCGGTTGCGGGCGTGTGGTTCTTGGCCCACTTCGTCGGCGGATCCGGGTCTGGGACCGCCGGCGCTCATCTGATCCAGGGCCATTATGGCCTTGTCGCCATGGCCCTCATCGCTGCTCTGTTTTTCGCCTCTGCATGGCATGGAAAGCTTGGAGACAGCCCAATCGACCCACCGCCGCCCTGGCGGGGTATTCTCCGTTTCCTGTTTGGTTGGCTTGGTCACATCCTATCGATCATCGACCGGGAGCTTGTGCTCAGCATCGCGGCGCTGTGCGGCGGCCACGCGACGCGCTTAGTCTGGCGTGCAATCCATTTCATCACCTTCTTTGGCCTGGCGTTGGCGATCACCTGGCTCGCGCCGCCGACTTGGGGCTTGATTGGCGCGGGCGGCGCGCTGGTCGGCGTTGTCGCCCTGTTTCGACGCTGGGCTTGGGTGGAGGAGGATCGCCGGCGCTATGTGATCACCGGCCGCTATGACGTCTCAAAGGATTCCGCCATCCGCCTGGGATTTGAGCTCGAATATCGCGGTGTGACCCTCGTGGCGCTCATTGTCCTTATGGCGATCATGCCGCTGGCGCTCCGTCAGGCCAGCGGACCAGGCTGGTTCACCACCGCCACGGGCGACCCGGCGACAAGCGTCTCGATTGCGGAATGGATGTTGTTTTTCGGGGGCGAGGTGGCGAAAGCAGCGCCATTCCTTGACTGGTCAGAGGTGTACGGCGCCGAGACCGCCACCATTATTCGCGTCACGCCGGGCTGGGGTCAGCACGCGGTGTTCGCCGTGCGCGCGCTGATTGACCTTTTGGTGCTCGCTGGATTGATCCAGGCGCTCGATCTCGCGGGCCGGTGGGGGCGCCAAAAGGAAGCGTTCAACAATCCAAACATCCCAGACAATATCGTTGATCCTTTCATGGAACGGGCCATGTTTGCGGATGTGGTCGCTAAGACTATGCCGCGCGGGCGGCCAAGGTTGAACAAACACATCATCTCCGGTATCAGCGACACTGTTCAGGGGCCGATTACCAAATACAAGGGCGCTCAAATTCAACGCGTTCTCGGAGATCGAGAGTCGCCGATGACTTGGTGGCCAACCCATGCCACGGCCGCCGCTATTATTCGCCCGCACAGCCCCGTACCGAACGCTTTGCCCAACTACTTCACCCGTCTCTATCGTGAGGGAATCGATGTCGCGATGGCGGCCGGAGACGGTGCGCCGGCCCCCATCCACTGGCGCACGCGCGTGGCTGGTATCCTGTCACTCTTGTCGACAACAACGCCTGCCTATGCCGAGGAGCGGCGGGCGGCGCTCAAAGTGCTTCCAAACTTCCTGGCGGCTGAAGATCCGGTGGTGTGGAGCGCCGTGGCGTCGGGATTGGTTGAATCGGCGGCGCACCCTGACTTTCCGCAGGCGCGGACCCTGCGTGAGTTCACGGCGCGCTTGGCCCCCGGGCCAGCGATCCTGTCACCGCACCGGACCGAGTTCTATCACACCGCGCTTGTCGAACTCGCTCAGGCAAAGGACGCAAGCGGCGCCCGGCCGCATTATGAGGCCGCGGCTCGCCTTGTGATTCAGCATCTCAAGGACCTTGCCGCCGTCGTCGCCGCGCTGGACGAGGCGCGCCACGACACGGGCGCGGCCATTGACGACATCCCTCGCTCACCATTGCCGAAGGGCGTGGTCCTACGGCTTGTGCGATCTGCAATGGCGGCGCTTGAACGCCTCCAGCTTGAAGCCAGCTCTGTGCGCACAACCGCAACAGACGCCCTTAATGACGTCGCTGGCGCGCCTTCGCTTGGCCCACGCGACCTCAGGCGGTTCACCCCCTGGGTTCCCAGTCAACGCCTGCGCAAGGCCGCCATCAAACTGCGCGACGCGTTCGACAGCGCTGGGGCCCCAACGTCGCCATAGCCGTCTCCTGCTGCGACCGACGCGACGGGGTCTAAGACCCCCGTCGCGCTGGTCGCAGGGCGCAAATGCGACGGTCGCGGGCGTGTCGCCGCTGGTCGCACGGTCGCAATCATCGACGCATCGCGCCTGATGTTTTGGGCCACCGCCCACACAATCGCAGTGATTTCAGAGGCTTTTGCGACCGCGGCCGTCTCGGGCGACCCGCGCCGTGTCCACCCCGTGCGACCAACCTGCGACCAAATCCCGCCCGCAGGGTGCGACCAGCGCCTTTGTCGCACCCCGCGCCGTGGGGTATCGGATACCATGCGTGGGCATGGGGGTGCGCATGGACGGGGACGCAACCGGGTTTTGGGGCGGTTTGGGCGAGGGCCTGGCCGAGGGCGTGGAGGCGTTCGCGCTCATGCTCGGCGCCGGGCTGGCCTGGCTCGACCAGACGCTGCCCGGCGGGCTGTCGATCCCGGTCGTCGTCACTTGGATCACGGGTCTTACCGGATTTATCTACTTGTGGCTCATCGCGCCGAACGACGATGGCACGCGGGCGCTGGCGCGTTTCCTCCAGCGCGACGGCCTCGGGCAGCGCTACTCGGCCGCGGTGACCGGCCTGTTGCGCTGGACGGCGAGGTGGATCGGTGATGACGCCGGTCTTGACCGGGACGGCGGCGACCCGGCGATCTCCGGCCGGCTGTTCAACCGGCTGCTGCTTTACGCCGTGTTCTATCCAATCGTGAGCGCGTTGGCGATGTGGATCGCGGTGGGCGACGCCGGCCCCGCCGGCGCGGCGTTGGGCCTGGAGGCGGATGCGCCGCGTGGGCGGCGGATCGTCGCTGCGGCGTTGGGCGGTCTTGCTCTAAGTTTGGTGGTCCTCGCACGCTGGCTCAGCCCCCGCCCGGTCAAAGGAATGACCGGGCGGGGGCTGCGTTTTGGCGCTTTCGCTGGCGTTGGCGCTTTCGCTGTCGCTGGCG
>CAZMSO010000076.1:0-5691 GCA_964568975.1 uncultured Caulobacterales bacterium | reverse complement strand
GTCCAATCGTGGTCAGGAGAAAGACCCGCCCAACACCGGAACCAAACTCGACACCCAGCCCCTCGAAAGGATCTTCGCCATGAAAGCTCTCGTTCTCGCCTCCGCCCTGGCCGTCATCGCCGCCCCGGCGTTCGCGCAAACCGCCACAACCAGCAACAACGCCACCATCGGCGTGCAATCCAACACCCAAGTCGGCGGCTTCAACACCGGCACGAACTCGGCCGCGATCACGCAATCCGGCGTCGCGAACGCCAATGGCTTCCTGCCCGGCGGCGGCTTCGCGCAAGCCCTCAACACCGGCGCCATCGGCGCGCAAACCAACTTCCAAAACGGCTTCAACAATGCCGGCGCCAACACCGCGACCATCGCGCAAAACGCCAACGCCAACGCCTTCGGCCCCGGCTTCCCGCAAGCCTTCGCGACGCAGAACGCCAACATCGGCGCGCAACTGAATGAGCAACTCGGCGCGCTCGAAGGCGGCGCGAATGTCGGCAACAATGTCGGCGCGATCACGCAAAACGCCAACGCGCTGGCGAACGGCTTTGATCCGCTGGTTCCCGGCCCCACAGTCGCGCTGAGCCCCGTCGTCACGAGCCTGCCGGTTCCCCCGTCTGTGGCGGCGCCGTCCGTCCCGTCAGCGAGCGACGTGAGCGGCGAGATCCGCTGCATGGCGCTGGGCTGCGAGGCTGAGTGACCCCACCACGCGTTCCCTTTCCCCTCTCCCACCTGGGCGGCCGTTTCCCACGGCCGCCCTCTTTTTTTTGCGCAAGCGGCGGGAATGTCGCCCTGAGCACAGTCCGGCATGTCCCCGCGCGGCATGATCACAGCGAATTCAGGGACACGACGCCCCCAAGGAGGCTCCCATGCTGAAAATCACCGCCCTTGCCGCCGCGTTCAGCGTCGCCTTGCTCGCCGCCCCGGTCGCCGCCCCCGTCGCCGCGCACGCGCAGTCCGCGCCCGGTGTGTCTGGCGTCACGCTCCAAACGGATTTTCAAGTGAGCCAAGGCCGCAGCCTCGCCGGCGCTTTCGCCGCCCAAGGCGAGCAAGTGCGCACGACCCGCGAAGCGCTGGAACAGCAAGCCCAGATCATCGCCCTCCAAGAAGCCCAATTCGCCGCCCAACAAGCCCAAGCTCAGTCGCAAAGCGCAAGCGGCATGGAGTTTGTCGCCACCGAGGACGGCGGCGTCGCGTTCACCATCCCCACCGGCGGCGGCTTAATCCCCGGCGGGTCCGCCAGCGCGGGCCCGGGCTCGGTCACTTATGTGGTCAACATCCAAAACGGCGACGGCAATGTCGCGTCGAACACCGTCATCGAACAAAGCGCCGGGGGCGCGATTGAAAACTGAGCCCTGATGGGACAGAGATCGCACGCAACACAGCGCCGTCGCCGCGGGCCGCTTGCCGCTGCGCCCGCGCCCAAAGGGGAAGATCGCCATGGGCCGCACCGCCGTCGCCACGCTTTGCGCCAGCGCGCTCCTCGCCAGCGGTTGCGCAACGATGGAGGCTGAAGAGGTTGCGCGCATCGCACGGCCCAATCAAGCGCCGATCAAAGCGGTCACCAGCTTTGAAGAGCCCCTTCAATGCATGGACGAACTCTTCAACGACTATGGCGTTTCCGGCGTCACGGTCGCGGTCTCCGGCGTGCCTGATTACACAGGCCGGATTTTTGTCGGCAGCGACATTTGGCTGCAAAGCGCCATTACGAAAATGTCCCAGCGCAGCGGCGCCTTTGTCGTGACGGACTACAATCCGAACCAGTTCGCGCCGGAGCAAGGCTTGTGGCTGCTCTCCAACAAGCAGGGCTTCTACATTCCCGCTTACTACATTCGCGGAGCGATTTCCGGCTTCGCCAACAACATCGCCGACACCAGCGGCGATCTCGCGGTCGGCACAGTGCTGAAAGGCGGCGGCATTGGGCGCAATGTCGCCTACTCCACCGTGTCCGTGGATTTGACTGTGGGCAATCTCGTGCAACGCACGCTGATCAGCCGCGCACAGGCCGGCAATGAAGTGGTCCTGCAGTCCCGCTCCACGGGCGCCCAGGTCGGCGGGTCCTTTGAAAAGTACGGCGCCAATATCGAAATCACCGCGACCCGCGCCGACGGCGTTCCCCAAGCCGTGCGCACGCTGGTCGAGCTCAACGCCATTGAGATTCTCGGCCGGCTGACCGGCGCGCCTTATTGGGCGTGCTTGGGCGCCGCCCATGAGGATGACAGCGCGCGCCAAGCCCGCCGCGACATCTTCTTCAATATGAGCCCGGCGGAACGCGTCGTGTTCGCGCAGCGTCGGCTTGGGCGGCTGGGCTATTACGCTGGGCCCCTGGACGGCCACATCAGCCCGGACGTCGCCACGGCGCTCGGCGCATATCTGCGCGATCAAGGGCGCTCCAGCCAGACGGCGCTTGATTTCGCGACCTATGAGCTGTTGACCCAGTGGCGACGCGGCGAGGCGTCCGCTGCACCAGAGGCGGCGGCGCGCCCGGCCGCAGTGGCGGCGTTGCCGAGCCCAGCGCCGGCGGATCAAGCCGCCCTCGCCGCGGCGCCGGCGCTGCAATTCCAACTCCAGCTGATCGCCGATGGACGCCGCCCCGGCGCGCCCGTGCGCCTGGCGCTGCAGGCCGACCGCGACGCCTTCGCCTATTGCTACATCCAAGACGCCGCCGGCGCTGTGGCGCGGCTGTTTCCCAATCGATGGCAGCCCGATCCGCTGGTGGCGGGGGGCGCGCGCGTTGAAATCCCGGGCCCGCAGGCCGGCTTTGACTTGCTGTTGCCGGCCGCTGGCGCGCGTGAGCGGGTGGCGTGTTTCGCGTCGAACCAAGAGCTCGGCCGCGCCTTGCCGGCCCGTGTGCGCGGCGACGATCTCACGCCGCTGCCGGTGGGTTCGCTGGAGGCGTTGGCGCAGCTCTATCAAGAAGAAGCCGCAGATCCCACCGTCACCCTCGTGGTGCAAGAGCAAGCGCTCACGCCTGCGCCCTAGCCTTGGGAGGCATGAATACTGGCGAACAAGCGGCGAGCCGCATGACGATTTCTCCCAGGTCGGGGTCATCTTGCCCGGATCGGCGAGCGACCGACGTGGGCGAGAGTAGGACGCTCGACGAAACCGTCGACTGACCCGGATTGGTCCCTTTGGACCGATTGGACTTTGTGGATCAAACGGCGCCAAACTCCGAAATCAGACGGAATGCTGCCAACTATCGATTGACCCTTTTAAAGGCGAACCGACAGAAATCGTCACCGTTTGCCAGCGTTGTCGGGCGATCGAATCGCACTTTGTCACGGGACGCTTTGATTTCATCAATCCAAAGCTTGTCAAAAGCGCAAAACACCTGGATCAGATCAGGTGCGCCGTGCGCTCGGAAATAGTCATTGTAAAAACACTTCGAAACGCCCTGAACGAAAGCGTCATTCGTGGACTCCAGCGTCATGAACGAAAAGGCGCCGCCATAGCGCGGCGGCACCCGTCGCTCCGCGTAATCAGCGAGTGTTTTGAAGCGGTCTTGAGAAAACAGGAGCATCAATCGCGTGAAGAATCGTATTTGTCTCGCGCCCGGCTCGAGTAGCGCCGATTCGATCGCCATGCGTCGTTCTCTGTGATCCGGGAGAGACGCGCGCAGGATGCGATCGGCCGCGAGTACAAGGCAGGCGGCCCAATGGTGACCCCGTGTGGCTTCATCCTGATACGACTTTGGGTCGGCGTGCCATTGATCTTTCGCGTCGGTTCCAATTTTCTGCGCGAGAGCTGCGCTGTCGGTGATACGCTGGGGCAAGCTCCGCCGGAGTGCTTTAATGAATGCTTTTTCAAAGCGCCGGTCGGCGACGCCTAGTTTCGAAGAGGTGTCGGACATAGTCGTCATGCACGTCTTTCATCAGGTCGACAGACCCAATTGATCTTTAAGGTGGCCGACATTGCGAATTAGATTGGTTTGCGCCCCATGTCGAAGTCAGAACCGGCGCTGTCAGTCTTCACAGGTGCATAGTGCGGTCATCCAGCGTGAGAAGTCAAAATCAGCCTCCGGCGAATTTCCGCCAAAACGTCAGCGACCGAGTCGCAGCGATCCCGGCCCGTAGACCTTACCGCAACCGGTGATGTAGGGCGTCGGAAAGGTGCTTGCGCATCATCGATCTTCCTTTGAAGACCGTGAATCACCGTTCGCGCCTCGCGAAAAACCCCTTTATCGGTCCAAAGCCGAGCAGCGTCGTCGCCGCGCGCTTGCAGGCGCGCCGCTGCGTGCGTACGCTTCGATGCTGGAGAGACGCCCACGGAGGATCGAGCCGACATGATCATGCGCGCCGCCACAGCCGCCTTCTTGGCGAGCGCCCTCGCCTCGCTTCCCGCCGCCGCCGATACTGAGCTGCGCGCCGCCATTGAGGCGGATTACGCGACGAACCTCGACGCGTTGTTCAAGCATTTCCATGCCAATCCCGAACTGTCCTATGTCGAGAACGAAACGGCCAAGCGCCTTGCTGAGGAATTGCGCGCGCTGGGTTATGAAGTGACGGAAGGCGTGGGCGGCACGGGCCTTGTCTCAGTGTTTGAAAATGGCGACGGGCCGACCGTGATGATCCGCGCGGATATGGACGGGCTGCCGGTGAAAGAAGACACGGGCCTGTCTTATGCGTCCACCGCCACCCAGGCGGACTTGTTCGGCTCGGTAAAGCCCGTGATGCACGCCTGCGGCCATGACATGCACATGACGAGCCTGGTGGGCGCCGCGCGCCAATTGATGGAGCGGCGCGACGACTGGAGCGGCACGCTGGTGTTGATCGGCCAGCCGGCGGAGGAGCGCATCGGCGGCGCCCGCGCCATGCTTGAGGACGGGCTCTATGAGCGGTTCCCGAAGCCGGATTATGCGCTTGGCCTGCATGTGAGCGCTCAGCTGGAGGAAGGCAAAGTCCAAATCCCACCCGGCGCTACGAATTCGAGCTCCGACAGCGTGGACATCATCGTCCATGGCGTCGGCGCTCACGGGGCCTCGCCCCATAAGGGGATCGATCCCGTGCTGACGGCGGCCCACATTGTCGTGGCGCTGCAGTCGATTGTGAGCCGCAATGTTGATCCGCTGCAGCCGGCGGTGATCACCGTCGGTTCGATCCATGGCGGCACGAAGCACAACATCATCGGCGATCGCGTGGAGCTGCAGCTGACGGTGCGCTCCAATGATTTGGCGGTGCGCGAGACGCTTTTGACAGGCATTGAGCGCGTGGCGGAGAATGTCGGCCGCACCATGGGCCTGCCGGAAGATTTGCTGCCGGAGGTGAAGCCCACAGGCGCGACCACGCCGCCGAATGTCAATGACGCGCAGACGGCGCTGCGGGTTGAGGCCGCGATTGTGGCGGCCATGGGCGCGGATGCGCTGACTGACCGGCCGAAGGAAGGCATGGGCGCGGAGGATTTCGCATACTTCGTCAAGCCGGAATATGGGGTCAAAGGCGTCTATTTCCGGGTCGGCGGCACGCCCGCGGAGGAGGTTGAGACGGCGGCCTCCCACCACTCGCCGTTTTTCAAGATCAATCCGGAGCCGTCCGTGATTTCCGGCGTGGAGGCGATGACCATCGCGGCGCTGGAGTTGTTCGACTAACGCCTAACGCCGCGGCGGGGCGGGCGCCGGCCTTCAGGCGCGCCGTCGGTCTCGCGCCCAGAGCGCCGCCCGGCCCTGTCGAACCCTAATTGCGCGCACCCCAATTGCGCGGG
>CAZMSO010000075.1:0-6016 GCA_964568975.1 uncultured Caulobacterales bacterium | reverse complement strand
GCCAGCGGGGCTGCGGTCACACCTCGCGGTGCGGTCACAGCCTCGTCAAGACGTCATGCCGCCAAACCCGATCTTATGGCGGCCGCTCAAGGAATGACGGTCAAACCTATACTGGCGGACATTTGGGGGGACAGTTCGAACTCCGGTGATCGGCGGCGCCCACCCCCCTTTTTGTTTGCCCTACCGCTTCGCTGCTTGAGGACATGGCGGAGTGGAAGGGATTCGAACCCTCGATACTGTCTCCAGTATACTCCCTTAGCAGGGGAGCGCCTTCGACCACTCGGCCACCACTCCACCGCCGTACGTGCCAGGGTTCCTCCACGGATGTCAATGACACGCCGCCCCCGCCGCGGAGCACGCGCCCGGGCGGCGGCCTGCGCCCGGCGCGCCACACTGGTGCAGCGCGGCAACAGACAGGGGAAAACCACGCCAGATTCGCATGGCTCCCTTCCCTGAACGCAACACTGAGGCCACGCTGGGTATTCGACGTCCGTCGCAGAAGACGGCTGGGCGCTAAAGAAAACAGCATTAAGGGGTTCATTATGCGTCGATCATGCAGAGGAAGCTTTATGGCGAGCGCGGCCGTGGCTGCGTTGGCCGCGCTCGCCACGGCCGCCGTCGCGCAAGACGGCGACGACGAAGAGACCGATGATCGGATCATCGTCACGGGGTCGCGCATCGCGCTGGACTCCGTCACCGCGGCCAACAGCCCGGTGCTCGCCATCGGCGCGGAGGAGATTCAGCGCGCCGGCGAGGCCGACATCACCTTCCTGTTGCGGGAGGCGCCGGCCCTCAACGCCTCGCTGCCCGGGAGCTTCTCCGCCTTCAACGTCGCCGACACGGAAGACAGCGATTTGGGCGTCGGCTTTTTGAACCTGCGGAACCTCGGGATCGAACGCACCCTGGTGCTGCAAAACGGCCGCCGCCATGTGTCCGGCGCCTCGGGTCAGCAAGCGGTGGACGTCAACACCATCCCCGCCTCCATGATCGACCGCGTCGAAGTGCTCACCGGCGGCGCCTCCTCGATTTACGGCGCCGACGCCGTCTCGGGCGTCGTCAACTTCATTTTGCGGGATGGGAGCGATTTCGACGGCCTGGAAGCGCGTCTGCAAACCGGCATTTCCGATGAAGGCGACGCTGAGGAGTTCATCGGCTCCATCGCCACCGGCTTTGAGTTCGACAATGGCCGCGGCGACGCCGTCGTCGGCGTCGAATACGCGCGCACAAGCAAAGTGTTCGCCAGCGACCGGGACTTCGCCGGCTCAGGCTTCCGTGGCTTTTTCCCGTTGGATCCCGACAATCCGGCGCTCGCTGAGGCGCTGAACGCCGACCCAGCGGCGTTCAACACCTTCGCGCCGAACCTGACACTGCCGATCTCCAGCGCGCTGGGGATCATCGCCATTGGCGATGGGCCCGGCACCAGCGCCTTCGTCAACGCCGCCACGATCGCCAACTTCGACTTCGCCGGCGTGCCGACGCTCGGCGACAGTCAAGTGCCGATCGCGCAAGTCTTCGATAACGGCGTTCTTCGCCCGTACAATCCAGGCGACATTATCAGCGGCCCGTTCAACGCCGTGGGCGGCGACGCCGTCCCCACGACCCCGGATGTCGAACTGATACTGCCGGAAACCGACCGTGTGGTTCTCAACGCCAATGTCAATTACGAGGTGAATCGGTACGCAAACTTCTTCATGGAAACAAAGTTTGCGTATACAGACACGACCGATTCCGTCCAAGTCAACGGCTTTAATGACGACATCCCGATTGCGCTCGACAACGCGTTCATCCCAGCGGACTTGCAAGCTCAAATATTGTCCTTACAAGCGGAAGGCATTGACCCAACGATCGTGATGTCGCGTGACACGTTGGACAGCGCCGTCTTGCCGCTCGTCAACGCGGAGCGCACGACATTTCGGATTGTTGGCGGTTTTAACGGTGAGTTGCCGTTCAACACCGCCTATGAGGTGTCTTACAATTTCGGGCGGACTGACTCGAGCGTGACCAACTCGAACACGCGTTTGGAGGATCGGTTCTTTGCGGCCGTCGACGCCGTGGTCGATCCTGAGACAGGCGACATCGTGTGTCGCTCGGAACTCGACGGCTCCGTCCCGCCGACCTCGCCCTTCCCCTTCTTCAGCCCGGGGCAAAACGCCGACGGGACGTTCCGGCCGGACACCTATGAGCTCGGCGATGGCCAGTGCCAGCCGATTAATTTGTTCGGCGCGAACGCGGTCACCGGCGCGGGGGCGGATTTCGCCTTTGTGACCACGACGGATCGGACTGTCGTGACCCAGAATGTGCTGTTGGCGACCTTGACTGGCGACACGGAGGATTTCTTCTCCTTGCCGGGGGGGCCGGTCGGCTGGGCCGCCGGTCTTGAGTATCGCGAGGATGAAAGCAGTTTCCGTCCTGACCCGCTGGACACCACCGGCGCGACCTTCGGCTCGGTGTCGGCAGGCCCGACCTTCCCGTCCGGCGGTGACGACGAGGTCTTTGAGTTGTTCATGGAGGCGCGCCTGCCGCTGCTTGCGGACATGCCCTTCGTGAATCAGCTGGAAGTGAACGGATCCGCGCGTCGGTCGGATTATACGAGCATTGGCGATTTCACGACGTGGTCCGTCGGCGGGCGCTACAGCCCCGTGTCCCAGTTCACCTTGCGCACCACCTACGCCGAAGCAACGCGCATTCCCAATCTGGGTGAGCTGTTTGCACCGCAACAACCCGCGACGCTCGGCGCGGACGATGATCCGTGCAACCCGCAATTCATTGGCGCCGGCACGGAGTTCCGTGAAGCAAACTGCCTGGCGCTCGTCGGCGAAGGCTTCAATTCCACCGACTTCAATTCCGCGTTTGTCGCGGGGGTGTCGGGCGGCAACCCAGAGCTTGAACCAGAGTTCGCTGAGACATTCACGATTGGCGGCATTATTGAAGGCAGCGGCTGGTTTGAAGGCCTTCAAATCATCGCCGACTATTACGACATCGAAATCACGGGCTTTATTGACGATTTGTCCGGGTTTCAAATCGCGCAAAACTGCGTGGACCTGCCGAGCCTCAACAACCCGTTCTGCGACGCGATTGTGCGCGATCCGGTCAACGGTAACATCACCTTCTTCACGTCCGGTCAGGTCAATCTGGGCAGCGCGACCGCGCAGGGCGTGGACTGGAGCGTGAGTTATGACTTTGAGGTTCCCGCCTTGCTCGGCCGCAGCAATCTCGGCGACATGCTTGTCAGCGCCACCGGCACGCGCTTCCTCACGCTGGACGTGATCGAGGACCCGCTTCAACCGGAGCTGGTCACAGATGCGCTGGGAACGTTCGCGGACCCGGAGTGGATCGTGAATTTCGCGGCCGATTGGTCCTTGGCGGATCTCACGCTGGGCTGGCGCGGGCGCTATGAGAGCTCCCAATTGTTGCCAGGCGTGACGAATGAAGACATCGACAGCAACCCCAACTTCTCCGATCCGTTCGAAACGGGCGAGGCGTTCGTGCACGACTTCACCGCCGATTATCAGGTGCGTGACGACACGCTTGTCTATGGCGGCATCGTCAACGCCCTCGACCGCGACCCGTTCGTGGCCACACTGTCACGGCCAGCGGGTCCGCGCGGGCGGTTCTTCTTCGTCGGCGTGCAAATCAAGCGGTAAGCGCGCGGCCTGAAATCCCCTTCCTTCAGCCCCGGACGGCGACGTCCGGGGCTTTTTCTTGGCCAGTGCGCCAGGGGGCGGGCGCAGCGCCGCACACGCACCGCGCCAAGGCTCACGCACCGTGATTGCGCCCTGCGCACGGGCCTCGCCATCCGCGCCCCGGCTTGTAAAGCGGTTTGGCTGCGACATATTGACGAGTGTGGCGCGACAAAGAAGGAGCGCGCCGAACGCACGATTGGCGGATGGCGGTGGCTCTGATCAGCTTGACAGTCTTCATCGGCGTGAACATGGCGGCGGCCTCATCTGGCGCTGTGTTCAAGCCTGGCGCCTGGTATGAGGCCCTGCGCAAGCCGCCATGGACCCCGCCCAATTGGGCGTTTCCGGTGGTGTGGGCCGCCCTCTTCGCCGCGAACACCGCCGCGGGCTGGTTGGTGTGGCGCGCCGCGGGGATGGAGGCGTGGCCGGCGCTGTCGCTCTACGCTGTGAGCCTGATTGTCAATGCGGGATGGTCTGCGCTGTTTTTCGGCCGCCAGCGCATGGGCTGGGCGCTGCTGGACGCGGGCGTGTTGTGGTTGTCAATCGTGGCGGTGATGGCCGCGTTTGCGCCGTTCAGCCTCCTCGCCGCCGCCCTGCTTGCGCCCTATGCAGCGTGGGTGGCGGTGGCGTTCGCGCTGAATCTGCGCCTGATGCAGCTGAACCCAAGCGCCTAGGATCGGGTTTCTTCAAACTCCGCGACATCGCCCTCAGACGTCAGGCGCGCGTCATAGCCGGTGCGGCGCAAGCTGTAGCGTGCGGGCAAAGCCTCAAGCGTTCCGTCCGTGAGCCGCGCGGATCGCGCGATGCGTCCCTCCAGCTCAGTGATGCGCACCATCAGACCGGAGCGTTCCGCCGACCATTTCGCATACTCCAGCCGCAGCGTCTCCAGTTCCTCTAAATCCGCCGCGAAAGTGGAGCGCTCCGCGCGCCATTGCGCGTGCTCGTCGCGGATGGACTCAAGCTCCTCCACCCGGGCGAGCAACCGGCTCCGCTCTAAACGCCAATCGGCCCGTTCGCCGCGCAACTCCGCCAGTTTCGCAGCCGCGTCGGCTTGTTCGGTTTCAAACGCCTCAAGACGACGGAGCTTTTCCACCAGCGTGTCGCGTTCCGCACGCCAGACCGCGTGCTCGGCTTTGAGGGCGTCAAGCTCATCAGCTTTCGCAAGCAAATGCGGCCGATCGCCGGCCCAGCGGGCATGTTCATCGCGGATCGCCTGGAGGGTGTCGATCTGCGCCAGAAGCCGCGCGCGTTCGCCATCCCAATCCGTGCGTTGAGCGCGCAACATGTCCGCGTCGTCGGCCCGCGCCGCCAACGCCGCGCGTTCCGCTTGCAGCCGGGCGAGCTCCGCGCGCAGCCCATCCACCTCCCCCGCGAGCGCGTCGACCCGCTCAGCCTTAGCGACCAAGACGGACCGCTCGGCGCTGTATTTCATGTTTTCCGCGCGCACGCCCTCCAGCTCCTCGACGCGATCAAGGAGCTTCGAGACTTCCAATCGCCATTCTTCGCGTTCGGTAAAGAGCGCGTCATAACGCTCGCGGGTCTCAAGCAAGCCCTGGCGTTCCGCGCGCAATGTCGCCAGCTCGCGCTCCAGCGCCTCAAGCCCCCGCAAACGGTCATGGAGTTCCGCGCGCTCCGTTTTCAAAACCGCCACCTGACCGGCGTCGGTGAACAAGCGCTCCTGGTCGGCGCGCAGCGCGTCGCGCTCTTGGCGCAACGTGTCCAACTCCGCGTCCAGGTCGCCAAGCCGCGCGCGCGCGTCATCGCGTTCTGCGTTGGCGCGCGACAATTGAGACGTCACCGCGTCCACGTCGCCACGCCCGCGGCCCCAGACCCACCACGCGATGGCGACGCCAAGCAGCGCCGCCACCACCAACAGTCCGAATTGATGAAGGACCAGCCAAGCCATGGCGCTCTCCTAAAGCGAGACCGAGATCTCGATGCGGCGGTTGAGGGCGCGGCCCTCGCGAGTGGCGTTTTCAGCCGCGGGACGATCCGCCCCGAAGCCCTCAGACTGCAAGCGTGCGCGGTCGACCCCGTGCGCCGCCAGGTAGTCTAACACCGCCTGGGCCCGCGCGCGGGATAAGTCGCGATTGAACGCAGGATCGCCCGTGGCGTCCGTGTGGCCTTCAATGGTCAGCGCGGCTTGCGGGCATTGGGTGGCGATGGCGGCTAAGCGATCCAAGAGCGGCAAGCTCACTGGCCGCACCACCGCGCTGCTTGACTCAAACAAGATGGTGTTGGTCGCCAGGGCGGCGTTGAACGCCTCCTGGCATTGGGCGGCGCGCTCGCGCCGTTGGCGCTCGGCGGCGGCGCGCGCGATCTCTTCCGGCGTCGGG
>CAZMSO010000074.1:0-6037 GCA_964568975.1 uncultured Caulobacterales bacterium | reverse complement strand
CATACGAAGCTCGAGAGCACAGTGCGTTATCTCGGCATTGAGGTCGAAGACGCGCTGCAAATCTCCGAGCAAGTGGAGTTGTAACGGCAAAGCGTTGGCGGCCCTCAGAAGGACGGCCGCTTTCTCCGTCTGGCCGAAGCGACTCGCTGTAGCCGCGCCTCATGCGCACGGTGCTGGATACGAACGTTATTGTCGCCGCATTCCGGAGCCCCCACGGGGCGTCCGCAGCGTTGGTGATGGCGGGACGGAGGAGCGAGATCATCCTCTTAGCCAGCGGAGCGTTGGTTTTTGAGTATGAGGCCGTGTTAACGCGACCGGAGCATATCGAAGCTGCTGGTGCGACAAGGAACGACGCCACCCGTTTCGTCGACGCTTTGGCGACGTTTTTGACGCCTGTGCGCGTTGCGTATCTCTGGCGGCCACAGGTGCGCGATCCCGACGACGACATGGTGTTGGAGGCGGCCGTGAATGGACGCGCGGATGTTTTGGTCACGATGGAGACCAAGACATTCGCGCCTGCGGCCGATCGCTTTGGGTTGGACGTGATGACGCCGGCGGCGGCATGGCGTAGAATGCGACCATGAATGAGACGCAATTCACCGTCGATTTGCCAGAAGGCGTGGCCGCCGCGCTGCAGAAGCTCGCGCGCGAAGCCGGCGTTTCACCAGCGCAATTTTTGGCCTCCGCAGCGGCGGAAAAAGTCAGCGCGATGCTGGATCCCGAGGCCTACCTTGCGGCTCGCGGAGCACAGGCAGATTTGGCTTGGTTCGACCGCTTCATGACGCGTGAAGGCGGCCAACCGCCGACGCCGGGCGATGAAGCCGCATAAGGCTGGACGCGACCCAGAGTGGTAACTGGCCGTCTATGTTAAAAACGTCTGCTGCATGGTTGTGAGTAGAAATCGACTCGAAACTCATTCTGCATATCCAATTCCGCTACAATCTGCTTTCCACATCGGACGTGGCATATTCCAACCGAGCAATCTGGACTTCGCTGCGGAGTTGAAACCCGAGTTTTTCGTAAAGACGGATGGCCGCCGTGTTGTCGGCAAAGGTGTGAAGATAAGGCGTTTCGCCGCGCGCTTGAATCCCAGCCGCGACAAGGGAGGTTAGGCAGGCGGCGTAGCCATATCCGCGATGCTCGGGATGCACGCACACGGCGCTGACTTCAGTGAAACCCGGTTGCCGCAGCCGCTCTCCAGCCATGGCGATGAGCCGGCCCTCACGGCGAACGCCCCAGTACGTTCCAAACTCATAGGTCCGGGCGGCGAAGGGGCCAGGCTGAGTAAGCTGCGTGAGCGTCAGCATCTCAGCGACGTCAACCTGGCCCAAGCGAGAGACGTCCCCCACCGCTGGTCGCTCAATGGCGCGACGGAGCACCATTTGAACGCCCAAGGCTTCACTCGTGCGGCGTAGAGAGGTTGGAGCGGCGATCTCTCCGACTTGCATGAGAGCGACGCTGTCGGCGCCGTCTGCAACAAGGCGGCTCAGGTCTGCCAGGCTTTCATCTGTGTCATCACACGTCGCCGCGAAGGGGCTGACATCGGCGAAAAAGCGCCCGGCTGTCTCCAGAACGCGTCCCAAGCGGCGGTGTTGCGTCGTCAACGCCATCCAAATTGGTCGATCCAGAACGGACTCGAGATCGGCACCATCAAGGCTATCACGCATGGGGACGCTCCTTGGGGTGACGTGACGCGGCCGCCTCGGGACGCTTTTTCTGAGCCCATTTCGGCAGGAAGGCCATCGGCGCTTCGACCTCGGCCGGGAGGACGGGCGGCGTCAGCTGTGCAAGCCGTGCATGAAGCGAGTGATCCGCAAACGCTGCCAGCACTTCGGTCGCGCCGCCAATCAGATCCCCGCCGACAAAGACCTGTGGCACAGTGCGCCGCCTGATTTTCGCAAAGAGCGCGCGTAGGATCTCGCCGCCACGATCGTCCTGACGGAACTCCGCGCTGTCCACGTCGATACTGCGGAACGCCACACCGGCTTTGTCGAACAGCTTGCGGACCGACCAGCAAAATTCACACCACTCAAATCCGAACATGACAATGGGCTCGTTCGAACTGACAATCGTGTCTTCAACGAATGCGACGGCCTCTGCAGACGGTTTAGGTGAAGCGCCGCCGGACGCCGATGTGCTGGGGCGCGGCGTGGATGGCGCGGAAGCGAGAAGCTCCTGTTCCTCAAGCGTCATGTCTTCGGGAACGTCGTCAAACAGCGGCGTGGACAGATAGCGTTCGCCCGTATCCGGGATCATGGCCAGGATGCGCGATCCCGCTGGCGCCGTCTCGGCCACCGTGCGCGCGGCCGCAAACGTCGCTCCGCCGCTGATCCCGCAGAACACGCCCTCGCGCGTCGCCAACTCTCGCGCCAGGCGCAACGCTTCGGCCCCGGAAACTGGCTGGAATGCGTCGATCAGCTGGGCGTCCAAAGCGTCACCGGCGAGCTTGGGTACAAAATCCGGCGACCATCCTTGCATCGGATGCGCACGGGAGTTCGGATGGCTGCGCGCGGCGGAGCCGTCAGGGTTGCGTTTTTGAGCGATGTCACTGTTGAGAATTTGAGAGTTTTCCGGCTCGGCGACCACGATTTGTGTTCCAGGGCTTTGGGTTTTCAGTGTCCGCGCGACGCCCTTCAGCGTGCCGCCCGTGCCAAAGCCTGTGACCCAGTAATCCAGTCCGGCTGGGGCGAAATCGTCCAAGATCTCCTGCGCCGTCGTTGCGGCATGAATGTCGGCGTTCGCTTCGTTCTCGAATTGTCGGCAGAAAAACCAGCCATGCGCGTCCGCAAGGGCTTTTGCGGTCCGAAACATGCCGGTCCCGCGCGCCGCAGCCGGGGTCAAGAGCACTTTGGCACCCAAAAAACGCATGAGTTTACGCCGCTCGAGGCTGAAGCTCTCCGACATGACGATGACAAGAGGATAGCCTTTCTGCGCACAGACCATCGCCAGGCCGATACCGGTGTTGCCGGAGGTTGCCTCGATCACGGTTTGACCGGGTTTGAGTGCGCCAGAGCCTTCGGCGGCTTCAATCACGCCGAGGGCCAGACGGTCTTTAACTGAACCCATCGGGTTGAAGGCTTCCAGCTTGGCGTAAAGCTCGACATGGCGGGGGCCGATCTTGTTCAATCGTACAACCGGTGTGTGCCCGATCGTCCCTAGGATCGAAGACTTTGGTCCTGTCGCGCTTGCCGACCGAGGCGTAGTGACGGTGCTGGGCAAAGACGCTCCCGCGCCTTCAAAACGGGTCTTGGCGGAAACGTCGTGATTCTGCGTTCGCATTAAGGGGCTCTCCGTGTGTCGCCGTTGCGGCGGGCGAGGGCTATGCCGCGCGGCGTGCGTTCAGATGGTGTTTGAGGTGGGCGGCGAGGTCGGCTGCGTCGGCGCCGACGCCGGAGATCTGGTGAGACCGACGACGTCTGAGCACCGGTAGACCGATGGCATAGACGCCCGGCACATCGACGACCCCGCCGTGGTGACGCAGCCGGCCACGGTGATCAAAAACCGGCAGATCGAGCCAAGAGAAGTCCGGCCGATAACCCGTCGCCCAGACGATTGATCGAACGCCCCCATTGGTCAGGTCAAGCTCCAACCTAGGTGCCATTGGCAGTCGGGTCGGCGCTGGGCGAACGGGCAGTGGCAGCTCGCCGTCCAGCCCCTGCTGTGTCGCCCAAGCGTCGATGCCGTCGAGCAGACGGCGCATCTTCAAATCCGCCGAAGCGCAAAACGCTCCGAGGCCGCCGGAAAATAGCGCGCGTCCGTCTCGGATGTCCGCCAACCGCCCGACGATTTCCACGCCAATGTTCCCAAGTGCGTTGAGATCGACCGGCTCTGATCCACCGATCAATTGCGGGGAGATCGTTCGACGCGCCCGCTCGAGATCCTCAATTTGATCGAAGCGTTCATCCAATACGCCGGTGATCTCAAGCCATCGCTCGATATCGTAACCGCGATAAGCCCGCGGCAGCCGCAGATGATTGCCGACGGCCAGCGTGACAGGCCGCCCCGAAAGTTGGAGTTCACGCGCGAGTTGGACGCCCGTGGCGGATCCGCCCACGACGAGCACCCCGCCATCCGGCAAGTCGCTCGGGCGCTTATAGGCCGCCCCGGTGGTTTGAAAGACTGCCAACGGCGCGCCTTTGGACAACGATGGAACCTTCACGCGGGCGCACGCTCCCGTGGCCAGGATCACCGTTTCGCAACCGAGCGTCTCGCCATTGGTTTCAACCCGATAACTGCGAGCGCCTCCGCTGATCCGGCGCACCGCCGTTTGACAGAGCACCGGAGCAGCGATCCGCGCCGCGTATTCGTCTAGATGCGCTGCCAACTCTCCCACTCGCATAAACCCGTCGGGCTCGAGCCCTTGGTAGGGCGCGCCGGGCAGGACGTTGGCCCAATTGGGCGTGAGCAGGCGCAGGCTGTCCCAACGCTGCGTGCGCCAGGCGTGGCCCACCGCGCCGCGTTCGAGGATGACATGATCCACATCGCGTACGGTGAGTTCCCGGCTCATGGCGAGGCCAGCCTGCCCAGCGCCGACAATTACCGTTGTGACAGTCTGCATAATTTCGGCTCCTACAACTGGTCGGCGGCCGCGATCAGCCGACCGTGACGTAGACGTGCGTGGGGTTGGTGATGATGTCGAACACCGCCGAACGCTTCTGGGACTGCGCGACCAGCGCGCTGATCTCATCGGCCGTGGCGTCGGCGTCGATGTCGAACGTCACACGAATGGCGTTGAAACCGTTACGGACATCGCCATCGATCCCGAGGATGCCGGCCATATCCATATCGCCTTCGACCACGGCGCGCACCGATCTGAGCTGGATGCCGCGGTTTTGCGCCACCGACGCCACGCCGGCGGTCAGGCAACTGGCGAGGCCGGACAAAACCAGCTCCACCGGGGTTGAGCCGTTGTCCGGCGCAGAGAACTGCTCGGGATGGTCGGCGTCGATGGTATGGGGTTTTTTGCGCGCCTGCTCTTCGCCGAGACCGTAAAAGCCGCTGACGCTGGTGCGGCTGTGCACCCCGCCAATCCACTCGCATTGCGCGCGCCACGTGAACTGACCAGCGTCCGGCGCGCCCGAAATGGCCTCGCGCGCCGCGAGCAACGCCTCCACATCAACACCATTCTTGACCGACTTGTTTTCTTTTTGAGCCTGCATGTTTCTTTCTCTCCTTGTTGGTGAGCCAGCGAACGAACAGCCGTTGGGGCCGCGAACGTGCGAATGGCCGCGCGCGGCCTACGCGGACGCCCAGCGGGTCCGGCTAACAAGAATTTCATTAGCCTCTCTGCTGCATTCGCGAATATGACCGGCGCTCCGTGGAACTTGATCGAAACACCGAAAAGATCGCGGAGCATGGCGATGGATGCGTTATCGGATGCGTTGCGGACCTGCCAATTGACGGGAGGCGTGTTTTGGCATGCCTCCTTCTATGAGCCTTGGTGTTTGGCCGATGAACTCGATCCAGATGAGTGCGCCTCGTATGTGGGCGCGGCGAGTCATCTGATTTTGTACCACTATGTGGTTGAGGGCAGCCTCAAGGTGCGTGTTGCCGGAGCGCCGGATTTAGAGCTTGGGCCCGGCGAAGTCGTTATGTTTCCCCGAAATGACAGCCATTTGCTTGGCGGACAACTTGACCTGACACCGGTCCGCAGTTGTGACGTTGTCCCCGAAGCTAAATACGATCGGTTCATGGTGACGCGCCTCGGCGGTGATGGCGCTCTTACGCGCGTCGTGTGCGGTGTGCTTGGGTTCGAGTGCGCTGATGGGAATCCTATCGTCGCGACTCTGCCGAGCATCCTGAGACTCAATGTCGACGAGACCGGCAGCGGGGATTGGATGCGGACGACATTCCACTACGCGGCGGACGAGGTGTTGGCGGGCCGCCCCGGTTCGGCGACCGTATTGGTGAAACTGTCCGAATTGTTGTTCGCTCAAGCGATTCGACACTATGTAGGCACGCTGCCGTCCGGTGCGACCGGCTGGCTCGCGGGACTGCGCGATCCTTTCGTTTCGAAGGCGTTGGCCGCGCTCCATTC
>CAZMSO010000073.1:0-6214 GCA_964568975.1 uncultured Caulobacterales bacterium | reverse complement strand
GGGCCGCGTCACTATGGCTTGCACCGCTCTCAGCGCCATGGCCCCCATGGAGGCCGCCATGGGCGTCTGCGTAGGCGACATAAAGGCTATCGCGCCAAAACGCCTCTTGGCCCTTGCCGACGAAGGCGCTGTAAAACGCCGCGCCGCTCACCACCGCCCCGATCGCCAGCACCAGCAGCGGCCCGCGCATCACCCACGGCGCTTCATGGGCGTGATCAATCACCGACTGCGGCCCGCGATGGGTCCCATGGAAGGTCATGAACATCAGCCGCCACGAGTAAAAGCTCGTCAAGAGCGCGGCGATCACGCCCACCCAAAACGCAAACATCCCCGTTTGCGCGCCTTCAAGGCCCGCCAGGAACGCATCCTCAATCACGCGGTCCTTGGAGAAAAAGCCGGCGAAACCCACCGGCGTGCCCGGCGCGCCCACACCTGTCAGCGCCAGCGTCCCAATGAGCATGAACGCCCACGTCCACGGCATACGCTTGGCGACGCCGCCCATGTTGCGCATGTCTTGCTCGTCATGGAGGCCGTGGATCACCGATCCCGCGCCAAGGAACAAAAGCGCTTTGAAAAAGGCGTGGGTGAAGAGGTGAAACATCGCCGCGCCATAGGCGCCGACGCCAGCCGCGAAGAACATGTAGCCGAGTTGGGAGCATGTGGAGTAGGCGATCACGCGCTTAATGTCGTTCTGCGCCAGACCGACCGTGGCGGCGTAAAGCGCCGTGATCGCGCCAATGACCGTGATGATCGCCGCCGCCGCTGGCGCATACTCATAAATCGGCGAGGCGCGGCAGACCAAAAACACCCCAGCCGTCACCATCGTTGCGGCGTGAATCAGCGCGGAGACCGGCGTCGGCCCCTCCATCGCGTCCGGCAGCCAGACATGCAGGAAAAACTGGGCTGACTTGCCCATCGCGCCAATGAACAGCAGGAAGCCGATCAGCTCCAGCGCGCGAAACTCCAGGCCTAAAAACACCATTGTGAGGTCGCGCGCAGGAACCGCGTCCGCCGCCCAGGCCGGCTGGACGGGCTCGTTTGTGGCGATGGCCTCAAACAGCGGCGCGAACTCGATCGTCCCATACGCCGCGAAGATCGCGAAAATGCCCAGCGCAAAGCCGAAGTCACCAATCCGGTTGACCACGAACGCCTTGATCGCCGCCGCATTCGCGCTGGGCTTGGTGTACCAAAACCCGATGAGCAAGTAACTCGCAAGGCCAACCCCCTCCCACCCGAAAAAAAGCTGCAGGAAGTTGTCCGCCGTTACGAGCATCAACATCGCAAATGTGAACAGCGACAGATAGGCGAAGAACCGCGCCTTTGATTTGTCGTGCTCCATATACCCGACAGAGTAAATGTGCACGAGGGAGGACACGCCCGTGACCACAACAAGCATCACCGCCGTCAGCGTATCGACGCGAATCGCCCACTCGGCGGTGAAGCCCGTGAGGCCGCTGGCGCCGGCCAAATCCACCCACCGCGCCAGCGTCGTCACCCGCGTCGCCCCGCCAAGCACCGCGACATCCACAAACGCCACGACCGAAAGCGCCGCCGACAACAGAACCAAGGCGATGGTGACGGCCATCGCGCCGCGGTCGCCGATCTGGCGACGCAAACCGCCCGCGATCAAAAACCCCACCAGCGGCGCAAACAGGATGACGGCGTCCATGGCCCTGCCCCTAGCCCTTCATCAGGCTGACGTCTTCCACAGCGATGCCGCCGCGGTTGCGGAAATACACCACGAGAATCGCCAACCCGATCGCAGCCTCCGCGGCCGCCACCGTCAGCACGAACATGGCGAAGACCTGGCCTGCGATGTCGCCCAAAAACGCCGAGAACGCCACGAGATTGACGTTCACCGCCAACAGGATCAGCTCAATCGACATCAAGATGATGATCACGTTCTTGCGATTCACGAAGATGCCGAACACGCCGATTGTGAACAGGATCGCGCCGAGCCCCAGATAATGCGCCACGCTTACGCCCGCCCAGGCCTCCGCGGCCGCCGCTTCCGTCATGTCACACCCCCTCGCCAGGTTTGGGGTCGGCCAAGCGCACGCCGTCTTTCGGCCGCCGGGCGACTTGCGCGCCAATGTCTTGGCGCTTGACGCCAGGACGGTGGCGCAGCGTCAGCACAATCGCGCCGACCATAGCCACCAGCAGAATCAGCCCCGCAATCTGGAAGAAGAACCCGTACTCGCCATAGAGCACGCGGCCCAGAGCCTCCGTGTTGCTGGCGGCGTCGGGCGCAGCACGCGGCCGCGCCGCCTCCTCCTCGCGCCCTAAGGTCCACGAGAGCCCGACCAGCACCAGCTCCGCCGCCAAGGCCAAGGCGATGACGGCGCCGACCGGCATGTATTGCAGAAAGCCTTGTTTCAGCTCGACAAAGTCGACATCGAGCATCATCACCACAAACAAGAACAACACCGCCACCGCGCCCACATAAACGACGACGATCAGCATCGCGAGGAACTCCGCCCCGATCAGCACAAACAAGCCCGCAGTGGAGAAAAACGTCAGGATCAGCCACATCACGGACCGCACGGGATTGCGCGCCGACACCACAAACAGCGCCGACACCACCGTGATGGTGGCCAAGGTCCAAAACGCGGCCTTCTCCAGCGAAACGACGTCCGTCGGCATGGGCGATCCGGCGCGGGCGCGCCAGCTCCTCATGGGATGAGCGCCATCGGGCGACGGCGCAGCCAGTGTGATGCGGGGCTTCCGCGCGCGGGACCGGTCGATCCGCTGACCGCGGCCGGTCCCCGTGACCGCCTTCTAGCGGTAGGGCGCGTCGAGTTCCAGGTTCTTTGCGATCTCGCGCTCCCAGCGGTCGCCATTGGCGAGGAGTTTCTCCTTATCGTAGTAAAGTTCCTCGCGGGTTTCCGTGGCGAATTCGAAGTTCGGCCCCTCCACAATCGCGTCCACAGGACAGGCCTCCTGGCAGAAACCGCAATAAATGCACTTCACCATATCGATGTCGTAGCGGGTGGTGCGCCGCGAGCCGTCGGCGCGGGGCTCAGCCTCGATCGTGATCGCTTGGGCGGGACAAATCGCCTCACACAGCTTGCAGGCGATGCAGCGCTCCTCGCCATTGGGATAGCGGCGCAGGGCGTGCTCGCCGCGGAAGCGGGGCGAGAGCGGGCCCTTTTCGAACGGGTAGTTCAGCGTCGCTTTGCGCTGGAAGAAGTACTTCATCGCCAGGACGAACGCGCCCGCGAAGTCCATCAGCATCGCGCCACGAAGTGCTTGAATGATGCGCATCCGTTTCACCTCTTCACGACGACGGGCCGGCCTCACGCCCCCGCATTGCCATACGCCACATAGCCCGCGACGACGGCGACGGCGACCAAAGAGGTCGGCAAGAACACCTTCCAACCCAGCCGCATGAGCTGGTCATAGCGATAGCGCGGCACGATCGCCTTCACCATGGCGAACATGAAGAACAGGAAGAGGATCTTTGACACAAACGTCAGCACCGGCGGGAACCAGGCGAGCCAGCTGACGGTGATCGGCCCATGCCACCCGCCCAGGAAAAGCACCGTCATCATCGCGCACATTAGCATGATGTTGAGATACTCGCCAAAGAAGAACAGCAGGAACGGCGTGGAGGAATACTCCACCTGATAGCCCGCGACGAGTTCGGATTCCGCTTCCGGCAAATCAAAGGGCGGGCGGTTCGTTTCCGCTAACGCTGAAATGAAGAATATCACGAACATCGGAAACAACACAAACAGCGTCGGGAACGCAAAAGCGTGCCAATTGCCGATGCCCCCGGCTTGTGCGTTGACAATGGCGGAGAGGTTCATCGACCCCACCAGCACCAAGACCGTGATGATCACAAACCCGATGGAGACTTCATAGCTGACCATCTGCGCCGCTGACCGCAGCGCGCCGAGGAAGGGGTACTTCGAATTGCTCGCCCACCCGCCAATGATGATGCCGTAGACCCCGAGCGAGGAAATCGCGAAGACATACAAAATCCCGACATTGAGATCGGCGATCACCCAGCCCGGCGCCACCGGGATCACGGCCCAGCCGACGAAAGCGAGCGTCACCGTCATTAAGGGCGCGAGCAAGAACAGGAACCGGTCCGCTCCGGCGGGGACTACGATTTCCTTGAAGAAGAACTTGAACGCGTCCGCGAAGGTCTGCAGCAGGCCGAAGGCGCCGACCACATTCGGGCCTTTGCGCATTTGCACCGCCGCCCAGATCTTGCGGTCCAGCAACACCGTCGCGGCCACGGACAGAGACAGCACCGCCAAGAACGCGACAATCTGCAGCACCGAAAAGGTGACGCCGAGCCCCACGCCGTATTGCTCAATCAAGCCGCCCATCGCGCGTCACCTCCGTGGCGCCGTTACGGCGCCGCACACACCCTGTCATTCCATGATGACTCGCCAAAGTCACCATCGCCCGAACTCCCGCCGCGCCAGGACGATGACCCGCCCCGGGCGCACCGACCCGCCGGGATGGATCGCCGCCTACTCCGCCGCTTGCAAGTCGCCGCGCGCCAGAGCGACGGCCGCGGCCGTCTCCGCCATCACTTGGCTCGCCCGCGCAATCGGATTGGTGAAGTGGAACGTCTTGATCGGGCTTTCATAAGGAGCCGCGTCCCAGGGTCCGGCCGCGCCAATGCGGCTGAAATCGACCGCCGCCGCGCTCGCGCCGCCGGGCGCGTAATCCACCGCCGCAAAGGTCGGGTGATCGGCCATGAGCGCGCGACGCAGCGCCGCTAAGTCGTCATAGGCCAACGCCCGGCCCATGCGTCCGGAAAGCGCGCGGATGATCGTCCAATCCTCCTTCGCTTCCCCCTTGGGGAAGACGGCGCGGGAGGCGAACTGCACCCGCCCTTCGGTGTTCACGTAGATGCCGTCTTTCTCCGTGTACGCCGCGCCCGGCAGGACGAGATCCGCCGCATGCGCGCCCGCATCGCCATGGCTGCCGACATAAATGACAAACGTGTTTTTGAACGCGTCGAGCGGCGTTTCATCAACGCCGAGCAAAAACACAGCGTCAAGCTCGCCCCTCTCCGCGGCCGCTTTCATGCCCGCGAGATCAAGGCCGCGCTTGCCCGGCACAAACCCCATATCGAGGCCTGCGACGCGGGCCGCGGCAGTGTGGAGCACGTTAAAGCCGTTCCAGCCGCCGGGATGAGCGTCGCTGGGCGCTGTCGCCATGCCGGTCTTGGCGGCGAGCTCCGCGGCGAGGCGCACAGTCGCTGCGCCATCACCGCGCGCCACGGCGCCCATGCCGAGGATCAGCATCGGGCGCTCAGCCTTCGCCAACACGTCGGTAAAGTCGTGGCCGTCCTGGGCGAGCTCCTGCAGCGTGCGGACGCCGCCCCCCAGATAGGCGTAGTCATAAGTGAGATCCGCCGCCTCGCCGATCACCCCGATCCGCGCGTCGCTATGGAGCCAGGCCTTGCGGATGCGCGCGTTGAGCACCGGCGCTTCGAGCCGCGGATTGGTCCCCACAAGCAGGATCGCGTCGGCCTCATCCACACCATAAAGAGTGGTGTTGAAAAGCCAGCTCTCGCGCTGCGCGCCGGCCTCCACCGGCCCGATTTGGGCCCCATCCTGGCGGCAATCGAGGTTCTCCACGCCTAAAGAGCCCATGAGATCCATCAACGCCTTCATGCTTTCAGCGTCGCAGAGATCGCCCGCCAGCGCCCCAATCCGCGCGGGATCGCCAGAGAGGTGTTCGGCCGCGGCGGTCAGCGCTTCGTCCCAACGCACCGGCTCCAGCCGGCCGTCGCGGCGCAAATAAGGCCGATCAAGCCGCTGGCGGCGCAGGCCGTCCCAATGGAAGCGGGTTTTGTCGGAGATCCACTCCTCGTTGATCTCCTCATTCACGCGCGGAAGGATGCGCATAACCACCGGGCCCTTGGCGTCGGCGCGGATGTTGGAGCCGAGCGCGTCCATCACATCGACGGTCTCGGTGGGCTCAAGCTCCCAAGGGCGCGCGTTGAAGGCGTAAGGTTTCGAGGTGAGCGCGCCCACGGGGCACAGATCAATCACATTGCCGGACAGCTCTGACGTCATCGACTTCTCGAGATAGGTCGTAATCTCCATGTCCTCGCCGCGGCCAATGGCGCCCAGCTCCTCCACGCCGGCGACTTCCGTCGCGAAGCGCACGCAGCGCGTGCATTGGATGCAGCGGGTCATGATCGTTTTGATCAGCGGGCCCATCTCTTTGTCTTCGACGGCGCGTT
>CAZMSO010000072.1:0-6478 GCA_964568975.1 uncultured Caulobacterales bacterium | reverse complement strand
CACGCCCGAGCCCGCATCACGCCCGCGCGCGGTGCGTCACGGCGTGAAACCGCCCTCGTCAGCGAGATCGCGGCAGACCGTTTGGACCTCGAGCGCGGCGGCCTCGAACTGATCCATTAAGCGCTGCAAGCGATCGCCATCGCCCTGAAACGCCGCCGTGACGGCGGCTTGGGCGGTGTCCTGGAGCGTCACTAAGCGATCCTCCGCCGACGCGGGCAAAAGATAGCGCGCGACAAACACCGTGCGCGCCACCTCTTGGGGCGCGTCGCGCAAAATCTCGAAGGTCCGCACACCGAGCGATCCCCGCGACGCCTCCCGCCGGGCGACGGCCGCCTTCGCAACAAAATCCGTCGTCGCCGCGCCAAGCGCCGCACACGCGTCCAACCGGCGCGCGGCGGCCGCAGCCTGGAGCGGCGCGTCCCGCGACGCCCAAATCATCCAGCTCTGAAAGCTCAAAAGCCCAAGCGCCACAAACAGCGCCGCCATCACGGTCGTTCTCACGTCACCCCCATGACCCCCGTTCACGCCCCCGCTGCGACACTGACGCCCCGGGCGCGCGGCTGCAAGCGCGGCCGTCGGCTGGCGCGTTACAACAGCATCAACTCGGGATCTTCAAACAAGCCCTTAAACGCCGCGAGGAAGCGCGCGCCGATAGCGCCGTCGACGACGCGATGATCGCATGTGAGCGTCACCGACATCACGGTGGCGATGGTTAGCGCCCCGTCCTCCGCGACCGGACGCTGCTCGCCCGCGCCCACAGACATAATCGCGCCGTGGGGTTCGTTAAGAATCGAAGCGAAGGACGTGACGCCGAACATGCCGAGATTGGAGATGGAGAACGTGCCGCCCGTATACTCCTCCGGCATAAGCTTGCGTTCGCGCGCGCGCGTCGCGAGATCCTTCATCTCCAGCGCGATCTGCGCGAGGCCCTTGGTTTCCGCGCGCCGGATGATCGGCGTGATCAAGCCGCCGTCAATCGCCACAGCGACGGCGATGTCGGCGTGGTGGTGCATCAACAGACCCGACGGCGTGTAGGTGGCGTTCGCCTCCGGCACTTTGCGCAGCGCGAGCGCGGCGGCGCGGATCACGAAATCATTCACCGACACTTTCACACCGTCATCAGCTGCCCGCTCATTCAAGCGCTTGCGCAGCGCCAAAAGCGGATCAAGCCGAATATTCATGTTCAGCGGAAAGTGCGGCACGTCGCGGAAGGACTCCGTCATGCGACGCGCGATGGTTTTGCGCATGCCGTCCAGCGGCACGAGGTCATAACTGCCCGCGGGGATGCCCATTTGCTCGGGCGTGCGCGCGTCGGGTCGGCTGGGCGCGGGGGCGGCGCTCGGCGCGGTCGCGACAAGCGCTTGGGGCGCGGCCGGGCGCGCCGTCGCTGCAGGCACAGGCTCAGCCGCGGGGCCAGACGAAGGCTCACGCTCACGCCGCGACGCGCTCGCCGGCGCTGCGCCATTGGCGAGGGCGGCCTCCACATCACGTTTCACCACACGCCCGTGGGGGCCTGTGCCGGCGATCACGCCCACGTCAAGGCCCGCCTCGCTCGCCAAACGCCGAGCCAAGGGCGAAGCCGCCGCGCGGTCCTCGCCGCCAGCCGGCGCTGACGCCGGGGCTGGGCTCGCTGACGCTGAGGCGGCGGGCGCGCCGGGCGCGGCCGGGGCCGCCGGCGTCTGGGCGGACTCAGACGCCGACGCCGACGCCGCCGGCGCGGCGACGGCGGAGGCGTCTTCGCCCTCCTCCGCCAGCATCGCGATGGGCGTGTTGACGGCGACGTTTTCTGCGCCCTCCGCGACGAGGATTTTCGCGAGCACGCCCTCGTCGACGGCCTCAACCTCCATTGTGGCTTTGTCCGTTTCGATCTCAGCAATCACGTCCCCGGAGGAGACCTGGTCACCCTCCTTCACATGCCATTTGGCGAGGGTGCCCGCCTCCATCGTCGGACTTAAGGCGGGCATCAAAATCGGCGTGGACATAGCGCGGCTCTCGCAGGCTGGGGGGCGTTTCTGTGGCGATACGCGCCCAGGGACTTCCAATCAAGGCGCCGCCGTCGACGCCCTGCAGCCGCCGCCGCTCACGGCGATCGCGGCGGCCACCGATGCGCAAAGGTCAGATAGAACAACGCGCCATAAAGCATAAAGGCCAGCGCCCAGCCGGCCGCAACCGCCGCCGGATAAACCACCGCCATCACCGTCATCAGGTCGACGCCGAGATACACCGCCAGCTCCGGCGCGTCCGACAAAGGCGCGCGGTCGCGCAGCGCGAAAATCGTGCCGGCGATCAGCCGCTCCACGCCAATGATCGTCAAGCCAATAAAGGCGAGCGCGCCGGACAACACCGCAAACGCCGCGAGCTTCAGCAGCATCGGCGCATCGCGCAAGACAAAGTTCAAGGCGGCGATGTAGGCCGACAACACTGAAAAATAGATCGACACCACGCCCAACACCGCGTCGATCCCGTCCGTGAGGAGATCATAAAGATCGCCCGTGGCCATCGGCGCATCCATCACCGCTCCCCCCCCTTGCACGGCGGCTTCCCGCTCTCGCATTCATAGCGCCCGTTGACGGCGGCCGTCATTACCGGAGGTGCGAGAGCGACCGCCACGCCAAAACCCCCGGCCGACCCGATGGCGATCTGCGCCGCGCTGTTCATGGCGATCGTCCCCCGCCCCTCGTCCCCCGCCCCCGCGCCTCAGGGCCGCGACGCCGCGGACCCGCGGGGGCTAAACGCATCACAGCCCGTTAGGCGGCCGCCTCAATCACGCGCGCGGGCGTCCACGCCGTTTCGCGTCGACTGAGGCGCCCCTCCGTCTGCTCGCCCTCATAATCAACCGGCGCCGCCGCGCGGTCAGCGAACGCCGCGATCTGCAGCCCGCGCGCGTTGACGGTGGCGTAAAGCGCGCCGCTAATCTCTGAGACCGCCGCCACAAACACGCCACACGTCCGGCAAATCAAAAAATCCGTGACGCCATGGCCCAAGCGGTAGCGCTGCAGCCCGTGCGCCGGGGCGGTGATCGTCGCCAAGCCGTCAGCGTCGGTAAACATGCGCGCGTCCTGGCGGCGGCAAAACCCGCATTGGCACGCGCGCACGGCGATATCGGCGGCGGGCTTGGACAACGCCACCGCCACCCGCACCGCCTCACAATGGCATGTTCCTGAGACCGCCTCGCGGTCAGGCATAAAGCACGCCCTTAGCCGCGGCGATGATGTCGGCGTCATTCGGCAAGCTCAGCGCCTCAAGATTGCCGGCGTAGGGCAAAGGCACGTCCGCCTGGTGCACGCGCGCGACCGGCGCGTCGAGATAATCGAAGGCTTGATCCATGACGACGGCCGCGATCTCCGCGCCGACGCCCATGCGGCCCCAGCCCTCCTCCGCGCACACCAGCCGGTTCGTCTTCATAACGGAGTGGACCACAGTCTCGGTGTCGAGCGGGCGCAGCGTGCGCAAATCCACGACCTCCGCGGAAACGCCCTCCTCCGCTAGCGCCTCGGCGGCTTTGAGCGCAAAGCCCACCATGCGCGAATGCGCCACAATGGTGACGTCGGTCCCCTCACGACGGATGCGCGCTTTACCGATCGGCAGCACCCAATCGGGGACGTCAGGCACATCGAAGGTTTCGCCGTAAATCAGCTCATGCTCGAGAAACACAACGGGGTTCGGGTCGCGAATGGCGGCCTTAAGCAGCCCCTTGGCGTCGGCGCTGTCATAGGGCGCGATGACTTTGAGGCCCGGCACATGCGCATACCAGCTTGAGTAATCCTGGGAGTGTTGGGCGGCGACGCGGGCGGCCGCGCTGTTGGGTCCGCGAAAGACAATCGGGCAGCCCATCTGACCGCCCGACATATAAAGCGTCTTCGCCGCGGAGTTGATGATTTGGTCAATCGCCTGCATCGCGAAGTTCATGGTCATGAACTCGACAATGGGCTTGAGACCGCCAAAGGCCGCGCCGACGCCGAGGCCCGCAAAGCCATGTTCTGTGATGGGCGTGTCCACGACCCGCCGGTCGCCGAACTCCTGCAGCAGCTCGCGCGTGACTTTGTAAGCGCCCTGATAATGAGCGACCTCCTCGCCCATGACGAAGACGGTCTCGTCGCGGCGCATCTCCTCAGCCATCGCATCGCGCAAAGCGTCGCGCAGCACAGTCGGCGTCATAGACGCCCCCGGCGGGATCGCGGGATCAGCGCTGACATGGGCGGGCGGCGTCGCAAGGGGGCCGCGGCTGACGGCTTGGACCGGGGCGGCGGCGGTCGGCGGCGCCGCGCTCGGCGCCGGCGCGGCCTGGGGCGGCGTCGGCGAGGCGGAGGAGGCGGGCGCGGCGCTTTCATCCTCGCCAGTCAGCGTGGCGATGGGCGCGTTGACTTTGACGTTTTCCGTCCCCTCCGCCACAAGGAGCTCCATCACCGTCCCCTCATCGACGGCCTCCACCTCCATTGTGGCTTTGTCGGTTTCGATCTCGGCGATCACATCGCCGGACGACACCGCATCACCAACCTTTACATGCCATTTCGCGAGGGTCCCCTCCTCCATCGTCGGCGACAGGGCGGGCATCAAAATCGGCGTCGGCATGGGGCGGGCTCTCCGCGGCGTCAGGAGGAACGTCGATCATCTAGCATCGTTGCAAACGATCCGGAAACACCGATGCGCGCTCAGGCGCCGGCGCGCGCGAGGGAGGCTGCGGCGCGCGCAACGAGCCGCCGGAAGGCGCGCCGCAGCCCCGTTCGCTTAAAAACTCTCTGCGGAGTTGCGCTCAAGCGCTTGGGACTGGCGATACAGCGCCTCAAGATCCGTTCCCGCTAACGGCACTTGCCGCTGGAGCGCAAAGCGTTGGGCGGTGTTGATGTAAGCTTCCATCTGGAAATACCGCAGCGCGTCCACGGGCGACAAGATGCGGCGCGCCCGCTTGATGTGCTTGTTCGCCAGGCGTGTCCGGTCTTTTTCGATTTCCAGGGCGGTTTCGAGAATATCGCTGGCCGTTTCATCATCGAGATCTTGGAAGCTTTCAGCAAACGCCGACAATGTCATCAAAGAACGGAGCTCAATGTCTTTGATCGCATCGCGATATGCATCGTAGACCGGCCAGAACTCTTCGGCCTGCTCCGGCGACAACGTCAATCCTTTGGCAAGGACCGCGCGACGGTTCGTCTCCCGCGCCTCAAAGCTCACTTCAAATTGCGACCGGTCCACCTGCGCCGACGCCGACGCTGATCCGACGACGGCCAGCACGGCTCCCATCAACGCAGCCGCGATGTGTAAAAGACGCATAACGCACTCCCTGGTGATATCGAAAGCCGCAGTGTGATCGCCGAAGGCGTCGCTTCCAGTGACATTTCTGCGAAAGCGCCGGTCACACACATCGCCCCACACGGGCGCGTCTTAGCCGGCGCGCTCGGCGGCCCACGCCTCCCAGCGCGTGCCCATGGCTTGAGCGAACGGGATGAGCGTGTTGAGCGGGCGGATAAGCACTTCCAGGCGCGTCATGCGGCCGTGCGCGTCCAGGCTGATGCGGTCGATCCCCACCAGGCCCTTGCCGTCGACGGTTCCGGTGAACTCCAGGCTAAGCTCACGCCCGTCGGCGCTTTCGCGTCGATAGGAAAACCCTTCAATCACCTCGATCACGCAGCCCAGGAGGAACACGATCTCGTCGGGGTCAGTCTTGGGCGTCCACACGACGGGTGAGCGCAGCTCGCAACCGGGCGCCATCAGGGCGCGCAGTTGGGCGGCGTCGCGGGCCTCAATGGCGGCGTGCCAGCGTTCAAGGAAGGCGGCGACGGGCGCGGAGACGTCAGCCATGGAAGTGTCTTTCAGAAAAACAGAAGCCAGGTCGTCAACGCGACGCCCGACAGGATGAGGCCGCGCCCGACCTGGGTCCAGAGCATGGCCGGCTTTTCCTCCGCGCGCAGAGAATCCCACAGCCCCGCGCCCGGTCGCGCTTGGAGGCGCACGCGCTCCAGAATGCGCTTATGCGCCGGCCGGTGGAGCGCCCACAGCGCGACCCCGGCGAGCGCCAGCGCGAGAGGGAGGATCTGCAACACTGTACTGAGGAGGGTGGGTTCGTATGTCATCGCGCACCAAACGACACGACCTCGACGTCCGCAAATATCCTTCTTGCCCCATGCACCCTACCCACGACCCTCCAGCTGGTAACGAGAACGCAGGAACCGCTTACAACCTCAACAACTTCTGAGCTTTCCTCAGTACGAACAAACAATAACGGCCTACTAACTCCCAACCCTATAGGCCTAGCGCAAACACTAAGCGTAGGAGGTTCTCCATTGGGGTCGCCGACGTAAAGCTGCGTAAAAGCGTCCGCCTTCACAACGACCGATATCGTCTTAGCATCACAGTCATCGTTCCCCGAAGCTGGCGTTGGGACTGAGGCCAAAGCAGCCGTCAAAACAATTGGCAGCCGCCACATCCCTCACCCCTCCACGAGAATGTCGGTGTAGAGGTCGCTCTCCGGGGGTTCAGGGGA
>CAZMSO010000071.1:2800-6814 GCA_964568975.1 uncultured Caulobacterales bacterium | reverse complement strand
AGCGCCGGGTGATCGCCTGTGGCTGTCGACTCCGTGGGAGCGGGGTCGGCGGCGCCTGGCGCGCCGCCGCGCGCGCTCGTGGGCGACGCGGCGTGGCCTGGAAGGAGACGGCCGCATGCGTCGACAACGCCGGCGAGGCCGGCTTTGGCGCGCCACGCCGCCTCATCCGCGATCCTGGGAAAACGCGCCCCTATGCGCGCGATCGCGTCAGACCACCCAGCGTTCAAAAGGCGGATCGAGACCTTCAAGCCCCATCCGCGCGGCGGGACCGTCCCGCCCCAATCGATTGCGCTCATGGCGCGGCGAAGTGCGCCGGCATCGCGGCTAAAATGTGGTGGGCGGGCGTGTTGGAGAACGGCTATGCGGATTCGCCGGCCTTCCCGTCGCGCGCGCCCCCCGCCGACTGCGTGTCCGCCGAGCGCAAGCGCCGGTAAGGCCTCTCCGCCAAGGCGCGCGCCAAACCTGGCGGCAAGGTCCGCGCGACGAAGGCGATGACTTTGTTCGGCGCGCCGCTGACCACGACCGGCCGACGGAGCCCCTGCTCCACGCTTTCAAAGCCGAGGCGCGCGACCGCCTCCGCGGACTGCCACATGCGCTCGGGCGTGTACGCTTTAATCTGAGCGCGCGTGGCGTTGACGTCGTGGAACTCCGTGACCGTGAGGCCCGGACATAAGGCGACGACTTTGACGTCGCGGTCGCGACCCTCGTCAGAGAGGCTCTCACTCATTTTGATCAGAAACGCCTTGGCCGCGGCGTAGAGCGTGTGGCCCTCAAAGGACGGGGTCAGCGCCGCTAGGGACGCGACGTTGATGATGCGCCCATAACCGCGCGCCATCATCGCCGTGAAGCAATGGTGCGCGAGTTCCGCCGGCGCGGTGACCATCAGCTGGATGAAGGCGGCTTGGTCGGCCCACGGCGTGTTGTGGAAGCCTCCTGTCAGGCCGAAGCCGGCATTGTTGATCAGCGCATCAACATGACGGCCCTTGGCAGCGATCTGGTCCATGACCGCCTGCGGCGCGGCTGGGTCCGCTAAGTCCGCCGCGACGACAAGGCACTGGGCCCCGTGGGCGGCCTCAAGCTCATCGGCCAGGGCGCGGAGCGCGTCGGCGCGGCGCGCGACCAGGGCCACATCCCACCCCTCGGCGGCGTAAAGGCGTGCAAAAGCAGCGCCGATGCCAGCGCTGGCGCCCGTGATCAGCGCCAGACGTTTCTCAGCCGTCGTCGTCGTCACCATCGTTCAAGACCCCTCATGGGCGCGCGCGGCGTCACGCGCCAGCCGGCGCTCCGCCACAGCGCGGACGCGCTCTTCTGATTGGCGCAGCGCCTCCGCCCGGGCGCGGGCGAGGCGGTTGGCGCGCGCATTGTTCCACACCACGCCGAGCGGGCCGATCACAAGAGCCGCAAGCCCTGCGCCCACGACCAGCTGGGCGTCCGCCGGCAAGGCGCGAAAGCCGCGCCAAAAATCATCCAACGCTGTGAGGGCGGCCTCGCGCGCCCCGCCCCACAGGCCTGCATTCGTGTCCGTCGCACTCATCTGAGCCCCCGCGCCCCTGAGCCCCGCGCCCCATGTCCCCGCCCTTGAAGGTCCACACCGCGACCTTAGCGGAAAACCGCTGCGCCCGCGCCCGCGATCACGGCGGTGGGCGCGCTTAGCCCGCGCGTTCGCGCGCGCGGCGCTTGACGTGGCCCAACAGCGCCGTGAGCGCGCCAGGCGTGACGCCCTCAATGCGCCCCGCCTGGCCGAGGGTGAGCGGGCGCACAGCCTCCAGCTTCTCGCGCACTTCATTCGACAGCCCGCCGACGCCCGCATAATCGAGATCCGCCGGAAGGGCCAAATCCTCATCGCGGCGGAAGGCGACAATGTCGGCCTCCTGGCGCTCGAGATAACCGCGATAGACGGCGTCAATCTCGATCTGCTCGGCGATCGGGCGCGGCAGATCCTCAAGCTCCGGCCAGAGGCGCGCGAGATCCCCAAGGCCGATGTCAGGATAGGCCAGGAGGTCGAACACATCGCGGCGCTTGCCGTCTTGGTTCACGGCGAGCCCCGCGCGCGCGGCCTCCGTCGCGGTGAGGCTCAAGCGCCCCGCCAGCGCGCGCGCGGCCGCAAGCGTCTCGCGTTTGGCGGCCCAAGCCTCCGCTCGCTCCGGCCCCACGCAGCCCAGTGCGATCCCGCGCGGGGTGAGGCGCTGGTCAGCGTTGTCGGCGCGCAAGGTGAGCCGATACTCCGCCCGGCTGGTGAACATGCGGTAGGGCTCGGTGACGCCGCGGGTGACGAGGTCGTCGATGAGCACGCCGAGATAGCCTTCCGCCCGGTCGAAGACGATCGGCGCGGGCGCGGCGTCCGCCCCCGCGCCCCCCGCCGCGCGCGCGGCGTTGAGGCCCGCGACCAGGCCCTGGGCGGCGGCCTCCTCATAGCCGGTGGTGCCGTTGATCTGGCCCGCGAGATAGAGCCCCGGCGCGGCCTTGACCTCAAGGGTCGGGAGGAGTTCGCGCGGATCCACATAATCGTACTCGATGGCGTAGCCATAGCGTTTGACCACCGCCCGCTCGAGGCCGGGAATGGTTTTCAGGAAGGCCGCCTGCACGTCCTCCGGCAGCGAGCTTGAGACGCCGTTGGGATAGACCGTCCCGCCGTCGGGATTGTCGGGCAGGCCCTCGGGCTCGAGGAAGATCTGGTGGGACGTGCGATCGGCGAAGCGCACGACTTTATCCTCGATCGAGGGGCAATAGCGCGGCCCGCGGCCCGCGATCGCGCCGCCATAGACCGCCGACTGATTGATGTTGTCGGCGATGACCTTGTGGGTCGCCTCCGTCGTGCGCGTCACGCCGCACGCGATCTGGGGGACGGTGATGTGCTCGGTCAGAAACGAGAACGGGATGGGCTCGGCGTCGGCCGGCTGCATGTCCAGGCCGTCCCAGTCGATGGTCGCGGCGTCGAGGCGCGCGGGCGTGCCGGTTTTCAGCCGGCCCATGGCGAGCCCGAGGCCATAAAGCGTGTCCGACAGGCCGACGGCCGGCGCCTCCACAGCCGTGTCCGACAGATGCGCGCCCGCGGTTTCTGGTTGTCCTAACGCTTTGCTGCGTGAGGACGCGATGCGCCCCGCCGGGATGCGCGTCGCGCCGACATGGATGACGCCTTTCAGGAAGGTGCCGGTGGTCAGGATGACGGCGGCGGCGCGGATCGCCTCACCCGCGGCCGTGATGATCCCAAGGACGCGGCGGCTTTTGCCACCGTCGTCGCGGCGCTGCGCGAACAGCAGATCCTCCACCGCGGCTTCTTTGATGGTGAGGTTGGGCGTCTCCGCCAGCAGGCGCTGCATGGCCTCTTTGTAGAGGAAACGGTCGGACTGGGTGCGCGGCCCGCGCACGGCCGGACCCTTGGAGCGGTTGAGCAGGCGGAACTGAATGCCGGAGGCGTCCGCCGCCCGGCCCATGACGCCGTCGAGGGCGTCGATCTCGCGCACGAGGTGGCCCTTGCCCAGTCCGCCGATGGCGGGGTTGCACGACATTGCGCCGATGGTGTCGGCGCGGTGGGTGACGAGCAGGGTCTGAGCGCCCAGGCGCGCGGCGGCGGCGGCGGCTTCACAGCCGGCGTGGCCGCCGCCGATGACGATGACGTCATGGGCTGCGTTGTCCGGCGCGCGCGCGCCCGGGTGTTTCACGTGAATCATAGCGCTGGAGATACGGCCTCAGCGCCGGTTTTGCGAGGGGTGCGCGCGGCGCCGGCTCGACCTTCCCGCCGCGCCCCGGCCGCAGCGCCTCAGCGCGGAGAGCCGGGGTCCATGGAGCGTCGGTGTCGGGCGCATGGATCCCGGATCAGCGCTGCGCGCTGTCCGGGACGCGGTGTCTTCCGATCAAGGCCGCCCCCCGGCCGAGCGCGGTGCGCGAGAGCCGGGGTCCACGGAGCGTCGGTGTCGGGCGCATGGATCCCGGATCAGCGCTGCGCGCTTTCCGGAAAGCGGCGGGAACGGCGCGCGGCCGCAGCGCGGGGCCCGTGACACGCGCGCAGGCGGC
>CAZMSO010000071.1:0-2700 GCA_964568975.1 uncultured Caulobacterales bacterium | reverse complement strand
CGGCGGGAACGGCGCGCGGCCGCAGCGCGGGGCCCGTGACACGCGCGCAGGCGGCTGGCAGAGAAGGCGGCCATGACGCGTTATGTCCTCACTGGTTCGTGCCCTGACCAAGTCGGCGTCGTGGCCGCGGTCTCGCGCGCGCTGGCGCAGGCGGGCTGCTTTATTGATCGCTCGCGGTCTTACGGCGATCACGAGACGGGCCTGTTCTGCATCCGCATCGAGTTCCACCCCACGCGCGGGGGCTTCAGCCGCGCGGCCTTCGAGGCCGCCTTCGCGCAGGCCGTCGCGCCGCTGTCCATGGATTGGGCGCTGCGCGACGCGGACGCGGCGGTGAAGACGCTCATCCTGGTGTCGAAGAGCGATCATTGCGCCAACGCGCTTCTTTACGCCGCGCGCATGGGCGACGCGCCGATTACGCCTGTCGGCATCCTCTCCAACCACCGCGATCTCGAGGGCCCGCTGGCCCATTGGGACACGCCCTATCACGTCGCGCCCGTGACGCCGGACACGAAGCCCGAGGCGGAGGCGCGCCTCTTCGCGCTCATCGAGGAGACGGGCGCGGAGCTCATCGTGCTTGCGCGCTATATGCAGGTCCTGTCGGACAAAGCCTGCGCGCGTCTGACCGGGCGCTGCATCAACATCCACCATTCCTTCCTGCCGAGCTTCAAGGGCGCGAAGCCCTACCACCAGGCCCACGCGCGGGGCGTGAAGGTGATCGGCGCCACGGCCCACTACGTCACGCCCGCGCTCGATGAAGGCCCGATCATCAGCCAAGTCACTGAGCCCGTCGACCATGCCCACAGCGTCGCGGACCTCATCCGCCTCGGCCGGGATTTGGAGGCGCGCGCGCTGGTGCGCGCCGTGGCGGCGCATGCGGCGGGGCGCGTCTTCCTCAACGGCGGCAAGACGATCGTGCTGAGCTGAAGGCGGCGCGCCCTCGGGGCGGGTGGGCGGTTGGGCGGACTTTGGGACGCCCGCGCGCTCCGCTTCCCGGACAGCGCGTGAGCGCTGATCCGGGACCCAAGCGCCGGCCGGGGCGCGGCGCGTCGGACAGCTCGACTCGGGCCGCTCAGGGACTCAGGCGCCCTGGACTCAAACCGTGAACATCGCGGGCAGTGAAACCGTGTTTCACGTGAAACACTGCGCCGGCGATGGATTCAGTCTCGATTCATGTCTCCGCGATCGACTCATGATTTGGATTCGATGTTTCACGTGAAACAGAAGAGTCAAGATGGACTCTTATTTGCCGATACAGAAATCGGCGAAGACACGATCCAAGATGTCCTCCACGTCCACGCGCCCCGTGATTTCACCGAGCGCCTGGGCCGCAGCCCGCGCGGATTCCCCCGCCAGCTCCGGGGCGTCGGACGCGCGGGCCCGGGCGTCGGACACAGCCCCCAGCGCGCGCTCAAGGGCTGCACGATGGCGCGCGCGCGTCAGACTGAGCGCCGCCGCGCCGCCCAGTCGTGCGCGCACCCGCGCACTGATCTGAGTTGTGAGGGCCGCGAGCCCGTCGCCCGTGCGCGCCGCGCCAGTGAGGATCGCTGGCGCATCAAGGCCAGTCTCCGCGGCGGCGGCGGCCCGTGCCGGTGCGGCCGGGCCGATGTCGGTTTTGTTCACGAAGACGAGGTCGTCGGGCCGCAGACGCGGCGCCTGCGCCGCCGTGTGCGCCGCGAGGGCGGCCATGGGGTCGGCGGCGTCGACCACGAGCACGCGCAGGTCCGCGTCCTCCGCGCGGGCGCGGGCGCGGCGCACGCCCTCGCGCTCGACGGGATCGTCGGTGGCGCGCAGACCCGCTGTGTCCGCGAGGATCACCAAGAAGCCGTCCACCACCAGGCGCGCCTCCACCACGTCGCGCGTCGTGCCGGGGATGTCTGTGACGATGGCGGCTTCGCGGCCCGCCAACGCGTTGAGCACGCTGGACTTGCCCGCGTTCGGCGCGCCGATCAGGGCGATGTGGAAGCCCTCGCGCACCGCTTCGCCGCGGCGGGCGTCCGACAGATGCGCGGCGATATCAGCGGCCAACGCGTCCAGAAGCGCGTGAACCCGGCCCTCCGCGCCCGCCAAGCCGTCAGACACATCGCCTTCGTCGGGGAAGTCGATCGCGGCTTCGAGGAGGGCCATGGCCTCGATCAGGCGCGCGCGCCAGCCGTCATAGAGCGCGCCCAAATCGCCCCTGAGCTGGGCGAGGGCTTGGGCCCGCTGAGCCTCAGTCTCCGCGTCCACCAGATCCGCAATCGCTTCGGCTTGGGTGAGGTCGAGCTTGCCGTGTTCGAACGCGCGGCGGGCGAAGTCGCCGGGCGCGGCGGGGCGCAGACCCAGCGCGACGAGGGCGTCCGACACCGCCGCGATCACCGCCGGCCCGCCATGGAGGTGGAGTTCCGCGCAGTCCTCGCCGGTGAAGCTCGCCGGAGCCGGGAACCAGAGGACGAGCGCCTCGTCGAGCGGCGCGCCGTCCCGGTCGCTTGGGTCATAGAGCCGGCGCAGGCTCGCGCGGCGGGGCGTCGGACGACCGCGGGCGAGCGCGTCGAGGGCTGGGCCCGCTCCGGGCCCGGAGAGGCGCAGCACCGCCACGCCGGCGCGGCCTTGGCCGGAGGCTTGGGCGAAAATCGTGGCGGGGGCGATTGCGGCGGGCGCGGTCATGGCGCGGGAGCTTGGCCGAGGACCGGCGGCGAGGCTAGGGCGTCCCGCCGCGCCTCA
>CAZMSO010000070.1:4664-7085 GCA_964568975.1 uncultured Caulobacterales bacterium | reverse complement strand
GTGCGGCGCTCGGTGAAGCGCGTGGCCCAAATCACTTGGCCGCCCAAGCGCATCCGCCCGTAAACAAGCGGCACAGGCGCGCCGGCTGTGGAGGTCTGCAGCCGCAGCGTCTCTAAGCGCGGCCCTTCGGCGTCCTGGGCGACGGCGCTCGCGAGGACATAGCCCACAGCGCCTTGGATTGCGGCTTGCGCCGCGCGTTGACCAACCGCAATCGCCAACTCGGCCATCAGTCTTGCGCCTTTTCTGCAGGATCAGCGTCACAAACGCCCGGAAAGGAGAACGCCGCGACCGCGCGCCGCCGCCACCAGGGGATGAACGCGGTCTCTGTAACCGCCCGGCCCCAATAGGCGTGGATGAGCCGGTCCGCGCCGCTAAGAATTGCGGCGTGCTTCGCCGGCGCGCCCGCGCCCATGCGAAACAACACGACATCACCCGGCCGCGCGGCGTTCAGAGGCGTTTCCGTCAACCAGCGGCGGGCGGCGTCACGCAGTGTCTCCGCCCCTGTGCGTTCGGCCCAATCGGGGGTGTAAGGCGGCGGCGCCTCCGGCTCCGGGCCCACCACCTCCCGCCACACGCCGCGCACAAGGCCAAGGCAATCGCACCCCACGCCGCGCACGCTCATTTGATGGCGATAGGGGGTCGCGAGCCACCCGCGCGCCGCCCCAAGAACGGCCGCGCGCGTCAGAGGTCGCGGTCGGTCCACAAGCTCGCGCCATCATGGACTGCGCCCTCGACAGGGCCGGCCAACAGCCAGTCATCTCCTGGGATCATGGGAAAGCCGCGGAAATTGACGACATTGGCGTATTTGTCGTGACACGTCCGCCAGCGCTTATCGCACCCAGCCGTAACCGTGAAGGCGTCGCCGACGATGACGGCGGTCGCCGGCGGGGTCGCGAGAGCCAGCGTCACCACGCCGTCCGCCAGGCTGTGGGCTTCGATCCGCGCGGCGACGCCGGCGTTCGTCCCGCCAGTCCACGCCAAGCGGCCGTTTGCGAACCAGCCGTCGGCGTACCCGGTCAGCCCTGCGACAGTAAAACGCCGACTTGAGACCGTCGCCGCGACCGTCCCCGCCCCCGAAAAGGCCGGCGCGTCGAGCGCCACGCCGCAGCGCGCGTCGCCCACCTCCGCGTCGCAGCGGCGCTGGAGCACGCGCCCGATAGTGGTGTCGAGCGCAGCGGCGAGCCCGCGCATCTCGACCTCAAACCGAAGCTCGCCACGTCGGATCTCGCCAAACCGGCCGCGCCAGACCAGCGCGTGGGACGCAGGATCACGCCAATCCACACGCCGCAGCTCGACCTGTGCGCCGTCAAAGAGTCCGCTGGCCAGGTCGCGTTCACGCAACGCCGCCGATGCGAGCACGCCCCCGACCGCCGCGCCGCCGGGCGCGAATCCTTCGCGCACGTCCAGCGCCCCGATCTCGCGGGCGGTCGCGGCTTGGTAAATCTCGCCGTCAACCGAGAGATCCCGATCATGATCAGTGAAGCCGAGGACGAGCCCGTCCGCGCGCGCCACCCGCCAGCACCAGCACAGCGTCGTCGCGCCGCTCGCGAGAGCCGCGCGCAGACTTTCCGGGACCGCCCGCATCAGAGAAGAAGCTCAATGACCGGCGCGCGCGGCGCCGCGCCCGCCCCGAAGCCATCGAGGCTTACATCCAAACGCTCGACGTCGAACCGCACGGCCGTGTCGAAGTGAAAGCCCGCAGTAAGCACGACCTCCGGCGCCGGGGGGTCCGTAAAGCGCACCATCCCCGTTGTTGCGTCCACCGTGAAGTCCACGCCGTCGGTTTGCGACGTGCCGTTCGCCGCCACCAAAACGCTTCCCGCCACAGGCTTCACAATCGGGCGGTCGACATACTCAGCCCCGCTCTCATAGCGTTTGGTCAAAGGGAATTCCGTCGTCGCGCCGTCCCCGAGCCCCAGAGGCTGGTCGAGGGCGCTTGGCGTCGCGGACGGCGGTCCAGAGGCGTGGTCGATCGGGTCGCGCCAGCGAAAGCCGTGGAGCGGGCCCCGCCGCGCCTCGAAAAACGCGATTAGCGTGTGAAGGTCATCAAGCGTCTTCACCCCCACGCCGGCGTCCCAACGCCGCCGCGACTGGGCCCAGGGGCTGTTGCGCTCTTCGCGCCCGTTCGCGAGCGTGACGATCTCGGTGCGCCGCTCCGGCCCGCCCAGGGCGCCGAGCGCTAAAGCGAGTGGAAAGCGGATCTCATGAAACGCCGTCATGGCGAGACGCCTCCTTGGAGTGAGTGCAGGACTAGGGAGCGCGCGGCTGGGGGCCTCAGGCTGGACAGCCTCAGGACTCGGGCGTGGGCCCCCAGACGTTGAAGCCGCGGGGTGTCAGGTCGCAGTGCTTGAGGCCATAGGCCGGCAAGGCCGCGACCTGCGACACGCGCGTAATGGCTGCGCCTCACCGCCGCGCGCGGCG
>CAZMSO010000070.1:0-4564 GCA_964568975.1 uncultured Caulobacterales bacterium | reverse complement strand
CGCGCGCGGCGTGTCGCGCGAAAGCCCCTGATCCGCCAAGGGCGCTGGATCATGTCGGCCGGACGTCTCTAGTCGTCGCGCGCGAGCCCCACGCGCCTCCGACCCTCTTCGGTCTTGATTGAAAAATCCGTTCCCGCAAATTCGCCGCCCTCCGGCCCGCACAAGAACGCCACCGCTTCCGCCGCCCATTCGGGAGGAATGTGCGTCGACCAATCAAGCGCGCTGACCGGATTGACGCCTGATTGCTTAATGGTGGCCATCATGTCCGTCGCCACGGTTCCCGGACTGAGGCCGACGACGCGGATCCCGCGATCCGCCACTTCGCGATGAGCGCACTCAGTCAGCTTCTTAGCCGCCGCCTTGCTCGCGCAATAATGGCTCCACCCCTCCAGCGCGCTGTTGGCCGCGCCGGAACTCATGTTGACGATGACGCCGCGTCCTTGACGCTCCATCACGGGGATCGCGGCCCGCAAACCGTGATAGACGCCGGTCACATTAATATCGATCGCCTGCGCCCACGCCGCGACATCGCTCTCCGCCAAGCGCGCAATGGGATCGATGACGCCGGCGTTGTTCACCAAGATGTCGAGACAGCCGAACACCGCCACAGCGTGATCGACGGCCGCGCGCACATCCTCGTAACGACTGACGTCACAAGCGATCGCAATGGCGCGCCCGCCGGCCGCCGTGATCGCGGCTGCTTCGGCGTCAACGGCCGTCTGCGTGCGCGCTGTGAGGACCACCGCCGCGCCATAGCGCGCGAGAGTGTGGGCGATCGCGCGACCAATGCCGCGGCTGGCGCCGGTGACCAGGGCGGTTTGCCCAGACAAATCAATCATAACGTCTCCATGTGGCGTGAGGCGCGCGCCCCACGCCCTTGAGGGAGTTTCAAGAGGTCGCGTGCGCGTCAGGATTCATGCGGGCCGACAAAGCCCGGAACACGGCCCCAGTGGCACGGAATGTTGGCGTCCGGCGCGCCGACGCAGTCCGTCAGATCGAAGTGAATGTCGAGGTCGATGGTGCGGCCGAGGGGACTCCCAGGAAAATCTAAGACGTCGAGGCCGTGTTCGACGCGGTCGAGCTGACCTGAGGCTTCGAACCCCACGGCGCGGCGTTGGTCGTAATTGGGAAGGAACTCCGCATAAGGCGCGTCGGTCGTGATCGCGAAGGCGAGGGTCAGCGGCTTCGTCGTTCCAAGGAAAGTGACGTCGCCGGTGATCGCGCCGGACGTGGCGTCGGTCATCACAATGCTGGTGCTGGTGAAGGTGATGTCTGGGAACTCCGCGACATTGAGCATGTCGGCGGCTCGGAGATGGTTGTCGCGGCCGACATGGTTGGAATCGATGCTGGCCGCGTCGATCGTGAATGTGATGCGGCTGTCTTCGGGATTGTCCTCATCGATCAAGAACACGCCGTCGAACGTGCGGAACTGACCCACCGTGTTGGAATAGCCGAAATGGTCGATCTCCCAACCAATGTAAGCGTGACCCAAATCCAGGGTCCAGGGCGTCGGCTCGGCGGCCGCGAGGGTGGTGAGGGCGCAGACACTGACCCCCGCGAACACAAATTGTCTCATCATCATGGCTGTCGTCTCCGCGGCGTCGTCACTCCAGGATTGGTGCGCGCGATACGCCGTGGCACTGTGCTCGCACGTCACGATCGGACAATAAACATTATGAAAAGCACTTCGTTCGTGCGATATGCGCACGAATGAAAGTGGACGACCTCACCATTTTCGTCGCGGTCTATCGCGCCGGCGGCTTCGCGGCAGTCGCCCATGAGCGCGGCGTGGCGCCCTCATCCATCTCACGGGCGATCGCGTCTCTCGAAGCGCGCCTTGAGACGCGCTTGTTCCAACGCACCACGCGCACGCTCACCCCGACGGAAGCGGGTGATGCGTTTTACGCGCGCATCGCGCCGGTCCTTGAAGAGCTGGACGCCGCTCACGCCGAGCTGATCGACCACACGCGCGAGCCGGTAGGCCTTTTGCGCGTCACAGCGTCTGTGTCGTTTGGCCAGATCATGATTGCGCCGCGGTTGGACGCCTTCCGCGCCGTGTTTCCGCGCATCATCTTGGAGCTCGTGCTTTCCGACCGCCCGATTGATCTGATCGCTGAACGCATTGATGTGGCGGTTCGCCATGGACGCCTGACCGACAACGCGTCCATGTCTCGTAAGCTGATGGATGTTCGATACCATCTCGTGGCGAGCCCGCGATATCTGGCCAACGCCCCGCCGGTTCAATCGCCGGATGACATCACCGCCCATCGCACCGCCAGTTTTTCCTATGAGGCCTTTCGCAACATGTGGCGCTTCCGACGGGGCGACCACGTGCGCGATGTCGCGATCAGCCCGTCGCTCATCGTCACCAACGCCGTGGCTCTCGCGCAGTGTGTACGCGACGGCGCTGGGCTGGCGCTGCTGGCGGATTGGACCATACGCGACGACCTTGCGAACGGCGCGCTGGTGGACGTGCTGCCCGAATGGATCAGCTCGGGCGTGGATATGGACCCAAGCATTTGGTTGATGTTTCCTTCCCGCGCTTTCATGCCGGCGAAAACCCGCGTGTTTTTGGATTTTCTTTTGGAAACCTGACTGGTGTTCGATTGCGGCGTGTCCAGCCGTCGCCCGTTGATATGAACGAGCGGCGGCGTCGCGGACGCGTGCTGACGTTGCAGCCATTTTTCAGAACGCGCGACGCCTGGATCAGCGCGGCGCGCTCCTCACCAAAACGCCTCCCAACGTCACACCTGAGATGCGACCGCCGATGAGGTCAGCCCGCGAGGACAGCCCGTGAGGACAGCCCGCGAGGACAGCCCGTGAGGACCTTCCCGCGTTTCCGCGCGACCATCGGGCGACACTGGTTCTTGAGCGGTCACTGCGCCGCGCCTCACAGCTGCTTTTGGCCGCGGGCGACGGCGCGGGCAATCAGCGCTGAGATCTGAGCTTCGGAGCGGCGCACGGAGTCTGCGTCCGCGCCGGCGGCGAAGTGCATCGTCACCGCCACTGTCGGCGCGCGCGGCGCAACGACCTCCCCTGAGGCGGCGGGCGTAAACACCTCCGGGCCCTGCTCGCCGACGAGATACGCGCCGCCCGCCGTCACGGGCCCGCCTTCGGCCCGCGCGCCCGCGAAGAGGCCGTCGGTCAACGCGCCGAGCGCAGCGGCCAAGGGCCCCGCCCCAGTGGTCTCCGACACGCTCCCCGCGAGGCTGTCGCGCACCGTCGCCGCCAGCGCTTGAAAAGACAGCGCGCCGCGCGCAGCCGCTGTCTCCAAATGATCGCCGATGGACGCCGACGCAGCGGCGAACGCCGCTTCAAGCTCCGCCGCCGGGCCCCTGGCGAGCGCCTCAAACGCGGCGGCCGCGCCCGCGAGCGCCGGCGCGCCCTCCCTGGCGCCGGCGTGGTCGTCACGCTCACGCATGAGGCGTCTCCGCACACGAAGCATCGTCGGGATAGCGCGCGGCAAGCGCCGCGAACGCCGCCCGGTCAAAGGGGCGCGCCGGCGCAAGCGGCGCGACCAGCGCGCGCCACTCCGCCAGCGACAGCCGCCAGAACGCCTCCGGCGTCAGCCCGAGCCGAAGCGCGAGGCTAAGCGCGCCCGCCCAGTCCGCCGTCATGAGCGGGCGTCCGGCGCGGCCGGCCGCTCGGCGCCGGCGTGGGCGCGCGCAAACACCGCCGCGATGGCGAGGGCCGCGCGCACGGGGTTGAGCTTGGCGCGGGCGAGTTCAGCGGCGGTGACGGCGGCGCCGCCCGCGCGCGCGAGAACGCTCAACACCACCAACACATCCTGAGCCGAGGCCCGCGCCAGCCGCTTGGCGAGCGCCTTGAGCCCCGTCACGCGAAACGCGCGCTCAAGCTCAGCCAGCGCCCCGAGGGTGAGGCAGAGCCGGCAGGGCGTCCCCTCAATCTCCAGAACCGCCTCCCCGCGCGCGGCGTTGGCGGGCCCGTCATCCTCGAATTGGGCGGCGATGAGATCGGGATCGGCGAGGCCCTCGGGCGCGGGACCCGCGACCGCCGGGGCGGCGTCAAGCGATTCGACGGGAGAGTTTTCGGCAAAGGCGTCTTCAGCGCCGCTGACAGGGGTCATGGCGTTTTCCTCACTGTGCGTCATGGGGATGGCGTGATCGGGCGAGACGTGGTCAGGCGGCCGCGAAGCTCAGCGCGCCGGCGGAGGAGAGGGTCAGCGCGTATTGCGCCTCCCCGTCATGGCGGCCGGAGTATTCGAGCGCCGACACCAGGAACGGGCCCTCGAGCGTCCCGAAATCGGGGATGATGATCCGCCAGGTCCGCGCGTCCTGCGCGAAGAAGGCCGCGCGCGTCAGCTCATCGGCGGCGGCGTCCTTGAAGAGGCCGGAGCCCGAGACGCTCGCGGACTTCACCCCCGCCCCGCCGAGCAGCTCGCGCCAGGCGTCGCTGTCGCTGTCGGTGGCGTCGACGGTACGGGCGTTGAGCGAGATCGTGCGCGCGCGCAGACCCGCGACGGTCTCAAAGCTCGGCGACGGCGCGCCGTCGCTGATCTTCAGCAAGATGTCCTTGCCGCGTTGGGCCGGCATAAGCGTCTCCT
>CAZMSO010000069.1:0-7237 GCA_964568975.1 uncultured Caulobacterales bacterium | reverse complement strand
TTCACTGGGCCCAAGGGCGTTCACTGGGCCCAAGAGCGCTCACCCGAGAGGACGCCTCACCGGGTACGGCGCCGCGCTGTCATAGATGTCGAGGGAGCCGGCGGCTAACGCCTCAGGCGTCACGCACGCGGTGCGTCAGGAGCGCGGGGGCGGTCGTTTGCGGGGGCGCGCGGCCGACCTGGCGCGGGGGCGAGATCGCAGGCGAAATCACTCCAGGCGTGATAAGCCGGCGCGCCGAGGCCCGCCAGGCTCGCAATCCATTCCGGCCGGCGCTCGGATCGCGTGACCGGCCGGCCCTGAAGCACATCGACATCCCACAGCGGCGGCGCTTCCGCGCCCCGCCCGCCGCCGTCCCGTTCCGTAAGAGCGATCCGCGGCCGGGTGGGCGCGCGCGCGGTGTCTGGAGTGTTGGTGTTGGCCGGGCGCGGCGGGCGTTGGCCAAACTCGCGCGCGACCGCGCCGATCCGCGCCACATCGCTTAAACTGCGCAAGGACAGACGCTCCCGCTCCAACACACCCGCAGCGCGTGCGCGCCGGGCCGCGCGGCGTTGAGCCTCGCCTTCGCCCTCGCGCACCACCAGAAACACCGGCGCCGCCGCCGCCCGCCGCAGCAACGCCACTGACGCGCTCAAAGGCTCCAGCGCGCCGCCCGCCGGTTGCAGCAGCACGGCGTCGAACCGCTCGCGACGGCCGCAAGCCACGCCCGCTGCAAGGCCGCACACATGTTGCAGCGTCAGATCGCGGGTGAGCCGCCGGCGCACGGCCGCGCCGACGCCTAACAAGGCCAAGGGGTCTTCATCGACAAAGAGCACCGTGCTGTGCATCGCCCTCACCCCCTTCGCCAAACGCCGCGGGCCGGGCCGCGCTCGTCGCGCGCCATGGAGGTCCATGAAGCGCGCGCCGCCGCACACGTCCAGCGTGCAGGCGTAAAAATGCACCAGCTGTGCATATCCGCCACACCGCCGCCGGATGAGTCCTGGTGAAGCATCGCCCGTGTCCCCTCCGCCGCGCCGGTTGACTCACCGCGTGACTGCGGATGCAAACGTCGCCCGACACGCCCCTGTCTGCAAGCCTACGACACTAGCCTAGCGCTCTTAGGGTGTCAGGTTACCGGCTCTCCACAGCCCCGCCGGGACGCCGCAATCGGGCGGATCATCGGCGCTGCGCATACGAATGCAAAGCGCCACAGAGTGTCATAGTGAGCTGCATGCTCCACAACTAGACATTTGTATGCGGGGCGCAGGGATGGTCGCGACGCCAGTTATCTGCGACAATTAACCACATGGCCGCGGTGGTTTTCCGCCGCGCTTACGCTGCAGCGCACCCGCGGCGACGGGCGTGGACACACCGCCCACGCCCGTGCGGCGTTTACTCCGCGCTGGTGACGGCGTCGCCGCTGACGGCGCGCTCCACATCCGCGGGGTCGACATAGCGGGTCCAGGTTTGGTCTTTGCAGATTTTCACCAGCACGCGCACGCAGCCTGCGACCGTGAGCTCTTCAGGCGTGTCGCCGGGCTCGATGCGCGAGGCGTAGGTCTTGCCGTCATTAGGGTTGTAAATAGCGCCGCCCGTCCACGCGTCGCCCTTGCGGGTAAAGCCGGACACAAACGCCACGCCCTTCAGCGGGCGGCTTTGCAACGCTTCATCGGGATTGTTTTCATCGAGCTGGACGACGCCGCGCTCTTCCTCGCGGCGCAACCAAATCAGCCGCCCTTCGAGGGTTCCGTCATCGGCCATCGCAAAGCGCACGCGCGACGCCCCGCCTTCCGTGGTCCACACTGTGCCGACGAGATCCCCCCGAGACGGGTCCGCCATGGCGAGGCCCGCCACGCCAAGGGCTGCGCCCGCTGCCGCGATTGCGCACAAAACGCCTTGGCGCGCCGAAAAACCTATGTTCCCCATGCTGTTCTCCTTGCGGCGAATCCTCAGCCGCTTACATTAGAATCATTCTAAGTTTTGCCATCGAACCCTGGAGGGTGTTATGGACATTGACATCGGCATCAACAAGGCCGACCGCGACGCAATCGCTGAGGGTTTGTCGCGCGTGCTGGCGGACACCTACACGCTTTACCTCAAGACGCACGGGTATCATTGGAATGTGACGGGCCCGCACTTTGCGTCCTTGCACGCCCTGTTTGAGGAGCAGTATCGCGGGTTGTGGGCCGCCACAGACGAAATCGCTGAACGCATCCGGGCGCTGGGCGTGATCGCGCCGGGCTCAGGCTCAGCGCTTGCAGCGAAATCCAGCATTGCCGAAGCCGATGGCGCGCCCGACGCTCAGGCCATGGTCAAAGACCTCGCGGAGGGCCATGAGCGCCTGGCGAAGACGGCGCGTGAGGCGTTTCCGGCGGCTGAAAGCGCTGATGATCAACCGACAATGGGGTTGCTGACGGACCGCATGCAGGCCGCGGAGAAGGCGGCGTGGATGCTGCGGGCCCACATCTCTTAACGCGGCGCGTGATCCATCGGGTCGGGAGCTGGCCTGGGGGTGTGGCCCTGGAGGTTGGCCGTCTCGGCGCGCGCGGACCACGCGGGGTGTCCAAGGAAAAAAAAGCCGAGCCGTCTGGGGACGGCTCGGCTGAGACGGACGCGGTTGGGGAGGTTGTCAACGCGCATCCCAGATTCGAAGGGGTCCGAATCTTCACGCGTCACTTACGTCGCGCGTGTGCGTGGAGAAATGGCGCTTCGCGCATGCGAGATATGCTGCGCCGCATAGCCGCGCTGTCACGCGGCTTGAGTGTCTTCAGCGGTGTCCGCCCAGGCGCGCGCCCATCGTGACGCGAACGCGCCGAAGGCCGCGATCCGGCGAGATCCGCGCAGCTCCGCTGGATAGACAAAGTAAATCTCAAAATTGGGACCGCGCAATTCCGGCAACACGCGCACCAAATCCGCCGACCCCCGCGCGAGATAATCCGGGAGGCTGCCAAGACCAAGCCCCGCCTCCACCGCTGCAACGACGCCCAGCACCGTGTTCACGGTCAAGCGCGGCGCGCGCGGTGCGGTGGGCGCGCGTCCCTCCAGCGTCAGCCAGGCGAGGCGGTGCATGGGCGTGCGCGATGCGCCGGAGTAAACGATTAAGGGATGCTCGTCTAAGGCGCGCGCGTCGATAATCGGACCGTGGGCGTGGAGATAGCGGCGCGAGACGTAAACGCTTTGACCCACTTGCAACAGACGGCGCTGGATGAGATCCGGCTGCTCCGGCCGCCAGCTGCGCAGCGCCGCTTGGACCTGGCCTGAAGAAAGGTCTGTCTCGTCGTCGGACAATTCCAAATGCAAGCGAATGTCGGGATAGGCCTCGACAAACTCTCCCAGGCGCGGCGCGAGTAAGATCGAACCCAACGCCACCGGCGCTGTGATGTGCAAATCGCCGGCGGGCTGGTCGCGGCTGTCGCGCACCATCGTCTCCGCCACAGAGACCCGGTGCGCGATGTCGTGGGTGGCCTGCAAAAGGACTTGGCCCTGGGCGGTCGGGCGCAAGCCGCGGGCGTGGCGATGGAAGAGCTTGACGCCCAAATCCCTCTCGAGGGCTGAGATTTGCCGCGACGCCGCAGATTGCGACAGGCCGAGCCCCTCCGCCGCGGCGGTGAGGCTGCCGGCCTCCGCGGCGGCGTGGAAAGTTTTGAGCTTTGTCCAATCCATCGCCGCTAAAGCGACCCAGCCGACCCGCCGCGTCAAGGCTGTTGTGCGACGCCGTTCGTCGTGCCGCGCTGCGGCGTCAGGCGTTGATCATCGCGACGCCCAAGTGTTGTCGCGCGCGCTGGGGATCGGATCCGCCAGTCGGTCGAGGCGCACCTGGGCGGCGACGGGCGGGACCACCGTCGCTGCGCCCAAAGTGCGTCCAGTGCGCGCTCAGACCAGAGCGGGCTCGCGATTCGCCCGCGTCAGCGCGCCGGCGAAGGCGATGGCGAGGGCGTCCTCGCGGGGCGCCGACACGCAGCCGCGCGATGTGGCTCGTGATTATGCCGGCGTCGGCGGCCGCGCGGGCGTGGGCCGCGCCGCCGGCGGCGCGCGCTATTCCGCGGCGTGGGCGGTCGCTTCCTGGGCGGCGAGCCAGCGCTCGGCCTCAAGGGCGGCCATGCAGCCCATGCCGGCGGCGGTGACGGCTTGGCGATAAATATCATCGGTCACGTCGCCGGCGGCGAACACGCCGGGGATGGATGTCGCAGTGGAGTCCGGGGCCGTGACGAGATAGCCGCCCGCCTTCGTTTCCAGCTGATCCTTAAACAGCTCAGTCGCCGGCGCGTGGCCGATGGCGACGAACAGGCCGTCGGCCGCGATGTCGGTGACGTCGCCCGTTTTGACGTTGCGCAAGCGCGCGCCGGTCATGCATTTCGGATCGGGGTCGCCGACGACTTCGTCGACCACGCTGTCCCACACCACCGTCACTTTGGGGTGCTTGAAGAGGCGGTCTTGCATGATCTTCTCAGCCCGAAGGCTGTCGCGCCGGTGGATCAGCGTCACGTGCGCGGCGAAATTGGTGAGGAAGAGCGCTTCTTCCACGGCGGTGTTGCCGCCGCCGACAACGAGCACATTCTTGCCGCGATAGAAAAAGCCATCGCAGGTGGCGCAGGCGGAGACGCCGTGGCCTTGGAAGTGCTGTTCGCTTGGCAAGCCCAGCCATTTCGCTTGGGCGCCGGTGGCGATGATCACGCTGTCGGCGGTGTAGATGTGGCCGCTGTCGCCGCGCAGGCGAATGGGCGTGGCGCGCAGGTCCGCCTCAACGACAATGTCGTCGGAAATGTCAGCGCCGACATGCTCGGCCTGGGCGCGCATTTGCTCCATCAGCCAGGGGCCTTGAATCACCTCCGCGAAGCCGGGGTAATTTTCAACTTCAGTGGTGATGGTCAACTGCCCGCCGGGCTGAATGCCGGCGATCACGAGCGGCTTGAGCATCGCGCGCGCGGCGTAAATGGCGGCGGTGTAGCCAGCCGCGCCGGAGCCGATGATGATGACCTTTTCATGCCGTGGTGTTTGTTCTGCGTTCATCGCTCGCTCCCGCCATACACGTGCGGTTCGCCTGGCGCCAGACTGGCCCGCGCGCAGGAAGACCGCGTTGTCCATCAAGGATGTAGGCGACGGAGGCGGGACTGTCGCGCCTCCGTCGCTGAGATGTGATCGTCCGCGACGGCGGCCCTAAAGGGCGTCGGCGTGGGCTTTGAGATAAGACGCCACGCCGTCGGCGGTGGCCTTCATGCCCTCATCGCCCTTGTTCCAGCCAGCGGGGCAGACGTCGCCATGCTGCTCGTGGAATTGCAGCGCCTCCACCAGACGCACCGCCTCATCCGCGTTGCGGCCGAGCGGGCCGTCATTAACCATTTGGTGGCGCACCACGCCGTCGCGGTCGATGAGGAAGGTGCCGCGCAGCGCAATGCCTTCCGCCTCAATCAGCACGTCATAATCGCGGGCGATGGCCTTGGTGAGGTCGGCGACTAACGGGAACTTCACCGGACCCAGCCCGCCTTCGCTTGTGGGCGTGTTGCGCCAGGCGAGGTGGGTGAATTGGCTGTCGACGGACACGCCGACAATTTTCGTGTTCAAGGCCGCGAGCGCGTCGGCGCGGTGGGAATAGGCGAGGATTTCTGAAGGGCACACAAAGGTGAAATCCAGCGGCCAGAAAAACACCAACCCATAGGATCCATTCAAGTGCTCGCGCAGGTTGAACGCCTCAACGATATCGCCATCGGCCGTCACCGCGGGGGCGGTGAAATCCGGCGCAGTTTTGCCAACCAGGACACTCATAAGCACACCCTTTCTAGAAGCCCTCTAAACTGAGCGACAGGTAGAGTGCGGCGCACTATGGGTCAAGCCGTCGGGGCGTCGCCGGCTCAGAAAATCATAAGCTTTTCAAAATGACGGCCGCGCAAGGGCGGTGCGGCGGCGCAGCGCGCGCCTGGGTCTGCAGGCTCAGGGGGCGTCGGCGTCGAGCAAGTGGGTGATCCGCGCGTGCGAGAGTGGACGCGGCCAGTCCAGGGCCTCGATTGTGTCGCGCGGCGCAGCGCCGTCGGCGATGAGATGCGCAGCGTAGGCCCACGACACCCGCCGGCCTGTGCGGCAATACAAAACGACGGGCCCGTCGCGCGCGTTCAAAAGCGCCGTCAACTGCGCGCGTTGGGCGGGGTCATACCCGTCCGCGCGCCCCATGGGAATCTCCCAATACCTTAAGCCGCGCGCGGCCGCCTCCGCGGCTGAGTCGTAGGGAAGAGCCGCGATCTCGGCGCGCGAGCGCATGTTGATGACGGTGGTCACGCCCCGCGCGGCCCAGGCGTCGAAGTCCGCCAGGCGCGGCTGGCCGGCGAGGAAGACGTCGCCGCGGCGCGCCAGCAGAGGCCCCTCGTCCACGCGTGTCACCGGCAGGTCGTCGGCCATCGCCGCCGTCGCGATCGCGGCCGCCATGAGAGCCGCGGCGACGCGCCGAAGCACGGCGCTGGGCGCTCGCGCGATCATGGCTCCTCCTCCGCGCACAGCAACGCCGCGACGGCCTCGGCGGCGCGGGCGGTCTCCGCCAGCGGCGTCACCGGCCATGGCGTAAGGTCGCCGGCGAACCAGCGGGCGGCGTCGCGCGCGATCAACGCGTCATAAAGCTGGGCGAGCTTGCCGTCCCGGCCGGCCATGGGCGCGATCACGACCGGCAGGCCGGCGCTCGCGGCGTCGGTGAGCATGTTGACGCTGTCTTGGGTGACTAAGGCGCTGTCGGCGTGGGCGAGGAAGGCGAGATAGGGGTTGGGCCCGTCCGCGGCGCCCGTCCACAGACGCACGCCCGCGTGGGCGTGCGCAAGCGCGCGCAGCGGCGTGACCAGCTCCGCCGGGGTGCGGCGCGAGGTGGTGATCAGCGCGGATCCGCCAGCCTGCGCGTGGGCGCTAAGGGCGGTGACGATGGCGTCGAGCTGGGCCGGGGCGAAGCGATGGCGCTTGGATGTGCCGCCGAGCAAGGCCGCAATGCGCGGGCGGGGCAGGTCGTTGAGGTCTCTAAAGGCTGACGCCGCTTCTGCAAGGCGTTCAGCGGTGATGCGGTTGGGCGCGCCGAGAATGGAGAGAGCGTTTGCGCGGGCGAGCGCGTCATGCTCGGGGGCGATGATCAGGTTAAAAAGGTCGTAAGAGCCTTTGGGATCTTGGACATAGACAAAGCGTGTGCGGGTCATGACACGCCGCTCGCGCCGCGCCGCCGCCACGGCGGAACGGCCGCAGCCGATCCACAGATCCGGACATGGCCCAGTCGCGCCGCCCGTCGCGTCGCCCG
>CAZMSO010000068.1:0-8448 GCA_964568975.1 uncultured Caulobacterales bacterium | reverse complement strand
GCTTGGCGAGCAGGACTTGGCCGAGGCAATTGTTGATCTTGTGGGCGCCGGTGTGGTTGAGCTCATCGCGCTTGAACCAGATCTGAGCGCCGCCGAAGTGCGCGCTCAACCGCTCGGCGAAATAAAGCGGCGAGGGTCGGCCGACATAATCGCGCAAGAACGCGTCGAACTCGGCGTGGAACGCGGGGTCGGCCTTGGCCTCGGCATAGGCCTCGTCCACCGCCAGGATCAGCGGCATCAACGTTTCGGCGACATAGCGCCCGCCAAAGGCGCCGAAGCGACCTTGGGCGTCGGGCGCGGCGGAGAGCGTGTTGGCGGCGGCGGGCGTGGCGAAGTCAGTCATAGGCTCCGTCATACGCCGCTTACGCCGTCAGGGCGACGGTGAATGACCGAGAGGCCGCGGGCGCGTCCTCTCGGCGCGCAGTCGCTGTCGCGGCGATGGGCGTGAAGGCTGCGCCAGATTGACCGCGCGCTCAATGCGCCAGACGCAAAGAGCCCGCTCGATCGGAGCGGGCTCTCACTCATCGCGCGCGAGGGCGTGGGTCCACGCTTACTCGACCGCGGTGATTTTCGCGTCGCCAGCGTGGCCGCGCGATGTTTCATAGGTGGTCGTGAAGCCGACCACAGGCTCTTCCGGCATCTCCGCGAAGGTGATGCACAGTTCGCCTTCTGGATCCGTGCTGCACAACACGCCCGTTTCTGCATCGAGCGTATATGGCGCTTCGCCCTGGTCAGTCGTGGCGATCATCGCATCATTGTCGAATGTCGCTGAACGGACGGATCCGTCGTCGCGGGTGAACTCGACCGTCACAACGTCCGCCATGGCGGGTGCGGCCAGGAGGGCGGCCACGCTGGCGGCCAACACAAACTTCTTCATGGTACGTCCCCTAATGCGTGTACATGTTCTTTAAACCAATCAAACGCCAAGCCGGCGGCGCACGCCATGCGCGATCACCGACGTCGCGTTCGCCTGAGAGGGCTGTCGACACAACGCTCCCGGACAAAGATCACCACAGTTTCATGCGCTTGAATAGGGAATATCGGACACCGTTCTCGCGCCTTGAGCCCTGTGGCGCGCCACAGCGAAGCCGGCGCGCGGCCCGCCCAGGCCGTGGGCGCGACTCCCATGGCGTCAGCGCGGGCGGATCTGCGTGCCCGCGCCGGCGGTGATGAAAAGTGCGGTGGCCTCGCCCTCCACGTCTGCGGTGTGCCACACGCCGGGGGCGTTGATGGCGTACTCGCCCGGGCCCAAGGTGACTTGGGTCGCCACGCCCTCCGGCGTTTCTTGGTGCAAGGTCATGCGTCCCGCGACGCACACCACCACCTCCGCGCCTTTGGGGTGCATCTCCCAGGTGTCCCAGTTCGCCCGAAAGGTGAACTGACTGACTAAGCGGCCCTCCGCGCCATCATCGGCGCGCCGCTGCGTGTATGCGGCATACCACGCCATATCGCCCGTGAAGGCGGCCTCGACTTCGGCCGTCGCGCCCAGGCCAAGATGGATCGGGCGGTCAGCGAGGGTGTGGGCGGTCATGGGAGGCTCCTGTCGGTGCGGGCGGACCCGGCGGCGCGTCAGCGGGGGCGCACGACGTCCGCCCACTCGTGATGCTTGTCCAGCTGGGCCTTTGCGAAGGGACACAATGGGATGATCTTGGCGTCGTCAGCGCGGGCGTCGGCCACCGCTCGTCGCAAGAGCGCAAGGCCCACGCTGCGCCCGCGCAGGGCGTCGGGCACATGGGTGGCGTCGATGATGATCAGCTGCGGATTGACGCGAGAGTATGTCATCTCCGCCTCATGGCCGTCGATGGTCGTCACCCAGCGCCCGCCCGTCTCTCGGTCTTCGCGGGCGATGGGCGGGTCGTCGTTCGCGGGAGCGTCGGTCATGGAGCGTCCTTACGCGCGCGCTGAGGGCGCTGGGGCGCGGCGCGCTAAGCGCCGCCTTTCGCTGCGTGAATGAAATCACGGATCTTGGCGTGGTCCTTTACGCCCGGAGCGCTTTCCACGCCGGAGGAAACGTCCACCGCCGTCGCGCCGGTGACGCGGATCGCCTCAGCGACATTCCCCGGCGTCAGGCCGCCCGACAGCACCCACGGTTTCGGCGGCCGCCAGCCCGAAAGGATCGACCATTTGAACGGCGCCCCATGGCCGCCGGCGCGGTCAGCGCCTTTGGGCGGCATGGCGTCAAGAACAATCATGTCGGCGGCCTCAAACGCCGCAGCGGCCTCCAAGTCGCGGCGTTTGCGCACGGGGATGGCTTTGACGACGCGACGATGGATCATGAGCGCGCGCATCTCCGCCACAAAGCTGGGCGGCTCTTCGCCATGCATCTGCACAGTGAGCGTGCTTACGGGCCAGTCGCGCATACGCCAATAGTGATCTTCAGGCGCGCCGACGGTGATCACCCATGGCTCCGCGCCAGCGTCTTCCGCCGCCGCGGCCAAATCGCTGACGCGGTCAAAGGGGGTGTAGCGCGGACTGGTCGGCACGGTCACAAAGCCGATCCAATCAGCCCCGGCCGACGCCGCGGCCGCGACCGTCGCCTCATCACGCACGCCGCAGATTTTGACATGCACCATGACGTCACCACCCGCTAGGCCGTGTCGGTCAAACTGCGGGTGAGGTCAAGGGGTCACACGGGTTCGCGAAGATCGGCCTGCGCCGCGACGCCGTCGCGGCGGGCGCGATCAATGCGTTCGCGCAGACCTTTGCCGGCTTTGAAAAACGGCACCACCTTGTCCGGGACCGCCACGCGCTCGCCCGTGCGTGGGTTGCGGCCCTCGCGCGCAGGGCGCTCGCGCACCGTAAACGCCCCGAAGCCGCGCAGCTCCACGCGTTGGCCATCCGCCAAAGCGCCGGCGATGGTCTCAAGAACGCACGCGACCGCGCGCTCCGCATCCGCGTGCGTCAGCTGCGGTTGACGTTCGGCCAAGTGCTGAATGAGTTCGGACTTAATCATTGCGCATAATCCGTTACGACACCGTCGGCCCACCATGGCGCGGACCGAATTCGTGGGTCAATGCACGCCGGCACGCGAACAAACACAAACACGCCATGACATTGTGCGCACAGTGACGCACATCAAGTGACATAGACGCCCATGGGCGGATGATCGCCGTGTGACGCGCGCCGCGCCGACGCGGCGCGCGTCAGCGACGGGCGCACGCGCGCTGGCGCGCCACCGCTAGTCCTGCGGCGTGTTCAGGCGATGCGGGCGGCCTCAGTCGCCCTTTTCGCGTTCGCGCAACGCGGCGCCGAGAATGTCGCCCAAGGAGGCGCCGGCGTCTGCGGAGCCGAACTGCTCCACCGCTTCTTTTTCTTCAGCAATCTCAAGCGCTTTGACGGAAAGGCCAATTTTGCGCGCCGCGCGATCCACATTCGTGATGCGCGCATCGACTTTATCGCCGACCGAGAAGCGTTCCGGTCGCTGATCCGCGCGGTCGCGGGAGAGATCCGATTTCCGGATGAAGGACTTGACGCTGTTGTCGTCGCCAAACGTCACTTCAATGCCGCCGGACACAACCTCCGTCACGGTGACCGTCACCGTGTCGCCACGCCGGTATTCACCATCCTGCATCGGGTCGCCGCCGACTTGTTTCATGCCCAGCGAGATGCGTTCTTTTTCCACATCGACGTCGAGCACTTTCGCTTGGACGACATCACCCTTGGCGTAATTCTGGATCGCTTGCTCGCCCGGCAAACTCCAATCAATGTCGGAGAGGTGGACCATGCCGTCCAAATCCTCGCCCAGGCCGACAAACAGACCGAACTCCGTGATGTTGCGCACTTCGCCTTCAATCACAGAGCCGACCGGGCTTTGAGCCAAGAACGTCTCCCAGGGATTGCCCTGGGTTTGTTTAAGCCCGAGCGAGATCCGGCGTTTGTCCGCATCCACATCGAGCACCAAGACTTCGACTTCCTGGCTGGTCGATACGATCTTGCCGGGGTCGACATTCTTCTTCGTCCAGCTCATCTCCGACACGTGAACCAAGCCTTCGACGCCAGGCTCCAGCTCAACAAACGCGCCGTAATCAGTGATGTTGGTGACGCGACCGGTGAATTTCGCGTTGACGGGATACTTCGCGTCCACGCCGTCCCATGGATCGCTTTGCAGCTGCTTCATCCCTAGCGAGATGCGCTGGGTGTCGACATTAATTTTGACGATCTGCACTTTAACGGTGTCGCCCACCGCCAAGATTTGGCTCGGATGGCTGACGCGACGCCACGACATGTCGGTGACGTGCAAGAGGCCGTCAATCCCGCCAAGGTCCACAAACGCGCCATAATCGGTGATGTTCTTCACCACGCCTTCGCGGATTTCGCCCTCAGCCAATTGATTGACCAGCTCAGCGCGCTGTTCAGCGCGGCTTTCTTCGAGCACCGCGCGGCGGGAGACGACAATATTACCCCGCGGGCGATCCATTTTCAGAATGGCGAAGGGTTGGGTTTTGTTCATCAGCGGCCCAACATCGCGCACGGGCCGGATGTCGACTTGGCTGCCGGGCAAGAACGCGTTCGCCCCGCCGAGATCCACAGTGAAACCGCCCTTAACGCGCCCGACGATTTGGCCGTTCACCGGCTCCGTCTTCGCGAACGATTCCTCCAGGCGGTTCCATGCTTCTTCACGCCGCGCCTTTTCCCGGGACAAAAGAGCGTCGCCGAGCGCGTTCTCAATCCGCTCTAAATAGACGTCCACATGTTCGCCGACAGTCACGGGCTCGCGCTCGCCTTGATGCACAAACTCCCGCAGCGGCACCCGGCCTTCCGTCTTCAACCCCACGTCGACCACGACGAAATCGTTTTCAATCCTGGTCACGAGCCCTTTGACCACTTTGCCTTCGCGGAGTTCGCGGCCGGCGAAACTGGCTTCCAAGAGTTCGGAGAAGTCCTCCTGTGTGGGGTTGAAGGTCGAGGTGTCTGACATCAGGCGTTAGGCTCCGTGGTTCATAAGCGCGTCTCCGGGCGGTTTCCGGACATTCAGGGCGCGGCGCGCACGCCGCAAGTCTCACTCAAAATAGCACGATCTCTCGACACACCATGCAGGCTTTAAGAAGGCGTGTGGCCAACCTGAGCTGAGATCAGGATTGGCCGGGGCGAGCCTGCACGCGCGCGGCGTCGATGACGCGCCGCGCTGCATCGACCGCTGCGTCTATACTCATCCCTGTGGTGTCAAGCAAGATCGCGTCGGGCGCGGGACGCATCGGCGACACCGCGCGTTCGGCGTCGCGGCGATCACGCTCGGCGATGGCGTGCGCCAGCGACGCTTCGTCAACGTCGTGTCCCAGCGCGCGCAGCTCCGCAGCGCGGCGGCGGGCGCGTTCTTCCGGCGCGGCTGTGACGAAGAGCTTCACCGGCGCGTCCGGGCACACCACCGTGCCGATATCGCGGCCATCGAGGATGGCGCCGCAACCGCGCGCGCGCGCGTCGGCGATGAAGTCGTGCTGCACGGCCAACAGCACCGCGCGCACCGCCGGGATCGGCGCATAAAGCGAGGTTGCGCGCGAAATGTGATCGGCCATCAGGGTCGCGTCGTGGGTGTCTTCGACAGTGACGGCGCGGGCGTGCGCGAGGATCGCCTCCACGTCCTCAGCGCCGAGGCCCGCCTCCAGGCAGCGTTTGGCGAGGCTGCGATAAAGCTTGCCCGTGTCGAGATAAGCCATCGCGTAATGGCCCGCGAGCGCACGCCCGACCGCGCCTTTGCCCGCGCCGCTTGGCCCGTCAATGGCCACGACCAGATCCGCAGCGGCGCCAACGCTCGTACGCGCAGACATGGCGGGGGCGTCAGCGCTGGTCATCGCCGCCGCGCGGGCCGTGTCGAAAATCCATCAAAATTCTTGCTCTCCATCACGCAGGAGTGATCGGGGCGCGCGTTCTTCTGCGCCCGCGCCGCGCGGCTTTGCAAGGGCTGATGACCGTCGCGAACCGGGGCGGTCGCGGCTCTCCACAGATTCACGGCGTCGCGTCACATGGCCGTCATGGGATCAATTTCGGCGCTGATGGCGCGCAGATCCTCAAAGAAGCGGGGATAGCTCGTGGCGATCATGGTCGTGTCGTCGACCGTCACCGGCGCGCGCGCCGCCAAGCCCAGCACGAGGGCGCTCATAGCGATGCGGTGATCGCCATGGGTGGTCACCGCGCCGCCGCCGGGCACGCCGTCGCGCCCGCGTCCGTGGACGGCGAGTCCGTCCTCTAGGGCCTGAGCCTCGACGCCGTTCGCCCGCAAAAGCGCCACCGTGGCCGCGATCCGATCGCTTTCTTTGGCGCGCAAATCGCCGACGCCGCTGAAGCGGGTCGTCCCCTCCGCACACGCCGCCAACACAGCGAGGATCGGGACCTCGTCAATGTAGGACGCGGCGATCGCCGGATCGGGGTCTGCGGCGATGAGCCGGCTGGTGCGCGCCGTCCAGCGCTGCTGGGTCTCGCCGGCGCTCCACACGGCCGACGCCTCGGCCGGCGCCGCCTCCAGAGCCGCGCCCATGGCGCGCGCCGCGCGCACAAAGCCGTCGCGCGTGGGGTTGTCCATCACGTCTGTGACCGTCACGGCGCTGTCGGGCGCAATCAGCGCCGCAGCCAGGAGGAACGCCGCCGAGGAGGGATCGCCCGGGACGACCACGTCGCGCGCCGCCAACGCCTGAGGGCCCCGCACTGAGTGTTCAATCCGCCCATCATCGCGCCTTGTCGTAGTCACATCAGCGCCGAAGCCCTGAAGCATGCGTTCGGTGTGATCGCGCGAAAGGCTCGGCTCCACGACGGTGGTCACACCCTCCGCCGCCAGGCCCGCCAGCAGGATCGCCGACTTCACTTGAGCAGAAGCGACCGGGCTCTCCCACACAATCGGCGCGAGGGGGCGCGCGCCGGTCACTGTGGCCGGCAGCCCGCCGCGCGCGCTCTCACACCTCGCGCCCATGGCGCGCAAGGGCGCAAGCACGCGCTCCATCGGCCGGCGGCTCAGGCTTTCATCGCCCACCAGCGTCGCCTCCAGGGCGTGGCCCGCAAGCGCGCCCATGAGCAAGCGCGCGCCCGTGCCGGAATTGCCGAGATCAAGAGGGCCCCCAGGCGACGCAAAGCCGCTCGCGCCGACGCCCCTCACGCGCCAGACCCCATCGTCTTGGCGCGCCACATGCGCACCCAACGCCGTCACGGCGCGCGCCACCGCCATAACGTCTTCGGAGTCCAACAGCCCATGAAGGCGCGCGTCGCCCGCCGCGAGCGCGTTCAGGATCACCGCGCGATGCGACACCGATTTGTCGCCGGGAGCGCGGACAACACCGCTGAGCCCGCGTGTGGGGCGCGCGGCGGCGGGGCGCCGGCCCGCCCGGGGAAGGATGGGCATGGACGAGCCCGATGAATCAGCGTGGAAGAAAAGTAAGCCTGACTTTTGACAGGGCCGGCGGAACGTGGCAAGCGGCGGCCCCGCGCAGCGAGCGCGACCACCTCTTCGCGTGACCGCATTCATGGAGCTTTCCGCGTGGCGAAACCGGAATTGGGCGTGAAACGGGTTTGCCCCGAGACAGGCAAGAAGTTTTACGATTTGAACAAAGACCCCGTTGTCTCACCGTATACAGGCGAGACGTATCCGCGCTCGTATTTCGAGGCGGAGGCGGTGGAGGCGAAGCCGGCGAAGCCCGCGCCTGCGGCGAAAGCGCCCCCGCCGGAGCCGGCTGAGCCTGAGGAGGACGCTGAAGAAGCCGCCGACGTTGAGGAACTGGAGGACGAGGCCGACGCCCCCGTCATCGCTGATGACGCGATCGACGATGACGCTGAGGAGCCCAAGGAGGGCGCTGATCTTCCAGAGGGCTTTTCTGAAGACGATGGCGAAACGGTCGCCGATGGGGATGGCGAGGACGCGCCCTTCCTGGAAGACGATGATGACGACGAGTTCGAAGGCAAAGACTTCATTAGCGAAGATGACGCCGAGCCGGACACCTAGGGGCTTTGCGCCATTCCAGCGCGATCACGTCGGCGTCCCGCCCGGCTCTGGCTCTGTTCGTGACTATGACTCCGGTCCTGCGTCCGGCCATGGCTCTGGTCTCATCGCCGCTCGAATGAGGCCGCGACACGCGTTGGCGCACGTCTCTGGCCCACGTCTCTGGCGCGCTCTTTCTGGGGTCGACCTCTGGGGTGGGGACGCGCCGGGGAAGGGGCCTCCGCGGGTCGATCGCGGAGCGGGCGCGCGGCCGGCGGGCGGTGTGGTCAGCGTCGCGGGGTCGTCAACAGCCTTGATCCGCGACGGCGCGGGGCGTAGGTTCCGCGCTCGCCGCTCGCGGCGTGGGGCCATAGCTCAGTTGGGAGAGCGCTTGAATGGCATTCAAGAGGTCGGCGGTTCGATTCCGCCTGGCTCCACCATTTTAAGTTTGCGGGTAGCCGCCACGCCAACCCTACCCGCGTGGTTCCGGTTCGAGGTTACACCTCTCACCTCCACCATGTTCACTGTGCCGGTAGCCGCGACGCCAA
>CAZMSO010000067.1:0-9406 GCA_964568975.1 uncultured Caulobacterales bacterium | reverse complement strand
GAAGTGAAAGAGCGCAAAGACCGCGTCGACGACGCCCTGAACTCCACCCGTGCGGCGGTGGAAGAAGGCATCGTCCCCGGCGGCGGCACCGCGCTGCTGCGCGCCTCGCGCTTCATCGACGCCAAGGGCGACAATCCCGACCAAGACGCCGGCATCGAAATCGTGCGCAAAGCGCTCGAAGCGCCGGCGCGCCGCATTGCGGAAAACGCGGGCGTGGAAGGCTCCATCGTCGTCGGCAAAATCACCGAGGCGAACAAAGCCAATTGGGGCTTCAACGCGCAGACGGAAGAGTATGTCGACATGGTCGAGACCGGCATTGTCGATCCGGTGAAAGTGGTCCGCACGGCCCTGCAGGACGCCGGCTCCGTCGCGGGTCTGATCTTGACCACGGAAGCCAGCATCGCTGAAGCGCCGAAGAAAGAAAGCGCCGCGCCGGCGGCGCCTGGCGGCGGCATGGGCGGCATGGACTTCTAAGCCACTCTCGCTCACCGTGAGTGTTCTGGCCGGCCTCTGCACCCGCAGGGGCCGGCTTTTTATCGGCGCGCTGGCGCGGCGCGCATGCCGCGGCATGTGACAAGCCTGTGACAGCAATCTCACTAAGAGTTCATGCACGCGTCATGCGGCGTTCGGGAACCGACGCGCACACTGCGTGGCGTTCGGCCGTAGTCGAACCCCTTTAACTTCGCCGGGGCGACGCCAGGACGCAGGTCCTGCAATCGCCCCGGCGCTTTCAAGGCCGAGGGCGTTCACGACAAGAAGGCTCTCACGACGAAAGGGGGGCCAAAAAAAAGGCCAGCGCGAAGCTGGCCAAGAGAAATTTCGGTCGGTCGAAAGAGTGACGTCATGTCAAACGTCAACGGGCGACGCATCGCCCGCATCATCATTCCACTGCATGGACGCTGCTGCTGTCAACTGACAGACGCCCCATCGCCGCGATAATGGGACAAAAATCGGGCGAACGCGCCGGGCTGTGGCGAAAAATCATAAGACATCGCGGTCACGACCACGTCGTCGCGCGTCACATCGCGCGCACGCGCGGCGAACGCAGCCGCCTGCGCCCTATGGCACACCCACACGCCGCGCTTGGCCCCGCGCGTCGCCGCATGGGCGGACGCGGCCGCCTCCAAACGCGGATCCGACGCATCGCCCGCGCACCGCACCTCCACCAGATCACGCGCCCGCGCCCGCGCCTCGACCAAATCCAGAAACCGCCGCAAGGCGTCGAGAGGGCCGCGCGGCGACGCCGCCAGGTCTTGTTCATCACCGGGCGCGCCGCCCGGGTCATCACGCCCGTCATCGCCGGCCACCCGCGCAACGTCCGGCCACGGCGCCGTGAGACTCGCCGCGAGCACGGCTTCGCTGCGCAAAATCAAGCCGTCATTGAGAGCTTTCAAATGGTTCGCCGCCAGCGTCGCGCCAGTGCTCGTGATGTCGACAATAATGTCAGCCTCGCCCGTCGCAGGAGCGCCCTCCGTCGCGCCGAAGCTCTCCACAATGCGATAATCGCTTAAACCCCGCGCTGCGAAAAACCGCCGAGTGAGCCGCGCATACTTCGTTGCGACCCGCATCTGCCGGCCAGTGCGCACGCGTTCTTGGGCCGCGACATCCTCCAGATCCGCCATCGTCTCCACATCAAGCCAGCTCTCGGGCGCCGCCACCACCACATCGGCGCGGCCAAACCCCAAACGCCGCAGCACGAAGACCCGCGCGTCCGGCGCTGCGCTTTCCTCCTGGATCAGATCCTCGCCCGTCACGCCCACGTGAATGTCGCCGGTTTCCAAGCCTTGGGCGATGTCGCGCGGCGACAGGAGACGCGCCTCCACCCCCTCCACGCCCGCCAAGCGCACCCCATAGCCGCGCTCGCCGTCCGTGCGCGCCAACGCCAGCCCAGCGTCGGCGAGCCACGCCTCTGTTTGCTCGTGCAAGCGGCCCTTTGAGGGAAACGCAGCGATCAGGGGCGGCGTCACGACGCCGCCTCCCGCGCCCGGGCCGAGGCGGCCACCCGATCCGGCCGCGTCATGCACCCCACCGCCGGGACCGCGCGCGGCGCGCCTAAGCGCGTTGTCAGGCCGTCATAGCGACCCCCGCCCGCCAGCACAGGCCGCGCGCCGATCGCAGGATCATGAATCTCAAACACCATGCCGTCGTAATAATCGAACTGGCGCGCAAACCCGACGGAGAACCGCGCGGCCGCTCCGACATCCAGCGCCGCGAGCGCCTCTAAGCGCCGCGCCCACGCCGCCAGAGGCGCGTCAAGGTCGACGCCATGGGCGCGCGCATGCGCGCGCGCGGTCTCCAGCGCCGCCTCCGGCGGTCCCGCAATCACCGCAAAAGCCCGCGCAGCGGCCGTCGCGCGCTCCACATCAGGATCGTCGCGGCGCTCCGCTTTCTGGCGCAGCCGCTCAATGACCGCGCCCAGCGGCCGCGCGCCCACCGGCTCAATGCCGGCTAGGCGATACACCTCCTGCAAGGCGGCTTCCGCCTCCGCCGCCGACAAGCCCGCCAAAGCCGCAGCAAGAAGCGCCCCGCCGCGTCGCGTCGTGTGCGCCGACCCTGATGTCAGCGGCGCCGCGAGCGCCGCAGCACCGGGCCGTTGCGGGCGGGCGTAAGCGCGCTTGAGGCGTGCGGCGTCCGCCTCCGCCAGACCTAAGCCATCAACGAAGGCATCGAACAAATGCGCATCACCCAGCATCACGCGCGCCACATTCCCGCCGCCGGCCCGCACCGCCTCCAGCGCCAGGGCGAACACGGCGTGCTCAGCGGCGTCAGGATCGTCGTCGCCAAAGCGCTCATGCCCGAATTGCAACGCTTCCGAAGGCGGCCCGCCCGTGCTCGGCTCTGCGCGAAAGACCGTCGCTTCATAGCGATACGACGCCGGCGCGGCCGATTGTCCCGGCCCTTCCAAATAGTGCCGACACACCGGGATCGTCACATCCGGCCGCAAACAATAGGTGATCGCGCCAGGATCATCGACCAGCAACAGCCGCCCGCGAATGTCCTCGCCCGAGAGATCGAAATAGGGCGCGGCCGGCTGCAGCACGGGCGGCGTGACCACCGCGCCTTCTATGCGCGCAAAGACCGTGCGGATCGCGTCCGTAACCCGAGTGAGACGCGCGGCCTCCTGCGCCTGCGGCCCCAGCGGGGCGGCGGCGGTCTGGACATCGCCGCGCTCCATCACGTCAACGCCGGCGCGCCGGCTTTCAGCGCGGCCTTGATCCAGCCCACCACTTTGCCGCGGGCCAGCGTCTCCTGGGCGGGCCGGGACGCGCGCCATTCCGCGTTGCTTTGGATTTCTTTCGACAGCGCCGCGCCAAGCGCCAGATCCTTGATGGTGACCTGGCGCGCCTTGCGCTCATCCTCGCCAATAATAAGGGCGAACCGCGCGCCGCGTTTGTCGGCGTATTTCAGCTGCTTGCCCATATTGCCGCCGCCCAAGAACACTTCCGCCGGGATCTTGGCCTTCACCCGCAGCTGCTCAGCCAAGGCGAAATAGTCCGCCATCTGATCCGGTTCGAGCGCCAGCACCACCGCCAAATTCGAACGCCCCTCGCCGCCGAGCCGCCCGGCCAGCTTCAGCGCCGCCGCGAAGCGCGACACGCCGAAGGAAAAGCCCGTCGCGGGGATGGCTTGGCCCTTGAACCGCGACACCAAATCGTCATAGCGCCCGCCCCCGCCAATGGAGCCCACGCGCACTGGCCGGCCTTTGGCGTCAGCCACAGTCAACAGAAGTTCAGCCTCAAACACAGGGCCCGTATAATAGCCAAGACCGCGGACAATCGCGGTGTCGAAGGCGAAGCTGCGCTCGGGGAGGCCCATCGCCTCCAGCATCGCAATCAATTCGCCGACCGCGCCGACCGCCTCAACGACCCGCGGGAGCTCATCGAACTCACCCTGGAGCCCTCCGACCACCGCGCTGTTGGCGGCGCCGCCATCATTCGAGGCGGCCATTCGGTTTTGAAGCCGATCCGTTGCGGTGAAAAACAGATCGACTTTCTCGATCTGCGCCGCGGTCAGTTCCGCGCCCGGCGTGAAATCGCCGGAGTCATCCTCGCGCCCGGCTCCCAACAACGCGCGCACGCCGTCCGCGCCGAAGCGGTCCAACTTGTCGATGGAGCGCATCACACGGCCCCGTTGCACCGCGCCGGCCGGACCCTCGGGAACGCCGATGTCGGCAAGCAGCGCGTCGAGAATCCGCCGATCATTGAAACGCACCACGAATTCGCCCGGCTCAAGCCCCGCCGCGCCCATCACTTTGACGGCGAGCGCAATCATCTCTGCGTCCGCCGCCGGGCCCGCAGCGCCCACACAATCAGCGTCGCACTGGATGAATTCGCGAAACCGCCCAGGCCCCGGCTTTTCATTGCGCCACACCGGCCCGGCTTGGTAGCGACGGAACGGCTTCGCAAGGGCGTCGAAATTCTCCGCCGCAAACCGCGCCAGCGGCGCTGTCAAATCATAGCGCAGCGACAACCACTGCTCGTCATCGTCTTGGAGAGCGAACACGCCTTCATTGGGACGGTCGTCATCGGGCAAGAATTTGCCCAGCGCGTCGGCGTATTCGAAGGCTGACGTCTCCAGCGGCGCAAAGCCGTGGGCCTCATAAACCGCGCTCGCGCGCGCCACGAGATCGCGTTCTGCGCGCAGCACGTCCGCGGCTTTGTCTTCGAAACCGCGGGGCCGGCGCGCTTTGGGGCGAAAGGGCTTGGCCTTTTTTGCTTTGCCTGGTTTGACCGTGTCGGGATTGGCCGTGTCGGGATTGGCCGGGCGCGCCGCCGCCGGGCGGGTGTGTTCATCGGTGCTCATGGCCGATGTTCAACCGCGCCTCGTCCGCTGACGCAAGCTCCAGGCCGAGCCGAGCCCGTGTGGGGCCGACGCCGCCGGTGTTTTGCGCGTCCGGCGGTCGTGATCACCCGCGCCCGGGCATGCGATAGAACACATGGGCGCCGATTGTCTCCGTCCGCTGCAGCGACGGCGCCCAATAAGGCCGGATGTAATCGGCGTGATAGTGGGTGGCTTCGCCCGTCACCGCCGGCGCCTCGCCCATCATGGCGAACGCCGCGACCGCCTGGGCCCGCGCCCAGGCCCGCCCACGGGGCGCGCGCCGCTCTGAACCGTCGCACGTGAACGTGAATTGACACCCGGTGGTGCGGTCCGCGCCTTCATAGACCACATCGCAAATGTTGTTGGGATAAAGCGGGTGGCTGACGCGGTTGAGCACCACCTCCGCCACGGCATACTGACCGCGATCGGCCTCCGCCCGCGCTTCATAGTAAATCGCGCGAGACAAGCAATGGTGATCGCGCCGCTGGCGCACCGCGTCCTCAAACAAGCTTGGCCCATAATGCTGGAAGGGCGACCACGCCGCGCGGTTGGTTTGCGCATAGGCCGCATGGCGCGCCGCCGCCACAGTGCGCACTCGCGCGGTGTCGCGCGCCGCCCGCGTCCGCGGTGCGGCGTCGACCGGCGGCGTAACGGCCGCACGCAGCGTCGGCGGTCCCGAGGGCGCTACAGCCGAGAGCGCGAGCGACGCTTTCGCCCGCTGGCGCCAGTTGTGGGCGGTGTTTTCCGTTTCCGTATGCGCTTGGATCGCCGGCCCGCCGACAGCCACAGCCGCCACGAACAGCGCCGCGCCGGCTGCGCGCGCGCCCATACGGCGCGCACGCGGTGTGCTGGCTGAACGGATCACGCGCCTCCAAGCCTCCGGCTGCCCAACGCGACGGAGAGCGGTCATACCACGACCAACGCCAGCCGACACCGCTTTTGCACCGCCACGCACGCCCGCAGCGTACAACGCCACGCTTGTTGCGAGAGGAACGCCCATCCTCGCCTCACCCGCTGTGTTTCCGCCGCGCGATTGTCGCTGTCGCCGGAAACGCCCATCACACCCAAGACGACCCCGGGCGTGGTTCGCGTGAACCACGCGCCAAGAACGCTCTTTTGTTTAACGAACCTTTGTCATCAGTCCGGCGGAACCGGCTCAGCCGACCCGCAATGCGTCACGCCCTACGCCCGGCGCGGCCCGCCCGCAGCGCGGCTTGTGCAGCCGCCAAACGCGCAATCGGCACCCGATAAGGCGAGCAGGAGACATAATCGAGACCCGCATCTTCGCAAAATCCAATGGATTCCGGATCGCCGCCATGCTCCCCGCAAATACCCAATTTGAGCTCTGCACGGATGGCGCGACCGCGCGCCACACCCATACGAATTAAGTCGCCGACGCCGGATTGATCAAGGCTCACAAAGGGATCTTTCTCAATAATTCCTTGATTTAAGTAGTAATTGAGGAATTTGCCAGAGTCATCTCGACTCAATCCAAACGACGTTTGAGTCAAATCGTTCGTGCCAAAGCTGAAAAAGTCCGCGTGTTCGGCGATCTCATCAGCGCGCACGGCCGCCCGCGGCAGCTCGATCATCGTGCCCACGAGAAACCGCGGCTGAGCGCCCGTCTCCGCCGCGACGGCCTCAGCCACGCGCTCGACCGCGCGCCGCAGCACCGCCAACTCATCCGCGAGCGCCACCAGGGGGATCATGATCTCAACGACCGGCTCCACGCCTGTCGCGCGCTGGACATTGACTTGCGCTTCGAAAATCGCGCGCGCCTGCATTTCGTAGATTTCCGGGAACGTCACCCCCAGCCGGCAGCCGCGATGGCCGAGCATCGGATTGGATTCCGACAACGCCCGCGCCCGCTCCATCAACGCGTCCGCGCTCAGCCCCGTCGCCTCCGCAACGGCGCGCACATCCGCCTCCGTGTGGGGCAAGAACTCATGCAGCGGCGGATCGAGCAGCCGGATCGTGCACGGACGATCCTCCATAATCGTCAGGATCTCCTCGAAATCCTGGCGCTGCATGGGCAAGATCTTTGTCAACGCCGCGCGCCGTCCCGCTTCATCGTCAGCGAGGATCATCTCGCGCACCGCCGCGATCCGATCCGCGTCGAAGAACATATGCTCGGTGCGGCACAGCCCAATGCCCTCCGCGCCGAACTCCTTGGCGGCGGCGACGTCATTAGGGGTCTCCGCGTTCGTGCGCACTTTGAGACGCCGCACTGCGTCCGCCCAGCCCATGAGTTTTGCGAAATCGCCCGTCAGCTCCGGCTGCACCGTGGCGACGGCGCCGGCGTAGACCTCGCCGCTCGCGCCATCGAGGGTGATGACGTCGCCGGCGCGGAAGCTGCGGCCGCGGACGTGGAAAACGCCGCCAGCCTCATCAATGCTCAGCTCGCCCGCCCCGCACACACACGGCGTGCCCATGCCGCGCGCGACCACGGCCGCGTGGGAGGTCATGCCGCCGCGCGCCGTGAGGATGCCCTCTGCGGCGTGCATGCCGTGAATGTCTTCCGGGCTCGTTTCCAGCCGCACAAGCACGACTTTGCGCCCTTCGCGCGCGGCGGCTTCCGCAGCGTCGGCTGTAAACACCACGTCGCCCGAGGCCGCGCCGGGCGAGGCCGGCAGCCCGGCGACAATGAGATCGCGCTCGGCGGCGGGATCAAGCGTCGGGTGCAAGAGCTGGTCGAGGGCCATGGGATCGACCCGCTCAACCGCTTCGTCTTGGGTGATCACCCCCTCGCCAGCCATGTCGACTGCGATTTTAAGAGCCGCGGCGGCCGTGCGCTTGCCGCTGCGCGTTTGCAGCATCCACAGCCGGTTGTTTTCGACCGTGAATTCAATGTCTTGCATGTCGCGATAATGGCGCTCGAGCGTAGCGAACACCTCCACAAGCTGGGCGAACACGCTGGGCATCGCCTCTTCCATGGAAGGCCGGCTTTCGCCCATCTCCTCGCGCGCGACCCGCGTCAGCGCTTGGGGCGTGCGGATGCCCGCGACCACGTCCTCGCCTTGGGCGTTGATCAGGAACTCGCCATAAATCCGCTTTTCGCCCGTCGAGGGATTGCGCGTGAACGCCACCCCCGTCGCAGAGGTGTCGCCCATATTGCCGAACACCATCGCTTGCACATTCACCGCCGTCCCCCAATGGGAGGGGATGTCGTGCAGCCGGCGATACGTCACGGCGCGATCATTCATCCATGACGCGAACACCGCGCCCACCGCACCCCACAATTGCTCGCGGGGATCACTCGGGAAGGGGTGGCCGAGCTGGGTCTGCACCGCGTCTTTGTAGGCCGCGATCACGGCCTTCCAGTCGTCGGCGCTCAGCTCCGTGTCTTCGTGAAGGTCGTGGGACTCTTTATAGTCTTCAAGCAACGCCTCAAACGTGTCGTGCTTAATGCCCAGGACAACATTGGCGTACATCTGAATGAAGCGGCGATAGCTGTCATACGCGAACCGCGCATCGCCTGAGCCCGACGCCAGGCCTTCCACGGTCTCATCGTTGAGACCGAGGTTCAACACAGTGTCCATCATGCCCGGCATAGAGGCCGGCGCACCCGAGCGCACAGAAACCAAGAGCGGGTTTTGCGGGTCGCCAAAACGCTTGCCGACGCGCGCCTCAAGCTTCGCAAGCGCAGCGTCTGTTTGGGCCTCCAGATCGGCCGGATAAGCCCGGTCGTTTTGGTAGAACGCGGTGCACACATCGGTCGTGAGGGTGAAGCCCGGCGGCACCGGCAGGCCCAGCGCGCTCATTTCCGCGAGGTTTGCGCCCTTGCCCCCCAGCAATTCGCGCATGTCGGCGCGCCCATCCGCCGTTCCGTCGCCAAACTCATACACCCACTTCGTCTCGATTTGCGTCTCAACGACCGCCATGGTTTTCCCCATGTTTGTTCACCCTCGTCGCATGTCGCGTTTGGCGTCGCCAACGTCACCGTTTTATGACGCCCGCCTGACACACACCGTCTGACCCCGAAATGCAAGCGTCGGACCGCGCGTGCGCGATCGGCTTTTTAGTCGCCTGACGCCGGAGGGCCTTAAGCGCCGGCGATCTTGGAGAAATCCGCGACGCCTGAGAGCGCCGCGCGCAAGCCCGCCAACAGCTTCAGCCGGTTGGCGCGCAAGGCCGCGTCGTCTGCGTTCACCGTCACGGCGTCGAAGAAGCGGTCGACCAGGGGCCGCAGGCGCGCGAGCGCGGCCATCGCCGCGGCGAAGTCTTCTTTTTCGAGGGCGTTCTCCACAGCTGACCGCGCTGCGGTCAGGCCGTCATGGAGCGCGCGCTCCTCGTCCTGCTGGAGGAGCGCGGGATCGACCTCGCCGGTGAAGGCGGCGCCGTCCTTCTTCTCCTCGGCCTTCAAGATGTTCGCCGCCCGCTTGGCGCCCGCCAGCAGCTCCGTCCCGTCTTCGGTGTCGAGGAAGGCGCCCAACGCCTCCACCCGGCGGACAATGAGGACCAGGTCGTCATTTGCGCTCACGGCGATCGGCTGCGCCGACGCCTCCGCGGGGGCGGCCTGACCCGCCGACGGGCGGTCGCCCTTGCCGCCTCGCGGCGGTTCACCCAGGGCGAACACGGCGTCGAT
>CAZMSO010000066.1:0-10614 GCA_964568975.1 uncultured Caulobacterales bacterium | reverse complement strand
TCGGACCTGATGATTAGAAGTCACCTGCTCTATCCAGCTGAGCTACGGGGCCGTGAGGGCTGTCCTACACTGGGACGCGTACGGGCTGAAGCCTCACTCTGACGCCCGCTTCGCCGGCGCCGGAGCGGTCGCCGTCACACGGACTGGCGCGCGCGATAGCCAGCGTCAGCAGCGCCCCTGCGCACACCCGAGCGAGAACAAAGCCACTGTGAGCCCGGACGCCGCACGCGCCCGCAAGGGCGCGATCGGGTCGACAGCGTCTGCTTCCGCGTGACCCCAAAGCGCGTCTTAATGCGACCACGCCTGCTTGCGATCATGGGCAAAATTGTCCGCATACGACTTGATCACCCGCCGGCGTTCCTTCGCCGCCGCGACCTGGTGCGGCAGGCCATGGGCGCGGGCGAAAGCGACCGCCTCCTCGCACGTGTCGAAGCGGATGTGCACTTGGCCATTGGTGTCGCGGGAGCTGGTCCAGCCCATCAGCGGCTCAATGCGGTCAGCGACCGTGGGCTCAAACTCCAAAACCCACTTTTTGGTTTTCGCCGCCCCCGATTGCATGGCGGTTTTGGCGGGTTTGTAAATGCGCGCCAGCATGGCCTCGTCCTTTCGCGCGGCGGCTCACGCGCCGCCGCACCGTCTAATACGTATACGACAAGCCCAAATTGCCGGTGAAGCCGAACTCGTCAAATTCCGACAGCAAGCGCTCATCAGCTTGGCGGATGAAGGAGGTGAACGGCTCGTCATCAATGTTGGAGAGCGCGCCGAACAGCCGCAGGCCGCGCGCGATCTCCAAATTGGCGCTGAAGTCCAAATCCATCTGATCCTCGACGAAAATGTCGAGACCCTGGCCCGCGCCGTCAATGACCTCCAAGAACTCGTCGCGGAAGGTCACCGCAGCGCGCAACTCCACAGGACCACGGTCATAGCCCAAGATCACATTGTAGAGGTTTTCCGACAAACGCGGCGGCGTGACGGTGCGCGGCGCGACGCCCGCCGTCGCGCTGCGGATCGTCGTCTCCCCATCGAGATAGGTGTAATTGACGTTCAACACGAAACCGTCGAGCACGCCGGGCAAGAATGTGAAGGCTTGCCGGTAATCCACCTCAACGCCGTTGATGGTGGTGTCGTCTAAGTTCAGCGGGGTGAGAATGTCCACGCCCACAGCAGGATCGCCGAAGCCGATGACGGCGCGCGCCGCCTCGCCTTGGAGGCGCTGACGGGCGATGAAGTCCTCAATATCTTTGCGGAACACCGTGACGGAGAACAGGCCGGAATCGCGCACTGTCAGCTCAGCGCCCAGATCGAAATTGTCAGCGGTTTGACGGTCAAGATCGGGATTGCCGGCGAAGCCGACCACCGCTCCGCCCGCGTCCAGCACAAAGCGCGTCGAAGGCACGACGTCTTCGAAATTGGGCCGGGCGACGGCGCGATAATACGCCGCGCGCAGCTTCAGCGTGTCGGTCAGCTGATACGTCGCATTCAAGCTCGGCAAAATGTCGGTGTAGGCGTCGCGGCCGTTAATCGGCGCAACAAACACGCGTCGGCCATCGGCTTGTGCGGCCAGAGTGAAGGCGCCGCCCGGGTCCGGCGCGCCGGCGGCCACCTCCACGACTTGTTGGGCCTGGCTGTCGAACTCCACATCCTCCACCCGCACGCCCGCGGTCACGGACAGACGGTGGGCGTTCGCCTCCGCCATCATGTAGCCCGCGACAATGTCTTCTTCGGACTCAAAGTCGCTGGCGGTGTCTGCGATCGCCGTCGCGACCGGATCTGTCACGAAGGCGTCGCGATTGCTGGTGAAGAAGTTCCGCAACAAGCCTGGATCCACGCCCGGCGCGATTTGATCCAGTTGGAAGTCAATGGCGGTGCGCGACAAAAACGACGAGAGCGTCAGCGGATCGCCGAAGGTTGAGCCGCCAAACGCCTCAGCGGTCACATCGCGGCTTTTCTCCCGTTGGCGGCCCTTTAAGCCGGCTTTCACAAAGCCTGTCGCGCCAAAGGCCGTCATCGGCCGCGTGACGTCGAAATTCACCGCAAAGCCGTCATCCTCATTCGTGGCGCTGGTGAACAAAAGCCGTTCGAAGGTGAAAGCGTCGGCGTCATAGAAGGCCGCGCTGGATTGGTCGATCACCATTTTCGGCCCGAAGCGATTGCTGGTGTCCGTCGCCAGCACGCCGTCCGCCAAATCAAGGCCGAACACGGCGTCAATGCCATCGGGGGTGCGTTCCTCCGCGCGGGTCACGAAGGCGGAGTAATCATAGCGGAAACCCGCCCATTCGGTGTGGCCGCCAAAACGGATCGAGCGCACTTCGCGCTGTTCTTCGCGATTGCTCACCGCCCGGTCGACGGAGGTCGGCCCCTCCACCACCGCGATGGAGGCGTCGGCGTCGCTGAGCGCGTCACTGAACACGCCATTGCTGAAATCGGCGGAAAAGACGGAGCTGAACAGCTGCTCGCGCGTGTCGTTGAAAAAGCCATGGACAAAAAAGCTCTGATAATCGGCCGGCCGCGCCTCCACAGTGAAGGTCGCGCCAATGCGCTCGCGGCTGATGTCGTCGTTCACGAATTGCAGCTGCTCAGGATAGAGCACCGATTGATTCGTGACCCATTGCGCGCCGCCGGTTTGGATCGTGTCCACCCCCAGCGTCTCGTCGCGCACGACAATCGCCCCAGCCGCGCCCACTTGTTCATCGGCTAAGAGCGTTGAGCCGGCGAAGGACACCTCCCCGCCCCATTCTTCGCGGATTTCATTATAGACGCCTTCCGCGCGCACCTCGAATTGAGAGCCGTCATAATCAAACGGGCGTTGGGTCGTGATGTCGACGGAGCCGCCCAACACGTCCCCGTCCTGATCGGGCGTGCGCGTCTTCGTTACGACAATGCGCTCAATCAACGCGCTGTCGATCACGTCAAGGGCCGTGCGCCGGTCGGCGTCCTCCGTCGAGGTCAAGCGCACGCCGTCGAGGGTGACTGCGCCCAAATCGCCGTCGAGGCCGCGAATAATCGCAAACCGACCTTGACCTTGGTCATTCTGCACCGAGACGCCGACGACGCGACGCACAATCTCTGCGGCGTTTTCATCAACGACATCGCTGAGATCTTTCGTCTTGACGACCTCCACATCCGCAATGCTGAGCCGTTGGGGATTGAGCGCGGCCAACAACGCCCCGCGCTGGCCCGTGACGCGAATACGATCCGCCCCGCCGGGCGCTTTGAGATCGAGGGTGCGCCGCTGCTCAGCGGAAATCGTAATCGTCCGCTCCGCCGGCTCTGCGCCGAAGGAGCGCGCGCGCACGGTGTAAACACCCGCCGGCAGATCCACAAAGGTATAATAACCCTCACGGGTCGTGCGCGTCCCCAGGCCCAACTCGACAATTTCAACCAGCGCGCCTTCAAGACCAACGCCGCGGGCGTCATCGGTCACGCGCCCCGTAATCTCCGCCGCGTGTGCGGCGTTGAGCGTGATCGCCGCGGCCACGCCGGCCGTCCACACCATCCGAGCGATCATGTCGAGCCCCCTCGTTACGCGCTCTCAAGAGGCCGCGTCTGCGGCGCTCTCCTGCGCGGCCCAGCGCTTTGCTGAGTCCGTTTTAGTCTTACCGTGTGCGCCGGGAACGGGCCAAGCGCCTGTGGCCGTTCGCGCCCAAGCGCGGCGGCTACGCCACACCCATGTCGAAAAGCGCGTCGACGTAGAGCGACGCTTAAGCGGAGTCGTCCGCTTCCTCAAGGAGCGCTGCGGCGCCCGTCAACGCCACGCCTTCGCGGGTCACCAACCACACCGGCGTGTCCGCGACAAACGGGCTCATCGCGCCTTTGTCACGGAAGCGCGCGCCAAAGGCGCTGGCCATCAGCATGGGCGTGATCTTCGGCAAAATCCCGCCGCCAAGATAGACCCCGCCCCGCGCGCCGAGCATCACCACAGCATCGCTCGCATACCCGCCGAGGATCGCGCAAAACACGTCCACCGCCCGGCGCGCCAACGGGTGGCGGCCCGCGCCGGCGGCGGCGGTCACGTCATCGGGGGCGAGGGGGGCTGGCGCGCGCGCCGCGCCTGACATCGCCGCAAGCGTGTGGTGGATGCGCGCCAGCCCTGCGCCGCACGCCACCATCTCATAACTCACATAGCCATACTGCGCGTGGAGAATGCGCCAAATCTCGGCTTCCACGGCGTCGTGGGGCGCAAAAGCGGCGTGGCCGCCTTCCGTGGCTAAAACCCGCGGCGCGCCGCCATGCGGGGCTGGGATCACCACGCCCAGCCCCAAGCCGGTGCCGGGGCCAAGCACCGCGATCGGCGCGCCGGGCTCCGCCTCCCCCTCCAACACAGGCGCGACGTCGGCGGCGGTCGTGGCGACAGCGCCGCGGGCGAAGGCGGCGAAATCATTGACCGCCAGCAGCGTATCGAAACGGAGCGCCGCCGCCAGAGCGCGGGTGGTGAACCGCCATGGCGAATTGGTGAAGCTCACTTCCTCACCATGGATCGGACCGGCGGCCGCTAAACAGCCGCGGCGCGGGCGCGCGCCGTCCACGCGCGCCAGATAAGCCGCAGCCGCGTCCTCGATCCGTGGATAGTCCTTTACTTTAACGGTCGCGACCTGATCCAAACGATAGCGACCCCCGCCGTCAGCGCGCGCCAGGGCGAAACGGGCGTGGGTGCCGCCAATGTCGGCAACCAGCGTGGGTTCGGCTGTTGACGGCGCGCCGGGGACCGGCGCAGCGGGCGCAGTCATGGCGGTCCTCCATAGACGATGCGGCGCGCCGGACGGCGGGGCGCAAGGCCCGGCCGCGCCAGCGCGTCAGTGTTCGGGGAGGGGTCGTCCCGTTGATCCGTGCTGATGGCACGTTCCGCGGAAGGCGTGAAGCCTGCCTGCTGAGTGCGCGCTGGGGACGGGCGTGCGCGCTACCGTAAGACGTTGAACAAACGCAGATTGCTCGTGCGTGCGACGATCTCAAACAGCAAGTTCAATTGGGTTTCGAGCTGGGTGTAGCGGATCTGCGCTTCAAACGGATCGACTTCCTCTAAGGACGCCACTTCCTCGCTCATTAAGCTGATCTCGGCTTGACGCGCCGCACTCGCTGTCTCAGCGCGGGCTTGGGCGCCGCCAAGCTCGGCTTGCGCCACGCGGACGGCGTCAAGGCCCGCCGCCAGGCGCTCGATCGCGGCTTCTGCGTATGTCGGCAACGCAGCCGGATCAAGCGTCTCTAAATCCACCGAAGCGAGCATGTGAACGCCCTGAAGCAGCGCCCGCGCGGCGTCGTCATCGGCCTGCAGGCCGAAATCCAACGCCACACCCTCATCGACGCTCACCGCCACTCGGGCCCCAGCCGCCGGCGCGCCGGCGTAAAAGGCTTGGGCGAAATCCTCCGCCGGGACCGGGGGAACCGCTGCGGCGCTGAACACGTCGTCCAACGCCGCCACAAGCGCGGTCGCGCCCGCGGCGTCGATGGGCGGGAAGGCCGCGACTTGCGCGTCGATGGCTTGCTGGGGCGTGAGGCCGCCCGGGCCCGGCTGGTCGGGCGCGAGAAGCGCGGGCTGATCCGCAGCCACGCCTGCAAACACAAACCCCGCGCCGTCCGACGTGTTGAAAGCCGTCAGCACGCGTTCCAGCACGCTGTCGGCGGCTTGGGCGAAGATCGCGGGGTTATAGACAGGCGAGCCGTCAATTGCGGCGCCGGAGCCGTCGTCAATCGGCAGCTGGGTCGTGGCGATGAGCAACAGCTCCTCCGCCGCGGCGGCGACTTCCGTGAGCGCGTTTTGCTTAATCTCGGCGCGCCGCGTGAAGGTGTCGGCGTTGCGCGCATAGGCTTCCGCGCGCTCAAGATCAGCTTTGCGGTCCAGGAGAAGGCTGAACCGGCCTTGCGTCGCGGCGCCCACATCCGCGGGTTTGCCCTCCGTCAGCTCGCGCGCAGCGGCGGCCGCGGCTTGGGAGGTCGCGGTGATGCGGGGGCCAAGCTGTTGGCTCAACAAACCTAACGTGATGGAGGCGCTCATGAGTGATCCTCAACGTCGGGCGGGGCGGCGTCAGGCGCGCACCACCGCCAGCAATTGATCCAACAGCGTTTGCACCGTCTCCAACACTTGCGCGTTGGCGCCGTAATACTGCTCGAGCTCGAGCAAACGCTGGGCTTCGACATCCAAGTCCACATCGCCAAGCGCGGAGCGTTCCGCCGCCAACGTGGCCGCCACGGCCGCTTGAGCGTCGGCGTCGCCGTTGAGCGTGGCGCGCGCGGTGTTGCGGGCGCCGCCGACGCTGGCGGCGTAATCGGAGAGGCTGCTGGTGACCGCCAGGCCGCCTTCCGGCGGAAACGCCGTCGGGTCGCTGAAGGCGGCGATGAAGGCGCGGATCTGGGTCGCGTCTTGGGTCGGCCCCGCCGCCGCCGCGCCCACGCCGTCGCGCAAACGCCGCAGCGCGCCGCCCGCGTCAGGATCGACGGCGTCATTGACCGCAATGCGCCCCGCAAGACCCAAAGGCTCCGTGACGGCGGGGTCGACCGCCACGCCTGTTCCATTAACGAAAAGGCCGGGTTGGCCGACCGCGAGGCTGGCGTCTGCGGCTTGGAACGCGACGATGACGCCTTGCGCCAGGGCGTCGAGCTCACGCTGGGCTTGGATCAAATCTTGGTCGCGCACGACCAGCGCGCCGCCAATGCGCCCGGACTGAAGCCCGGAAAGATCCGTCGCTGCGGCCGGAGCGTTGGGATCGTCTACGCGGATGGCGGGATAGGTCGGGTAGCCCGGCGGCGCGCCTGCGGGGATGACGGCGGCGTCAAACACCAGCGGCCGCAAGGTCCCGTCCAGCAGCGTCGGCCCGCCCTTAATCGCCACGACCACGGAGCCGTCGCCGCGTTCATGCGTGGCGATGGGCGCCAGCGTCGCCAGCTGATCAAGCGCCGCGTCGCGAGCGTCCCGCAACGCGTTCGCGTCGCGGCCGGTGGCGTCGGCGGTGACGATCTCGCCGTTAAGCGCCTCAACCCGCGCAAGAGCCTGGTTCGCGGAGGCGACGTCAGCCTCAAGATCCGATTGCGCGCGCGCGCGCGCGCCGTCAATCGCTTCTTGCGCGGCCGCAAAGCTGGCTGCGACATCGTTCGCCGCGTCGAGGACCGCCCGCTGCGCTGCGGAAGAGGCGGGCGACGCCTCGAGCGCCACAAACGCGCTTTCCAGCGCCGCCAGCGACGCTGAGACGCTGAACACGCCCGACGCCTCTCCCGTGACGGCCGCGACATCGTCTAACCGCGCGGCGCGGATGTCGCTGGCCGCGCCATCCGCCACCGCCTCACGCAAATCCCGCAAGAGAAACGGATCAAGATCCGCCCGGTCTGAACGCACCCGCACCGCCACGCCATCGAAGAACAGCCGCGGATCACGACGGACAAAGCCCTCGGTCTCCGCGCCGGCGACGTTTTGGGAGGACGCCGAAGCGATCCCCCCGCCGGCGGCGACGCCCGCAGATGCATTGGCCAAAGTGACGGATAAGGACATGGCTTAGCCTCCGCGCGGGCCCGTTTGATCCGTTACCGGACCAACCGGGTCGCCTCCTCCAGCATTTCATCAGCCGTGCGCACCACCGTCGTCGCCGAGGAATATGCGCGCTGGGTCTCGATCAGATTCGTCAGCTCTTCGGCGATGTCGACATTGGAGCGCTCGGTCGCGAAGGCCGCGATTTCGCCGCGCCCGTTGTCGCCGGGCGCGCTGAGGCGGATCTCCCCGCTTTGGGCTGTGGTCTCGAAGGCCGCGCCGCCAACGGCGTTCAGCGCGTTTTCATTGGCCGCGCGCGCCAGCGGGATGCGGTAGACCGGGCGTGTCTCGCCATTGTCGAACCGCGCCGTGACGACGCCGTCATCGCTCACTTCCACGCCGGAAAAAGCGCCGAAGCCTGCGCCATCGCGCGTGGTCGCGGAGGTGAACTCGCCCGCGAATTGCGTGATGCCGTCATACGAGTTCGGCGCGCCCAAATCCAACGCAATGTTCTGGGCTCCGCCATTGATCGGCACCGTAACGACGCCGCCGGCGAGGGGCAGCGCGGTCGCGTAAGTCGCCGGCGCGCCCGCGGCCGCGCCCGTGGGGTTGAAGGTGATGTCGACGACGCCGACGCTTGCGGCGTTATCGAAAATCTCCAGCTGCCAGGCGTTCGGCGTGCCCGCGTCGGGGGTCCATTGCAGGGTGAGCGTGCGCGGGTTGGCGAGCTCGTCAAACACCGTGAGCGTGGTCGTGACCGGCGGGTTCGGCGCGCCCGTGAGGTCGGCCGGCAAGTTGGCGGTCACAGCGACTTCCGTGGTCGGCGCGCCTGTGAAATTGATCGCCCCGACATTGACGACCTCAAGGCCCGCAACGTCGTTTACAGGCGCGGCCGGCGTGCCGTCTGCGTTCAACGGCGTGCCGAGAAGCGCATAGCCGTTCGCGTTCACAAGGCGGCCTTGGGCGTCGACGGAGAATTGCCCCGCGCGGGTGAGCAGCGGCGCGCCCGGCCCGCCAGCGCCTTCCACTAAGAAGAAGCCGTCGCCATTGATGGCGAGATCCGTCGCGTTGGCGGAGCCTTCAATCGCGCCGGCGCGCGCAATGTCTGTGCGGCCGAGCGTGCGCACGCCGCCCGTAGACGGCGTCGCTTGTCCCGTCCCGCCGCTGGTCACCAGGGCCGAGAAGTCCACATCCACGCGGCGATAACCGTCGGTGGACGTGTTGGCGATGTTGTTGGATAACGCGGCCAGGCGGTTCGCCTGGGCGGTCAAGCCGGCGACGCCGAAGGACAAGGCGCTGAACACGCTCATGAAGTCTCTCCCGTTTGCCCGCACGCTCAGCCGTCCGGGACGCGATGGTCGGGGACCGGGACCCATGGCGCCGGAGCCGGCGGCGGAGTTCTCTCACGCGGGGTCGTCGGTGATCTGTTTCAGGCTGGCGGCGACGCGTTAAGTCGAGGGCAAAGCTCAAATTCGCGAACAATCCGCCCCGGCCTCACGCGCCAGCGCCACCCGCGACAGCGCGCGTTTGGGCTAAGGGCGTCCAGGACCCGTCATCAAGGCGGACATAAGCACCGGATTCCGTGTAGCGCAGCTCCTCCACCCGCCCCGACAACAAAGCGGGGATCGACCGTGCGGTGTCGCCTGTCACAGCCGAGGCGCGCACGCCATAAACGCCGTCGGGACGACGGTCGCCCTGGGCGTCGCGGCCATCCCACACAAGCGTCGCCACGCCCGCCTCGCCCGGCCCCTCCAGGACCGCCGCGACATTGCCAGCTTGGTCTAGAATCTCGACACGCACGGAATCGGCGGCGTCCGCCACCTCCACAGTAATGCGGGCTTCTTCGTCCAACAGCACCGTGGACTCCGTGGTCGTCTCCACTGTTGTTCCCAAGAAGACCGCGTCAGCGCGCGCCGTGAGCGCGGCCAACGCAGCGTTGACGGCTTCCAACTCATCCGTTTGCGCGACTTGCTGCTCTAATTGCGACAACTGCGTCAGCTGTTCCGTAAACTGATTGGGATCCATCGGGTTCAACGGATCCTGGTTCTCCAGCTGGGCGGTGAGCAACACCAAAAACTCGTCCAAATCCGCCGCCAATTGCGACGTGCTGTCGCCAGACGACGCCGACGGGGCGGCGATGTCGCCTAAACGGATTGAGGCCGGCGCGATGGGGTCCATGGGAGCGTCCTTCTATCGAGGCGGCGCGGTTGGGCGCGCGCTCACAAGCGAATGTCGAGACCACGGGCCGAAGGCGGCGCCTCCGGCGCGTCGGAACCGGCCGCCGTGGCATCGCCCGCATCATCGGTCGCGGGTGAGTCAGCGGACGCGGACGCGCGGCGATGGGGCGCATCGTCGGCGCTGGGGTGGCCCTGGGCGAAGCGGCGGGCGTCGTCTTGGGCGAGGTCGAGATCGAGCGCGCCGGGCGTCGTGCGTCCGGCGTTGAGGTCCGCCAGCGCCCGCTCCAGCCCGCGAAATTCTGCGCGCAGCATGTCGAGCGCTTCCGGCCGCTCCACCCGCACCACGGCGCGCACATCGCCGTCGGCGCGCTGCATGCGGATCTCCACGCGGCCAAGCTCCGGCGGGTTAAGCACAAACTTCACCGCACCGTTGGGCGCTTGGAGCGCATGGCGCATCGCGTCGGCGGTTTGCTGCACTGGCGCGGGGGCGGACGCCGCGAGACTTGCGCCCGTGGGCTGGGCGGCGCCGCTCGGCGCCGTCGCCACGGCGGCGGCGGGTTCCAGCGCCACAAGACCCGCCGTGGAGGGCGGCGTCCCAGCCGCCTCGCGCACGCGCGCGGCGACGGCCCCACCATCGCCAGCGGCGCGCGGGCCCGCCACGACCGGCGTGTTTGGTCCGTGGAAGGACACCGCCGAACTTGGCTTGGCGTGCGGCGGCCCGACTGGGGATCCAGGGCTCTCCTTCGTGGACGACGCCGCGCCCGGCTGCAAGGTTGTGACGGAGGCGGCCGGTTCGCCAGCGAGCGCCGCGCCTTGCCCTCCGAGAACGGATGGAGCACCAGCGGCCGACGCCGGTGACGCTGGGGACGCTGGGGACGCTGGGGACGCGCTTGCAGCGTTTAGGTCCGTTCGTCCGGCGGCGGACGGGCCCGACGTCGCCACCAGCGCAAGGCCCGCCGGGTTCGGCGTTCCGGCTGATGATCC
>CAZMSO010000065.1:0-11263 GCA_964568975.1 uncultured Caulobacterales bacterium | reverse complement strand
ACACTCACCCAGCCGGCTCCGGCTCAGACTGGATGAATGTCGGGGGGCAGACCAGATTGTCCAAAAAGAACCCGGCAGCGGTCTTTCGTGACGGGCCGCATCGTTGACAACTTCGGGTCGCGATCTGCCGGTGATAGGCGGAATCCATTGCAGACATTGGTGAATGTCGGCTCCGGGAACCGAGCTACTCACACCCTCGGCCTAAACGGTTCGTCGGGCCTGGCGTCTGTAACGGCAGTTGCTCACGGGGCAGATGAAACGTCATCGGGCTTCTTCCCGCTTCGAACCGCTTCGTTCAAATTCAATCGCCCAGGGCGAACGCGCTGTCTGGACCGCCATCGCCAAGGCGAACCTCTGTCGCGGTTCGCTCATAGTCCGCACCCAGAAACCGCACACGCAGATGGAGCGTGCCGCCCCAATCCGTCACGCAAATGGTCGAGCCGATAGCCCGGTTTTCATAATAGGTGCAGTCGTGGCCCGCGAAACGTCCGGTCTCGCCCGTCGCCGTTCCGCCCACGGCCGCCATGATCAACGCGCCTGCGTCCTCCGGACGCCGACCCTGTGACGCCTCAAGTACTTGCCCATGGAAGGGTGCATTGGCGCTGCGCGATCGCCCGTTGCGCGCGTTGATAGTTGTGACCCGACCACTCCGATACACCTTGCGCTCGCGTTTCTCGATCGACCGCATGCCCCGCTGGACTGAGGTTTCAAAAACTTCGGAACGCTCCAGGCCCCAGCTTCTGGCATATTCTGTGACCGTACCGGACTCAGTACCAGTTTGCGTGCTGACGATCGTGAATGCTTCGACGCCGTAGAAGAACCGGTCGGGCGCACCAGTGGACGCCGGGGTATCATTTCCGCGCGGTGTCGGCTGAGCCGGAGCTGGGTCCGCCGCCAACGACTGGGGCCTTAGTTGCGCCTGTTCGAAGTAGCGCCACATCTCGTCAGCATGCTGGAAGTCTTTGCATTGCCAAGACCCGAACATGACATGGCTGCCGCCCAGGACGCGCACGATGGCAGTCTTGGCGCCCGTCTCGGAGCTGGACCACTCTCTCAGCTCGTTGCCGCAACTGCGAAACCCATCGGGGTTGCCCAGCGCGCCAACCCGGTCCGGCGCCCCCGTCAATCCGTTCGCCGCATTGATGACGCCCACAATCTCTTCGACGGGCAGCAAGTCATCGCGGCGCTCAGCGCCCGCGCGTCCATCATAGGGCATGAACGGGTCGTTATCCCCGATCATCATCACCCAGGTCATGGGGCGCGGAAACTGGAGCCCCTCCGAGATGCTGCGGACCATGCTGGTGATCACAGTCCCTGCGCCGGCGAAGCGATACTGCGAACGCGGCACATACCACTGAGTCATGGACCCCCCGCGGGAGGCCCCGCTCACAAAGAGACGGGACGTGTCGACGGGATGGTCGTCGATCACGTCCGCGAGGACAGCGTCCAAAAAGGCCACATCGTCATGGTCCGGCCGCGGGTTTGCTCGATCGGCCGTCGGCGCCCCGCCCATCGCCCAAGCCTTGTTGTGGGCCGACGGATAGACGGCGATGAACGCCCCTTTCTCGACCAAGGGCTTGAACCCGTAGCTGGTGCGCAGGCCTTCGGCTGTTTCCGCGCCCCCGCCATGGAGCACGAGCATGAGCGGCAGCGACCGGTTGGCCGGTATGTTGGCAGGCGCGTGGATAAAGTACTCCCGCTCCAGGCCGCCGAGCGTCATGTCGCGCCTTTCATAGCGATCGCTCTGCGCAAGAGCTGGAGCCGGCGCCAAGACGGCGATTGTGATGAGAAAAATGCGCAGAAGCCTACCCGACATGGAAAAACTCCCCTTTTGCGCTTTGAAAGATAGTCGACATTTGTGCCATCCGTGCAGCCGAGGGCAGCAGAACGACAGCTGTCGGCCTTTTCAGCAACGACGGCGAGAACCCGCCAGACGCTCGAACCGTAGGGAAGGTCCGGATTGCGCTCAAAAAGTGGTCACTCGCGACGGACCCGGTGGCCGACAGCTCAGGGTCGACATAAGCCGGTTCCCGCGCGCGAGTTTGGCCTGAAAGCCGCCACTGATAACGAGATCATGGCCAATGGCCGGTATCCAGGGTGGTACAGACATCGCCGCTGCATCCGTGACCGGCAGGATCTGCACCGAAACCACCTTGCCGCCAATCGAATCTATGTCAGCTTGCGAGCTGCAAACATGCCAAACACGATGCTTGCGTAGGAATGTCGGGAGAGCCAAGGGCTCTCGTGATATGCTGCCGAACAGATTTGTTGGTATTTTTGTTGGTACGAAAGAGCAGGGAAACCCTCAAACTCTATTATAAAAAAGACAAAAATCAGAAAGTTCGAGTCCTCTTCTGGCACCATCCCCGTCTGCGCCGCCATTTGCGACCGCGCGCTGGCGGCGTCAGCGCGGGCGCGGCTCGACCTTGGTCTTCAAACACGCGTCGACGCCCCGGCTCAACCCACCAGCCCTGCAAGCGCCTCTCGACCATACGTCGTGCGCTGACCGGCCGAGCTAGGCGCCGCCGCGCCAGGGACACGCCGCCGTCTGAGATCCCTCAGCCCGCCGGCCTTCGGCGTCCCCGTTGCGGACCAGCTGAGCACCCCCCGGTCTGGACGCCCGCGTGGACGCCCGCGCCGACCAGCGCGAGGCGCCCCAAACGCCCTCAGACCAAGCACACGACCGCACAGCCGCAGCCGCATACAACCCAAACACCCCTTAGCCGCCGGGCGCAGGCTCGACCCTTTGGTCAATCGCGCCGAAAAGAGAGCCCCCGTCGGCATCAAGCATCTCAATCCGCACGCGATCGCCATGGGTCAGGAACGGCGTTCGCGGCGCGCCGTGCTCAATGGTCTCAATCATGCGGATTTCCGCAATGCAGGAATACCCCCGCCCGCCCTCGGCCACGGGCCGGCCCGGTCCGCCATCCCCGCCCTTGTTGGACACCGTCCCGGAGCCGATGATGGAGCCCGCGCCGAGGGGCCGCGTCTTCGCTGCATGAGCCACCAGCTGGGCGAGATGAAACGTCGCATCCTCCCCCGCCTCGGCGCGGCCGAACGGCTCCCCGTTGAGATCCACATGCAGCGGACGATGAAGGAGGCTGTCGCGCCAGGCCGAACCCAACTCGTCCGGCGTCGCCGCCACAGGCGAGAACGCCGTTTGCGGCTTCGATTGGAAAAAGCCGAAGCCCTTCGCCAGCTCAGCCGGAATCAGACCGCGCAGGCTCACATCGTTCACAAGCATGACAAGCTTAATGTGGTCGTGCGCCTGCTCCAGCGGGCAGCCCTGCGCCACATCGTCGGTGATCACCGCAACTTCGCCCTCCATGTCGCACCCCCAGGCCGGATCGCCGAGAGGGATGGGATCGCGCGGCGCGAGGAACAGGTCTGAGCCCCCCTGATACATCAACGGATCGGTATAGAAGCTCTCAGGCACGTCCGCGCCGCGGGCTTTGCGCACCAGCTCGACATGGTTGATGTAGGCTGATCCGTCCGCCCACTGATAAGCGCGCGGCAACGGGCTCAAACACTGGGCTTCGTCGAAGGGCGCGCCCACGACCGCGCCGGCGTTGAGCTGGTCTGACAAGGCTTGGAGCCGCGGCGCGGTGGACGCCCAGTCATCGAGCGCGGCCTGGAGCGTCGCAGCGATGTCTGACGCCGGCGCGCACTGAGTCAAATCGCGCGACACGACCACCAATTGGCCATCGCGGCCGCTCTTTAAGGAAGCGAGTTTCATAAGCGAGCGCCTTTCGCAACTAACACGGTTCACATGGGCTGTGATGACGGGCCCCGACGAAACGGGCCCCGACGAAGGGGAAAGCCCGATGAGGGAGGCCGAACGGGGGGAAGCCGAACAGGGGGCAGCCGGACGGGCGCGCGGGCGCCAGCCGCGCCCCCCCGACACCGGGCGCGCGCCGCCGCGTCATGGGCTTTCCCACCGCCCCAGGATCAGCGCCGCGCGTCAGTGGTCGGCGCGGGCGCGCTCATGCAGCCACCGCGCGTGCTGGGGCGCTTTTTTGGTTCGCGACCACTCCTCCAGCATTGCGTCGGCGACGCGCTTGAGCTCGACATAATCCTCCGAGGAACCGATGTCACAGGCCAATTCGATGCGGTGACCATTGGGGTCAAAGAAGTAAATCGACTTAAAGATCCCATGATTGGTCGGGCCCAAGACATCAAGGCCGAGCCCTTCCAAGTGCGCTTTGGCGGCGAGAAGATCCTCGAGCGTGTCGACTTTCAACGCAATGTGCTGCACCCAGGCTGGAGTGTTTTCATCGCGACCCATGTCGGGCTGCGTCGGCAACTCAAAAAACGCCAAGACATTGCCATGTCCCGCATCGAGAAAGACATGCATATAAGGATCCGGCTCGCCGGTGGACGGCACTTCGTCCTCCGCAAACGCCAGATCAAAGGTCAAGCCAAGCGTTTTTTGATAGAACTCAACTGTTTCCTTCGCGTCTTTACACCGATAAGCGACGTGGTGAATGCCGCTGACTTTCGTCGGGGCGCTCATTGGGTGCTCTCCTCCACCTGAAGGGCGCCGCGTCGGATTTGATCGCGCTCTAAGGATTCAAACAACGCCTTGAAATTCCCCTCGCCAAAGCCGTCATCGCCTTTGCGTTGGATGAACTCAAAGAAGACCGGACCCAGCTGCGTTTCAGAGAAGATTTGCAGCAACAAGCGCGGATCATCGGCCGTCGTCGATCCATCGAGCAGAATGCCACGCTGCTGCAGCTCGGCCACCGGCTCGCCATGGCCCGGCAGGCGCTCCTCCAGCATTTCGTAATATGTCTGCGGCGGGGCGGTCATAAAGGGCGTCCCCATCTTTTTAAGGACATCCCAGCTTGCGATCAAATCGTTCGACAAGAAGGCAATGTGCTGAATGCCCTCACCACCGAACTGACGCAAATACTCTTCGATCTGGCCTTTGCCGTTATCACCCTCCTCATTAAGGGGGATGCGGATTTTCCCATCAGGGGCAGTCAGCGCTTTTGACGTCAGGCCCGTGTATTCGCCTTTAATGTCGAAGAACCGAATCTCTTTGAAATTAAAGAGCTTCTCATAAAAGTCGGCCCAGTAGGCCATGCGGCCGACATACACATTGTGCGTCAAATGATCGATGAGTTGAAACCCAGCCCCGACCGGATTGCGATCGACGCCATCCAAATACTCAAAGTCGACATCGTAAATCGAGCCTTTATCGCCATACCGATCAATCAAATAAATCAACGCGCCGCCAATACCTCTGATGGCGGGCAGTTTCAGCTCCATCGGATTGGTCGGCAGATCCACCACCTCGGCGCCTTGGGCGATCACATGCTCCAGCGCCTGGCGCACATCGCGCACGCGAAACCCCATGGCGCAGGCCGATGGGCCGTGTTCGCGCGCGAAGAAGAACGCCGGCGCGCCGGGTTCGTAATTGGCGAGCATGTTGATGCCGCCTTGACGCCACAGCTGGACATCCTTGGTGCGGTGGTTGGCGATGTGGGTGAAGCCCATGGACGTGAACGCGGATTCCAAGACGCCCTTCTCCGGCGCGCTGAACTCAATGAACTCGAAGCCGTCTAAACCGGCTGGGTTGTCGAACAAATCCGCCACGGCGTCCTCCCGATTGCGCGCTGTGAGTGAAAGCTTTATGTTGATATCACAAACAGTTGCGAGCGCAACCACTTTCGGACGTGACAATGGCGGATCTCGGCGATCAACGCGTGTTTTCCCTCGATCAAGCGTGGGTTTACAAAGTGACGGTGCTGGCCGACCTCGTGGCCCGGCGCGTCGGCGCGGTGGTGCACGATGTGTGCGGGTTGAATCTCAGCCAGTGGCGCGTCATCGCCGCCATTGCCGACGATCCGGGCTGCACGGCGACGGTGGTGGTGCAGCGCACCCCGATGGACAAGGGGATTGTGTCGCGCGCGGTCAGCACGCTGGTGGCGCGCGGACTGGTCGAGCGGCGCGCCTCGCCGGATGATGGGCGTTTGTCGCATTTGTGGCTGACGACCGAGGGCGCGCGTGTCTATGGCGGCATCCTGGAGGCCCTCGCGCATACGGGCGCCGACGGCCTCACGACACTGCCTGACGGCCAAGACCATATGTTGGTGGATCTGCTGGACGACGTCATCCACCGCTATGGCGGCGCGTGCTGACGCGCGGCGGCTCGGTCAGCTGCTGCGCGTGGTGGCGCAGATGGTCCTCCATGAAACTCGCGATGAAGTAATAGGAATGGTCGTAGCCGGGCTGGCGACGCAGGGTGAGCGGCTGGCCGGCCGCGCGGCAGGCGGCCTCAAACAGCGCGGGCTTCAGCTCGCGCTCCAGGAATTGGTCGGCCTCGCCCTGGTCGATCAGGATCGCGGCCCGCGACGGCCGCTGCGCCACCAGCGCCGTCGCGTCATAGGCCGCCCAAGCGGTTCGGTCCGCGCCGAGATAGGCCGTGAACGCTTTCTCGCCCCAAGGAACCTGGCTTGGGGCGACAATCGGGGAAAACGCCGAGACCGAGCGATAGCGCCCAGGGTGCTTCAGATGCAGCGTCAGCGCGCCATGCCCGCCCATGGAATGGCCGAACACGCCCTGGCGGGTCATGTCCGCCGGAAAATCCGCCGCGATCAGCGCCGGCAACTCGTCGAGCAGGTATTGATCCATTTTGTAGTGACGCGCCCAGGGCGCTTGGGTCGCGGTGAGGTAAAAGCCCGCGCCCTGGCCGAGATCATAGGCCTCGTCGTCGGGGACGCCCTCGCCGCGGGGGGAGGTGTCGGGCGCGACCACCATCACCCCGAGCTCCGCGGCCGCGCGCTGGACGCCGCCCTTCTCCATCACATTCGCCCAGCTGCAGGTGAGGCCGGAGAGATACCACACCACCGGGACCGACCCGACCGCGGCCTGGGGCGGGGTGTAGACTGCAAAGCGCATCGAACAGCCGCAGACGGCGCTGTCGTGGTCATGCACTGAAAGCGTCCCGCCGAAGGAGTTCCAAGAGGCGTGCGGGGTCATGGGAGGGTCTCCGGCAGGTCGTGGAGGTTGAGGATGGGGATATCCAATTGGCCGCCAAATGTATCGGCCAACTTTTTGTCCGCCGTCGCGAGCGGAACGCGCCGGTCGAGCGCGGCGGCGACATAAAGGCAGTCATAAACAGGGTGACGATGCTGCATGGCGAGCGACAGCGCGACGGGGACCAAGGGCTCGCTCGGCGCAAACGCGAAGCGTCCGCGGAGATCGTCGAGCCGCTGATGAGCTCCATCTGAGAGCAGAAAACCCGCCCGGGCGTACTTCCAAAGAACGTTGGCGAATTCGAACTGCAGGAAATTCAGCAAGACCGGCTCATAGTGCGCCAACACGCGCAGGGCTTCGGCCTGGCAGTCGATGTCGAAGTAGCCGCGTACAAGGACGCTGGTGTCGATCACCGCCTCGCCCAAGGAACGCGCTCACCGTTTGCGTGGCGGCTGGCGCGACGCGCCAAGGATCGCTGCGTCGCGTTCCTCGCGCGCTGCGCGAACGACCTCCTCCGGCCTCGGCGCGTCAGCGGGAAGAGGCGGGATTTGCGCGCGAAACGCCGCCATTTTTGTGAGCCACTCCTCTTTGGAGGGCCTGGCGTCGCGGGCGATGAGGTCGCGCAAATATTGCTCAAGCGAGGTGTTGGCCGCCGCCGCGCGCGCCTTCAGCCGCGCGACCACGTCATCGTCGAGATTGCGGATCAGCACCTGCGCCATGGGCAGATGATAGCGCCATGATAGCGCACAATCAATACACCACCACGCTGCGAATGCTTTCGCCTTTGTGCATCAGGTCGAAGGCGGCGTTGATCTGCTCAAGCGGCATGGTGTGGGTGATGAGGCTGTCGATGTCGATGCGCCCATCCATATACATGTCGACGATTTTGGGCACGTCGGTGCGCCCCCTCGCCCCGCCGAAGGCCGAGCCGCGCCACACCCGGCCGGTCACAAGCTGAAACGGCCGCGTCTGGATCTCCGCCCCCGCCGGCGCGACGCCGATGATGACGCTTTCGCCCCAACCCTTGTGGCAGCATTCGAGCGCCGCACGCATGACGTTTACATTGCCGATGCACTCGAAGGAGTAATCCGCGCCGCCGCCCGTCAGTTCGACCAGATAACCGACGAGGTTCTCGCCGTGATCCTTAGGGTTCACGAAGTCGGTCATGCCGAATTTGCGCGCCATCTCAGCCTTGGCGGGGTTGAGATCCACACCGACGATTTGGCGCGCGCCGACCAATTTCAGCCCTTGAATGACGTTGAGGCCGATGCCGCCTAGGCCGAACACCACGGCCGTGGAATTGGGCTCGACCCTGGCGGTGAACATCACCGCGCCGATCCCCGTGGTGACGCCGCAGCCGATGTAGCAAATCTTGTCGAAGGGCGCGTCTTTGCGGACTTTGGCGAGCGCGATTTCCGGCAGCACCGTGTAATTCGCGAAGGTCGACGTGCCCATATAATGCAGGACTTTTTCGCCGTTATGGGAGAAGCGGCTGGTGCCGTCGGGCATGACGCCTTGGCCCTGGGTGGTGCGCACCTTTTGACAGAGGTTGGTCTTGGGATTGAGGCAGTACGCGCACTCCCGGCATTCCGGCGTGTAGAGCGGGATCACGTGATCGCCGACCGCCACCGACGTCACGCCCGGCCCCACCTCTTGGACGATCCCCGCGCCCTCATGGCCCAGAATCGCGGGAAAGGCCCCCTCCGGATCGGCGCCGGAGAGCGTGAACTCGTCGGTGTGGCAGACGCCCGTGGCCTTGATCTCCACCAGGACTTCGCCAGCCTTCGGCGCCTCCAGATCCAGTTCGACAATGTCAAGGGGTTTACCGGCCTCGAAGGCCACGGCCGCACGCGTTTTCATAGGACAGTCTCAGTCTCGTCGTTTCTGGCGTCCGCCGGCGTCGCCGCACGGAGCCCGCGCGACGGCCCATCTCCGCCGCGCGGATCAGGCCGGTTATCGTGACTGCGCGCCGGCGCTTGCGGCGCGTTCAGGATCCGCCGGAGAACCGCGCAACACGAAGCGCCGATCGCAATAGCGACATTCCACGAAGTCATCTTCGCCCATGTCGTAATAGACGCGCGGGTGGCCCAACGCACCGCCGCCGCCATCACACGCCACACGACGGGAGTCGCTGATGATGATTTCCGGCGGCCGCGCGAAATCCCGTGCGGGGTTATAAGCGGCGTGGGCGCCGCCGCCGGAGTCCGCGTTTGTGCTCATCGGCTTCCCCGCATTGCTATTCCCATGACACGTTCGTAGCTATGGAGTGCGGCGCGCGCCGTCAATCCGCGACGGCCAAGGGGGCGTGTGTGCGTGACGATGAGTGAGACAGCGGTGATGACACGAAACGCCCCTGATGTGGCCCGCGAGGTCCAACGCGACGCCGCGCTCTCCGCGCGCGGCTTGGAGAAAGTCTATCGCGGCTCAAAGAAGAGCGCGCCCAAACACGCCTTGAAAGGCGTGGATCTCGACGTGCCGCGCGGCGCGATTTTTGGGCTGCTCGGCCCCAATGGCGCCGGTAAATCGACCTTCATCAACATTTTCGCCGGCCTGGTGACGAAGACGCGCGGCGCAGCCTGCGTGTGGGGCTTCGACATTGACACACAGCCCCGCCGGGCGCGCGCGGCCATCGGCGTCGTGCCCCAGGAGCTCAACCTCGACCCCTTCTTCACGCCCGCGGAGATGCTTGATCTGATGGCGGGGTTTTACGGCGTGCCGAAGGCGGAGCGGCGCACGGATGAGATCCTTGACGCGCTGGGCCTATCGGACAAGCGCGACGCCTATGCGCGCAGTCTCTCCGGCGGCATGAAGCGCCGCCTCTTAGTGGCGAAGGCGCTGGTGCACAATCCTCCAGTCATTGTGCTGGACGAGCCGACGGCCGGGGTCGACATCGAATTGCGCACCCAGCTGTGGACTTATGTGCGCTCGCTCAACGCCGAAGGCACGACGGTGGTGCTCACCACCCATTATCTCGAAGAAGCACAGGAGCTCTGCGATCAAATCGCGATCATCGACCAAGGGGAGGTCGTGGCCTGCGAACCGACGACGGCGCTGCTCAAGCGCTTGAACCACAAAACACTCGTCATCCAACCGCAAACACCCTTAGACGCGGCGCCGCCGGCTTTGGCGGACCTGGGCGCCACCTTGCGCGCGGACGGCGCGTTGGCGATCACGTATGAACCTGGCGCGCAAGCGGTCGGGGCGCTAATCCAACGGGTCTCCGCAGCGGGCGCAGCGATCGCCGACCTCCGCACGGAAGAGCCGGACTTGCAGGACGTCTTTCTCGCGTTAACGGGAAGCCGTCGCGCCGCGGCGGAGTGACGCTGGCCGCGAGTGCGCTTCGCCGCAAGGCGGTTTTTGGGGGCCGAACGGGCTGTGAGACGCGTTAATGCCGGCTGATGGGATGGCCGCGCGCCTCAAGCAAGGCGCTCACTGAGCCCGGGCCAATCAAATGGCCTGCGCCCACAGCCACAAAAACCACCCGCGCCTCCTCCTCCAGGACGCGGGCGATCTCCTCAACCCACGCCGCGTTGCGGTCGGTCAAATACGTTTGGCGCACAAGCGGTTCGTCCGCGAAGCTCGCGTCCAACACCGCCGCGAGGCCCGCCATATCCCCCGTCGCCCAGGCGTCGAACATGTCCGCGACGGCGTCGGCGTCCGTGTCGATTTGCTCCAGCGTCGCGGCGAGGACGCGCCGGTCGACCTCCGCCGGCAAGCTCGCAAGAATGCGAATTTGGTCTTCCACCGTCTCGAAATGGCGGATTGTTTTGCCGGCGGCGCGCGCCTCGCTTTCGATCACGCGATCCGCGCCCGCCTGCGCGTCGCCGCCTTGGGCCTGGATCCACGCCACGCCGAGGGTGATGCTCGCAAACCAAGGCCGCTGGCGGTTAAGCACAAACAGCGGCTGGCCCAAACGTCCGGCCACGCGCGCGAGGGCGTCGCGCGTCGCCGGGGCGAGGTCGGCGTCTAAGCGCTCGCCCGGCGGCAAGAACGCCAGCGACGCGATCAGCGGCGTGGCGCGCGCTTGGGCGTCTGGTCCCGTGTCCGCCTCCAGATAAACCACGTCCGCCGCCGCCAAGGCTGCGTCCACCGCCGGCCGTCGCCAGCGCAGCTGCGGGTCGAGCAAATGCACGGTTCCGAACAACCACACCGTCGTGTCCTCATCCGCCACGCGCCACAGCGCGACGCCCGGCGGCGGCCCCGAACGCGCGCGAGGCGGAGCCCCCAGAAACGCCTCAGGAAACGCCTTACGAGCCCCCTCAGGCGGATCAGCGCGTGCGCT
>CAZMSO010000064.1:0-13060 GCA_964568975.1 uncultured Caulobacterales bacterium | reverse complement strand
GGACCTTGGCGAGTTCGTCGTACTCGGCCTCCGCCTCGCGATAGAGGGCGAGCTTTTCCGCGAAGCCTTTTGGTTCGTCCTCGCCGCGGGCGATGATCTCGGCCATGCTCATCAGCGCCTTTGTTTGTGTCATGTCCGGCCGGAAAACCGGTTCCCACTTTTTCTGGACATGCTCACTGGTCTACTGCGGTCGTCCCACATCCTACCGTTGATCCGATCATGAGACGACCGCACTGTGCAAGACAGCGCTGTAATCCGCGCTGAGAGCCGAGTTCCACCGCCCCTCATGGATGATTATGACGTCCCACCGGCGCACAAAGAGATGCGCGCTGAGATCGCCAAAGGCGGCGGCTTTGAGCTGTATCGGCAATATCGCGAACCCGAAGCGGCTGAGCTGATCGGTGTTCATCCGCAGACGCTAAAGGGCCTGCGGCGGCAACGTGTGATAGGCTATGTCTCAAAGGGGCCGCGGACGATTTCGTATTTCGGCTTCCAACTCGCGGATTATTTGATCGAGAGCATTCAATGGCAAAAGTCGGAGACCCCCTCTACCGCGTCGGCGAATACTGGATTGCGGCCCGCAGCGGCACGCCCAACTACTACCGCGTCTGGTGGGACCGAAACGCTGGACGGATCCGACGCACTTCGCTTGGCACGTCAGATTTTGCGGAAGCGAAGCGAGTCCTGAAGGACTGGTTCGCTCAAGAGCACATTCCCGAGAACGAGCCGCTTAACGCTATTCCGCTCGCGACGGTGATCCGGATTTACTACGAAGAGCACGCGATGGATCTGCCAAGCCATGAGGCGGCGCGGATAGAGCTTACTAAGTGGCTCGATCATTTCGGCGAGCAGAGCGTGGCGGAAGCGACGGCGCCTAAGGCTCTGGACGCGTTCATTCAGACGCTTTTGGCGAGCGGCAAGAGCCCAAACTACGTCAATCGGATCCTCTCCTCAGGGCGCGCCGCCATCAATCGCGCTTACAAGAAGGGGATGATCATAAGCGCGCCGTTCATTCCAACGACGCCCCTCGGCGACGTTCAGCCAAAGGGACGCCCCCTGTCGCTCGACGAGGTCCGCGGGCTGTATCACTCCACAACGCATGACTATCTGCGGCGCTTCATCCTCTGGATGGTTGGCACGGTCGCGCGCCCGGATGCCATTCTCGAGCTGAGCCTCGATCAAATCGATCTCGAATACGGGTTGGTCCGCCTCAATCCAAAGGGACGACGACAGACCAAAAAATACCGCCCGACGGTGAAGCTGCCGGAAACCCTTCGGGACCATATGGGCGAGGGCCCCTTCCTCCTCATGAATGGCGACAAGCCACGCCTGGACGTCAAATACGCGTGGCGCAAGGTCCGGGACACATTGGCGTTCGATGACGATGTTGTGCCTTACTCCATCCGGCACAGCCTCGCCAGGCATCTCAGGGCGTCAGGGGTGGACGCCTGGCAGGTGGCTGCACAGCTGGGACACAAGCAATCCGGCGTCTCGACAACCGAGATTTACGCTCCGTTCGACCCAACCTACCTCGCTGACTCAGTAAGGGTGCTCGATAACTATCTGAAACAGCTGCTTATTCCGCCAAGCGAGCAGCCCGTGACATGCTCAGTACATGCTCAAATTGCTGCCCGGCGGGAGGCTCAAAATGGGTCTAAGCCATTGAAAACAATGGTGGGCGGTACTGGGATCGAACCAGTGACCCCTACGATGTCAACGTAGTGCTCTCCCGCTGAGCTAACCGCCCTCACTCCATCGCCCCCGTAAGCGCCCACAAGCGCGCGGTGCGACGGAGCCCCGTTTCCTAGGGCCGCGGCCGGGCGGCGTCAATCGTCACGCAGTGTGATTCCCGCGCCGCCTTGAGCGAGCCGGCATCCGTGCTCGGAGAACGCCAGGCGCGCCATGCGCGCCGCCGCCGCCTCAGCCGGCGGCCCGGCGGCGACGTCCGCGGATCCAATCCAAAGCGCGACCGTCCGCGGCCGCAAGCGCCAGGGCGATGAGCCCCATGCCGGCGATCTCGCGCCCGGCGACCACTTCGCCCAGCAGCACGGCTCCAAGAGCCGTCGCCGCCACCGGCACAAGCAAGGTCACCAGCATCGTGTTGTTGGCGCCCGCTGTCGCCAACAGCCGGAAATACAACAGATAAGCCGCCGTCGTTCCGATCACCGCCAGCCCGATCACCGTAAGCCACGGCTCAATATCCGTCGGCGCGCGAGCCCAGGGACGTTCCAGCGCCAGCGCCACTGGCGCAATCCACGCCGCGCCCGCCGTCACTTGGCCCGCGGCCGTCGTGATGGGCGCGCGACCCGCGAACCGCCGTCCATAAAGGCTCGCCGCCGCATAACAGCTCGCCGCCAGGATCACCGCGCCATACGCCCACACAGACGCATCAACGCCAGCAAAGGCGGCGGGGCCGACGAGCACAGCCACGCCCGCCACGCCGACCAACACGCCCGCCACGCGATGGCGTGTCAGCCGCTCATCGGCGGTGGTCAGATGCGCGAGCACCGCCGTCGCCAGCGGCGTCGTGGCGGCGAGGATCGCGGCTTGGCCCGCGGTGATGTGTTGCTGGCCGATCGAGAAGAGCGCGAAGGGCAGCGCGTTGTTGAGAAAGCCCATGACGGCGTATGCGCGCCAAACGCTGGGGTCGTGCGGCCAAGGGTGGCCGAGGGCGCGCGCGATCAGCTGCAGCGCGACCGCCGCCAGCGCAAGGCGCAACAGCACGAGCGTGAAGGGCGCAAAGCCTTCAAGCCCCATCTCGATCAACACGAAGGACGAGCCGAAGGCCGCCGCCATCGCGACCAGAATGATCCACTCGCGCACGCCCATGGCGTTGCTCCCATCATCACGTGGTGCGGCTCCCCCGCCGCGACAGGACCCTAGGCTTGGACGTGCGCGTGGCGCGACCCGGTTCTTGCGCTCGACGGCGGACGCCGCCAAGCATGCGACTATGGAATGGACGGATGAGGGGATTGTGCTGGCGGTGAAGGCCCATGGCGAAAGCGCGGCCGTCGCTCAGCTTTTGACGATCGACCGCGGCCGCCACGCGGGCCTCGTCTATGGCGGACGCGGTCGGGCCATGCGGCCGCTGTTGCAGCCGGGCAACCGTGTGCGCGCGACGTGGCGGGCGCGTCTCGCTGATCACCTTGGCTCCATGGCGCTGGAGCCCGTCAGCTTGCGGGCGGGACGGTTGATGGAGAACGCCCTGGCGCTGCACGGCGTGTTGGCGGCTTCGGCGGTGGCGGTGGCGGCCTTGCCGGAACGTGAGCCGCACAGGGCGGTCCATGACGGGCTGGAGGCGCTGCTGGCGGCCATGGAGACGGTGACGCAATGGCCCGCGCTCCTGGTGCGGTGGGAGGCGGGGCTGCTCACGGATTTAGGCTATGGGCTCGATCTCAGGCGCTGCGCCGTGTCCGGCGGTGTGGAAAGCCTCACCCATGTCAGCCCGCGCACGGGGCGGGCCGTGGATGGCGATCACCCTGCGGTCGTTGAGCATCGTGACAAGCTCTTGCGGTTGCCGCCGTTTTTGCTCGGGCGCCAAGCCGCCGTCACGGACGAGGATGTGCGCGACGGCTTGGCGCTGACAGGACACTTCCTCGAACGATGGGTGCTCTGGCCCGCCGATCGCCAGCTGCCGGACGCGCGCGCGCGTCTTAGGGCGATGCTGGCGGCGAGCGCGGACCGACATCCCATCCCGAATCGCGGCGGGGGCTGCTAGAGAACGTCTATGACCGACACGCTTGATCCGCCCCCGGGCGCGCCGGACGGCGGCCGCATTATTGACGAGCCGGTGGAGGGCGCGCTCAGTCAGCGCTACCTCGCTTACGCGCTCTCCACCATCACCGCGCGGGCCCTGCCGGACGTGCGCGACGGACTGAAGCCCGTGCAGCGGCGCATCCTCTACGCCATGCGGGCGCTGAAGCTCGACCCCAATGGCGGCTTCAAGAAATGCGCGAAAATCGTCGGCGAGGTCATGGGCAATTACCATCCCCATGGCGATCAGGCGATTTACGACGCGCTTGCGCGCATGGCGCAGGATTTTTCGATGCGCGCGCGGCTGGTCGACGGCCAAGGCAATTTCGGCAACATTGACGGCGATCCGCCGGCTGCCATGCGTTACACCGAAGCGCGCCTGACACCGGCGGCTCAAGCGTTGCTGGAGGGGCTGGACGAAGGTGCGGTGGATTTCCGCCCGACCTTCGATGAGCAGGACGAAGAGCCTGCCGTGTTGGCGGCGGCGTTTCCCAATCTCCTCGTCAACGGCGCGTCCGGCATCGCGGTGGGCATGGCCACAAGCATCCCGCCGCACAACCCGCTGGAGATGATCGACGCCGCGCGGGTGCTGGCGGCGACGCCGGACGCGTCGTTGGCGCAGCTTTTGGCCGTGGCGCCGGGCCCGGACGCGCCGACAGGCGGCGTGTTGGCGGAGACGCCGGAGACGATCGCGGCCGCTTATGAGACCGGCCGCGGCGGTTTGCGGCTGCGCGCGCGCTGGGAGCGGGAAGACTATGGCCGCGGCCAATGGCGGGCCGTCGTCACAGAAATCCCCTACCAGCTCCAGAAGTCCAAGCTGGTTGAGCGCATGGCCGCGCTGTTGGAGGCCAAGAAGCTCCCCCTGATTGGCGACATCCGTGATGAAAGCGCCGAGGATGTGCGCCTGGTCATTGAGCCCAAGAGCCGCACAGTCGAGGCGGACCTGATGATGGAGTCGCTCTTTCGCCAATGCGATTTGGAAACGCGGCTTTCCTTTAACCTCAACGTTCTCGACGCCCAGGGCGCGCCGCGCGTGATGGGGCTGAAAGCGTGTTTGCGCGCCTTTCTCGACCACAAACGAGAGGTGTTGCAGCGGCGCGCGCGCTGGCGTTTGGGCAAGATCGCGGACCGGCTGGAGATCCTCGCTGGGTATTTGATTGCGTATCTCAACATTGATGAGGTGATCGCCATCATTCGCACCGATGATCACCCCAAGGACCGCTTGATGACGCGCTTTGGGCTCTCTGAGCGTCAAGCGGAGGCGGTGTTGAACATGCGGTTGCGCGCGTTGCGCAAGCTCGAAGAGATGGAGATCCGCGGCGAGGACGCCCGCTTGCGCGAGGAGCAAACGGCGCTGACGGCGTTGCTTGCCGACGAACGCGCGCAATGGGCGCGCGTGGACGACGAACTTGGCGAGACCCGCGCGCTGTTCGCCAAGGACCCCACGCTGGCGGCGCGGCGCACGCAATTCTCGGCCCCGCCAGTGGCCACGGCCGTGACGATGGAGGCGCTGACGCCGAAAGAGGCGCTGACGGTGGTGCTCTCGGCCAAGGGCTGGATCCGCGCCCTACGGCGCGTCGGCCCCGGCGATGACAGCAGCGACATCAAATATAAGGACGGCGACGGGCCGGCCTTCGTGGTCCAGGCCACCACGCTTGATCGGCTCATCGTGATCGCCAGCGATGGCCGCGCCCACACGCTGGCGGCAGACAAGCTGCCGGGCGGGCGCGGCGGCGGCGAGCCGGTGCGCCTGCACGCGGATCTGCCCGAGGACGCGGTCCCGTTGGCGCTGTTTGTCTATGACGAGGCGGGGCGCGCGCTGCTCGCCACCCGCAGCGGCCAGGGGTTTCTCGCGCCCATGGCGGAACTCGTCGCGCACAAGCGCGCGGGACGCCAAGTCGTGAATCTCGGCCCCGACGACGCGGTGGCGGTTGCGCGCGCTTATGAGGCGGACGCCGCGCTCGACCACGTCGCTGTGGTGGGGAGCCACCGCAAGCTTTTGATTTTCCCCGCTGCGGAGCTGCCGACGCTCGGCCGCGGCAAGGGCGTCAGGCTGCAGGCCTATCGCGGCGCGGCGCTGGCGCCGGTGACGCTGGCGGACGCGATGCTCTTCCGCAGCAATGAGGGCTTTGCGTGGCGCGACGCCAGCGGCCGGCGCATTGCGTGCGAGACCTGGCGCGACTGGCTTGGCAAGCGCGCCCAAGCAGGCAAAGCCGCGCCGAAGGGGTTCCCGCGCTCGGGCCGGTTTGGGGCGTAGGTTTTGGGGCGCAGCCACCCGCGGCGTTCCGCCGCTCCCGCGTCGCTGGCGTCAACAGCCACAAACCGCTAAGGGCAGTGCTGCGCTGCGACGAAACACGGCCGCATGCGCTCGACATCCGGATCCAGGCGAGGGGGGCCCGCAATGGACGAGGCGGACGCGCAAGCGACGGACCAACCGACTGAGCCGGCGGCGGAGCCTGCGCCCGACGCCCAAGAGGAGGCCGCCACCGCCGAGGCGGCCGATGACGGCGCTCAAGACACCGGCGCGGCGGACTCAGATGCTGCGGGTGCAGTCGACGGCGAGCCAGCGACCACTGAGCCAGCGACCACTGAGCCAGCGACCACTGGCGCAGCGCAAGACGCCGAGGCGGGCCCCGACGCCGACACTGACGCCGACACCGACACTGGCGCGGACGCAGCCGCGGAAACGGAGGCTGAAGACGGCTCGGCCGACGACGCCTCGGCTGAAGAGGGTGCGGCTGAGGCGGGCGACGACGCCGCGCTTGGTGAGAATGGCGAGGCCGTCGCGGATTCGCAGGCGGGCGAAGGCGGCGAGGCGCTGGATGGCGCCGACGCCGACGGTGTGGAGGCGGGCCTCGACGCGGCCGCGGACGCCGCGCCGGAAACGGTCAACGCCTTGGAACCGATCCTCAATCTCGTGGAGGCGGGCGGGCCGATCATTGTGCTGCTCGCCGCATTGTCGGTGATCAGCCTCGCGCTGGTGGTGGTGAAGCTCGTTCAGTTCCGCATTCTGCGCGTCGCCCACCGCGGCTTTGTCACAGGGGTCGCGGATCAACTCCATCGCGGAGAGACGCGCGCGGCGCTTGAGGCGGTGCAAGCGCGCCGCGGCGTGGTTGCGCGAGTGATGGAGGCCGCCATTCGCGGCCAACTCCTGACCAATGACGAAGAGCGTGTGCGTGAAGAAGTGACCCGCGTCGCGCAAATGAAAATGGACGGGATGGAGCGGGGCCTGCCGCTTCTGAGCTTGATCGCCACCATCAGCCCGCTTTTGGGTCTGTTGGGCACGGTGCTCGGCATGATCGACGCCTTCCAGCAGCTCCAGGATGCGGGCGATCGCGTTGATCCGGCGATCCTCTCCGGCGGGATTTGGGAGGCGCTGCTGACGACGGCGGCTGGCCTCAGCGTCGCGATCCCGGCGGCGGCCTTCTACACCTGGCTGCAGCGGTCCGTGGATGTGTGCGCCCAGTACATGGAAGACGCGGCGACGCAAGTGTTCACCGCGCCGCTTTACCGGGAGAGCGCGACGGCCGAGGCTGAGCGCGCGGACGCAGCGTGAGGGCCCAGTCAGGCCACGCCCACCATCATGGGGGCGAGGGCGGCCTCGGCGGCGGCGGGCTCGGCATTCGTCGCGAACGCCGCGGCCCCCCTGGGTTGAACATCACGCCGCTGATCGATGTGGTGTTCATTCTGCTCGTGTTTTTCATGCTCGCGACGAATTTCGCGCGCTATCGCCTCATCCGCGTCGACACGCCCGAAGAGACCAAAGTGGTGGAGACTGCCGAAGGCGCGATTGTGATTGGCTTGCTGGAAGACGGCGCGTTCAGTTTCGACGGCGACCCGCTGGTGGACCGGACCTTGAGCGACGCGGTCGCGGCGATCATCGCCATTGATCCGGGACGCGCGTTTCTTGTGCGGCCGCAGGACGGCGTCTCCTTGCAAGACGCCATCGACGCCTATGACACGGCCCGGCGCGCGGGCGCGACGGCGGTGTCGTTCTCACCGCCGCAATCAGATGATCGCGAAGGGGAGGCCGCGCCATGAGGTTCGTCGCCCAACGTCGTCCCCGCGATTTGGTCAACATCACGCCCTTAATCGACGTGGTGTTTATTCTCCTCATTTTTTTCATGCTCGCGGGAGCGATTGAAAAGCCCGATCCGGTGGAGGTCGAGCCGCCGCGCTCCGACGCCGAGGAAGAGGGCGATGAGGAAGATGTGGTCATCCTCATTGGCGCGGCGGGCGAGGTCGCGTTCCAAGACACGCCGATGGGCGATGATTCCGAGTTGGTGCGCACAGCGGCGGTGTGGCTCGCCTATCGACCGAACGCGGCCGTCCAGCTGAAGGCCGATGGCGGCGCAGACGCCGCGCGCGTGATTGAGGTGATGGAGCTCCTGCGCGAGGCGGGCGTGCGGTCGCTCGTGCTGCTGACGGTGGGGGGCGACTGATGAGCGCGGCTGCAAACCCGTTTGGCGACATCGGCGCGCCGGCGCCCCACGCCGCTCATTGGGCCGCTGGCGTGGCGCTGGCGCTGGCGGTGCATCTCGGCGCGGCGGTTCCCTTCCTCAAAAAACCTGAGGAGCCGCCGATCATCGGCGTGGCGGACGCCGGCATTCCCATCAGCCTCGCGCCGCCCCCCGTCGCGCCCCCGCCGGAGCCGGAGCCGGAACCTGAGCCGGAGCCCGAACCGGAGCCAGAACCAGAACCCGTCATTGAGGAGCGGGCGCCGGAAGCGCCGCCGCCGCTGCCGCCGGTGACGCCGCGCGAAACCCTCGAGCTGCCGCCCATTGAGGCTCAACCCATACAAGACATTTGGATCGGCGGCGCGGGTGCGCCCTCCGGTGATTTGACCTTTGAGCAATTCCGCGCGTTCCGCGCATGGCTGGCGGAGGCGCGGCGCGTGATTATGGGGCGGCTGAGTTACCCGCTGGAGGCGCGCAAGCGCGGCTGGGGCGGCCGTGCGGAGGTCGTCGTGACGGTCAACCGCCGGGGTCGGGTGACGGATTGGACGTTTCGGCGGCGCACCGGCTATCCGATGTTGGATGACGAGGTGCGCCGGGTGATGCGCGGCGCGACACGGCTGCCGCGCTTGCCGGACACGATGGCGTTTCCCTCCGTCTCCTTCATTGTCCCGGTCAATTTCGAAATCGTGTTCCAGGACGCCGCCCAAGCCCAGGCCGCGGCTGCAGCAGCGGCGGCGCCGCCTCCGCAAACCACGCAAGGCGACGCGCCCGCGCCCCAAGGCTTGGCGCGCACAGTGTTGGCGTCGTGTGCGGGCCAGGCCGACGCCATTGGGCGCGCGCGCGCAGGCTTGGACGCCACCCAAGCGTCCCTCGAGGCCCAACGCGCGGAGTATGAGCGCTTAGCCGAGCGCGCGCGCCGCGATCAACGCGCGCCCGGCCCGCGGCTGCGCAGCCTGTTTCGCCGCTTCGAGGAGCAGGCCGACGCCTATGACGCCGAAGCCGCGGCGTTCAATGAACGCGTGACGGGCTTTGCCGCGTCGTGCAAAGGCGGCCGCGCGGAATGGGCGGATTACCGCGCTGCGTGCGCCTCCTACCGGGGCGGGAACCTCTATTGCGAAGCGTTCAAGCCGTTTTGGGCGCGTCTGCAGGCGGAGGGGGGCTGAGCGCGTGTGGGCCCATTACGGACGCCGCGTGTGGGGCGCGCGTCACTCGCCAGCCGCGGCGGCCGGGCGCAAGGGCGAAATGCTCAGCACCAGGATGTCGAGCTCGAGCTCGCGACCTTTGACGGTGTTCACCCCCTCCACCACGCCGACGGAGCGGGTCTGCGCGCCCGTGGTCGCAAGCACGGCGTCAAACGCCTCACGCTGGCGACGATCGACGACGGCGACGCCGCATTGGGGATGGGCGAGCAAATGGCGCGCGGCGTCGCCGCCGTCGCGCAGCACTGTGTCTGTGCCGAACAAAAAGACATTGCTGGGCTCACGATAGCCCGCCGTTGCGACGGCCAGCGCGTCGCAGCCCGTCAGCTCCTGGAGGCGTTGGGCGACCCGGTCGGACGGCCAGAAGGAATCCACCCGCGGGATCGCGACCTGAAACCCCGCGACATAAAGCGCAAAGGTCGCGGCTGTGAGCCCAAGAAGGCGCGGACCCGTCGGCCGCCGCGCAAACCTCACGCCCGCCGCCGCCGCCAGGACGCCGAACCCAATTGCGACCGCCGAGGCGACGGCGATGCGATCTTCATACGTCTGCTGCCAGACCGCCGCTGCGAGCCCGAGAACGACCGCCATCACGGCGAACAGGGCGACGAACACGCCATGGGCGATTTTTGCGCCGCGCGAGGTCAGCAGATCCCCTGCATCGCGCGCGCCCAAGGCCGCCAGGATCATGATCGCGGGAAAAACCGGCAGCACGTAGTGCATCAGCTTGGTGGCCACAGCCTCAAACACAATCCAGGTGGGCAGGATCCACACAATCAGAAATTGGATGGCCGGATCGCGTCGCCCGCGCCAAGCCGCCAGTGCTGCGAGCGCAAAAAGCGCCGTCGCGGGCCACAGCGTCAACAGCGCGGCCACCGTGTGATAACCGGGCGGGCCGCCATGGGAATCATCGCCTTCCGCGACTTTGCCGAGCAGCGCGTGGCCGAGGGAGTCCATCAAGAACGCGCCGCGTGTTTGGAACGTGATGGCCGCGACCCAGGGCAGCACAATCGCGGCCATCACCAGCACGCCCCAGCCCACGCGCAGCCGACGCAGCGGCGCAAGGTCTCGCCGCCAGAGGCAATAGCCCCCAAGAGTGAGGGCCGAAACGAGGGTGACGATCGGCCCCTTAATCAGCATCGCTGCGGCGGAGGCCGTCCAAAACGCCGCCGGCGCGCCCCAAAACGCGGGCCTCTCCACCCGCACGCCGCCGCTATGACCGCCCATACGCACGGCGAGGACAAAAAGCGCCGCTTGCGCGACCGCGGCCGCGCCCGCGAGGGCTGCGTCGGTTTTCGCCGTTCGCGCCTCCACCGCCGGCACGACGGCGAGCGCGAGCAGCAACCCCGCCATCACGCCCACGCCAGGGCCGCCAAGGCGCGCGCCGAGCCACGCCGTCGCCGCCACAGCGACCACAATGCCGAGCAGCGACGGCAGGCGGTAAGCCGCGATGGGCGCCTCGGCGCCGCCGAAGATCGATGCGCTCGCCGCCTGCATCCAATAAATGCCGACGGGTTTGACGTAGCGCGTCTGGTCCTGGAAGCGGATATCAATGACGTCGCCGGTTTCCAGCATTTGCTTGCTGGCCTGCGCATAGCGCGCTTCATCGCGGTCCCACACCGGCAGCGCGCCAAGGCCCGGCGTCAACAGCGCCAGCGCGAGCGCTGCAAGCGTCGCCCAGGCGGCGGGGCTCAGCCCGCCCCCGGGCCGCGGCCTGGTCAGCGTGTCCCAAAGCGCGCTCATGGCGTCATTCACCCCCTCACACCCACGCGCGCCGCCAGCGACCCCGCGCGCGCCGTCGGCGAGCCCCGGAGATCACGCCCCCGGCGCGACCATGTCCGCGCCCGGCGTGACCGTTGCGTCCGCGTCCACCGGCCGTGATCCCGCGTTGATCGCGCGGGTTTCGGCGCGCGCGACGTCGCGCGTCAACAGCAAGTCCGCACTGGGCGCGTGGCTGCGCCGCATGAGCCACACCACCCCCATCAGATCAAACAGTCCCGCAAACGCGCGCCCGAGATTGGAGTATTTCGACACCCCCGCCGTGCGCGGGCGATTGGTCACGGGCACATAGCGCGTCGAAAAACCGAGATGGCGCGTAAAGGCCGGCAAATAGCGATGCACCGCGTCAAAGAACGGGATGGCGCGGAACACATCGCGCGGAATGAGCTTGAGGCCGCAGGCGGTGTCGGGGCAGTCATCTTTCAGCAGGCTGCGCCGCAGGCCGTTGGCCACACGCGACGCCAGCTTGCGCGAGCCGCCGTCGGTGCGGTTTTGGCGCACGCCCCCGACGAGGCCGACATCATCGACGCGCCCCAAATCCACCGTGCGCGCCATCGCGAGAAGATCTCGCGGATCGTCCTGGCCATCGCCGTCCATCGTGGCGACCCACACAGCGCGTGCGGCCAAGACGCCGGTGCGCAGCGCCGCGCTTTTGCCGGACCGCCGCGGATGCCGGATCACGCGCAGCTCAGGCGCGGCGCGGGCCAAATCCGCCAGCGCGTCTGCCGGATTGTCGTTGCTGCCGTCGTCGACAATGATCAGTTCAATTGCGCCGAGGGGCGCGAGCGTCTCCAGCGCTTCCGCAGCGACAGCGCGAATGACGGCCGCTTCATTGTAAACGGGCACGACCACCGACAGCCGAGGGGGTTCGCCGGAGTGAGACACGGGCGTTGGCGCTCCTTACGCGCGGGCGCGGCGTGCGCGCGATTCTTCAGTGTGCTGGTCGCAGACGCGCTTGCGCCGGTCAAGGACGCAGCTGTTGCGCGCACACGCGTCAGCTCGATGTGTTCGGGGCGACGGGACGGACGCGGTGGGACGCGCTGGTCTGAAGACGGCGCGTGACGCAGCCGCCCAATTGTGTGCAGCCTCCAGCTTCGGCATCATGTTTGCATCGCGCATTCTTACCATGGGAAACACTGTGACCAACGCCGTAAAATGGGGCGTCGGCCTCGCGCTTTTGGTGATCGTGTTCATCGCCGGCGTGGTGTTTGACGCGCTGGGCGCCTCTGCGGCGCGTGCGCAAGGCCGCCTGGAACGCGCGGTCATGGAGGCGGTGCGTCCGATCAGCGCCGACATCACAGTGCGCATGGACGGTCAAGCGGCCATTCTGAGCGGCGTGGTTGCGGACGCCGCCTCCGTTGATGCGCTGACGCAAGCGGCGCGGACAGCGGGAACCCTGTTCGGCTTCGGCGCGGGCGGCGTTGTGTGGGGCGGCGTGACGGCCGTCGACGCGAGCGCTGTGGCGGTGAAGCCGCCGCGCACGGCGCCGTACGCGTGGTCAGCGCGCCGGGAGGGCGCGGCGGTCACCCTGCGGGGGCTCGTGCCCCACAATGAAGGCCGGGCGCTGTTGCGCGCGCGCGCGCGCGCTGTGACGTCGGCCTCCGTGCGGCTCACGGACGAGATGCAGATTGATCCCGAAGCGCCTTATCGGGGGTGGACGGATCTGGCGGCGGTGGGCTTGGACGCCTTGGCGCATTTAGAGCCCGGGGCGGCGCGCCTTGAGGGCCTGCGTTTGACGGTGACCGGTGAAGCGCAGGGCGCGGCCGCCGCGGACGCAGCGCAGCGCGCGCTGCGGGCGGCGCACCGCGCCTTTGCGGTGGAGGGCGCGCGGGTGGAGGCGGTGGGCGAGATCACTGTGATCCCCGAACCCGAGCC
>CAZMSO010000063.1:0-13392 GCA_964568975.1 uncultured Caulobacterales bacterium | reverse complement strand
CCGCGGCCACGTCAGCCCCGGCGGAGACGGTGGACGACGCTGCGACCCTTGTGCTGTTGGACGGATCGCCGGAGGTGGCGTTCGACGCGCTGGAGGAGTCTGAACCGCTGTTCGCCACACCGGCTGCAGTCGCCGCACCGCCCGCGCCCGCCGCACCGCCCGCCGCACCGCCTGTGGCGGCGGCCGAACGGGCTGACGAGGAGGTGGTTGCGGCCGCCGCGCTCGCGCCCGCGCCTCAGGCCGAGCGCGCCCCGCACGCGGCGCACGGCGCGCAGGCGGCGCCTGAACCGCCGGCGGCGGGGGGCGGCGCACAGAGCCCGGACCTAGCCCACGAGCCGACTGCAGAACTGGCTGCAGAACCGGCGCTTGAGACGGCGCCCGCCGCCGCCGTCGAGCCTGACCACGCCGCCGCGGAGGCCGCCCGACACGAGGCGCTGGGCGCGTCCGCGGGGCTTAGAGCGCCGCAGGACATTGGCGCGCTCACCCGCGCGCTGATCGATGCAGGACGCCTCGCGGAAGCCGCGCGCGACGCGTCCGCGGCGTTAGCCTCCGCGCGCCGCAAAGACGCCGTGGGCGAGGCGGCGGCCGCGCATTTGGTGTTGGCGGAGGCCGCCGCGCTTAGCCGGGATTCCGGGGCCGCGCTCAATCACGCCCTTCAAGCCGCGGCGCTTTACGGCCAAAGCGACGCGCCCACGGGCGCGGCGCTGGCGCGCGCCCTCCAGGGTCTGGCGCTGACGCTGACTGCGCAGCGCGCTGACGGCGCGGCGTTGATGGCGGAGGCGCGCGACGCCCTCGCCCACGCGGGGGCGGAGGCTGACGCGCAGCGCGTGGCGGCCTGGCTGGATGGCGCCGGGTGACTTGTGTGCCGGCCCTCGGGTCGGGTTGGACGTTATGTTCACGCTTTACCCCAGCGTGGCGTCGGCATAGAGTGGGCTGCATGGGTGCGGACGTGGACGATCAGGATCCGGTGACGGGCGGCCGTGACGCGCCGCGGGGGCGCACGGTGGATGCGCGCAAGACGCGCCGCGCGCTGTCGAAACTGCGCCGGGCCGTGGCGGCGGCGGAGACGGGCGCCGGCCTCTCGGCGTGGGAGGCGGAGTTTGCGGAGAGTGTGGAGGCGCGGTTGGAGGCGTATGGCTCGGCCTTCACGGATCCGGCCAAAGGCGCGCTGGAGGAACCCTTGTCCGCGCGCCAAGCCGTGAAACTGCGCGAGATCGCCCGCCAGGCCAAACCGAAAAGCCCTCGCCCGCGCGCGGAGACGGCGCACGCGACGGCGGCGCGGGGGCTTCGCCGTCGCGGCGGGAGCACGGCGCGTGTGCGCGATGTCGACGCTGACCTCCATGAGGCGGTGGAGGAGGCGGCGGCCGAGGCTGACAGGCCGCTGGACGCTGACGCGGTGGACCACGCCGTCGGCCTAGACGCGCGCGGGCGGAGCGGCGGGCGACCCACAACGCTGCGTCCGACCGGGCGGCCGGCGCTGCGGCTCGTCGCGGGCGGGCGCGCCGCCGCGTCGTCCGATGACGCTTCGTCATGAGCGCGGGTGACGCGCGCGGCGGGGACGCGCCGCCCTTTGATGGGGAGGCGGCGCGCGCGGGCGTGGAGGCGACGTTGGCGCGCCAGCCTTTTATGCAGCTGTTGGCGGTGACGCTGGTGTCCGTGGATGCCGGCGAGGCGGTGATGGCGCTTACGGTGCGTCCCGATCTCTTGCAGCAGACGGGCGTGGTCCACGCCGGCGTGACGACGGCCTTGGCCGACAATGCGTGTGCGGCGGCGGCTTTCACCCTGGCGCCGCCTGACCGCACGGTGGTCAGTGTGGAGTTTAAGATCAATCTTCTGCGCCCCGCCCAAGGCGTGCGGCTGGAGGCGGTGGGGCGGGTGCTTAAGCCGGGCCGCACAGTGTCGGTGTGTGAGGGCGACGTGTTTGCGGTGCAGGGCGATGGCGCACGCCGCCACGTCGCGCGCATGCAAGCGACCATGGCGTTTGCACCCGCGGGCGGTTGAGGCGGCGCGTCCGGCGGCTATAAGCGCGCCATGACTGCAAATCCCGCCTGTCCGTGGGTCGCCACGGCGTTGACCTTGTTCCCCGGTGCGTTTCCCGGCGCCTTAGACGCCTCCGTGATCGGGTCGGCGCGCGCGCGCGCGGTGTGGCGGCTGGAAACGCTGGACATTCGCGATTTTGCAACCGATAAGCACCGATCTGTCGACGCCCCGCCGGCTGGCGGCGGCGCCGGCATGGTGTTGCGCGCTGACATCGTCGCAGCGGCGCTGGATTCCGTGGCGGCGGACGCCCGCCCGCGCGTCGTGGTGACGCCGCGAGGGCGGCCGTTGCGCCAGGAGCGGGTGCGCGAGCTCGCTGCCGGGCCCGGCGTTGTGGTGGTGTGCGGACGGTTTGAGGGGCTCGATCAGCGCGTGATCGAGGCCCGCGGCTTAGAAGAGGTGTCGGTCGGCGATGTGGTGTTGGCCGGCGGTGAAATCCCCGCCCAAGCGCTGATCGAGGCGTGCGTGCGGTTGTTGCCCGGGGTGCTCGGTTCGGCGGAGAGCCCGGTGCAGGAAAGCTTTGAAGGCGATCTGCTGGAGCACCCCCAGTACGCGAAGCCGCGGCTGTGGGAGGGCCGCGCGATCCCGGATGTCCTTGTGTCGGGCGACCATGGCGCGGTGGCGGCGTGGCGGCGGGCGCAGGCGGAACAGGTCACGCGCGAGCGCCGCCCCGATTTGTGGGCGCGGGCGGTGGCGCGGCGGGTTTTGGAGGATGAGTGATGCACATGTTGGACGCGTTGGAGCGCGAAGAGGCCGCGCGGGTTCTGGGCGACAAAGCGATTCCGGAGTTTTCGCCGGGCGACACCCTGCGTGTGCAAGTGCGCATTAAAGAGGGCGAGCGCGAGCGCCTCCAGGCCTTTGAGGGCGTGTGCATCGCGCGCTCAGGCGGCGGCGTGAATGCGAGCTTCACGGTCCGCAAAATCTCCTTCGGCGAGGGGGTGGAGCGCGTGTTTCCCCTTTATTCCCCCAACGTCGCGGAGATTGAGGTGAAGCGCCGCGGCAAGGTCCGCCGCGCCAAGCTCTATTATCTGCGCGGCCGCACCGGCAAATCGGCCCGGATCACGGAGCGCACCACGGGCCGCGGCATGCAAGCGGGCCGCGAGAAGGGCGTGCTTGGTAAGACCGCGAAAAAGCGCGCCCGCGAAGAGGGATAATCACAGCCTCAGTGCGGGGACACCTCTAGGCTGACGTGTGGGGAGAAGCGTCGCGGCGCGCGCCCGCAGCGCGTCGACCATGGGGGCGGTCACGGGACCGGCGTCGCTCGCCATGGCGATGGCGCGACGTGCGGCCTCGCGACCCGACTGTCGTCCGTCGGGCGCCGCCGCACCGCGCGACGCGCACAGCCCGCGCCGTGCGGACGCCCTAAGCCCAGACTCCCCCCGGTCACCGACTAACGCCCACCTGACGACGCTAAGCTGATGGGCTAAGCTGATGGGCCAAGCTGATGGGGCCGGCGGCGCACGCCCGCAGCGTTAGTCGACGAACCAGGGGCGGGCGTCGGGGGTCTCCAGATCCTTCGCCAACACGCCGTCGAGCAGGATGTTTGCGATCACCGGCCCGTCTTCAGTCATCGTCACCCACGCCACATGGTCGAACTCGCCATAGGAGGGGCCGCGCAGATTGCTCACCCCACCCGTCGTGGCCAGCGCAATCGTTTCATGGGTGTGGGGGCCGTGGGACTTCGCCTCATAATCATAGCTGTGGCGGTGGCCGGCGAAGGCGGTGTAGTCGCGGTCGGCCAAAAGCGCCGTCATCTGCACCCAGTCGGCGGTGTCCGCGTGGTAGGTCGGGTAAGGCCCGTCGACGGGGTAATCGCTGAGATCAAGATCATTCCAATCGCCGCCCTCGACCCGCGGCGGGCGCACCCAGCCCTCGCGCCAGAACGGTTTGTGCAGGAACACAAACGTCCAGCGCACGTCCGTATGGGCCGCCAGCACGTTTTCGGCGTAGGTCATTTGCGCGTCGCCGGCCGCACGGCGGGCCTCGCCGTCATGCCAGGCGTCGTGGCCCGGGCCGCGGGTCTTGTCCGGACCGTCGGGGTTGATGTCCATCAGCTCGCTGTTGAGCACCAGAAACAGCGTGTCTTTATAGACGAAGTGATAGTAGCTGGCGCCGAAACGGGCGGTCCAGGCGTCCTCCATCGGCTGGTTCATCATGTCGTGATTGCCGGCGACATAGAAAAATGGGGCGTCGAGTTCCTCCACGAAGCCGTCGAACTCGTCCCATTCGCTTTCGATTTGGGCGGCGTCTTCGGTGTAACCCTGGATCAAATCACCGACGCTCATCACGAAAGCGGGCTGTACGCGATTGAGCGCCTCCACGCCGATCTCGAACACGCCCTCGCGCGGGCCGCCGGTGTTGTCGGAGACGACGGCGAACGCGAACCGCTCCGGCCCGTCCAGCACCGCGAGCGAAGTCCACGGCGTGGCGTCGCCATGGTGATCCTCCGCGTCCGGCACCAAAACGCTGGGCGTCGCGCAGGCCGCGGCGACGCCGGCGAGCGCAGCGATGATAAGCGTTTTCGCGCGCTCCACCGGTGTGAGCGTCCCCGCGGGATGAGTGGTGATGGTCATGGCGGCCCCCTTGTGACGTGACGCAAGCCTAGCGGCGAACTGTGACAAACGCTGTGGGCCGGCTGCGCGCGTGCGGCCTCTCGGCTTATTAATTCCACTTTGGGTATAATGTTGTGTCGATCGCGGTCATCGACGCGTATGACGAACAAACCACATGACAGCCACACGCAACACGCGCCGGAGGCCGTCATGGGCAAGACGATTTTGAAACTCAACGCATCCGCCCGCATTGCGGGCTCTCACAGCCGCCGTTTGGTGGAGGACTTGGTCGACAGCCTCTCGGGGCCGGACACCCAGGTGATCGACCGCGATCTTGGCGCGTCGCCGCCGCCCTTTGTCGATGAGGCGTGGGTCGCCGCCAATGTCGCTGCGCCTGAGCAGCGCACCGCAGAGCACCGCGCGGCCTTAGCGACATCCGACGCCCTGGTTGCGGAGCTCCAGGCCGCCGACATCCTCGTGATTGGCGCGCCGATCTACAATTTCGGCGTTCCTGCGGCGCTGAAGGCCTGGGTGGATCAAGTGGCGCGCGCGCGGGTGACGTTTCGCTACAGCGCGACGGGCCCGGTGGGGTTGCTGACGGGCAAAAAAGCCTTTGTCGTGGTGACCTCCGGCGGCACGCCCGTGGACTCAGCGATCGACTTCGCCACGGGCTATGTGCGCCACGTCCTCGGTTTTCTCGGGATCACGGATGTGGAGATTATCGCCGCCGATCGCCTCATGAGCCAGGCGGACGCCGCGGTTGCGCGCGCGCGCCTGCGTATCCGTGATCTCTCGGCCGTCGACCTCGCTTCGGCTGGGTGAGACCCCCAAAGCGCCGCCGCGCCATGGGGCGGCGGCGCGCCTGCGGGCGTCAGCAGCCGGGGCTCGCCCAGGACGTGCCGTCGTTGCCGCTCGCGTAATAACAGCCCGAGCCGTCGCCGCCGAAGACCATGTTGTCGCGCACGCTGGAGCCTTGGTGATAGCCGGTCCAACCGCCGCCGGAACCGCCGCGGCCGGCCGCTTGGGCGGCGGCGGCCAGGTTGAATTGCGGGGGGCCGCCTTCATAGCCGGCGATGCCCTGGGCGTTCATCCAAAAGCGGCCGGGCAACACTGTGCCGAACACGGATTGCAGATAGGCGTACTCGTCAGGGTGGATCTCGCGGCCGTTGATGAACACGCCGGTCAGCGCGCCGGTTCCGCCGCCGGAGGCGTCCGCCCGCAAGGGCCCGCCGAGGTTCAAGCCGGGCATGCCTTGGGCGAGGGTGGGCCCGCCCTCGCGGCCATAAAGACCCGTCATGGGATCATACCAATATCGGCCGGGCACGACGCCGCCATAGGCTTCCGCGATCGCAGCGACGGTGTCGTCGTCCAGCTGCTCGCCATTGACGATGAGCGTCGGGGCCGATTGCGCGACAGCAGGTGCGGCGGCCGCAAGGGCGATAAGCCCAGCCAGGGCGGCGAGGACGCCCGGGATGCAAGAACGACGGACACGGATGCGCATGGCGATTCTCCTCCAATCCAACGATGCGACGACGCCTGTGCAGCGTTCGCGACCCCTGGCGCAATCATCTCGGCGCAATGATCTCGGCGCAATGATCTCGGCGCAATGACCTCAGCGCGTTGATCCGGTCGCCCGCGGGGTCCATGTTCGTGGCATGACGACTGTGATCAACACTGTGCCGCGCGGAACAGACGCCGCAAAAAAACGCGTGCCCGAACACCGAGGCGAGGGTGAGGCGGCGCGCGCGCGCCATCCCGAAAAGCAGAAGAACGCGGACACGCCGCTTCTGCGCAAGCCGGACTGGATCCGCGTGAAAGCGCCGGTGTCGAAGGGCTATGCGGAAACCCGCGCCATCGTGCGAGCCAACAATCTTGTCACCGTGTGTGAGGAGGCGGGCTGCCCCAACATCGGCGAATGCTGGGAGAAAAAGCACGCCACATTCATGATCTTGGGCGAGCGCTGCACCCGCGCGTGCGCGTTCTGTAATGTTTCCACGGGCTTGCCGCAGCCTGTCGATCCTGACGAGCCGGCTCATGTCGCGCGCGCGGTGGTGGAGATGGGGCTCACCCATGTGGTGATCACCAGCGTCGACCGGGACGATCTGGTGGATGGGGGGGCTCAGCACTTCGTGGACGTGATCGCGGCCGTGCGCGCGGCCTCCCCCGCGACGACGATTGAGATCCTCACGCCGGACTTCCTGCGCAAGGACGTCGCCCATGTGCATGGCGTCATTGATGCGCGTCCGGATGTGTTCAACCACAATCTTGAGACGGTTCCGCGCCTCTATCAGAGCGTACGTCCCGGCGCGCGGTACTATCACTCACTGCGCTTGCTGGAGCGCGTGAAGGAACGCGATCCGGTCCAGTTCACGAAGTCCGGCGTGATGGTGGGCCTGGGTGAGACGAAAGAGGAAGTGGCCCACGTCATGGACGACATGCGCGCGGCCGGCGTTGATTTCCTCACCATCGGCCAGTACCTCCAGCCGACGCGCAAGCATGCGCGCGTGGATCGCTTTGTAACGCCGCAGGAGTTCCGCAGCTATGAGGTGTTGGCCCGCGCAAAGGGCTTTCTCATGGTGTCCGCGAGCCCGCTCACCCGCTCAAGCCACCATGCGGGCGAGGATTTCGCCCGCCTGAAGGCGGCGCGCGCGGCCCAAGCCGCGCGTCGGTGACGCTTGGCGGGTTGCGCAGTCAGGGGCGTCCCATGACCGTTCATCAAGAGCGACGGGTGGTTCCCCACACGCCCGATGATGTGTTCGCGCTGGTATCGGATGTGCGTGACTATCCGAATTTCATCAAGTGGATCAAGGCGATGCGCGTTTATGACGAGCGTGTGCGCGACGGCGTCGGCGACCTCAAGGCGGAAGCCATTGTCGGTTACAAGCTGATCCGCGAGCGTTTCGCCACGCATGTGACCCTCGATCGCGGTGCGCGCGCGATTGATGTGGCGTTTGTGTCGGGTCCGTTTACAGACTTGGAAAATCGCTGGCGGTTCAGCGACGCGCCCGGCGGCGGGACGGCGGTGGATTTCTGGATCCGCTTTGCGTTTCGCAATCCGTTGCTGCAAGGGCTGTTCGACGCAAATTTCCAGCGCGCCACGCGCGCGCTGATGAACGCGTTTGAGGCGCGTGCGCGTGAACGCTTTCCTGTGGTGGATGTGGCGGAGTGAGGCGCGCGCTGGGGCTCGACGCCGCGACGGGGCTCCGGTAAGCGAGCGCATATGGCGTTGATTACGTGCGCGACCCACGGCCGGTCCAAGCAAACGGCGGTGTGTGTCCACGTCGCCCAGAGCCTCGCGGACGGCGTGGCCCGCGGCTTCTACTTCACGGATGAAGAGGATGACGAGCCCCAGGCTTGGTGTGAGGCGTGCGAGCGACGTTTCGTCGCCGCGGGCTCAGTGTGGACGCCGGAGGTTTTGGCCTATGTCGATGCTCAAGCGCTCTGCCTGCACTGCTTTCGCGACGCGAGAGCGCTGAACGGCTTTTAACGCGTCACGGCTATGGCTAGGGTGCCGGCCGTGCGCTGCAGCGCGGTCACAAGGCTGCGTTCATCGTGATCCGCGCCCCCGCCTGAGGAGCCTGTGTATGTCCGTCCGCCGTCTCGCCCCCAGCCAGCCTGGCCATTTTGCGTTTACGGGCCAAACCCTGGACGCGGCGCGCGCGTGGCTGGCGAAGTATCCTGAGGGGCGTCAGCGGTCGGCGGTGATCCCATTGTTGTGGCTGGCGCAAAAACAAGCCGGCGGGTGGCTGCCGGAGCCGGCGATCCGCGTTGTCGCGGACATGCTCGATATGCCGTACATGCGCGCGTATGAGGTTGCGACCTTCTACACAATGTTCAACCTTGCGCCCCAGGGCGAGCATTTCGTGCAAGTGTGCGGTACGACGCCGTGTATGCTGCGCGGGGCGGAGGCGCTGCGCGAGATCTGTAAGCGCAAAATCAACCCGAAGCCCAACGCCCCAAGCGCCGACGGCAAGCTGTCTTGGCTGGAGGTGGAGTGTTTGGGCGCATGCGTGAACGCCCCGATGGCGCAGATCTCCAACGCCGCCGGCGATCACTATTACGAAGATCTAACGCCGGAGACGTTCGAAAAGCTCCTCGACGATCTCGCCGCGGGCCGGCCCGTCACGCCCGGGCCCCAAGGGGTCGACCGTCAACGCTCCGCGCCTCAGGGCGGGGCCAAAGCGCTCACGGATCCTGCGCTTTATGACGGTTCGCGGGCTGCGCCGCTGACCTTGCCGAACCTGCCAGAGCCGGTGGTTGAGCCGCTGGCGGAGTCCGTGGGTGAGCCGGCCGGCGACGCGTCCTCGGAGGCATGAGCCATGGCTGACGGCGCACCCTTCGCCGCGGACGCAGGCGCGGGCGATGACTTTATTGGCGCGATCCCCATGCCGCCATTTTCACGACTGGTGGATTGGACGCTCGTCGCCCACGACGCTGAGGCGATGACCATGACGGTTTCCTTCGCCGCGAAGCCGGAGTTTCTCAATCCCGCCGGCATTCTGCAGGGCGGCGTCTTGGCGGCGATGATGGACGATGTCATGGGACCGGTGGTGGTCGCGGCCGCGAAGGGCGCGAAGTTTCCCACGACGACGGATCTCCACACCACATACTACGCCGCCGCCCAGGCGGGCGGGCGGCTGGTCGCGACGGCCCGCGTGGAGCGCATGGGCGCCACGATCGCCTACACCAGCGCTGAGATTCGCGATGACGCCGGCGCGCTGATCGCCAAAGCGATCCAGACCGCGCGCTTAATCCCCATGCCGGCGCACGATTGAGGACGGACCGCGATGCTGCTCGAGGACAAAGACCGGATCTTCACCAATCTCTACGGCGCTCAGGACTGGCGGCTGGAGGCGGCGAAACAACGCGGCGCCTGGAACGCGACGAAAGACATGCTCGACCAAGGGCGCGACTGGATCATTGACCAAATGAAGGCGTCAGGCTTGCGCGGGCGCGGCGGCGCGGGTTTCCCGACGGGCCTCAAATGGTCGTTCATGCCTAAGGAGCTGAAGGATCGGCCCCATTACCTCGTGGTCAACGCCGATGAGTCGGAGCCCGGCACGTGCAAAGACCGTGACATTATGCGCCACGACCCGCATCTGTTGATTGAGGGGTGTCTGGTTGCGAGCTTCGCGATGCAAGCGCACGCTTGCTATATTTATGTGCGCGGCGAGTATATGGATGAGTGGCGAACGCTCGATGCGGCGATTAAAGAGGCCTATGAGGCAAAGCTGATCGGCAAAGACAATGTCCATGGTTGGGACTTTGATCTTTACGTCCATCATGGCGCGGGCGCCTACATTTGCGGTGAAGAAACCGCACTGCTGGAGAGCCTCGAAGGCAAGAAAGGCCAGCCGCGGATTAAACCGCCCTTTCCCGCGAACGCCGGGCTTTACGGCTGCCCCACCACAGTCAACAATGTGGAGTCCATCGCAGTGGCGCCGACTATTTTGCGGCGCGGGGCGGACTGGTTTGCGGGCTTTGGCCGCCAGGGCAACGCCGGCACGAAAGTCTTTTGCATTTCCGGGCATGTGAACCGGCCGTGCAATGTCGAAGAGGCGATGTCGATCCCGTTGAAAACGCTGCTGGAGGAGCACGCCGGCGGCGTCCGCGGCGGTTGGGAGAACTTGAAAGCCGTCATCCCCGGCGGCTCGTCTGTGCCCCTGATCCCGAAAGCCACGTGCGACGACGTGGTGATGGATTTCGACGCGCTAAAGGAAGTGAAGTCGGGCCTCGGCACCGCGGCCGTCATTGTGATGGATCAATCCACGGATGTGGTGCGGGCGATCGCGCGGATCTCATACTTCTACAAGCACGAAAGCTGTGGCCAGTGCACGCCCTGCCGCGAAGGCGCGGGCTGGATGTGGCGCGTCTTAGAGCGCATGGCCAAAGGCGAGGCCGATCCCCATGAGATCGATCTGCTGCTGGAAGTCACCCACCAGGTGGAGGGCCACACCATTTGCGCGCTTGGCGATGCGGCGGCGTGGCCGGTGCAGGGGCTGATCCGCCATTTTCGCCATGAGATTGAAGAGCGCATTGAGCGCTATCGCGCCGGTCGGCCCCATGTGGCGGCGGGCGCGATCCCTAATGGGGGCGCGGCCGCCAACGTCGCGGCGGAGTAGGGCGTGTTGGGCTGGCCGTGTTCCGATGAGTGGTTGAGGCAGAGCCGGAGAGCATTGTGACATGACAAACCTCCGCAAGCTGGTCGTGGACGGCCAGGAGATCGAAGTCCCGGGCGATTACACACTCTTGCAAGCCTGCGAAGAGGCGGGGGCGGAGATTCCGCGCTTTTGCTATCACGAGCGCCTCTCCATCGCGGGCAATTGCCGCATGTGCCTGGTGGAGTGGGAAGGCGCGCCGAAGCCCATCGCCAGCTGCGCGCAAACGGTGTCGGACATGCGCCCGAACCGCGACGGCTCGGCGCCGCGCATCAACACCACGACGGAATACGTCAAGAAGGCGCGCGAAGGGGTGATGGAGTTCCTGCTCATCAACCACCCCCTGGACTGCCCGATTTGCGATCAAGGCGGCGAGTGCGATTTGCAGGATCAGGCGCTGCATTATGGCCGCTCCTACACCCGCTTTGAGGAAAACAAGCGCGCGGTGGAAGACAAGGACATGGGCCCGCTGATCAAGACGATCATGACCCGCTGTATCCAGTGCACCCGCTGTGTGCGCTTCGCCACCGAGCTTGCGGGCGTGGAAGAACTCGGCGCCATTGGCCGCGGCGAAGACATGGAGATCACGACGTATCTGGAGAAATCCATGACGTCGGAGCTGTCGGGCAATGTCATTGATCTGTGCCCGGTGGGCGCGCTGACGTCCAAGCCTTACGCCTTCAACGCCCGGCCCTGGGAGTTGGAGCACGCTGAAACCGTGGATGTGATGGACGCGGTCGGCTCCAATATCCGCCTCGATTACAAGGGCGCGGCCGTGATGCGCGTGCTGCCGCGCGTCAATGACGACATCAATGAGGAGTGGATTTCCGACAAATCCCGCTTCCATTGGGACGGTCTGCGCCGCCAGCGTTTGGACCAGCCCTATATCCGCCGCGACGGCCAGCTGCAGCCGGCGCGCTGGGATGAGGCGCTGGGCGCGGTGGCGCAAAAGCTTTCGGGCGATCCGGCGCGCATTGGCGCCATCGCTGGCGATCTGTGCGACGCGGAAAGCCTGAAAGCCGCGATGGATGTGCTGCGCGATTTGGGCGTGGAGAATCTTGATTGTCGCCAGGACGGCGCTGCGATTGGGCCTCTGGAGCCGGGCGCTTCGCGCGAAAGCTGGCTGTTCAACACCACCATCGCCGAGGCGGAAACCGCGGACGCCGTCCTCCTCATCGGGACCAATCCGCGCCTTGAGGCGCCGCTGATCAATGCGCGCCTGCGCAAGGCCTGGCTGCAGGGCGGCGCGGATATCGCCGTCATCGGTGAGGCGGCCGATCTCAGCTATGACTACGCCTATCTTGGCGGCGGCGTGCGCACCCTACAGGAGTTGGCGCATGAGGATCACGCCTTCGCCCAGCGCCTAGCGGAGGCGGAGCGGCCCATGCTGATCATCGGCATGGGCGCGTTGGCGCGCCCCGATGGCGCGGCGGTGCTGCGTTTGGCGGCGGAGCTGGCGGCGAAAACCGGCATGGTGAAAGCCGCAGGCGAAGGCGAAGAGGGCGGCTGGAACGGCTTTAATGTGCTGCATACCGCCGCCGCGCGCGTGGCGGGATTGGATATGGGCTTCCTGCCGGGCAAGGAGGGCAAGTCCGCGCGCGAGATGGCGGCGATGGCCCGGGCCGGCGCACTGGACACGCTGCTCTTGTTGGGCGCGGATGAGCTGGACCTCGCGCCTTTCACCGACACCTTCACAATTTATGTCGGCAGCCATGGCGACGCTGGTGCGCATGCGGCGGATGTGATCTTACCGGGCGCGGCATACACCGAAAAAGACGGTATCTATGTCAACACCGAAGGCCGGGTCCAGCTCGCGCGCCGGGCGGTGTTCCCGCGCGGTGAGGCAAAGGAGGATTGGGCCATCTTCCGCGCCTTGTCAGGGCGTATGGGGCGGCCGCTGCCCTATGATTCGCTGGAGGCCTTGCGCGCCACGCTGATGGCTGATCATCCCAGCTTTGCGGCCATGGACTACGCACCGGGCGCCGCCAGCGCCGCGGCGTTTGATCTTGATCGCGTGGGCATGGCGGGTCCGCTGGACGCCGAGCCGTTCGAGAGCCCGGTCAAGAACTTCTACCTCACCAACCCCATCGCGCGGGCCAGCCAAGTCATGGCGGAGACGGCCGCCGCCGTGGCGGCCGCGCGCGGGGAGCTGCAAGCGGCGGAATAGGCGCGCGCGCGGCCTGTCCGGTCGCGGGTTTGCATTTTAACCAAGCTGGGCCGATAACCCGCGCAGCTGCATGATGACGGACGAGGCGAGCCCATGGGCGGTTTCATCGAACAATACGGCGTCTTTTGGGGCGTGACCGCGTCCGTGTTCCAGATTCTCGGCTTTTTTGTCGTCTTGTCCTTGTCCGTGGCCGCGACCGTGTTGCTCGATCGCAAGATCTGGGCGGCCGTGCAGATGCGTAAAGGCCCCAATGTGGTCGGCGCGTTCGGCTTGCTGCAGACCTTTGCGGATGCGTTCAAATTCTTCTTGAAGGAAATCGTGGTGCCGGCCGGGGCGGACCGCCCGCTTTTCCTGTTGGCGCCGTTGCTGACTTTGGTGCTGGCCTTCATCGCGTGGGCGGTGATTCCCGTGGCACCCGGCTGGGTCATTTCGGACCTGAATGTCGGGATCCTCTACATCTTCGCCATCTCCTCCATGG
>CAZMSO010000062.1:10833-13592 GCA_964568975.1 uncultured Caulobacterales bacterium | reverse complement strand
GCAGCCGGGCATGGACCACGCCGGCATCGCCACGCAGATGGTCGTGGAGCGCCAGCTCATGGAGGCGCAAGAGCCGTCGCGCCGTGCGCTCGGGCGCGAGGCGTTCGTGGAGCGCGTGTGGGCGTGGAAGGCGGAATCCGGCGGCATGATCCTCAACCAGGACCGCCGGCTGGGCATGTCCTGCGCCTGGTCGCGGGAACGCTTCACCATGGATGAGGGGCTGTCGGCCGCGGTGCGCAAGGTGTTCGTCCAGCTTTATAAGGATGGGCTGATCTACCGCGCCAAGCGGCTTGTGAACTGGGACCCCAAGTTTCAGACCGCCATCTCCGACCTCGAAGTCGAGAACCGCGAAGTCCACGGTCATATGTGGCATTTCAAATACCCGTTGGCCGACGGCAAGACTTACACCTACATCGAGAAAGACGCCGATGGGAATGTCGTCCTCGAGGAGGAGCGCAACTACATCGCCATCGCCACCACCCGTCCGGAGACGATGCTCGGCGACGGCGCGGTGGCGGTGAACCCGTGCGACGAACGCTATGCCCCGATTGTCGGCGCGTTGTGCGAGATCCCCGTCGGGCCCAAGGAGCACCGCCGTCTGATCCCCATCATCCACGATGAGTATCCCGACCCGGCCTTCGGCTCGGGGGCTGTGAAGATCACCGGCGCCCATGACTTCAACGACTATGACGTCGCCCAGCGCAACAACCTGCCGAAATACCGGCTTATGGACGAGCACGGCGCCATGCGCGATGACGGCGCGCCCTACGCTGAGGCCGCGCGTCGCGCCCAAGAGATCGCCCGCGGCGCCGCAGCCGACGAGGCGGAGGTCGATTCCCTGAATCTCGTGCCGGAGGCGTATCGCGGCCTCGACCGGTTCGAGGCGCGCAAACAGGTCGTCGCCGACATCGATGCTGACGGCCTCATGATCATGGTCGAGGACAAACTGATCATGCAGCCCTTCGGCGATCGCTCGGGCGTGGTGATCGAGCCGATGCTCACGGACCAATGGTTTGTCGACGCCGAGACCCTCGCGAAGCCGGCGATTGCGGCGGTGCGCGAGGGGAAGACGCGCTTCGTGCCGGAGGCGTGGGCGAAGACTTATTTCAACTGGATGGAGAATATCCAGCCCTGGTGTGTGTCGCGCCAGCTCTGGTGGGGTCACCGGATCCCGGTGTGGTATGGGCCGGATGGGACAGCCTTCGTCCGCGAAACGGAGTCTGAGGCGCTGAAGGCGGCGCGCGAGCATTACAACCAAGCCCATGTCACGCTGACTCAAGACGAGGACGTCCTCGACACCTGGTTCTCCTCCGCGCTCTGGCCGTTCTCGACCCTGGGCTGGCCTGACCAAACTGAAGAACTCAAGGACTTCTATCCGACCTCCGTGCTTGTCACCGCCCATGACATCATCTTCTTCTGGGTCGCGCGGATGATGATGCAGGGTCTTCATTTCATGGGCGATGCGCCGTTTGATGATGTCTACATCCATGCCCTCGTTCGTGACGAGCAGGGCCAAAAGATGTCGAAGTCCAAAGGCAATGTCATTGATCCGCTGGAACTCGCGGACGAGTACGGCGCCGACGCGTTGCGCTTCACTTTAGCGGCCTTGGCCGCCCAGGGCCGCGACATCCGCATGTCCAAACAGCGGGTGGAGGGGTACCGCAATTTCGGCACGAAGGTCTGGAACGCGACGCGCGGTATGATGATGGCGGGTGTGGCGCGCGATCCGGACTGGGATCCCGGGCGGGCTCAGCTCACGGTCAATCGCTGGATTGTGTCCGAGGTCGTGCGCACCACGCGCGCTGTGGCTGAAGCGCTGGAGGCCTACCGGTTCAACGACGCCGCAGGAGCGGTTTATCGCTTTGCCTGGAACGTGTTCTGCGATTGGTATTTTGAGCTGATCAAGCCGATCCTGCGCGGCGCCGATGAGAGCGCCGAGCGCGTGGAGACGCGTGCCTGCGCGGCCTGGGCGCTCGACCAATTGCTGGCGATGCTGCACCCGTTCAGCCCCTTCATCACAGAGGCGCTGTGGGAACAAACCGCCGGCGCGGCCGCGCGCGACAGCTTGCTGATCAACGCGGCCTGGCCAGAGTTTGACGAGGCGCTGATTGATCAGGACGCTGTGGAGGAGGTGGACTGGCTGATCCGCCTCATCACTGAAATTCGGTCTGTGCGCGCGGAAATGAATGTCCCGGCGGCGGCGAAAATTCCGCTGCGGGTGTTTGGCGCTGGGCCGGTCACACGCGCGCGGTTGAAACGCAATGCCGACGCAATTCGCCTGCTCGCGCGGCTAAAGGACGCTAAGGTCGGGCGCAAGGAGCCCGCGGGCGCCGTGCAGACGGTGGTCGATGAGGCGCGGCTGGTCTTGCCGATCGGAGATGTGGTGGACCTCAACGCGGAACGGGCGCGGCTTGGTGGGGAAATTCAAAAAGTCGACAAGGAAATTGATCGCCTGATCAAAAAGCTGGCGAATGAACAGTTTGTCGCCCGCGCGCCGGAAGAGGTCGTCGCCGCCGAGCGTGAAAAGCAAGCCGGCTACGAGACGCAGCGGGAAAAACTCACAGTCGCCTTGGCGCGGCTTGAGGTCACCACTGACGCCGCCCCCGCCGAAGGATAAGGCGGCGTCGTTCCAACGCGTGGTCGGCGCGACGTCGCCGTCCGCGCCCGCGCACGGCGTCGGCGGTGCAGTGCGGCCGATTGCGGCGCGCGTTCGTCTGGGCCCTTACGCTGTCTGGGCCCTTACGCTGTTTGGGCCCTTA
>CAZMSO010000062.1:0-10733 GCA_964568975.1 uncultured Caulobacterales bacterium | reverse complement strand
GCGCGTTCGTCTGGGCCCTTACGCTGTCTGGGCCCTTACGCTGTTTGGGCCCTTATGCGGCGCGCACAAGATCCGGCGTGCGCGCAGCCTCTTCCACGTCTGAGCACAACTCCTCACCCGGATGCGGATCAGTGTGCGCCGTGGCGTCCTGCGGCGTCGCTGCGGCTTTTTTTACGCCGGCGTAAAGGCACGCCGCGGTCAACGCTGGAAACAAGTGTTTCTGGTCCGCCATGGTTGTTGTTCCTCCTTGATCATTCTTGGCGACCGCTGGGGTGCTCGCCCCGTCATCGCGACATCACCGTAGAAATCTGACCTTAATGTGCGGTTGTCACGGCTAAGCCGCGTCCGAAAGACACAAAAAGTGACAAACCGACACACGCCTCCCCACCTTAGGACCGCGCGGCGGCGGAGTCAGCACGCGGCGCACAAACACACGCAGTCAAACGGCAGTCACGCACCGTGCAAACGCGCGTATAATCGTCCGTCATCGGGATTTCCCACAGTTTTCACACCATGCGCTGCAATATAGGCAGTGTCGTGCGACTCGCGGCCCCGCGCGCTCTGTCTGGACCCGGTGCGCGGCGAGTCACGCCGCAAAGATCGCTGTGACCGGTGCGTGGTCAGATGGCTTGTCCATGGCGCGCGCGGCGCGGTGGATCTCCACCGAATCGAGGTGGTCAGCGGCCTGGGCGCTGAGCAACACGTGATCAATGCGCACGCCGTAGTCCTTCGGCCAAGCGCCGCCTTGGTAGTCCCAGAAGGTGTAGTGATGGGCGCGCCCGTCGACGGCCTCATAGGCGTCGGTCAGCCCAAGCCAAGTCAATGCGCGCAGACCAGCGCGGCTTTCGGGCTGGAGCAGGGCGTCGTCCGCCCAGGCCGCGGGATCATGGACGTCCACATCCCGGGGAATGACGTTGTAATCGCCCGCGAGCACCAGGCGCTCCTCCAGCGCCAGCAAGCTGGCGGCGTGAGCGCGCAGCCGCGCCAGCCAACGGAGCTTGTAGGAAAACTTCGGCGACGCGATGGGATTGCCGTTGGGCGCGTAAATCGACGCCACGCGCATCGCTGCGTCAGGAGCCTCCACCAGCGCGTCAATGTAGCGGGCTTGTTCATCGTCGTCATCGCCGGGCAAACCTCGGCGCACATCCGTCAGCGGCGCTTTTGAGAGGATCGCGACGCCGTTATAGCTCTTTTGCCCAAAGACCGCGCAGTGATAGCCGAGCGCGTCCAGCGCGTCGGTGGGAAAGGCCTCGCTGACGCATTTGATTTCTTGAAGACAGGCGACGTCGGGGGCGGCGTCCTCCAACCACGCCAAGACAGTGGGCAGGCGCGCGCCGATTGAGTTAACGTTCCATGTGGCGATTTTCATGGCGCGTCTCCGCAAGCCGCGGCGCGTCAAACCGTCAGCGCGCGGGGGGCGCGCAGACAGAGGCGACGCGGGTGTGAGGGGGCGTGGATGGCGGACCGGTGGGCGGTGGCGGTGTGGGCGAGCGCGCTGACGCTGGCGTGCGGCTTCATGGCGGCGCCGGCCGTCGCGGTCACCGTGCTTGTGGCGCTTCTGCCGGAAATGGCGACGGCCTTAGACGCCGGCCGCGGTTTGGTGGGCGCGGCTGCGGACGGCGTGGCGGCGAGCCTGCCGGTCAGTTTGCTTCTCGCACCGGCGCTGACGTGGGCGGCGGTCGCCCTGGATCGTGGCTGGCTGGCGTGGACGGGATTTGCGGTGCTTGTCGCGCATGCGGGAACGCTCCTCGCCATCATCTCCCTCCCGGCTGTGCTTTAACGCGCGCCCTCGGCTCGGCGTGCGCGCGCCTGCGCCAGACGCACATCCTCATCGCCGGCCGCCATCGGCCGCAGGCCGAGCGCGGCGAACAACGCCTCATCCGCACTGGGTTGCGGATTGGGCGTCGTCAGCAGCTGCGCGCCGACAAAAATCGAATTCGCACCGGCAAGGAAACACAACGCCTGGAGTTCGCGGCCCATGGTGTCGCGCCCGGCGGACAAGCGGACCATGGAGGCGGGAAACACAATCCGCGCGACCGCGATGGTGCGCACGAACTCCACCGCGTCGCAGGTCGAGCCGTGGGCCAGGGCGGCGTCGCCCAACGGCGTGCCGGCGACGGGCACAAGCGCGTTGATCGGCACGCTGTGGGGCGGCTCCGGCAAGGAGGCAAGCGCGTGGATCAATCCCACGCGGTGGTCGCGCGTCTCGCCCATGCCGATAATGCCGCCGCAGCACGTCTTCAGCCCCGCCGAGCGGACCCGCGCCAGCGTGTCGAGACGGTCTTGATAGGTGCGGGTGGTGACCACCTGGTCGTAGTATTCCGGGGCGGAATCCAGATTGTGATTGTAGTAATCCAGCCCCGCCGCGCGCAGCGCCTCCGCCTGGCCGTCCTCCAGCATGCCGAGGGTCACGCACGTCTCCAGGCCGAGCGCTTTGACATCAGCGATGAGCGCGCAGGCGGCGGCGAGATCGCGATCCTTCAGACTGCGCCAGGCCGCGCCCATGCAAAACCGTGACGCGCCGTCAGCTTTCGCAGCCTGAGCCTCCGCCAAGACCGCCTCGCGCGCCATCAGCTTGCCGGCCGGCACGCCCGCATCAGCGTGGGCGGACTGGCTGCAATAGCCGCAATTCTCAGCGCATCCGCCCGTCTTCACCGACAGAAGGCGGCAGGTTTGGATCTCGTTCGGATCGAAATGGGCCCGCAGCACCTGCTGAGCGGTGAACACGAGGTCCGCGAAGGGCTGATCATAGAGTTCTGCAATCGCCGCGCGGGTCCAGCCAGAGTGGGGCTGGTCGCCGCGAGGGTCGCGTGTGGAGGGCGTGACGTCGGAGGTGTTTGGGGCGTCAAGCGGCGCCATGGACTGTCTCCCGCGGCGGTGAAGGGGCGCAGGCGCGCTCTCGATCAGCGTCACTCAGGTGGCGCTGTCGCGCGGCGCGCGTCAAGGGGCGAGGCTGTTGCTGTTGCGGGAGAGAGCGGTCCAGTCTGGGACAGGGAAGCGGCGCGCCCGGGTCATCTCGGCGGCTCGGCGACGGTGTCGCGCGCCCGCTGGGCGCTATGCTGGGTTTCACGCAGTGTCCGGCGTGGTGTTTCACCCAGCGCGTCTGACCCAGCGCGTCTGACCCAGCGGAGTAACGCGGCCGGTCGCAGTCGGGCGGGGCTCAGTAGGGCGTGCGCCCCGCGCCCGGGCGCACGACGCGATACCCGTCATCCTCGTCGCGCGGGCGCTCTTGCTCACGCAACAGCGCGTCGAGCTCCGCGGCGGGATCGCGCGGCGCCGGGCGTCGCCGCAATGGCCGACCGCTGCGCTGCATGGCCGCGACATCCGGGTCCTCGGAGGTCGCGCCCCGCTCGCTGTGGCCGTTGGCGTAGCGCAAGGCGCGCAGGGCGTCGGGATCGGAATCACGACGTCGCTCGCGGGCGATCGACGGCGACCGGTCGCGATGATCGCCGCCATTAAGGGCGGGGACCGCCTCTGCGCTCGAGCCCCGGCGCACGCCGCCGAGGGGATCCGGCGACGCTGGGGAGAAGCCGTCCGACGCCGGCCCGGCGGGCGGCGCGCGCCACGCATCGGCGTCGGCCGGACGCAAACGGCTCGAAATCCGGTCATCCATGGACATTGTGCGCCGTTGGCCGTCGTCATAGCCGCCGGCGCTTTGGTAGCGGCCGCCCGCCGATGGCGCAGCGCCGTTCGCGTGGGCCGGCGCCGGGGCGGGCGGCGGCGCGAACGCGGGACGATCGGCGTAACTGCGGTTGGCTGTAGCGCTCAGGGCGGGATCCGCCGTCGCGCCCGCCCGTGGACGCTCAGGCCGGGCGGCGGCGGCCGCCGCCAACGCCGCGCGAATGGCGGAGAGTTCATTGACAACATCGGCCATCCACAAAAAAGCGAGGCCGAGAAACACCGCCATCACCGCCAGCGCCGCAGCGGCGGTGTACACAAGGACGCTCATCTCCCCCTCAATGGCGGGGTTGTCGAGCACATAGCCGATGACGAAGACGCCGGCCGTGATGGCGCCCGCGAGCACAGTTAGGCCCAAAAAGCCAAACACTGTCCCGCTTAATCTGCGTTTCATGGCCCACCCTCATCGCCGCTGTTCGCGAATGTGCGTTTTTGCGTGTGTTTGCCCAGCCACACCCTCACAAAAAGACGATGCCTGGCTTAAGCCTTCGCGTCTATCCCGCGACGCAAAAAGTGATGCACGACGCGCACCAAACGCGCCGAACGGGCTGCAGTTTGTCCAACACTCTACAGCGCGGGGCGCGCCTTAGACCGAAAAGCTGACGCCGCAGCCGCAGGCGCTCGTCGCATTGGGATTATGGATCTTAAACGACGCCCCGATCAGTTCGTCAGCGTAGTCAATCTCAGCGCCCGCCAGGAACGGCAGCGAGGCGCGATCAATCACCACGCCCGCGCCGTCGCGGCGGATCGTGACGTCGTCAGCCTCCGCCGCGTCGGCGAAATCAAAGGCGTAGGAAAACCCTGAACAGCCGCCGCCTTGCACCGCCACGCGCAAAAACGCGCGGCCATGCTCGGCGGTGATGGCGTTGATGCGCCGCGCGGCCGCCGCGCTGAGGGTCACAGTCGCCGGCGTCGCCGCCGCGTCCACCACACTGTCATCGAAATCGTCCATCAGCGTTCCCTTCGCCCGGCGGACGCGCGCGCGCTGTGACGCGCCGCCTCGACGCCGTCGCGCCGACGCGCTCGTGCACGCGGCCAAATCACACTAACACGCATATAATCGCGAGGAGGCCGCCATGCAAAACACGCGCAGCGCCGCCAAAGGGGCTCCAGGGTCCCGTCGGCCACGCAGCCCGGCCGCCGGAGAAGCGTCGGCGGCCGCGCCCGCTGACGCCGAACCGGGACGGCGCTGGCGGGCGGCCTACGCCAGCCAGCCTCACCAAAGCCGCGGGCGCATGCACGCCGAGCCGGAAAGCCGGTCGCGCTCCGCCTTTCAGCGCGACCGCGACCGGATCATCCATTCCTCGGCGTTCCGTCGGCTCAAGCACAAAACCCAAGTCTTCGTCGCCCATGAGGGCGATCATTACCGCACGCGGCTCACCCACACGCTTGAGGTCGCCCAAATTGCGCGGGCGATTGCGTTGCGGCTCGGCCTGGATGAGGATTTGACGGAAGCGCTGGCCTTGATCCACGACCTCGGCCACCCGCCCTTCGGTCATGCCGGGGAGGACGCGCTGTCGGCGGCGATGGCGGCTTATGGCGGCTTTGATCACAACGCCCACACCTTGCGCCTCGTCACTCAGCTTGAGGCGCGTTACGCCGAGTTCGACGGCCTCAACCTCACTTGGGAGACGCTGGAGGGGGCGGTGAAGCACAATGGCCCGCTGCTAGCGCCGGGCCAGGACGAGAAGGGCTTGCCCTGGGCGCTGACCGCTTACCCCCATTGGCGCGAGCTTGAGCTGCACACCCAGCCGGGCCCGGAGGCCCAAGTCGCAGCGCTGGCTGATGACATCGCCTACAACAACCATGATCTCGACGACGGTTTGCGGGCGGGGCTGTTTACGATCGAGGATTTGAGCGCGATCCCGAAAGTCGGCGCCGTCTTTGGCGAGTTGCAGGATCGTTATCCTGGCCTAGAGACCGCGCGTTTGATCCATGAGGCGGTGCGCCGGCTAATCGGCTGGATGATTGATGAATGCGTCATGGAGGCGGAGCGGCGCTTAGCGGCGCTTGCCCCGAAGCATGCGGGGGATGTGCGCGGCGCTGACGCGCCGGTGGCGGCGTTTCCTGAAACGGTTTTGGAAGCCGATCGCCCCCTGCGCGCCTTTTTGTTCGCGCACATGTACCGCCATCACCGCGTTAACCGAAAAATGAGATCAGCGCGGCGCATAGTGGCGGATCTGTGTGACGCGTTTGTGGACGACCCTGGCCTGCTGGCGCCGGAATGGCGCGCGCGCGCCGGCGATCCGCGATCGCCGGCCACAGCGCGGGCGGTGTCGGATTATATTGCTGGCATGACGGATCGATTCGCGATCGACGAGCACCAGCGGCTGTTCACGATGGATGCGGCGTAACAGGTCGCGGCGCGCCTGGTAGACGCAGTCAGAGACGCCGTTAGGAACGCAGTCAGGGAGGCGGCATGACCACAGCGGAGCATCCCGGCCTTGACCTTCACGACGATGAGGGCGGCGGCGACGGCCGCGCGGACGAGCGCGGCGCCGGGCGCGGGCCTGTCGTTTTGGGCGTGTTGGGCGCGGTGATGGTGGCCTTCTCTGGGGTCGTATGGAGCGCGTATCACCAGGGCGTGCGCGAAGGCGGGCGCTCGGCCGCGCCCGTGATCCGCGCCGTGGAGGGCCCGTTTAAAGTGACGCCCCAGGAGCGGGGCGGCGCGACGACGCCCCACCTCGATAAGGAAGTCTATTCCCGCTTTGACGGCGAGCCGGCCGAGGCCGCCGCCGACCGCGGGCGCGCCGCCCCGGGCCTGGAGGGCGCTGCGGCGCTCCGGCGCGCGACCGCGCCCTTGGACGTCGCGCCGGCGGAGCACGCGTCGGAGCGATCGCGAGATGCGCCGCCGAATGAAGCTGAGCTCGCGACGGAGGCTGTCGCGGACGCCGCCGCAGCGCCCGGGTCGGGCGGGGGATCTGAGACCGGTCTCGAGACCGCCCTGGAACGCGACGCGACGCGCACCGACGCGCCGCTAGGGACGCCGGAGGCCCCGGGCGGCGGCGACCGCGCGGTCTTGGACGACGCCCCAAATGCGGTCGCGTTGGATTTGAGCCGGGGAACGGCGGGCGTCCTCACGACGGAGCCGCGCGCCTCGACGCCGGCGTCGCAGTGGGCGCCCAGCGACCCGCGCGCTGCGGCTGCGCGCGACCGTGATGCGGGCCCGCCGCCGCGCCCTGCGCCCACGCGGCCGATCACCTCCACCGCCCCGCCGCCGGTGGATGGCGGCGGCGGACGGTTCGCGGCGCAATTGGGCTCATACCGCAGCGAACGCGCAGCGGAACTGGCGTGGGAGGTGCTGTATGGCGAAGCGCCGGGCCTGTTCGGCGGGCGCGGCCATGACGTCGTAGATGTGGATTTGGGCGAGCGGGGCGTGTTCTTCCGCCTTTATGTGCCGGGCTTCGCCGAGCGCGATCGGGCCGCAGCCTATTGCGAGCGCGTGCTTGAACGCGGCTATGGCTGCATCGTGGCCGGGCGATGACGGCGCGCGCGGCCATTTATGGATGTGCGGGGCCGCGGATCACAGCGGTGGAGCGGGCGTTTTTCCGCGACGCGCAGCCATGGGGGTTCATTCTCTTCGCCCGCAATGTGGAGACGCCGGACCAGGTCGCCGTCCTCGTCGAGGAATTGCGGGGCTGCGTCGGCCGCGCCGCACCGATTTTGATTGATCAAGAAGGCGGACCCGTGCAGCGCTTGCGGCCGCCCCATTGGCGCGCCGCGCCGCCGGCGGCCGTGTTCGGCGCGCTTTATGCGCGTGCGCCCCAGGCCGCGCTTGAGGCGGCGCGGGTGAATGCGAGCTTAATCGCCTCAGAGCTGCATGCGTGCGGGATCGATGTGAATTGCGCGCCTGTTCTTGACATGCCGGCGTCTGGCGCAGATCCCGTCATTGGCGAGCGCGCTTTCGCGACTGATCCTGACGCGGTCGCCGCCCTGGGGCGCGCGACGCTGATGGGGTTGGCGGAGGGCGGGGTTGCGGGCGTGATGAAGCACATCCCCGGCCACGGCCGCGCTTTGGTGGACAGCCACCATGCCCGCCCCCTTGTGGCGGCGTCGCGTGCGGAGCTCGAGGGCCATGACTTTGCGCCATTTTACGCCTTAGCGAGCGCCGCGCCCATGGCGATGACCGCCCATGTGATCTACAGCGCTTATGACGGCGACGCGACGGCGACCACCTCGCCGACGGTGGTGCGTGACGTTATCCGCGGCGTGATCGGTTTCGACGGCCTGTTGATGACGGATGATCTCTCTATGAAAGCGTTGGGCGGCACGTTGACGGCCCGGGCGGTGGAGGCGTTGGCGGCGGGCTGCGACATGCTGCTCCATTGCAATGGCGATGTGGCGGAGATGGAGGGGGTGGCCGCGGCGGCGCCGGCGCTTTCCGGCGAGGCGTTGCGGCGCGCGCGGGCGGCTGAGGATGCGCGCGGCGCAGCGGCGGCGCTGGATCTCGACCACGCGCACGCACGGCTCAAGGCCTTGTTGGCGGCGGATCGCCCGGCTGGCTCTGACGCGATCGCGTGACGGCGGCCGCCTTTGGGTGCGGGCGCGTGCGGCGCGTGCGTTGCGCCGGGTGAGCGCGCGACGTACTTATGCAGAAGGCGGTTGAAGGAGGGTCACGTGGGCCTCAGCTTTTGGCAGATCGGGCTCGTCGTCTTGTTGGCGGTGCTGTTGTTCGGCGGGCGCGGCAGGATCTCCTCGATTATGGGCGATCTGGCCAAGGGCATTACGAGCTTCCGCAAGGGCCTCAAGGAGGACACGGAGGCGGAGGCGAAAGCGCTGCGTGATGACGGCGTGACGATCGACTCCGCGGCTGAGAGCGCCAAGGACAAATCCCAAGTCTAGGCGGCGCGCGAAAGGGCGAACGCGATGCTGCCCCAATTCGGATTCGCGGAGTTCATCCTGTTGGCGATCATTGCGTTGGTGGTGGTCGGCCCGCGCGAACTGCCGGTGATGATGCGCCGTGCGGGTCAAGCTCTGCGCAAAGTGCGTCAGGTGGGGCGGGAATTCCAACGCAGTTTTGATGAGATCGGCCGCCAGACGGAGCTGGAGGAGCTGAAGCGCGAAGTCCAAGCGCTGCGCCGGCTTGAGCCGTTGTCGGATGTGCGCGCGCCTTTGGACGATCTCGGGCGGGAGTTGCGCGCGGTGGAGCCGCCGCCGTCCGCTGCGACGATTCACGATCCCAACGCGGCGCTGAGCAGCGACGGCGAGAGCGCCGGCGCCGGGACGGGCCAGGCCGCAACCGACAGCGATGATCGCGCCCACGGGGCGGCGGTGGCTGAGCCCGCCGCGGGCGGCGATGAGGACCGACGCTGATGGGCGCGGGCGGGCTGCCGGGGGCGCCGCGCGCGGCGGGCGAGGGCGAGCCGTCGTCGGACGATGATGATGCGATGGAGGCGAGCCGTGCGCCGTTGCTCGATCATCTGTTAGAGCTGCGCACTCGGTTAATCATTGCGCTGGTGGCCGTCGCGGTCGGCTTCGTCGCGTGCTTCGGCGTTGCGGAGTCAATTTACAACATTTTACTCGAGCCGTTTCAGCGCGCCGCAGCGGTGAGCAGCGATGAAAATCTTGAGAATCTGCGGTTGATTTTCACGTCGCCGCTTGAGTTTTTCTTCGCCAAGCTTCGGCTTGCACTGTTTGGCGGTTTCATCGTGGCGTTTCCGATGGTCGCTTACCAGCTTTACGCCTTCATCGCACCGGGTCTCTACCGTAATGAGAAAGCGGCTTTCGCACCTTATCTCGTGGCGTCACCGGTTCTCTTCGCGCTTGGAGGCTTGTTGGCGTATTACTTTATTTTGCCTTTGGTGTTGCTGTTCGCGTTGGGACAGCAGCAGCCGGGTGACGGCGGGCGCGTGGCGATTGAGCTTCTGCCGCGGGTGGCGGATTATCTCGCTTTAGTGACGACGCTCATTCTCGCCTTCGGCCTGGCGTTTCAGATGCCCGTGGCGCTGACGCTGATGGCGCGGGTGGGGCTGATCACCTCTCAGACGCTGATTCAGTATTGGCGCTATGCGGTGGTGGGGATCTTTCTCGTTGCAGCGTTTCTCACGCCGCCAGACCCCTTGTCGCAGCTCGGCCTCGGCGTTGCGGTGCTTGCGCTTTACGGCGTTTCGATCGTCGCAGTGAAGGCGATTGAGCGCCGCCAGGCCGAGGAAGAAGCCGCCGCCGCGGAATAGCCCGCGGCTTTGCGCTTGTCTGCGGCGCGGGCTATCACGCGGCGACCTTGGGAGCCTGCGCCATGCATGACATCAAAACCATTCGCGACGATCCGGCCGCCTTTGACGCGGCGATGGCCGACCGCGGCGTGGCGGCCGCGCCCTCCGCGGAGATTCTCGCGCTCGATTCCGCGCTTCGGGCCGCCGTCACGGCCAAACAGGAGGCCGAGACCGCGCGCAACGCAGCGTCTAAGCAGATCGGCAAGGCGAAAGCGTCCGGCGATGAGGCGAAAGCCCAAGAGCTGATGCAGCAGGTCGCTGACCTCAAAGCGACGATGGAGGCCGAGGACGAGAAGGAGCGCGCGGCCCGCGCCGATCTCACCGCAATCCTGGAAGCGCTGCCCAACCGCGCCGCCCATGGCGTGCCTGTGGGCGCGGACGAGGCGGCGAATGTGGAGGTCGACGCCCGTCGCTTCGGCAAGCCCACAGAGCTCGGTTTCGAGGCGAAGGATCATGTGGCGCTGGGCGAGGGCCTCGCCGCCATGGATTTCGAGACGGCGGCTAAATTGTCCGGCAGCCGCTTTGTGATGCTCACGGGCGAGCTGGCGCGGCTGGAGCGGGCGCTGGCGGCCTTTATGCTCGATCTCCACACAAGCGAGCACGGCTATACCGAAGTCAGCCCGCCCTTCCTCGTGCGCGGCGAGGCGCTTTATGGCACCGGCCAACTGCCCAAATTTGAAGAGGACCTCTTTAAAACAAGCGACGCGCGCTACCTCATCCCCACCGCGGAAGTGCCGCTGACCAACATCGTCGCCGGCGCGATCGTCGCCGAGGACACGCTGCCGCGGCGCTATGTCGCCCACACGCCGTGCTTTCGCTCCGAGGCCGGCTCGGCCGGGCGCG
>CAZMSO010000061.1:0-14588 GCA_964568975.1 uncultured Caulobacterales bacterium | reverse complement strand
GCCCATCGCGGCCGCCAAGGGGGCCAACGCCACCCAGACGGCGGCCCGTTTCACGCGCGCGCAAACGCGGCGCGTGGCGCGTCGTCGCATGCGGTCATCCTCATCTGATCACTGTTGCGAATCGAGCACGCCACACCCACGCCGACGCTTCCGGCGCGGCCGTTGTCGAGGCTGCGTCGGAAGCGCGCGTGTGTCAGTTTAACGTGTTGTGTGTGCGTATTAGCTGCGCGACTCAAAGGACTTCACGTCGCCTGTGCGCCGGTTCACTACGCATGAGGCGCGGTGGACGTCGCCGTCGCCCCGATCAAGATCGAGCTCCAGCTTAATAACCCGGGCGTTGGTGCGTTGGCTGCGCACCATGACGTCCAGATCGTCCGCCGCGAGCCCGTAATGGGCGGCGGCCGCGGCGGCGCAGGCAGCTTGCGCGGCGTCGGCTTCTTGGCCCGTCGCTTGCGCCAACGCGCCTGTGTGCGCTCCAAACGCCGCGACTGCGGCGATCATCACTCGTACTGCGTTTGCCATATCCCCATCTCCTGGTCGCGCGCCCCGGCGGAGCGCTGTGGACCCCTAATTATACCGACCGGTCTATATATACAAGCGTGGCGAAAACGCGCACAACGGGCTCATCGCGGCGCGCGGCCTTTGATAGAGTGGAAGTATGACGCGCAAATCGACGGACAAACGGCGCGAGATCGTGCGGGCGGCGGCCCGCTTGTTCCGCCGTCAAGGCTATGCGGGCACGGGCTTGAGCGAGATTCTTGCGGCCGCCGACGCGCCCCGGGGGTCTCTGTATTATTATTTTCCGGAGGGCAAAGAAGCCATCGGCTCCGCCGCCATTGAAGCCGCGGGCGACGCAATGGCCCGCGAACTCAGCAAGCTTGCGGAGGCGACCCCCGACACGCCGGCGCTGATTATGGCCTCAGCCGACGCATTGGCTGAGGCGCTGGAAGCGTCCGCCTTCACGGACGGTTGTTATGTGGCGACCACCATTCTAGAGACCGCGCCCGCGGTGGAGAGCATCCGCGCCGCGGGCGCTGACGCATATGAAGCGATGCAGCGCGTGTGGACAGCGAAATTGGAGGCGGACGGCGTGACGCCGGAAGACGCGTCCGCGATTGCGCTGTTGATTGAGTCAAGCTTTCAAGGCGCATTGATTATGGCCCGCGCTCACGCCTCCACGCAGCCCTTGCGCCTGGTCGCGGAAGAGGCCGCCCAGCGCGCGCGTGACGCCATCGCGCGCGCATGCGCTGACGAAGCCGGCGAACACGCCGCCCCGCGCGCCGCGCCCTAGCCGACGCCACGGCCCGGCCCGCCGGGCGCGATCGCGTTTGCATGCGCGCGGCGTCGGCTTGGGGTCTGGACGTCTCCGGGGGAGAGCCCCTATGTGGCGGGGGGCAGCGGCCGGCTGTCGGGGAGCCGTCGGGCGCGTGCGATGGATGGGAACGTCGAGACGTTGGCGCGGTCGGCTTCCGCGGCGGCGCAGGGCCCCAGCGGCGTGGCGGCTGGGGTTGCGCGTGCGCGGCGCGCGCCGCCGATGGTTCTCGCCGCGGGACTTGGGCTTGGCCTTGTGGGCGTGGTCCTGACGACGCTGGCGGGCTTCGCCGCGGGCGCCGGCTATCCTTGGGAATTGGCGAGCCATTTTCGTCCGCACCTTGTCGCCGCCGCCGCGGCGCTGACGACCGCGGCCCTGATCACGCGCCGAGGCGCGCTCGCGTCGACGGCGGCGCTCATCGCCTTGATTAACGCCGCTCAGATCGCCCACGCGCTTTCGGGCCGCGCGCCCGCCCCCGCGGCCGGCGCGGCGACGGTGACGCTCGTGTGGGCGAATGTCGCGATGTCGCCGGACGCCTTCGCCGCAGCGGCCGCCCTCGCGCGGGACGTCGACGCTGACATTGTTGCGTTGACGGAGGTGCCGCGAGACGCCGCTCCCGTGGCGGCGGCCGCGCTCAACGCCCAATGCCTCGACATTCCCGGCCCGACATCGCGGCTGCGGGTGATGCTTGCGACCCGCGCGCCCTGCGCGCCGCAGTCACGCCCCATCGCGGCCGCCGACACCGCCTGGCCCCACGCCATTCGCGCGCTCACGCCCCAATTGCCGGCGAGGCCCAAGGACGCCGCCGCGCGCCGCGCCCCCGCCCGGGTCGTGGCGGTGCACCCGCCGCCGCCGCTCAGCCCCGGACGACGGGCGGTGCGCGACGCCATTATTGCCGATGGCGCTCAAGCCGCCGCCGCCGCCGACACCGCCGTGCTTGTTGGTGATTTCAACGCCACGCCCTGGTCGCCGGCGCGCGCAGCGCTGCGCCGACGCGGGTTTCGCGGCGTTGATTGCGGCGCGCCGTGGGCGGCGACGTGGTTCACGCGCGCGCCCTGGGGCTTGCCGATTGACGCCGCCTACACGCGCGGCCCCATTGAGGCGCGGTGCCGGGTCGGGCCCCCAATCGGGTCCGATCACTTTCCGCTGATTATTGAGTTCGTGGTGGAGGCGTCGCCCACCGATCACCGCGCCGTCGCGGCGGCGGCGCGGCGCCCGGACGCCCCCCCGTCCCAGCGTGAGCGTGAGCCTGAATCCCAGCCCGATCCTGAATCAGGGGACGCCGCGCGCCTGCGCGGCCTTGAGCGGCTGACGCGCGATCATCCGTCATGACCGCCGCGCGCCCCACCCACGCCGTGCTGCTCGCGATGATCGGCCTTATCGCGGCGGTGACACTCGCCGGCTTTGCGGCGCGGTTCGGTTATCCCTGGGAGCTGGCGAGCCATTTTCGCCCGCAACTGGCGACAGCTGCGGCGCTGACAGCGGTGATCGGGCTCGTCGGGCGGCGGCTGGAATGGCGCGCCATCGCTGGGGCGTGTGTGTTGGCGCTGACGAACGCCGTGGCGACAGCTGCGCCCCTGCGCCTGGCTGCGCCGGGACTGGCTGCGCCATCCCAGGACGAGGCCGCCTTGACGCGCGCGGCGGACACTGACGCATCCGCGGTTGCGGGCCGCTTGCGCGTGATTTGGGCCCATGTGGACGCCGACGAGGTGGCGCTGGGGGCCGTGGCGGGGCTCGCCCGCCGGGAAGCGCCGGACATCGTCGCGTTGACGGCGTTGCCGGACGACGCGCCCTTGGCGGCAGTGTTTCCTGAGTTTTCCTGCGTCGTGCGGCCGACGGAACCGTCGCGCTATGCCGTCGTGGTGTTGAGCCGGGGGGTGTGTGCGCCGCTTAAACCGCCCGTGGGAGGGCCGTGGCCCTTCGCGGCGCAACGCGCCCGCGCCCGCGCGCCGGTGACTGTGGTCGCCGCCCATGCGCCGCGTCCCTTGGATTGGCGAGCCGTGACCTCCGCGCTCGACGGATGGCGCGATGCGGGACGCATTCAGCTGCGTGATGAAGTGATTGAAGCCGCCGGCGCGGCGGTCTGGGGCGATCCGCCAGCCTTGCTTGTGGGTGATTTCAACGCCGCGCCTTGGTCGCCGGCGAGTATTGATTTGACCCGCCGCGCGCTCAAACGGGTGGATTGCGGCGCGCCCTGGCGCTCGACGTGGTTAACGCGCGCGCCGCTTCTTGGTCTGCCGATCGACCAAGCGTTCGTGACCGCCGGCGTCGCGGCCGACTGCCGGGTCGGGCCCGCCATCGGGGCGCGTCACCGGCCGCTGATCGTGGACGTGGGTCTGATGGCGGCCCGCGACGGCCAGACGGACGGCTGACTCCGCCGCCGATCCACTCACGCCGCGCCGACGCCAGGCTTGTCGTAGACGAGAACGCCCCAAGTGAGCCAGCCCGCCTCCGCACCGTCGACCCAGGCGCGCAACCCCGCCAGCATCCGGTCGATGTAGGCGGGCGACACCTCCGCTTCGAGTTCCGCGCGGCGCGCCGCCAAATCCTCGCCCACGCGCCGATAATGCGTGGCCAAATGCTCCGGCGTCTCGCGGTGTGGACCGACCGTTAAGCCGGCCGCCGTCGCGGCGTCGTTATAAAACGCGATGGAGCCCAAGCTCGACAAATGGATCCGATCGTAAATCGGCTGCAGCTTCGTGGTCGGAGCGTCATCGGTCTGCATGATGTCGGTGAAAATCAACCGGCCGCCCGGCGTCAGCGCTCGCGCGGCTTCCGCCAAGATCGCGCGCCGATCGGATCCGTGGAGAAAGGCGTCCTGGGACCAGACCACGTCGAACGCGCCATCAGCGACCGGGGCGGCGTCAAACGAGCCGTGCAGCACCGCCACCCGATCCGCGAGGCCCGCGGCGTCCGTCTTGGCCCGATTGAGGTCGTTCTGGGTCTGCGAAATGTTGACGCAGGTCACGTGCGCTCCGCGCTCGCGCGCCAACCACCGCGCGGCGCCGCCATAGCCCGCGCCGAGATCCAGCACGCGCACATCCCTCCCCGGCGCGGTCCGCGGCAGGAGATCGGCCATCGCCGCCACTGTGCGGCGGCTGGCGTCGGCGATGGCCTCCCCGGCATGGGCGTAAAGGCCCACATGAATGTCGTCGCCGCCCCAGATGCGCAGATAAAAACGATCCGCGTCCTGGCTGTCGTAATACGCCTCCGCGACGGCCGCGCCTGGATCAGTCGACAATGGTCTTCTCCGCGACGTGGACGAAAAAGTCCGGATCGTCGTCGTCGAAATCCGCTTGAAAATCACCGTAAGTATGAATGCGTTCAAAGCCCGCTTCAGTCAGGAGCTTGCGTACATAACGCTGGCGCAGGGGATACATGTTCAGATTGAACTCTTTCCCGTCGGAAAACCGATAACGGAACCGCGCCAAGCCGTTGTCGACGTGCTCGGGCTCCGCCACCACGTCCTCGCCACAATAGTAATAGCGCCGTTTCGTGTGGAATTTATCGTCGAGGATTGCGTCATAGTTCCGGTGATCAAGGATAAGAACGCCATCATGTTTGAGGGCGGCGTAAAACTCCGCCAGGGCGCGCCGCCGGTCCATCTCATCAAAGAGGTGAGTGAAGGAATTCCCTAAACAAATCACGGCGTCGAATTTGCCCTTGATGTCGCGGTTCAGCCACCGCCAGTCCGCTTGACACGTTTTGAGGATTTGCCCGCGTTTCTGGCCATTAGCGAACGCTTTCACCAGCATTTCGCCGCTGCCGTCGACACTGGTGACGTCAAAGCCGTCTTTCAGAAGCCGCACGGAATGGAAACCCGTGCCGGTGGCCACATCGAGCACGGTCTCCTTGCCACGACCACGCAGAATATCGATAAAGAAACGGCCCTCGCCTTTCGCGCGTTGATCCCAATCAATGAGAGAGTCCCATTTGTCGACAAAGCTCTCGACATACTCTTTTTGGTAATGATCCGTATCCCGAACCGCCAACGGGTCATCGCCAAAATCTTGACGTGGCGCATCAACCTCTTTCGCGAGGGTCTTCGCAGACATAACATCTCCTGTTATTTCGCGCGACAAGACCCGCAAAGCAGAAGGGAAACGAAAGCGCCGGCCGCAGATCCCCTCAGGCTCCGCAACAATCCGGCGCGCATCCGCTTTGACACAGGTGTGCTCACGCTGATCGCGATGGTTATACGACAATCTCACCGCGTGTGCAAAAACCACCCCTCGAAACGGCCGGACGGCTCTCGCGCCGTGCTTGGCGCGGCGATCCAGCCCTTGCCCCGCCGGCCGGCCGCGCTCGTCACACGCGCCCGGCGACCGCAGCGGCGATGAGGACGCATTGGCGCATCACAAGCGGGCGCCCGCCATCCAGGCGGCGCGGATCGTGGTCCGGCGCCGCCAGACGCGCCAGATAGCCTGGAACCAGCGCAGCCGGGGCGATGGCCGGCCACAGCGCCGCCGGCGCGTGCGCGACGCGCGCGCGCGCGTCGCGATGGGCCGTCGCCGCAGCATCCAAGAGAGGCGCAAGCGCCGCGCGCGCCATCTCGGGGTCGGCCGCTAACGCCGCGGTGCGCGTCCCAAGCGCGCGCACGACGGAACTAGGGACGGGCGCGCGCCCCCGGCGCAGCGCCGCTCCAAACCCCCGCGCCATGGCGGTGAGACCCCACGCGCGGCCCGCCGCAGCGATCGCCGCGCGCGCGTCGGGGCTGATCGCGGCCGCCGGGAGAAGACAGGCAGCCGCCACACACGCGAGGCGCCCCGCCGTGGCGTCGACATGCGCCGTCACGGCGTCCATATCCGCAAACGGCTCGGGCTCGGCGTCGCGCGCGCGGGCCTGCGCCAACGCGATCAGCGTGGCGCGCTCCGGCGCGGGCCCCTGGGCGAGCGCCGCCGCGAGCGCCCAGGCGGCGTCGTGGCGCCCGGCAATGGCGGGCGTGTCGAGCCCCTCGATCGTCTCGCGCCACCAGGCCAACCGGATCGCTGCGATCATGGGCTCTGACGCCGCGTGGGCCGCACGGACAAGCTCATCGTGGACGGCGTAAACCGCGGTCAGGCGTCGCCGGGCGTCCGCGGGCGCGAAGCGCGCCGCCAGCCACCGGTCCGGATCACGCGCGCGCACCTGAGCGTCGAGGGCGCGCAGCCGCGCCCGCGCGTCGACGTCGCGGTCGAGGCGGCCTGGGCTCACCACCGCCCCGTGCCGGCTGACGAGACACAGCCCCTGACGCCGATCCGCCGCAGTGGATCGTGAATTGTGTTCATCGCCCGTGGTGACGCCGCGCAGGAATAGCGTATGTATCCACGATGTGGGCCGCGCCCACACGCCTTTTGCGTTTCATTCTCATCATTGGAGCTTGACCATGGCGTTCACCTTGCCGCCGCTTCCTTACGCGCGTGACGCGTTGGCCCCGCACATCTCGCCCAACACGCTCGATTTCCACTATGGCAAGCACCATCAAACCTATGTGGACAATCTCAACAAACTCACGGACGGGACGCCCCAGGCCGACCAGTCTTTAGAAGACGTGGTGCGCGCGTCGGCGGGATCCAATCCGGGCGTGTTCAACAACGCCGCCCAAGTGTGGAACCACACCTTTTATTGGAACTCCATGAAGCCCGGCGGCGGCGGCGCGCCGCAAGGCGACATCGCAGACAAAATTACAGAAGACTTCGGCTCTTTTGACGACTTCAAAACCGCCTTCACCACCGCCGGCGCCACACAATTCGGCTCGGGTTGGGCCTGGCTCGTCTATGCGGGCGGTAAGCTTGAAGTGCGCAAAACCCCCAACGCCGACACGCCGCTGACTGAGGGGGGCGTCACCCCGCTGCTCACCATGGATGTGTGGGAGCATGCGTATTACCTCGACTTCCAAAACGCGCGCCCGAAATACATGGCGGCGTGGGTGGACAATCTGGTGAATTGGGATTTCGCCAACGAAAACTTGAAGGCCGCCGCCTAAGCGCGACGCGGGGGCGGCTCGTCACGACGGATCGCTCCCGCACCGCGCCCCGCTTACCCCGCGCCAGACGGCCCAACAGCGTGGCTCACACCGCGATCAACGCCGCCGCGACGCGTCGGCCGTCCGCCGCCAGCGTCGCATACACCCGACACGCCGCGCCCGTGTCCATGAACTCCAGGCCCATGGCGGCGTCGCGAAACCGCGCGAGCAGCGCCTCGCGGGGCGGAATCAGCCGCGCGCCCGTCCCCAAGAGCACGAGGTCCGGCGCGGGATCGGCCGCAAACACGCGGTCAAAGGCGTCGGGCGCTGCGTCTGCAAGCGCCAGGACCGGCCAGGGCTGCGCGACGCCGTTGATGATGAGGACCGAGCCGTCATGACGCACGCCGGCGATCCGGAACCCGCCATCGCCATAGGCGTCCAGACGCGCGCGCGCGGCGCCCTCGCTCACGCCGGCTCCGCGTCAGCGGCGGGATCGTCGAGGGTGGTTTGGCTGACGCCTGTAAGCAACAAAATCGGCGCGGCGACAAAAATTGAAGAATAGGTCCCAATGACAACGCCCAAAATCATGGCGAAAGAAAACCCGCGCAACACTTGCCCACCAATCACAAAAAGCGCAATCAACGCCAACAACGTGGTCAGTGACGTCATCAATGTGCGCGACAATGTCTTGTTAATCGCGAGATTGATGATCTCCGCAACATCTTTTTTCTTAAAGCGCCGCATTTCTTCGCGCACCCGGTCGTAAAGCACCACCGTGTCGTTCATTGAATAGCCGACAATGGTCAGCAATGCCGCGATGATCGACAAATTGAACTCAAGGCCCGCAATGGCGAACACGCCCAAGGTGATCACCACGTCATGCACCAATGCGACAATCGCGCCCATGCTAAAGCGCCGCTCAAAGCGCCCCCAAATATAGAGAAGCATCAATAAAAGCGCGAGCGCCATAGCGATCGCTCCCGCGCGCACCAATTCGCCAGAGACCTTGGGACCCACGACTTCAACACTGGCCGTGCTTTCATCGAGACTGGGGTATAGGCCCGACAGCGCCCGCAACACTGCGTCGCGCGCCCGCTGCTGGGCCGCCTCCGCCTCCGCGCCCTCGCCCTCCTGGGCCTCAACGCGGATCAGCACCGCATTCGGGCGCAGCCGATCCACCGCGCGCTGGACCTGCACGTCCCCGCCAAGTCCCAAGCCGTTCACAGCCGTGCGGATGCGCTCAATGTCGGGCTCTTGCGGCGTTTCAATGTCGATCAGCACGCCGCCGCGAAAATCAATGCCGAGATTAAGGCCCGGCGCAATCAAGAACACGCACGACAGCGCAAACGCTAAAACCGACGCAATCAGAGCCGCGCGTCGATGATCGAGGAACGGCACGTCGATATCATTGGGAATGAGACGCGCAAACGCCATGACCCGCCTCCCCTAAACCGGCAATGTCTTTGGACGCGTCGCAGAAAACCACAACGCCACCAAATACCGGGACAAAACAAACGCCGTGAACACCGACGTCACAATGCCGATGGCGAGGGTCACCGCAAAGCCGCGTACGGGCCCCGAGCCAAAGAGATAAAGCACCACCGCGGCCACTAACGTGGTGATGTTGGCGTCCAAAATCGTGCCGAGCGCCCGGCGATAACCCGCCTCCAGCGCGTTAGCGGGCGTGCGCCCGGCGAGCGTTTCTTCGCGAATGCGCTCAAAGATCAGCACATTAGCGTCCACCGCCATGCCGATGGTGAGGATGATGCCGGCGATGCCGGGCAGGGTCAGCGTGGCTTGCAAGCCCGATAAGGCGCCCACAATCAGGACGACATTCGCCAGCAGCGCCGCGTTCGCGAACAGACCAAACAAGCGATACGCGTACGCCATAAAGGCGATGACGCCGGCAAAGCCAAGCACAAGCGCTAAACGCCCCGCGGCGACCGACGCTGCGCCAAGCTCGGCGCCGACAGTGCGCTCCTCAACAATCGTCAACGGCGCGGGCAGCGCTCCAGCGTTTAAAAGCGCGGCGAGGTCCGTCGCGCTCTCCACCGTAAAGCCGCCTTCGATCACGCCCTGGCCGCCGCAAATCGGCCCGCGAATGGTCGGCGCAGTGATCACCACATTGTCCAGCAGCGTGGCGAAGCGATCGTTCACATTCGCGGAGGTCAACGCGCAGAAATCATCCGCCGCCCCCGGTCGGAACGTGAAGCTAACGACGGGCTGGCCGTTGTCAGGGTCGAAGGCCTGGCTGGCGCGGGCCAAATCTTCGCCCGTCAACGGCGTTTCGCGCGCCACAATCATGAAGGGCTCGCTCACCCGCTCGGTCGCGACAAAGGCGCTGACCACCAAATCATTTGTGCTCGGCGCCGCCGCCGCCACAGCCGCGAGATTGTCGCGCAGCGCTTCCACCACCGCGTCGATGGACTCCGCGAGAGCCGCCGCCGCCGGCCCTTCGGCGCGCGTCAGCCCCTCGCGCAATACCGCCGCCACGGCCGGATCCGCAATGCGCCGGGCGTCGGCCTCATCACGGGGAAGCCCGCCAAGAGGCACCAGCACGCTCGCCAACGCGCTCGCTTGGGCGTTGAGCGCTTGGGCCAACGCGTCAGCGACCGCCGCTTCGCGCTCGGCCTCGGCGACGTCCGCCGCGAAAGCGTCGCCCGCCACCCCCACCAAGGCCGGCGCCATGGCCTCGCCAATCGCGCGCGGATCGCGCCGCAGCGCGCCTTCGGCCAAACGCTCCATAGTGTCGCGATCATCGCTGGTGACGAGTTGGAAGGTCATTTTCGCGGTGGTGCCGATGCGGTCCTTCAGCGCTTGGGGATCGCGCACGCCCGGCGCTTGGACCAGAACCCGATCTGTCCCCTGGCGTTGAATGATCGGTTCGCTGACGCCGACGGAATCGATCCGACGACGAATGACTTCAATGGCGTCGCGAATCGTGCGCCGCTGAATGTCGTCAATAAAGGCGTCCGTCACTTCCAGACGCAGCGTCGTGTCTGTCTCACGCACGACTTGAAGCGTGCGATCAGCGGGGTTGTCGCCGAGGCGTTCAGAGACTTGCTCGCGCAAGATCTGTTCAGCCCGCTCCACGTCCGCGGGATTGACGATGACAATGACGACGCTGTCGCCTTCCAGCCGATAGCCGTCTGAGGGGATTTGGCCTTCCAACAGCACTTTCAGCCGCGCGTCGCGGGCCGCCTGGCCTAACCGCTCCGCGCGCACTTTGGCGAGATCGACTTCATAAAGCAGATACGCGCCGCCTTGGAGATCAAGGCCAAGATTGATCGTGTTCGCCGGCAACACGCCCGACAGCGCGCCGCGCACGCCCGCCGGCAACACATTGGGCAGCGCATACAGCGCGCCCAGGGCTAAGGTCGCCACAATCAGCGCGACTTTCCAGCGCTCAAAGTACAGCATCGCGCCGATCAGCTTTCCGCGTCGCTGGCCGCGTCCGGCGCCGGCTCAGTTTTGGCGCGCACCTCCGCGATCATGGAGCGCACGATCCGCACCCGCACGCCCTCAGCGAGTTCAACAGCCAGTTCATCATCATGGACTTTCGTCACTTTGCCGATCAGGCCGCCATTGGTCACGACCACATCGCCGCGGCGCAGATTCGCCACCATCTCGCGATGATCTTTCATCCGCTTTTGTTGCGGACGGATCAGCAGAAAATAAAAGATTACGAAAATCAGGACGAAGGGCAGCAGCTGCATCAACGGGTTCCCACCCGCCGGCGGCGCCGCGCCCGCAGCCGTAACGAGGGGCGCACCCGCCGCGGCCGCGGAAGAAACCAAATCGATCGCCATCATGATCAGCCTTGTGTCTTGAGGCCCCGCGGGTCCGGAGGCCCGGTGCGGGCGAGGGCGGTGCGGCGCGCGCCGCGCTGAGGCGCGGACCATATCAGCGCCCGCGGCCCAAGCAAGCGCGCCGCTGCGGCGCATGTTCGCAGACGGATCGACGCCGACGCGTGCGCGGCTACGTGTCCCGTCGCGGCAACAGCGCGAGGGGATCCACGGGCCGGCCGCCCTTGCGCATTTCGAAATGGAGCTGGGGCCGGCCCACGCCGCCGGTGGCCCCGGCCTCCGCAATCACTTGGCCGCGGCTGACCCGCTCGCCTTCCGCCACCAACAGGCGGGCGCTGTGGGCATAGGCCGTGATCCAGTCCTGATCGTGGCGCACCAGGATGAGCCCGCCATAGCCGCGCAACGCGTCGCCCGCGTAAACAACCTCCCCATCGCGCGCGGCGCGCACGGGCGCGCCTTCAGTGGCGGCGATCTTCACGCCATCTAAGCGCCGCCAAGCGTCGATGGGTCCAAACGGCGCCAGGATCCGCCCCCTGAGGGGCCAGTCAAACGCCGCGGCGGCGACCGGCGCGGGGCGCGCGCGCAGCGTCTCAGGACCCGAGGCGGCGGCCCGCGCCGGCGGGCGCGGCGCGGCGGCGGCCTCCAGCGGCGTCGCGCCGGCCATCCAATCGCGCGCGAGCGCCGGCAAGCGGATCGGCTGGCCGACCTCCAGCGTGTACGGCGCCTCTAACCCGTTCATCAGCGCCAGGGATGGCGCATGCACGCGATAGCGCCGCGACAGGGCGTAAAGCGTCTCACCACGCGCGACCCGATGAATGTTCGGCGGCGGCAGAACAAGCGTGTCGCCGGCGCGCAAGGTGAAAGGCGGCGGCAAGTCATTGGCCTCGATCACCGCGCGCAGGGCGACGTGATAGCGCTCCGTCAACGCAAACAAGGTGTCGCCGGGTTGAATGAGGATCGCGGTCGGCCGCTCGCCGCCGCTGGCCGCGGCGTCCGTCGCCGCGTCGCGAGGCGGCGCGCCAGACGGCCCCGGCCCCGGGCGCGCGTCAAAGGTCCCGGCGCACCCAGCCCCGAGGACGAAGACGAGCACAAGGGCGCAGGCGCGGGCGGGCGCGAAGACACGCGCACGTCCCGCCGCGCCCCCGCGGCGTCCGACCGCGCGGCGGGGCCGGTCACGCTGATTCCGTCTCGGCCAACGCATGCGCCAGCGTCTCGCGCACGTCATGGGCGGTCAACTCCAACCTGAGCGGGGTCACCGAGATGAAGTTGTTGTAGATGGCGTAGAGGTCCTCGCCCTTCGTGGTGTTGGACAAGCCGCCTTGGAAGCCGAGCCAATAATACGTGCGCCCGCGCAGATCCCGACGGCGATCGGCGTGCATGCTCCATTGATCGCGCTCGCCATGGCTCGTCACATGGACGCCGGCCACGTCTTGCGGCTCGCACGGGGGAAAGTTGACGTTCAACACCACGTCCTTCGGCCAGCCAATGCTGATCAGCTTGCGAACCAGCTCCGGCCCATGGGCTTCGGCCGCCGCAAAAGGCGTGTTCCCGCCATGGGTGTAATTCTCAAGGGTTTGCGAGAGAGCGATGGCGGGCACGCCCATCTTCATGGCTTGCATCGCGGCGGCGATGGTCCCGGAGACTGTGACATCATCGGCCAAATTCTGTCCGCGATTCACGCCCGACAACACCAGTTCCGGCGGCGCGCCCTCCACCAAATCGTGAATGCCTAAAAAGCACGCGTCCGACGGGGTACCATCCACGGAAAAGCGTTTCGCCTCAAGCTTGCGCACCATAATCGGGTCCGTGAGCGACAGCTTGCGCGAGGCGCCGGATTGCTCTGACGCCGGTGCAGACACCCACACATCGTCGCTCAAATGCGCGGCGATCGCCTCCAATGACGCAAGCCCCGGCGCCTCGACGCCATCGTCATTGGTCAGCAGGATTCGGGGACGGTGAGGGATCATACCAAGCTCCATTGCCGCCGAGGCGCGGCCTGACAGCGTGCCATAGCACGATCCGCCCCGTGGGGTGTGAAACCTCCACCCACTTTCGCGTCCGCCCACAGCTCTCAGGCGCGGCCGCCAACGCGGGCCCGGCGGTTTACGCACCCTTAGCGGCGGCGGACGTATCGCCGGGGCTCGGGCGCATGGGCGGGGACGCCGCGACGACGGCGAACCAATGGAGGGTCCGCGCCATGATGTTTTGTATCTGCGAACGCGAGCATTTCCTGCACGCTTTGCCCAAGGGCGGCGTCGGCGCGGAGCTCGGCGTGTTCAAGGGCGAGTATTCTCAAACGATTCTTGACATCGTAGAGCCCGAGGCGCTGCACCTCGTGGACGCGTGGGCCTGGTCGCTGCAAGACGCCATCCCCTTCGCCGATGTGCCGGATTATATGGCTGAGATCGACGCCAACACTGTGCGCTATATGGGCGGCCCGCCGGACCAAGCCCTGGAGACCTGTTACCAAGACGTCCGACAGCGCTTCGCCGATCGACCGGAAGTCACGATCCACCGCGGCCAGACCCATGACGTGGTCAAGCGCTTCCAAGAGCCGATGTTTGATTTTATCTACATCGACGCCAATCACTTTTATGAGTATGTGTTACGCGACTTGATCGAATGGAGCGCTACGCTCAAACCAGGCGGCGTCATTCTGCTTAATGACTGCTTTGACGGCATGCTCGGCCGCCGCCAGCACCTCGGCGTTGTCGAGGCGGTGACCCAGTTCCGCAAACGCGGCGACTGGCGGATTTTGGCGCTCACGGCCAGCGCCTTCTCAGACCTTGCGATGACCAACAATCCCGGCGCGCCTTACGCGCAGAAGTTCCTGCACAACTTAGTGACGTCCGAGCATATGATGGTCGAGCTGCCGGAAACCGCGGTGGCGTCTTATCAGCACAAGTATTTTGGCCTCGGCGAGGGCCATGTCCGCGCCATGCCGAGCTTCGTGTTTTAGGCCGCTCACCCCTGCTCACGCCTCCACCACCGCCCGCGCCGCCAAGACCTCCGTCCCGCCCATAAAGGGCCGTAGCGCGTCAGGGATCACGATCGAGCCGTCGGCCTTTTGGAAGTTCTCCAACAGCGCCACGAGGCAGCGGCCCACCGCGACGCCGGAGCCGTTGAGGGTGTGCACAAAGCCGGGCTTGGCCTTTTTGCCGTCCGCCGACGCCGGCCGGTACTTCGCGTCCATGCGCCGAGCTTGAAAGTCCCCGCAGGTGGAGCAGGAGGAGATCTCGCGATACTGGTCCTGGCTCGGGATCCAGACTTCAAGGTCATAAGTTTTTTGGGCGGCGAAGCCCATGTCGCCGGTGGACAGCGTCAGCACCCGGTGCGGCAGCTCCAGGCGCTTGAGCACTTCTTGGGCGCAGTCGGTCATTCGCTCGAGCTCGGCGTCGGAGTCGTCCGGCGTGGTGATCGAGACGAGCTCCACCTTGTTGAATTGGTGCAGGCGGATCATGCCGCGGGTGTCGCGCCCGGCCGAGCCGGCCTCGGAGCGAAAGCACGGCGTGTGGGCGACATAGCG
>CAZMSO010000060.1:0-14626 GCA_964568975.1 uncultured Caulobacterales bacterium | reverse complement strand
CAATTTCTGGTTTGTAATCAGGGGGCCGGGGGTTCAAGTCCCTCCGCCGGCACCAAAGCCCCTTGCAAATCAACGGTTTAAGAGGCGACTTAATCGGGGCGCGGATCAAATGCCCAGGTTTCGCCACAATGTTGGAAGCTCGACCAGCGTCCCAACAACCGAGATCGCGGTCACTCGAGGGCCCCGTTCGATCATCACGGACCAACCCAGCGGCCCCGGGGTTTTTCGTGGTCGACGCTGCGCCGGCCGGATCCGCGTCAGCGCGCGGACCCGCCGGGGCGAGCGCGTGGGTTAAAGCAGGCCCGCCTGACCAATTAACGCCAAAATGTGATCACGATGCGCTTCGGTCTCCGCGTTGTCGACATTGTGGCCGAACAAGCCGGGACGCGCTAAGCGACCGATCTCCTTCAAGCTCGCCAAGGCCGCCGACCGTGAGACGGTGTCATACTGCGCCACGCCGAAGAAGTTCGCCACCGGCTCGCCCGACACGACGCCGAGCAAGCGCCGGACATACGCGATCTGAAGCTGCTGGCGCAGGGTGCTGACGGCGCCGCCAATGTCGTCGGCGACAATGATGTCGGTCAGGTCCGCCACATACTCCGTCACGGGATAATCGCCGCCATAAAGGCGGCTGTCCGTCATCCGGTTAAGCACATTCGGGTGCAGCAAATGCGCGAGGATGCCCGATTGAATCGCCAACACCCGCGCGTGGACGTGGGGGTCTTCATTGACGCCAAAGGTCGCGAAGCCGCGCCGCTGGGGCTGGAGATAGCGCAAAAGCTCCTCGCTTTGAGCAAAGGCGCCGACGCCGAAAATGTGCTCGTCCAGAAGCTGGAGCGCCTCTTTCTGTTTCGCTTTGGGCACGGCCGTGAAGGGCGGCGTCGCGCCCTCTTGGCCGTCCCGCGAGCGCTGTTGATAGACGCCGCCGACCCAGCGCGACGCCACCGAGGCCGCTCCCGCGCGTTGGCCGGTGAGCGTGAGATACGCGATCAGCGCGTCTTGATACGCGTCGCCATCGCCTTGCGTGAAGGTCGTCGCCACGTCGGCGAGGGCGCTGTCGATGAGGGCGATTTGACCCTTCGCCCACGCCAAGCTGTCGGGCCCCAAATCGCCCACCATGATCCGCGGGTCGATGTTGATCCCGGGAAAGCGCATGTCGTCGGAATCATTGCCAAAAATCAGCGCGTCCTCGGTGGAGCGGTCAGCGATGGCCTTCAGCGCGGCGGCGTCGAGGCCCGGCGTGTAGCCGTATTGGATCGCCCACACGTCATAAGGGCCGGGAACGCGGTGGTAGTATTGCCCTTGGGTTTGGCCGTCATGGGCGAGGTTTGCGGGCGCGTAGTCCATCACGGAATTCGCCGGAACCGCGTCCGGGTCGCTGAGGGCGTCCTCCGCGATCCCGCTGGAGGACGCCATGTTGTGGTTGAGACCCAGAGTGTGGCCCACTTCATGGAGCGTCAGCATCCGCAGCGCCTCGTCCAGCAATTGGGTGACGTCAAGCGCTGACGCGCCTTGAGCGTGCATGATCGCGCGCGACGCGATCAGATTGTGCTGCAAATGCTGGGCGAAGCCGCAGCTCATCCGCCCCGCGCCCCCACGTCCGCCGCGTGCGCGCCACGCCGCGCGTTCAGCGGGCGAGGGCTCCATCGCAGGCAAGAACGCGGTCGCGGCGCTTTCCACGCCGTAAATCTCTTCAAATTGCACGCGGTTGGTCGCGAACGCATACTCCAGCATCACGTCCGCGCCGAGGATCTGGCCTGTGCGCGGGTTGGTGAAGCTCGGGCCGTAACCGCCAAAGGGCGGGTTGGGCGAGGACGTCCACCGCAACACATTGTAGCGAATGTCGCCGGCGTCCCAGTCGGCGTCGTCGGGCTGGACGCGCACCTCCAGCGCGTTGGAGAGCCCCGCGGCTTCAAACGCGATGTTCCAGGCCAAAACGCCTTCGCGGATCGGCTCGCGAAACTCTTCCGGCGTGGTGTTTTCGATCCAGAACACCACGGGCTCCACGGGGTCCGACACCGCTGCGTCAGGGTTAGCTTTGCGCAAATCCCAACGCGTAATCAGGTCGCGATAAGGCGCGAAATCCGCGCTCGTCAAATCTTCGCGCAAATCAAGGAAATAGCCGACGCGGAAATCATCGAACCGCGGCTCAAAATCATTGTTCGGCATCGCAATCAGCGTGTGCTGAACAGTCAGCGACACCGCGCGCGCGTCGGTGACGCTGGCGTCGCCATAGTTTGATGGTTTTGGGTTCTCGTATACGTACTCGACCGTGACGTCCGTGTTCTCAGGATAGCTGCGCAGATCGACAATCTTTGTCTTGTCGCTGCTGAGGCCGCCAAGCTCGAACCCGTCGCCCGCGCCATAGCTGTCGGGGGAGGGCGCCACTTGGTGCAGGTCTTCCGTCGTGAACAGGCCGCTGGCGTTAATCACATACGCCGACCCGTCCTCGGCCTCGGCCTCGATATCGACTTTCGCCAGCAGAGCCTTCGTGATGTTAGCGTCGGCCGCGCGCGCGAGGGCGTTGTCGGGGTCGAAATAATACGCCGTGTTCTCCTCATAGAATTCCAGCGACCCGTACTCCTCACGGATCGTCAGCACCGCCTGGTCGCGGTAGGCGCCGCGGAAGTGAAACAGAAGCGGCGTGCCGTTGACCGTGTGCAAGAAGTAAATGAACTCCTGACCGAGCTGGTCAGCGTTCACTTCCATATAGACTGCGCCGTCGTCGGGGTTGCGGTAGAGCGGGAAAAGGCCATCCAGACGCTCAAAATCTTCCACGAACTCGGCGAGATAGACCTCCTCATCCTCCTCCTCGCCCTCGGCGTCGCCATTGTCGTCTTGCGCGCGCGCTGCGACGTGACACGCCGTCAACGCCGACAGCGCCAGCGCGACAGCGCGCCATGCGCCCCGCCGGTTCCAATTCGTGACCACCATGTCCTCCCTCCACTCCGACGCACACGGATCATCCGACGCGATCGCCTCGGCCGCCGCCGCCACGCCGCCTGCGACGGCGCAGCCCCATCATTCTATGCTTTCAATCCGCCGCACCAGGATCAAGCAGGCCAAAGTGAAATTTCGGCAATCGTGACGCCGCCAGTCATCAGCGCCGCGGGGTCGCGGACCGGGCAGGCAAAGGGCGGAACGCGTCGGCGTCCCGCCCCTCACCAGTGTGTCTCGGCGCAAAATTACGTTTCCGAGGCCGGCTCGTTCACAAACGCATCAAGCGCCGTCTCCGCCGGCAATTCTTCAAGCGCGGCGCGCCGGGCGTCGGCCATGACGATGCCCGTGCGCGCGTCATAATGCAGCAGCGCCGCTTCCAGCGCGAACACACCGCCCACGGGCGCGACCGGCGCCGCCGGCTCCTCGCCGGGCGCTGGGGGGGCCGTGTCCTCAGCGTCGTCGGCCGGCGTCCCGAACACGAACGGCGTCACGACCACGCCCAACACCGCGCCGTCTTCAGCCAGAGCCACGTGCTCGACATCGCCGAGACGCGTCCCGTCGCGGCCATAGACGCGCGCGCCGACCATAACGGCCTGGGGCTGCGCCATCACGTCCACCCGAGTCAGGCCGGAAATGGGGTCAGCCTGATCGGCGTCCGTTTCCGCACTTGCAGCGCCAGCCACGCACAGACCCAACGCGATACCCGCCGTCAACACCCGTAAAGCCATTCAAAAACCTCCAAAGTGAACGGTTTATGCATGCCCGCCATGCCATTGTGCATAGCAACATAACCAATTCGTCATAATTCCACAATAGGTGAGAACAATTCTAATGTCACGCGTCGATCCGTCACATTGACGTTAGACATTGAAGCGGAAGTGTAAGACGTCGCCGTCCTGGACGACGTAATCCTTCCCCTCTTGACGCATTTTTCCGGCGTCCCGTGCTTGGGATTCCCCGCCTGCGGCGACGAAATCCTCAAATGCGATGGTTTCCGCGCGAATAAATCCCTTTTCGAAATCGCCGTGGATCACGCCAGCCGCCCGCGGCGCAGTCCAGCCGGCGCGAATGGTCCATGCGCGCGCCTCTTTCGGGCCGGCGGTGAAGTAAGTCCGCAAATCCAGCAAGGCGTAGCCGGCGCGGATCATGCGGTTGAGCCCGGGCTCCTCAAGGCCGACGGTCTCAAGATACTCCGCCCGCTCTGCGTCATCGAGCAAAGCGAGTTCGGCCTCCATCTGCGCGCTGATCGCCACCATCGGGGCGTCTTCCCGCGCCGCGCGCTCTGCGACGCGGTGGGAGTAGGCGTTGCCGGCGGCCGCGTTCGCCTCATCCACATTGGCGATGAACAACACTGGTTTGGTCGTGAGAAGCTGCAGCGCGTCCCAGGCTTTAGCGTCATGGGGATCGACCGTCGCGCGCCGGGCGGGGCGGCCGTCTTGGAGTTCGCCAAGCGCCAGGTCGATGAGGGCGAGGGCGGATTTTGCGTCATTGTCGCCGGAGCGGGCTTTTTTCTCCAAGGGCGCGCGGCGGCGCTCCAAGCTCTCTAAATCCGCCAACATCAGCTCGGTTTCGACGGTCTCTAAATCCGCCAGCGGATCAATGCGCCCGTCCACATGCGTGACGTCATCATCATCAAAGCACCGCAGCACATAAGCCACAGCGTCCACTTCGCGAATGTTGGCGAGGAATTTGTTGCCGAGCCCCTCGCCCTGGGACGCGCCGCGCACCAGGCCCGCGATGTCGACGAAATTGATCCGCGCCGGGATGATTTCCTTAGAGCCCGCCAACTCCGCCAGGACGGCGAGCCGAGGCTCAGGCACCGCGACGTCGCCCACATTCGGCTCAATGGTGCAAAAGGGGTAATTGGCCGCCTGCGCGGCGGCCGTTTGTGTGAGCGCGTTAAACAGCGTGGACTTACCCACATTGGGCAAGCCTACAATTCCGCATCGAAAGCCCATGGGCGCACGCCTTAATCGTGGGACACCAAAAAGGGCGGCGCAGCGGGACGCCACGCCACCCAGTCACTGCGCCATAGACGATGTCTGCGCGCTTGGGGAGTCAGCCGCCGTCATTGGCGGCGCCGCGCGCTGCACTGATGGCGCTATAAAGTTCGTCTAAATCAATGTGTTGTTGGAACTCAACGATTTTGCTGTCGCGGGTGCGTAAGATCTCCACGAAGTCAGTACACACACGCGCGCCGCTTTCACGGTGGATTGTCTCCACATACAAAAACACAACCACCCAGCTTCCGTGTTCCACCATTGATTTGACGCGGTAGACTTTATGCTCATAAGCGCCCTGCAGCGCGGCGAGGAATTGATCAAGGCCGTCCAGCCCAATCCACTCCCCCCCAAATGGCGTGATCGCGTCCCGCGGCGCGTGGCTGATCAAACGGGCGTCCGCAGCGACCAGCGAGCGGACAGCCTCGACATTGCCGGCGGTGTAATCGGCGTACGCGTATCGAACAATGGCCGAGGTTTCGGTCTCAGCCGACGCATGCGCAATCATGGTCGTCCCCCTTCAACATCCGTGGCGACGCGTCGACACGAAAGCCCCACAGCCCGCAGCGTGCCGATGATGACGGGTCGCCCCCTGAGAACTCATCGCGAGCTTTTCTCCACGATACTAGAGCACCCAGCGACGTCTCCAAAACGGTCACATGGTCGCGTCAAAGATCACTGAGATTATCGCGTTAGAGGCGTGGTTTTGCGTGTGTGTTATTTCAGGTTGTTTTTCTTGCGCAAACACCGCGGCGAGGGGGACCCACGTGATTCACGCACGACGCGAATCGCGTCAGACGAATCGTGTTGTGTGTGTTTCGAAAGGAAGTCGCCATGTCTAGACGCCATACGCGCCACCTCCACAAGTTTTACGACGCCGACGCCGAGGGGCCCGTTGAGCCCGCGCAAGCACGCCGCCGTCGCCTCGACGCAGACGCGAAAGACGGCAAAAAGGCGATCCAGATTGAGCGCTCCCCCACGCCGGCGTGCTTGGAGCGCGCGGCGAAGCGCCTCAAAAGCGCGCGCGCGGAGCACCGCGTGCTTAAAGTGCAACAATGGCATATGAAAAAAGCGGCCGAGGCGATGCGCAAAGCCGGCGTGACCGGCGTCGTCAGCAATCTCTCCGGCACGCGCAAGACGCGGGTCGACGGCCGCACGTGACCCCCGCCGGTGGAAGCCCGCAGGCGCGGGCTTCCAAAATGGGCGCTCGGGACGGCCGCGCTTAATAGCTGCCGAGCACGCCGCTGCCGAACACTTGCGCCAGTGCGTCCGCGCTGGCGGCGGTGGTCGCAGAGCCGCAATCCATGCGCTTGGCGAACTCAGCGCCGGACACAAGCGTGCCTTTCAGCTCGCTCCAACGCTGGGCGCCGCGCATGGGCGGCACGCGGCGATCGAGGTTGAGATCGGCTTTCTTCGCCTCGACGTCCGCTTCCAGGGCGTCGAGGGACGGGATGTCGCACGCTTGAATCAAGCCTTCGACGACGCCCACGAGGGCGGCCGTGTTGTCTTCGTTGAAATCGACGTCTTCGCCGTTTGTGATGGACGTCACCAGTTCAGCGACGGACACAGCTTTGCCCGCCATTTGGGCGTGGCTTGCGGTCGCGCAGGCGAGGGCGGCGGTGGTGGCGAGAAGGATGCGGTGCATAGTGATGTCCCCGTGTTCGGTGTCGTGAAAATCCAAGTGCGGGCGATGGATCATGGGGCGCACGGCCGCGTCGTCGAACAGCCCGCGCGCGCGATCGTGTGACCCCGCCGACGGACATAACCAAGTGAATGCGGCCTGAAAGGGGACCGAGCGTGTCACGCTTAAGACGAGGGCGCGGCCTTCGGCGCGGGCGCTTGATGGGTGACGTGAGTCTGGAACGCATCGTCGCGGCGAGCCGCCAGGAAGGGGGCGGCGTCGGCGATGGCGTCGAGCAGGGCCTCCAGCCAGGGCTGTTCGGCCTTTGCGAAGTCCGACAGCACATGAGGCATCACCCGAGCTTTGTCGCCGGGGTGACCGACGCCAATGCGCCCGCGCCGAAAGTCTGGGCCCATCACGCTCGTGATGGACTTGATCCCGTTATTGCCGGCCGCGCCGCCGCCGGTCTTAATGCGGAATTTGCCCGGCGCGAGGTCGATTTCATCGTGGAAGACGACGAGGTCGGCGACGGGGATTTTATAAAACCGCGCCGCCTCGCCCGCCGCGCGGCCCGTGTCGTTGTAATAGGTTTGAGGTTTGAGCAGGAGGGTCTTCACCGGCCCCTCGTTCGTCTCAAGGACGCCCTCGCTCGCCTGGCTGTGAAACTTCACACGCCAGGGTCCAAAGCCGTGGCGGGCCGCGATGGCGTCCGCCGCCATGAAGCCGACATTGTGGCGGTTGCCGGCGTATTTCGCGCCGGGATTGCCTTGCCCGAGGATCAGCAGCATGGGGAGCCTCACGCACCGCGCGCGCGGTCGATGGTGATCCGGCGCTCGCCGCCGCGCCGGCCGCCATCGTCATCAGCCATCGCCGTCGTCAGACCCCGGCTTCGCCGCCTGCGCCTTAGCAAGAGACAAAACCGCGGCGACGGTCCACAACTGCGCCAGCGCGATCATGGCGATCATCGCCATAATGCGGGGCGTCCACGCAAAGCCGTCCTGCACCACATGCATCACGAGCATGGCCGCGCTGACGAGCGAGATCGCTTCCGGCGCCCAAATCCGCCGGAAAAGATCGCCGACACTGAGGGAGGCCTTGCGCGCCACTGATCAGCCTCCGCGTCGCCTCTCATGAGGGGGTGTCAGCTTTCACCCTCGCCGTCGCCGTCGTCTTTCGCAGCTTCGGTCGCCGCGCGCGAGCCTTGAATGGTGGCGATCGTAAAATCACGGTCGGCGATGGTTGGGCGCACGCCCTGCGGCAGAGTCACCGCAGAGATGTGGATGGTGTCGCCGATCTCGCGGCCGGTGAGGTCGACCACAAGCTCGTCCGGGATCGCGTTGGCGGGGCAAAACAGCTCCACCTGGTGACGCACGACATTAAGAACGCCGCCGCGCTTCAGGCCGGGCGACGCGTCCTCATTCGTGAAGCGCACGGTGACTTCCATGGCGATCTCTTGATCGGCCTCCACGCGGTAGAAGTCCATGTGGATCGGCGTGTCCGACACAGGATCGAACTGAATGTCGCGCACAATCACCGCTTGTTTTTCGCCCTTGTGGTCGATCTCAATCACTTGGGACAACAAGCCGCCCCGGTTGAGGCCTTTCACGACTTCATTGAGCGGGGTGGAGACCGCCACCGGCTCCAGCGTCCCGCCATAAAGCACGCCCGGCACGCGCCCCGCGCGACGGGTCTCGCGCGCGCCGCCCGAGCCCGTGCGCTCGCGCACTTCCACCGGCAAAACCACTTCGGCCATCTGTGTCTCGATCCCCGCGGACCGTCCTTCTCGCGCGGCGGTCGCCGCCGCGGCTGTGCTGAGCGCAAAAACGAACAGCCCCGCACGCGCGGGGCTGACGCAGACAAATTTTGAGTGCTGTTGCATAAGCGAGCGTTGGCGTCTTGGCAAGCGCTCGCCACGGCGTGAGCGCGTCAGTCCGCCAAGGCGGGCCGCGTGGCGATCAGCGGATGGGCGGCCTCCACATGGTCGCGGGCGGTGATGATGTCGTCGCTGCGGAAGAGGCCCTCCGCCCCGGCGAAGGCGACGCCAAGCGCCAAGGCGCTGAGGCCAAGGCGTGTGATGAAGGTGAGGCCGGGAATGGACGTCCGGGATGAGGCGTGTGTCGTCATGGGCCGCGCTCCAGTTCTTGAGCACGATCGATCGTGACGGACGCCGCGCCGCCACGCCACCGGAAAGCCGCGCTATCGTCAATGGATGGCGAAGCCTCCACAACGCTCTTAGCGCGCATTCGCGTCAAACGTGCGTGCTGGTCGTGATCTTACACAAACAGTTTCGACACCGACTCCGAATGGGCGATGCGCCGGATCGCCTCGCCAATCAGGCCGGCGACGGAGATTTGAGTGATTTTGTTACACTGCTTCACCGCTTCGGGCTGCTCGATGGAATCGGTGATCACCAGCTCCGACAGCTCTGAGCCGTCAATGCGCGCCACCGCGCCGCCGGATAAGACGCCATGGGTGGCGATCGCGCCCACATCGATCGCGCCTTGCTCGCGCAAGGCGGCGGCCGCGTTGCACATCGTGCCGCCGGAATCGACCATATCGTCGATCAAGAGACAGTGGCGTCCGGACACATCGCCGATGATGTTCATCACCTCAGAGACGCTGGCGCGCGGGCGGCGCTTGTCGACAATGGCGATGTCGGTGTCGAGGCGCTCCGCCAGCTGGCGCGCGCGCACCACACCGCCAATGTCGGGCGACACCACAAGCAAGTTGTCCACGTCGTAATTGGCGCGAATGTATTGCTCAATCACCGGCAGGGCGTAGAGATTGTCGGTGGGAATGTCGAAGAAGCCTTGGATCTGACCGGCGTGAAGGTCCATCGTCAACACGCGGTCCGCGCCCGCAGTCGAGATCAGATTGGCCACCAATTTGGCGGAGATCGGGGTGCGGCCGCCGACTTTGCGGTCCTGGCGGGCGTAGCCGAAATAGGGAATGACCGGCGTGATCCGGCGCGCGGAGGCGCGCACCAAGGCGTCGATCAGGATCAGAAGCTCCATCAGATTGTCGTTCGCAGGAAAGGAGGTCGGCTGGATGACGAACACATCCTCGCCGCGGACATTCTCCTCGATGGCGGCGAACACCTCCATGTCCGGAAACCGCTTGATTTGAGTCGGCGTCAGCGGCGCGTCCAAATAATCGGCGATCGCCGCGGACAGGGAGCGGTTGGCGTTGGCGGACAACAGCTTCATCGGTTCGTCCTTATGTGGCGATGGGCGAGACAGGAGAGCGGCGCGATGTGTGTACGCTGAAGCGCCACGCGCGCAAACCACCCGCTGGCGCCCTCAGGCGTCGCCAGTGTCCTACAAGCGGATCACGGAAATGTTGCGGCCATAATCAGCTTCGCCGCGATGGGCGCGCCGGCGGTTGCTGAAATACTGATCCTCGGCGGTGCAGGTGCATGCATCCAGCACCTCGATGTCGACGACGCCGGCCGCCTTCAGGCGCGCAGCGGCGTACCCTTTTAAGTCAAAGTGCGCGCGGTCGCCCCGCCCGGCGCGGAAGAAGCGTGTGTTTGCGCGGTCCGCAGCGACGAAGCGGTCCACGAATTCAGGCCCGACTTCATAAGCCTCTTGGGCGATGCAGGGGCCCACAGCGGCGCGGATCCGCGCACGCTCAGCGCCATGGCGCGCCATCGCCTCCACCGTCGCCGCAATCACCCCAGCGAGGGCGCCGCGCCACCCCGCATGCGCGGCGCCGATCACATGCGCCGCCGGATCGCCCAGCAAGACGGGCGCGCAATCGGCCGCTAAGACGCCAAGGGCCAGGTCCGGCGTGACCGTCACCAGGCCGTCGGCGCGTTCCGGCTCGTCCGCCCACGGGCCCGCCACCGTCGCGACGACCGCAGAGTGGATTTGCGCCGCGCTGACTAAGCGCGTGGGCTCAGAGATCCCTAAAGCGGCGGCGACGCGGCCGCGGTTCATCGCGACGGCCTCCGGCGCGTCCGCAGAGCCCGGCCCAGTGTTGAGGCTGGCGTAAAGGCCGCTGGAGACCCCGCCGCGGCGTCCGAAAAACCCATGGGTGAAGCCGGCCGCGGCGAGATTCTCCGCAACAGCGACATCAAGGGCGTTGGGGTCTCTCATGACAAAACTGTAACCAAACCCGCCGCCCACGACGAGACGCTTTGCACCGCAATCCTGGGCGCTGCAACGCTGGACGCCGTCATCCTGGGCGCCGCACTCCGTGGGCGCCGGGGCTGTCGACCATCACGCGGACCGGTGCGGCGGGGCGAACCCCGCCGGCGGCGGCAATCCCGGCGCCGACAGACACACCACTTTAAACAGCGCGCCCATCTGCCCGGGATCAGTCAGGCGAAACACTTGGGACGCGATGCGGCCCCCGGCGTCCTCCGCGCGCCGCAGGGCCGCCGCGCGCTGCTCTAAACCAAGCGCGCTCAGCCACGCGCCTTGCTCGACCGGTCCCGCGACCTCCAGCCCCTCAGCGCGCGCTTGGGCGGTAAGCGTCGCAAAATCAACCCGCGCCGTGAGGTCTGCGTGTCCGGGCGCGGCCAACGGCGTGCTGCGGCGATGCCCGCGCACGGCCTGCAGCGTGTCGCCGAACTCGCTCTGCGCCGGCCCGTAATCAATGATCAGCGCGCGCCCACCCTGGGCCCGCAGCCGCGTCGCCATCCGCTCGACCAGGGCCGCCGTGGCGGGACGCGCCTCCACAATCGCGCCCTCCGGCGGCGTCGCGCGCAGCGGCTCCGGGATGAGCGCCACATCGCCTGGAGGGGCGGGCAGCGCGCTCGCCTCAAAGCGCAGGCCGCCATCCGGCGCTAACGCCACGACCCGCTCGCGCCACTGGCCCCCGGCCCGCACAAACTGGCGGATCGGCAAGCAATCGAGGAATTCATTAGCGATGATCAGCGCTGGTTCCGCGCCGGCCGCGGGGACATCATCAGCCCACTCCAGAGCGAAGGGCGCGGCGGCAAGGGCCTGAGCCTGGGCGGCCTGGAGCGCAGGGCTCGCCTCCACCAGGGTCACGCGCAGCGCTTCAAGAAAGGCTGGGCGCACCCGCGCGGCGCGCAGCATATCAGCCATCATCACGCCGCGCCCGGGGCCCAGCTCCACCAGCCGCACCGCCTCCGGCGCGCCCAGCTCTATCCAGCTTTGCAAACACCACAACCCGATCAGCTCCCCGAACATCTGGCTGATTTCCGGCGCGGTGATGAAGTCGCCGCCCGCGCCGATGGGGTCTTTCGTGGCGTAATAGCCGTCGCGCGGATCATAAAGCGCGTCAGCCATATAGGCGCTGACCGTCATTGGCCCGTCGGAGGCGATGCGCGCGCGCAACCGGTCCAGAAGCCCTGGCGCTGAGCCGTTGGCGGGGGCTGCGTCGTCATCGGCGCGGGGTGGAGAACCCTCAGACATCCGCGGGTCCTGGCGCGAACCTCGCGCTGGGGTCAAGCGTCTGTGCGGGCGTCTTCGCCAGAGTTGGGGGAGATCGGCGTCAGCTCCGCGCGCACGCGCGGCAACACCTCGGGGTGCTCGGTCTGGAGCCACGCGATCATTTTCTCGCGGATCTCACAGCGCAAATCGAAGGCTTGCGGCGAGCTGCGCGCGCTGGCGAGCGCGCGGATTTCGATGGCGTGATCCGTGACGTCGGTGACTTGCAGCACTTTAGCCTTGCGGTCCCACAGCGTGGAGGCCTCCAGGATCTCGTCGAGTTTGGCGCGCATAGCCTCCACAGGCGCGCGGTAATCGAGACGCCAGAACACGGAGCCCAAAATGGAGGCGCTCTCGCGCGTCCAGTTCTGAAACGGCTTCTCCACGAAATAGCTGACCGGCAAGACGAGCCGGCGCCAGTCCCACAGGCGAACCACCACATAGGTGAGCCCGATCTCCTCCACCCAGCCCCACTCGCCCTCCACCACCACGGCGTCGTCGATACGGATCGGCTGGGTCAGCGCGATCTGGACGCCGGCAATGATGTTGGCGAGCACCGGCCGCGCCGCGACGCCGACCACGATGCCCACGACGCCCGCGGAGGCGAAGAGGCTCAAGCCGAGTTCGCGCACCGGCGGCAGCGTCAACAGAACCGCCGCCGCGGTGAAGAAAATCACCGTGAACGTCCAAATGCGGCGCATCACGCCGAGGCGCGTGATGCGCCGGCGGGCGTCGAGATTGTCCTCCGCGGTGAGGTCGAGCTGCTTGGCGGCGCGCCGCAGCATGTAATCGCCGCCGCGCTCAAACAGCCAGCCCGCCGCCATCACCGCAAAGACGCCCCGCGCCACGTCGAAGACGGCCGCCGCCACGCTGTCGGGCGGCGCGCCGGCGCCGGCTGTTCCCGCCGCCAACGCCAGCGCGATGAAGGTGAGCGGCGTGCGCGCCCGTGGAGCGAAACGCGCAAGCGGGGTGGGCGCGCGCCGCGCAATGATCGCTGGACCCACACGCGCCGCGACCAGCGCGATGACGAACACCGCCAACGGCGCCGCCGCCGCGTTCAACGCCGTCCAGATCATCGCCGCCTCCGGAGCGTCGGTGATCTGTGTGATGAACGTGTTCCAGCGTTCCACGCGCGTCCGCGCCCTAAGCGGCGGCGTGAGTCGAGCCGCCGGCGGGGCCCGCCGCAGCGCCGGAGGCCGGCGGGCGCGTGAGCGCATAGGCCGCCAACGCGACGCCGGCGGCGATCATAGGCGTGGAGAGGATCATGCCCATTGTGATCCCAAAGGGCAGTTGATCAAGGCCTTGATCCGGCTGGCGGACTGTTTCCACCAACGTCCGCGCGAGGCCATAGCCCGCCAGGAACACGCCCGTCGCTAAGCCCGGGCGCGCCAAGCCCCGCCGCACCCGGGTGAGCCAAAAAAGCACGCCTAAAAGCACAGCGCCCTCCAAGAACGCTTCATAAAGCTGGCTGGGATGGCGGTAGAAATCGAACCGCAAGCCGCCGAACTGCTCAAAAATCCGGTTGGCTTCCGCATCACAGGGAAAACGGACCGCCCACCAAGGCGCGTTTTCCGCGGTTGCAGCCGTCAGCACGGTGTCGCCGGCCTTCACCGGGATCACCTCGCCGCCGCGGAGATAGGCCGCGCCATCCCCGGTGAACGTGCGCTCGCGAAAGACGATCCGCCCATAGAGCTCGCCATTGACGAAATTGGCGATCCGCCCCAGCAGCAGCCCCACCGGCGTCACGGCGGCGGCGGCGTCGGCGATGCGCAGCACCGGCAGCTTGCGGCTGCGCGCGAGCCAGACCATCGCCAGGCCGACGCCCACCAAGCCGCCATGGAAGGACATCCCGCCCTCCCAAATCACGAAGGCTTGCAACGGATTGTCCTGGAACCAGCCTGGATTGGTGCGGTGCATGTAAAAGAGCACATATCCTAAGCGCCCGCCCAAAATCACGCCGAGCGTCGACAGAAACAACAGCTCATCCACATCATCGCGGGTGAAGGGCGCGGCCGCGCCTTTGGTCGACGCCCCGTGGGGGAGCCACAGGCCAGTTTGCTCCCGCAAATGCAGCACATACCGCCAAGCGATCAGCAAGCCGGCGATGTAGGCCATCGCATACCAGCGGATGTCGATCGGGCCGGGCAGGGGCAGCAACACTTCGCTGAAGCCGGGGATCGGGCTGCAGGATTGATCGGGCATGGCGTTCCCTGCGGAGTTCAGTGAACCCGCCGCCGCGGGGTTGCGACGACGAAAACACGCATTGCGCTCGCACCGCGACGGGGCTAAGGACCACGTGCGGACGCAGGGTGCATAGCCTCAGACATGCAGACAAAGAACCCCTTTTTCGACGATCTCGCGCAGTTGATGACCAACGCCGTCGGCGCCGCCCAGGGGGTGAGCGAGGAAATGCAAGCCGTGATGCGCGCCCAGGCGGAGCGTTTTGTCGCGGAGATGGATCTCGTGCGCCGCGATGAGTTCGAGGCGTTGCGCGCCGATAACGACGCGCTGCGCGCGCGTGTTGAGGCGCTGGAAGCCCAGCTGGCGGCGTCGGGCTCCGGCGACGCCTAAGCGAAGGATGCGCAGCGCCCAGGCGCCGCGGGCTCTCGGGCGCGGGCTCTCGGGCGCGGGCTCTCGGGCGCGGGCTCTCGGGCGCGGGCTCTCGG
>CAZMSO010000059.1:0-16139 GCA_964568975.1 uncultured Caulobacterales bacterium | reverse complement strand
AGCCGGGGCCTATGGGGGGCGGCGCAGTTTCGGCGCTACGCCGCGCCCAGCACCTCCACGCCCATGGTCCGCGCTCCGGCGGCCAAAGCGCGGTCGCGGGTCGCGAGCGGCAAACCCGCGCGGATCGCGAGCTCCAAGAACACAGCGTCATAAGCGGTCAAATCGAGATCAATCGCCAGCAGCGCCGCGTTGTCGAAGGTCAGATCAAGGCCTTCGGCGTCATAAGTGATGGGCAGCTCGTCGACGAGGCCGAACAGAACCTGGGCGTCGGCGGCGGTGATGCGGCCCCGCCGCGTCGCGCGGGTGACGACATTGGCGGTTTCATACTTCAACAGCCACGGCGCGAGGGCGCCGCTGCGCTCCGTGCGTGCGCGCGCGTCCCGCGTCACGACGTCAGCTTGCTCGTCGAACATCCACGCCACGACGACGGAGGTGTCTAACACAAGGCTCACGACGCGTCGGCCGTGTTTCTGGAGGCCCCGCCCCTCCCAGGGGAGACGGGTCGGGGATGAGGGGTGCGAATTCGAGCCGCCCGGCGCAGAGCGACACACCGCAGCCGACAGTCAGAAGCGCCGGTCGTCACGGTCGCGGCCGATCGCCTCGCGGATCTCGTCGTCCGTCATCCGCCATCCCACCCGAGCGCGCAAAGCCTCCAGCCGGCGAAACGCCTCCCGCGCGCGCTTCGAGCCCGGTTTCGCCGGAGGATGGGGGCCCGCGGCCGCGCCCACTGGATTCAGCTGAGCAACCGGGCGGCCGTGCTTCGTGATGACGATGCTCTCGCCCGCCTCCACCCGCTGCAAAAGGGCGGAAAGTTTGGTTTTCGCTTCGTATGCACCGACCGTGTCCACATCGTAACACTAGTCGGCGACTGGTCGAAACGCAAGCAATGTCTGGCCTTCGCGCTCGGCCGCGGAGCGGTCTTGATCACAAGACGCCGCGTCCCGGAAGCAACGCAGCCGCTATCCGGGATCCATGCAGCCTTCGCCTGCGCCCTATGGACCCCGGCTCTGCGCGCTGCGCGCTCGGCCGGGGAGCGGCGGCGTTCCAAACGCGCCCCGCGGCTTTCCCCCTTGCCGCTTTCCGGTGCAAAGACGCTCACACCACCGCCACACCAAGCCGGCGCGCCGCAGCCGCGAGCGGCCGGTCGCGCGTGGCCAACGGCCGCCCGGCGCGCTGGGCGAGTTCAAGGTACGCAGCGTCCTTCACCGTCAGGCCAGTCGACTCCGCCAGCGTCCGCGCCGCGGCGTAGCCCGTCGCCTCCCCGCTCAGCTCATAAGCGATGGGAAGCCCGCAAAAGAAGGCGCGAAACCACGCCGCCCGCGCCGCGCTGAGCGAGCGGCCGCCGGCGCGGCGCGCAATCACCCGCTCCGTCTCATACTGCAAAAGCCGCGGCGCGAGCGCGCCAGCGCCGCGCACGCGCAAGAGCAATGCGCGGCTGTCGGCCGGCAACCGCCGGCCGAAGCACCAGCCCAGCGTGATGTTGGCGTCCAACACCACGGCCTCGGCGGACAGCGCCTCCGGCCTGACCACATACGGCCCAGCGCCCAGCGGCGTAAGCGCCAGGCTCGGCCCCGCCGCCGCGCTCGGCGCCGGCGGGGCGCGCCCTTGCGACCCCGCGACGGACTGCGCCACTTAAAGCGCGCCGTGGCTGCCGTCACACAACGGAGCGTTGGCGGTGCGCTTGCAGGTGCAAAAGAACACGGTGCGCGTCGTCGGCGCCGTCCACGCCTGCGGTTCGAACGCACACTCCTGCGCGTTGTGAGAGCCGTCGCACAAAGGCTGCTTCTGGGATCGCCCGCACGAACACCAGAAATACGTTTTGCCGGCCTCCACATCGAGGGGAAGCGGCGCGGTTCCCGCGATCACAGCCTCGCTCATGGCGCTCACCCCGCATGCTCCGGCGCGGCGAAGACGCGCTGCATCGCCGGCCGGGCCATCACACGCCCGACATAACCTTCAAGCTCAGGCGTCTTCGGAAAGAGATTAAAGCGCAACGCCCACCCCACCGACGTGGCCAACATCACGTCCGCAGCGGTGAACCAGTCGCCAAACACAAACGGATCGGCTTTCCCAAGCCGTTGCGTCAGAACCTCGGCCACGAGTTCCGGGCTGCCCCAGCCCGCTTGTTGGCGGCTAATCTCGAACTTGCCGCCCGCGTGAGCCATGGCGCCGTCTATGCCGGTGCCCTGGAACACGACCCAGCGCAGATACTCGCCGCGCCGGGGGTCATCAAAGGCGGGCGCAAGATCGTGGGGGTCTTTGTATTTGTCGGCGAGATAAATCGCGATCGCCGGCGTTTCACTCACCGCCACCTCGCCGTCCACGAGAGTGGGAATTTTGCCCATGGGGTTGAGGGCGAGGAACTCCGGCGTGCGCATGGAGCCATCGTCATACTCCACGCGCTTCAGCTCATAAGGTGCGCCAAGTTCTTCCAGCAAAGCGTGGATGATCACTGCGCGCGACATGGGGTTGTGGTAAAGCTGTAGTGTCATGATTTGCGACCGCGCCCAGCGGGCGATCCCTCCCAATGTGTTGATAGCGCGCACCATACGCCGCTTTCACCGGAACCGGGCGCGTTTTTGACGCGCCGCATCGGGATGGTGTGCTCACGCCTGCAGAAAACGCGGCCCGTCCTCCGGCGCGAGCGCCACGCACGTCAAAGGTCCGCCAAAGACTGCGCCAGTGTCGATGTTAATCCGCCGCGGCGACACCTCCGGCATGAAGTCGGCCGTGGGGGTGTGGCCGTGAACAACGGTGACCCCCTCCAACTCCGGCCGGTCCGGCCAAGCGGCGGTGTCGAAGAAGTCGCTCGCGCGGGTCCACAACCGCACCGCGTCGGGACATTCCGGGTAAGTCTCGGGATCAATGCCGGCATGCACGAACACAAGGCCCCGCGCCGGATCGTGATGCATCACGGGCCGCCGGCGCACCCAGCGCAAATGCGACGGATCGACTAATGTGCGCCCTCCGGGATGCGCCCGCCGATAGCTGTCGATCGCGACATCCCCGCCATTAATGGTCCACAGCCGCCGCGCGGCGGCGTTCGCACGACCGACGGCGTCGATCATCATCTGCTCGTGATTGCCCCTCAGGCTGACCACCGCGAGATCCGCGCGGGCGTCCGCCTCCGCCTCCAGCGCCATAATCGCGGCGATCACACCGCGGCTGTCCGGCCCACGATCAATGTAATCGCCCAAATGGACTATCACGGCGTCACACGCGTCGTGATGCAACACCCAGTCCTGAAGGATCGCGTCATGCAGCGCCCGCAAGCGCGCCGCCAGGCCGTGCACATCGCCAATGGCGTAATAGACGCACGCGCGATCACGCGCCGGCGCCGTCATGCGGCGGGCTCCCCGGCCGGGCGCGCCTTAGGCGGCGGCGTGGGAAACCGCTCCGTCAGCCACGCCGTCATCACCCGGTTGAGCTCCTGCGGCGCCTCCCATTGAGTCCAATGGCCGCAATCGCTGATCACGTGAGTGGTCAGGTCGGCGATGAGCGGCGGCATGCGCTCAATCAACTCCGCCGGCAGATAAAGGTCGTCCCGCGCCGCGATCATCAGGCAAGGCTGCGCCAGAGTCGGGTCGAGCCCGCGAACCAGCCGCCAATTGGCGTCAAAGTTCCGATACCAGTTCAGACCGCCGCGGAAGCCGGCGCGCCGATACGCCTGCGCATAGGCCGCCCGCGTCGCCGCTGGGACGACGATCCCGTCCTCTGGCGCGCCCTCAAAACGCGCGAACGCGCCAAGCAGATCGTAAGCGCCCGCTGGCGGGCGGCCATCCGTCTCCCGCGCCCGGTCGCGTCGCACGCGTTGAAACATAAAGGCGAAGAAGGCGTCCTCCCGGCCCGTGAACGCGGCCTCAGCGCCCTCCTCCTGGAAGCGCACAATGTAGTGGTCCGGACCAAACACATCGCGCAACACTTCGATTGGCGCGCGCGCCGGCGGCGGACTGTACGGCGTGTTGACGCCAATGACGCCGGCCACGCGATCGCGCGCAAGCAGCGCGCCGTGCCACGCCACCAGGCCGCCCCAGTCATGGCCGACCCACACCGCCTCCGCGAGGCCGAGCGCGTCCAGCAGCCCCGTCAGGTCCCCCACCAGGCGATCAATCCGATACGCCTCCACCGCATCCGGCGCGTCGGAGGCGCCGAAGCCGCGCTGATCCGGCGCAATCACCCGATACCCGCACGCCGCCAGCGCCGGAATCTGATGGGTCCACGACCGCGCGAGCTCTGGCCACCCATGGAGCAGCAGCACCGGCGTTCCTGTCTCCGGCCCCGCAAGATGGACCGACAGCGTCACCTCCTCCCCGACGGTGATGCGGATCGGCGGCGCCGCCGCACGCGTGTCGGTCACGGGCGCAGTCATGGACGTCTCCCCTGCGCCGTGGCGCGGCGGGCGCGGGCGTCGCGGCGCACTGCGTCCACGGAGAACACCGCCAGCCCGACCCAAATCAGACCAAACGTCACGGCGTGCGCCACGGAAAAAGCCTCGCCATACGCAATCGCGATTCCAAAGTGCATGGTCGGCGCAAGATACTGCAACAACCCCATGGTTGAGAGCCGCAAACGCCGCGCGCCTAACGCAAACAGGATAAGCGGGCCGATCGTCACCGGCCCCGAGGCCATCAGCCAGCCGAGCGATCGACGGTCCACGTCCGCGGCCGCGCCGTCGATGACGCTTAACCACGCCAGCCCCCCCAGCGCGACCGGCGCCATGATGGCTGTCTCCACCAGCAAGCCCGTGCGGGCGTCGGCCGCCACAGTTTTGCGCAACAATCCATAGGTCGCGAACGTCACCGCCATAATCAGCGACGCCCACGGAGCCGCCCCCGCCGCCGCCACCAAATTGGCCACGCCCGCCGCCGCGAGGGCCACTGCGGCGGCCTGCGCCCGGCTTAACCGCTCGCCCAACACCGCAAAGCCCAAACCGACGCTGACTAACGGGTTGATGTAATAGCCGAGGCTCGCCTCCAGTATGCGCCCGCTTTGGATCGCCCAAATGAACGCCAGCCAATTGACGCTCAACAACATCGCCGACGCCGCCAGCGTGCGCACCGCCGCCCGGTCGCGGATCACGGCGCGCGCGTGCGCCCACCGGCCCGTGACCACAACGAGCAGCAGAACCGACGGCGCCGCCCACACCATGCGGTGCAGCAGCACCTCAAACGACGGCGTGTCTTCCAGCTGCTTAAAGAAGAGCGGAAAGAGCCCCCATCCCGCGTAGGCGGCCGCCGCATACCCGACGCCCGCCGCCACAGGCGTCGCCGCCCTCGCCGTCACGCTCCACGCCCCCGGCGCGGGACTTCAGAACCCAGACGCCGCGTCGAGCAGAAACGCGCCGCCGTCGCGCGACGCGCCCGAGCGATCAAACGCAAACAAAGACAACCCGGAGAAGTAATAGCGGCCGCCGATCCGGAAACTCTGGGTCGACACCTCAGTGTCGTCGAAAAACGCGTCTTCAATCGTTTCTTCCGTATTCGCGAACGACACCACGAGGCTTAACGGCGCGCCAGGACGCTGGAACTCAGCCTCGAACTGCGCGCGCCAAAAGGTCGACACGTCGTCCTGGCGCCCATACGTCACCGCGCCGCCGAAGCGCATGTGGCGGCGCGGGAAGAAATCAAGCTTTCCTTGCCCGCCAAACGCCGTGGAATCAAAGTTATCAAAGTCGTAAAACGCGATATTTCCGGTTGCAGACAATCGATCAAAGTAGAGATCGCCCTCCACATTAGCGCCAAATGCGTCGACCCCGGAATCACCATACGCGCTGACGGTGTTAAGGCCGCCGCCGGCCGCGAAACGCTCGGAATCGCGATAATAAAGATGGCCTTGATTGAACACGATCTGCGCGGCGATGTCGTCCTCAGTGTCGAAAAACGCGTCCACCGCGGCGTCCGCTTGAAAGCCCAGCCTGCCCGTCACGGGGCCGGCCACCGCGCCCGCGCCGGCGATCACCACATTGGCGAACTCGTCATCAAGATTGACGGTGTCGAACAGCTCGGAGGCGACATTGACATTCGTGACGCCGAGCGCGGCTTCGCCGACGCCGCTGAACGTGGTTTGCGCCTGCACCGGCGCCGCCGCCAGGGCCAACGCCGCGCTCAGCCCGCCGGCCAGCGCGGAGGCTCGGCGGGTCGCCGCACAAGGTGTGGCCATCACGTTAGGTTTGATCATCACGGTCCCCAAAATGCGCCGCCGCCCCGCGCCCAAGCTCCCAGTCATAGGATAAACCACCCGCCACGCGAACACTGCGCGGCGCCGACTCTCGTGAACCGCTGGTGTTGCGGTTGCGACACAGTGTGCTCGCGCCCAACGCACGTCTTCGGATTCAGGCTTGCCGCGTTAGCCTGAGCGACGATTGTGGCGGCGGGTGTTTCTGGGTCTCACGGGGCGAAGGTTGTGACTTCCAAGGTGCTGACCGCCGTGGCGCTCGTCGCTGTGGCGCTGACGACGGCGTGCGCGACGGTGACCAATCGCCTAAGCCTGTCGATCTCCCAGCAGGCGGCGGTGAAGAACTTCCTTGATCGGCGGCTTGAAGCCTTCGCGGAGAGCTATGACGCGCTGCGCGGCGACGTCGTCAACCCGTATTTCTTGCGCCCCAATCCCGGCGTCGACCCAGAGGACGACGCCACCGTGGCCACGATCGCCGCCGACAACGACGTCCGCGCGCTTGCAGCCCTTGAGAGCCCGGGCGCTCAGGCGGCGACGGACGCTGCGGGATCGACGTCCACCTTTGGGCCATCGCTCGCGCTCACCCGGCGGCTCAACTTGAACCTCAACTTGTTTCGCTACGCACATTTTTGCGGCCCGGGCTGGCCGGAAGGCCTCGAAATCCCGAACACGGACGACCCGCGCGAGAATCAACGCCGGCGGGGCGCAAACATTGCGCGGCTCCGGTCGAAGGCGGCTGAAAAACCTCCCTTCGACGATATCGATTACGCCTGCTTCGCCCATGATTATTGCTATGAAGCCGTGGGCCGCAATGTTGAAGTCTGCGACTACGCCATGATGGCGACGATGCTGAGCCTGGCGTCGACATTCCGTGACGAAGCGGCGATCGCCATGGCGTTCAACGATGCGGCGGTTGTCGATTCCGCCATGGAATGCGCCAATCTGACGCTCGACATGGCGCTCGCCTTCTACGTCAAGCCGCGCCAAGGGTCGCTTCTGGACTTCGTCGTGGCGGCCATGCGGCTCTACACCAACTACGCGCGCATCGCCGGCGAGGAGGGCGAGGCCTTTCTGGAGCGAAAGTTCCAAGAACAACGGCTCTATGGCTTTCCCCTCGGCGCGGAGCGCTGCCAGATCGAGGGCGACGCCGACGATCCGCGGGGCTCGGGCCTCGACACGATCGCGGTGTTTGAGAGCTTCGCCAACGGCGCGTCGCTGAACGTCAAAGAGTTTGTCACGCCCGGCATCGCCCCCGAAAGCGCAGGCGACGATGACGTGCGCATCCGCATGCTGTCCATGGTCGCTGGTCGCTTCAACGACGTCACGCGCCGCGCGGCGACTCCGGTCATGACCGTCGCAGAAACTGGGCTGTGCACGCTCGGCCGGCGTCAATGCGGTCCTCCGCGCCTCAAAATCTGTGTCGAGGACGCGACCGCGGGCGCCGCCGAGACTGAGAGTCCCGCAGAGCGAGCCGCCGACGACGCAACGGCCGACGACGCAAAGGCCGACGACACAGACGCCGCCGTCTGCGCGGCCGCCGACGAGGCCGCGGTGGTCGAGCCCTGGACGCGCGTGCGCCGGCGTATGCGCGTGATCGGCGTGACCGAGGCGACCGCCTACCTCGCGCTGCAATAGGGATGCGGCGCCCGCCGCAGCCGTCGGCGGACGTCGCGCCGAGTGGCGCTCACGCCAAGCCAATCCAGCGGCATAGAGCGGACACAGACGTGGGCGGTGCTTACGCGGCGGCCTTCAACCACCCGCGATTGAGCAAGAGTTCCGCGATCTGCACGGCGTTGAGCGCCGCGCCTTTGCGCAAATTGTCAGAGACCACCCACAAGCTGAGGCCGTTGTCGACGGTCGGATCCTCCCGCACGCGGCTGACAAACGTCGCGAACTCGCCAACGCACTCCACCGGCGTCACATAGCCTTCATCCTCACGCTTATCGACGACGAGCACGCCCGGCGCCTCGCGCAGCACCTCGTGCGCCTCCTCGGCGCTGATCTCGCGCGCGAATTCAATATTGACAGCCTCGCAATGGCCGACAAACACCGGAACGCGCACGCATGTCGCGGTCAGCTTGATGGCGGGGTCGAGGATCTTCTTCGTCTCGACCACCATCTTCCATTCTTCACGCGTCGCGCCGTCCTCCATGAACTCATCAATGTGGGGGATGACGTTGAAGGCGATTTGCTTTGTGAAGGCCGCCTTCTCCAGGGAATCATTGACGAAGATGCCGCGAGTTTGAGTCCACAGCTCGTCCATCGCGTCCGTGCCCGCGCCGGAGACGGATTGATAGGTCGCCACCACCACCCGCTTAATGATCGCCCGGTCATGGAGCGGCTTCAGCGCCACCACCAATTGCGCCGTCGAACAATTCGGATTGGCGATGATGCGCTTCTCGCCCAGGGAATCGAGGGCGTCGGCGTTCACCTCCGGCACCACCAGCGGCGTCGCCGGGTCCATGCGAAAGGCCGACGAGTTGTCGATGACGTAAGCCCCCGCGGCCGCAATTTTTGGGGCCCATTCGCGCGCAGCCTCGCCGCCGGCCGCGAGAAGAGCCAGATCCACCCGGCTGAAATCGCACTGCTCCAGATCCTCGCACTTCAGATCGCGCTCGCCATAAGACACCTCCACGCCAATGGAGCGGCGCGTGGCCAAAGGGATCACGCGGTCAGCGGGAAAGCCCCGCTCAGCCATGATGGCGAGGATTTCCTTACCGACGACGCCGGTCGCGCCGATGACGGCGACTGTGAGGGACATAGCAAAGCTCGTGGAATGGTTGCTGAGGACGCGCTTTATGTACGGGCTCGGCGCCCTCGCGCCTAGGCCCGCCCGCGCGTGGCGGCCTACACCCTTAACAGCAAGCCGCACGCATCATCAGACGCCTTGAACCGCGCCGGACCGTCCGGCGCCGCCTCCAACGAGCGCAATTTCGTGATCGCCGCGCCAAGACCGTCCTCCAGCGCGAGAGCCAGGAGGCCCGCATCGTCCAGCGCGCCAAACGGCGACACCAGTCGATACAAGCCGTCGCTCATCAGCAAGACGTGATCATGGCCATGAGGACCGTGGCCGTCGGACGTCGCGCGACGCGGCGCCGGCGTGGTCTCAATCACCAGCCGCTCTAAAGCCCCCGGCGCGCGACCGGGATCCGGCCAAAACGCGCCTGGCGTGTTGGTGCGCTCGCGATCCTCACGCAAGCCGGGAAGCTTCTCCTCCCAACTCAACGCCGCCACAACCGCCGCACGACGGCTCTCATCATCATGGCGGCCGTCATCGCCAATTGCATGCACCGTCCCACCGACGCCCGCCAGGCCGACGCAATCGCCTGCACGCGCAAACTCCAGCACGCCGCCCACGCGCCGCATCCACACAAACGCCGCCACCGGCCAGCACGACCGGGGCGCAGCGGCGATGTCGACAACGGCGGCCGCAGCCATGCGCGCATTCACATCCGCGATCACCCGGGCGAGATAATCGCGCGCCGCCTCGCCCACCCGCGGGCCGCTCATGAAGCGCGCCGACAGCGCCTCCGCAAACCACGCCGCGTCGCTTTCCGCGTCAGGAAACAACCGCACCGGGCCGACATCCGTCGCCCCGTCGATCACCCACGCAGCGCCCGCGGCTTCATCAAAGCCGAAGCGATCGTCCCCGGTTCCCACGCCGGCGCCGGGGACATTCACGGAATCCAGTCTGTGCATGGCGTCAGACCCGCCAGAGAAGTGCGTCGTCGCGCGACGCGCTGGCGATAGCATTGTTCGTCGCGAGCGTGGTGCGACAAGTGAGTGACAGGTCGCCGTGTTGTGCGCGCACCCGACTGACGGCGCGACAGCGTGGCGCGCCGACACACACACGCCCGCGTCAGCGCCCCAGGCCCGTCCGCGCCCAAATGATGGCGGGAGCGGCGTCGTTCCCAGATCCTCACGTCAGCAAGTCTCAGACAGATCTTTGGCGACAACCACGGTTGCGGCCCGCCCGCCTCAGCGCCGCCGCGCCAACGACCCCAAAGCCGTCACGACGCCTAAAGACGCGCGGTTGCGGACGGGCGTGTTTCAGGAAACTCATCGCCTGTCAGGAAGCTGTCTTCATCAGCGTCAAATTGCAGGAACCGGAAGACCAGATACTCCTCCAGCTCGCCGACGCTCCACAGGCCATCAGCGTCGACATCGTTCTCATCAAACCACGTCGTGTGGACATAAAGCTCCTCATCGGTCTTGCCGGTGAGGAATTCAGCGCGGGTCAGCGCGCCGTCGCTATTGACGTCCAGCGGCTTGAGTTCGGCCATCATGGCCAAAGCGAACTCCTCGGGGCTGAGCCGGGAATCATAATTTTCATCGTGGGAGAACCAGGGATGCTCCACCTGCGCGTGCGCGGCGAACGCCACCGCGGCGCCGCCAGCCAGGGCGGCCGCAAGCGCGCGCCCAGCGCGGACCCACCGTGCTCGATCACCCATCGCCGTCATCCTTCCTCGCACCGTTTTCCCGAGCGAGTCCTATCCTACTTCGGTATTGGGCGGAATTGCGGGCGGCGCCGCACCCGCCGCGCGCGCCCAGCGCCGATCGGCCGTTCATGCTCAGCCCTCAAGGCTCGCCATGACATCGTCGGGAATTTCGAAATTGGCATAGACGTTTTGCACGTCGTCGCTGTCCTCCAGCGCGCCGACAAGCTTCATCAGCGTGCCGGCCTTGTCAGCGTCGACTTCAACGGTGTTTTGCGGCTTCCAAATAATCTTCGCCGATACGGGCTCGCCGAATCGCGCCTCAAGGGCCGCCGCAACTTCAGCCAAGCTTTCCCGCGCGCAATAAATCCAATGGCCGCCTTCATCCTCGTCGCCATCGCCGGGTTGCGTTTCCGCGTCATCAGCGCCGGCGTCGATGGCGGCCTCCATGACGGCGTCCTCATCGCCCGCCGACAGGGGGTATTGGATCTCGCCCACCTGGTCGAACATGAAAGCGACCGAGCCCGTCTCCCCCAAATTGCCGCCGTTTTTCGAGAACGCTGCGCGCACGTCGGAGGCCGCGCGGTTGCGATTGTCGGTGGAGACTTCCACGATCACGCCGACGCCGCCGGGGCCGAAGCCCTCATAGCGGACATCTTCGTAGTTTTCGCCGTCGCCGCCGGAGCCCTTACTGATGGCGCGCGCAATGTTGTCCTTGGGCATGGACTGGCCCTTAGCGTTGTTGATCGCCAAGCGCAGACGCGGATTTGCGTCAGGGTCCGGGCCGCCCATTTTCGCGGCGATGGTGATTTCTTTCGACAGCTTCGAGAACAGCTTCGAACGCACCGCATCCTGGCGGCCTTTGCGATGCTGAATGTTGGCCCATTTGGAGTGGCCGGCCATAGCGCGCCTCCCGACCTGGGCGCGGCGGCGGCGCGAACTCGCCGACCGCCACGCGCCTGTGCGATGTGTGATGACCCCGTCACCTACCCGAGCCCGCGCGTCGTGAAAAGCCTGGCGGGCGCGACGCGCCGGCCGCCAAAACGCAGCGGCGATCCATGCGCTGCGCGGTGGCGTAGTCTTGGGAGCGCATGTGCGTGTGATCCCGCCCTCGGAGGCCCTTATGTCCAGTCGCGTTGTCGTCCATGTCGGCGGCGCTGTCGCCCTCGCCGCAACCACCGCCCTCGCCACGCCGGAGGCCGCCATGGCTTATGAAACGCCGCCTTACACTGTCCTTCGCGAGGACGGAAAATTCGAAGTCCGCGCTTATGACTCCATGATTGTCGCAGAAGTGACCATCGCCGACGCTGAAGGCGCTGCGCCCAACGCGGCGTTTGGGCCTCTGTTCAGCTACATTTCCGGGCGCAACACCGCGCAGTCCAAAATCGCCATGACCGCGCCAGTGACCCAAGCGCCGGCGGACGCAGGCCGCGACGGTGGCGACGACGGCGTGAAAATCGCCATGACCGCCCCCGTCACCCAGGCGCCCGCGCAGGCGTCGGACGGCGAGGCGTGGACGGTTGCTTTCATTATGCCGTCGGACTGGTCGATGGACACGTTGCCGACGCCGACCAATCCCGATGTGCGCGTGCGCGAAATCCCCGCACGCACGGTCGCAAGCCTACGCTATTCCGGTCGGTCGCGCCCGAAGGCGCAAGCGCGCAAACGCGCTGAACTCCAAGAGTGGCTGGACCAAAACGGCTATGAGCCCATCGACGCGCCAGAGGTGGCGTTCTACAACGCGCCCTTCGTGCCAGGCCCGTTCCGCCGCAATGAGATCCTCGTCACAATCGCGCCGGCCTCCTTTGACGCGGGCGAGACAGCCGCAACAGCAGAGTGAAACCGCAAGCGACCGCGCCCAGCTCGCGCCCGCGGGTCAGAACGCGCTGACGCGCGCGATCACGGGAAAATGATCAGAGCCGATTGCGGGGCCAAGGCGCGCGTCGCGCACCGCGACGCCATCGCCGACCATAATATGGTCAATGGTGAAGCCGACGCCGGGCAGGCGCGTCAGCCACGTGCCGGCGCGCCACGCCCCGCCGGCGCGGCGGCCGGGCAAGAGGCGATAGGCCGGCGCGGACGGGGCGAGGTTGAAGTCGCCCATCACCACATAGCGGCCAGCGTCGAGAGCCTCCGCCTCGCGACGAATGAGGGCGATCATCGCGTCGCGGTCGCGCAAATGCCGCGGCGTCTTGGCGGGCATGGGATGGGTCGCGAACACGCGCAGCGGCGCCGCGCCGTTCCGGCGCACGGTCGCGCGCGCAATCGCGCGACCCGGGCCAGGATCATCCGTCAAGCGCTGATCCTCAAGGGGAAAGCGGGACACGATCGCCACCCGCGTCGGCGCGCCGCCCACGCGCAAATCGTGCTCAGCGCTATCGAGGCGATGGGGATGATCCGGAAAAAGCGCGTCGAGATCCGTGTCGTCCGGCGGGCCTTCTGCGAACCCGATGATGTCGGCCCCCTCCGCGCGCGCCAACGCCGCTAAGCGCTCAGTCGCCGCGGCGCGGCCCCAGAGATTGGCCCAAACCACAGTGACCACGGCGTCTTCGCCGCCGGCTGAGGCCGCCGCCGGCGTAATCGGCGCAGGGGCCGGCGTGCGCGCGATGCGCGCGAGATTCCAAACCACCGCCGCGAGGGCGAGGAGGACGAGCCCCAGCTGTCCGGTCCCAAGCGCCGCAGCGGCCGCGACGCCGCTCGCGACAGCCAGCTGGGCGGCGAAGTTCGCCGCCAACTCCCACGGCCAGCCCGCGCGGCTGAACGCGCCAGCGACCGTGGCCGCCGCCACCGCGAACGCGAAGGCCGCCGCGCCCAGCCGCGGGCTTGCGATCGTAAGCCCCGCCAACGCAATCAGCCCCGCGCCCGCGCCCACCGCCAACGCCATGGCCGCCGTCACGCGAAATGACCGGGGCCGCGACGGCTGCGTCACGTGAGCCATGGGCTCTCCCCTCGCTGTCGCCCTCGCTGAGCGCGACCAGAGCGCGACCAAAGCGCCGGCCGCGGCGGCGCGCTAAAGCTCCGCCAGCAGCGTCTCCGCGCCAGAGACCGCGACTTCGCCCGGGTTCTCCTCGACGTGGAGCGCACTCACCACACCGTCTTTCACCAACATGGAAAAGCGCAAACCCCGCTCGCCAAGTCCCACGGCCGAACCGTCGAAGGTCAAGCCCAACGCGCGAACAAACGCCGCCGCGGGGTCCGCCAGCATCACCAGCTTGCCATCGGGATCGCCAGCTTTCGCCCAAGCGCCCAGCACAAATGGATCATTGACGGAGGTGCACGCCACCGTCGCGCCCTTCGCCGCAAAGGCGTCCGCATGAGCGACATAAGGCGGCAAGTGATTGGCGGTGCAGGTCGGCGTGAACGCGCCGGGCACGGAAAACAACGCCACCGTCTTGCCCCCGAACGCCTCCGCCGTGGTCATGGGCGCAGGGCCGTCGGCCGTCGCGGCCATAAATGTGACCTCAGGCAAGCGATCTCCAACAGCGATGGCCATGGCGTTCCTCCGTAATGGCGTTGGACGGCGCGCTGCACGCGCCGCAGCTAGGCCTAAGCGCGTCACGCGGCTCCGCGCAAGAGGTCTTCGGCCTCACCAGCCCATGTCGCCCCAGCAAGCGCGTTGACGACCAGCGGCGCGGCGGCCTGAGCGGTTGTCAGCCGCCGAAGCGCCTTTTAACACGTGAGCCATCACCGGCAGCGCCGCGCGCAGCGGCGCACTGCTCCAAGGATCCGCTCATGCACGGCCCGCCCCCGCATTTCTTTGTCATCGGGCCTTTACGGACAGGCTCGTCTCTCATGGCGCGGTGCCTTGATGATCATGAGGACTTGATTTGCCTGTGCGAGTCCGAAATCAACCGCACGCTTTTTCCCGATTACTTTGTCCATTTGCACGTCCAGCGCATGGTCGGCCATGGCCTCGACGGCGCGACCATCCTGCGCCACTTGGATCGAAAGCGGCAAAACAGTGTCGACGATATGCTGCTGTGGTATCGTCAGATGTTCCCGCACCTCAAGCAAAGTCTTAAGAAACCCAACGCCCTGGGTTTGGGCGACAAAAGCCCGGATTTTTATCGCGCGCCCGATGTGGTGCGGCGTTTGTCCCACAATCATACGCTCATTTACACAGTTCGAGACCCTCGCGCGATTGTTCGCAGTATTCAAGCGCAAGAGACTCAAACTGTTGAGCAGAAAGATCGCCGGTGGCGCGACTTTAAGAACAACATCGCGGTGTGGGAGCCGTATCTCGATCGGCCGAACGTGATCGTGTCGCGCTATGAAGATCTGGTCACGGACCCCAAGACCGCGATGGCGCGCATTTACGCCCATCTAGGGGCGCGCCCGTCGGAGCGTTTCCTGCAGCCTTTCGCGCGCACCCACCCGCGGCGGTTTCTGTGGCCGACCGCCGTCGATTGGTCCAGCGGCGTGAGGAAGGACTTCGATCCCGAGCGCGCGCGCGTGCGGGATGCGGATGTGCCGCCGGAACATTTGCCCTTGATTTATGACGACCCGGCTGTGGCGGCGTTCATGGCGCGCTTTGGCTATAGCGAGCCCGCCGTCGTCTAGCCCTCGCCTCCCTCCGCACGCAGCGAGGCGCTTACTCCGCAGGCGCGGCCGCCCAAACGCCGGAGCCGGCGACCAGCGCGGACGCCTCCGCCGGCGCGTGCGCCGGCAACAAGCCGCCGACGCGGATCGGCTCGCACCGCACCGCCAAGCCGGCGGCGTCCGTCTCCACAAAGAGCCCGCACACGGTTGCGTCACCCTCCGCCGGAGTCATCCGCTCAGTGCGCAAGCGCGTGGTGAACCGCGCCACGGAGATCTCCTTCTTCATGCCGATGACGCTGTCATAATCGCCGCACATGCCCGCATCCGTCTGATACGCCGTCCCGCCCGCCAGAATGTGGGCGTCCGCGGTCGGCACATGAGTGTGGGTGCCGACCACGAGCGAGGCCCGCCCGTCGCAGAAATGGCCCATGGCGTAGGTTTCCGACGTGCTTTCCGCGTGCATGTCCACAAGGATCGCGTCGACAGTCTCACCCAGGCGCGCGCGCTCAAGCTCGCGCGCCACGGCCGCGAACGGATCGTCAAGAGCGTCCATAAACAACCGGCCGAGCACATTCATCACCAGCACCCGCCGGCCGGCGATGTCATAGACATAAGCGCCCCGGCCGGGCGGATTCGCCTCCGCCGGGTGGTTCACAGGCCGCAAGATCCGCGGTTCGCGGTCGTAATAGCTTGGCGCGTCAGGCTGATCCCAGGCGTGATTGCCCGTCGTCAGCACGTCCGCGCCGGCGTCAAACAGCTCTGTGGCCGTCGTTTCGCTGAGGCCGAAGCCGCCGGCGGCGTTCTCCGCGTTCACCACCGCCACATCCAGGCGCAGCGCGTCGCGCAACTCGGGCAACCAACGCTGCACGCCGCGCCGGCCCGCGCGGCCCATGACGTCTCCGAAAAACCCGATGCGCATAGCCGCTCCTGTCCAACGTCCCTCACACTCTATGGAGATTGCGCGCCCGCGCCAATGCAGGGCTGCCGACA
>CAZMSO010000058.1:0-16368 GCA_964568975.1 uncultured Caulobacterales bacterium | reverse complement strand
CGTCCCTCACACTCTATGGAGATTGCGCGCCCGCGCCAATGCAGGGCTGCCGACAGAGCCACGTGCCGCGCCGCGCCCGCGAGCCCGCAATGACCGCCGCGAGCGCGTGGGCGCTTGTGCGCGGAACGATCACGCCCCAGGCCGTCGCCCGCGGCGGCCTGCGATCAGCCGATCGCGGCGCCGGCGGAAAGCCTGTGGCCGCGGGCGGCGGATCGGCTGAAAGGCGAAGGTCGACAGCACATAAAGATAATCCCCGTTCGCGATGCGAAACCGCGCGTGCATCGCGTTCCTGCGCGCGGGGGACGCCGCGCCCCCAGGCCATAGTCCGCCCTATGCTCTTGGATCTCAGCGAGGATCACCGCGGTGTCGTCCAAGCGCATGCGCGGGCGCGCCAGGGACGCGCCCGCGCACGCAAGCACGCCCGAAATCGAGGGAACGGCGTACGTGCGAAAGAGCGCGCGGTCCAACACCTTTGCAATCAGCGAGGGAAAGTCCCAGACGGACCATGCAAACACAATCGCGCGCGTGTCGCGCCTTGGGTCGAGGCCGCTTGTATCCGGCCGGCCAAACCGTCAGGCCCCGTCAGCCCTCGGGCAGATGGGTGGGGCGGGGACGTCATGCCCACTCTGTCACCCGTGTGTCCTCGCTCGTTTCTGTGCCGGCCGCCATCGACCGTTCGACGCGCCGACGGCCTTGGCGGTCACAGACGCCCAGGCGCGATCGCCTCATAGGCGGCGCTTTCAGTGATGATCCAATCAAGCGGCTCGTCATGGCGTTGGGAAGGCAAGCCCCACACCCGCTGCGCTTCAAAGCCTAAGCCGACCGCAATGACTGGCCGCGCGCCATCCGCACGCGGGCCGGCCGCGCGCAACGCCGCCAGCGTGTGATCATAAAACCCTTTGCCGGATCCCAGGCGCACGCCCTCCTGGCTCCAGCCCACAAGCGGCGTCAGCACCACGTCCGGCGTCACCGCCTCTGCGGTGTCCGGCGGCGCGGGAATGCCGTAAGCGCCGGCCTCCAACGGATCGCCAAAGCTCCACGCGCGGAATACCAAGGGCGCGCCCTCCGCCGCCACCACGGGCAAGGCGAGCCGCGCGCCCGCTTGATGGAAGCGATAAAGCGCGCCGCCTGGTTCAATTTCATCGCCAAAGGGCGCGTAGCCCGCCACCACGGACGCGCGAGCGTCCAGCAGCGCCGCCGGCACACGCCATGCCAGCGCTTCACCGGCTTTCGGCAGTTGAGCCGCAGCGCGCGCGCGCCGCGCCCGCAACTCCGAGCGGAGCGCGGCTTTGTCCATGTGTTCCGTCGCGATGAGCATCAACCCTGATCGCACAAACCGTCCCGAACGCGCCAGCCTCGCGCCCGTGGTCTCGACGCGGCGTGATCGGTGGCGGCCCCGCAATCGCCGTGGGCGTAAGACATCCCCGTCGACCTCGCGCAGCGAGGTGGGCGCCGTGTGCCGCAGACCACGATCCGCGGCAGGGACAGCTCCCGAGGGTGTCGGTACGGTCGCCGGGATGTAAGCGCCTTCACGCACGCCGCAGGCGCCGCCGGATGCGAAGGTAGGCGCCGCGGCCCGCTGAGGCAATGGCGCCCCACCCCGCCCCAGCGCCCGAATCCTGGGCGACGCCGTCTGTCAGCGTGCGCCGCCGCGCCGGCGCGCCCGCGCGGCTTGCGCATGAATGTCAGCAAAGGAGGCCTTCACAATCGTCGCCCAATCGCCCCATTCGCGATCCGCGGCGTCGCCGCCGTCGCGGGCGAACAAAACGTCTCGATAAAAGCCGACATAACGGCCGAGCAAGCTGGCGAGAAGCCGCCGATCGACGCGCTTTTGCGCCCACAAGACGCTCAGTTTTTCAAAGAAATAGGCGACCGCCAGCAGCGCGTCGCGGCGCTTGTCGTCCTCGATTTCGATGCACAAAGGCAGCGTGCGCACCACCCCGTCGGCGTCCTCACGCTGGAGACGCTCATAGGCCCGCCGGCGATGGGCGATGAACTCCACGCTGTGAAACTCATCAAACAGCTTCAACGTGGCGGCGGTTTTCGCGGCCATCGTCGCCACATGGCGGCGCGCCCAGAATGCGAGCGTGGCCCCGATGAAGACCGCCACAATCGTCGCGCTGGCTGACACCGCCACCGCCCACCAGCTCGACCACACAGATGTCATGGCGCTGACCCCCATCCCTGCGTGCGGCGCCGACAGGCCCACCGCGCTACCCCGGGGGTAACCGATGCCTTGCGCGATCGGAACAACGCCCGGTTGAGCCTCCCCGGTTAAGCGTCGCCGTTTGAGGGGCCGTTGATCCCGCGCGCTTCAGCGCTCAGGCGCAGCGGCGTTCCGCCCAACGTTCCGCGTCCGGCAGCGCCGCCCAGCCGAAGGCGAAGGCGCTCGGCCCGTGGGCCTGGAGGTGGTTGAGGCGCTCAGCCGCCTCCTCGAGCGTGGGGATGTGGCCGGCGGGGACCCGCCACAGCACCATGTGATGCTGGGCCATCACCTCGAACCATTCCGCGCGACGCTCATAGAACTTGCGGTGGACGGTGTTGAAAACGTAGTGGCGCAAGGCGTCGGCGCTCTCCCAAACGCTCATATTGACGAGCGTCTGGTCATCGCTGGGGAAGCGGAAATTGGTGGCGTCCCCGCCGTCGTCCTTCAGCCGCCAGACAAAGCCCGGCGAGCGCTCGGCGATGGCGTTGACCGCCTCGAGCGCGTTGACGAAGGGCGCGACGCGCGGGTCGCCCACGGGCGCGACGAGACGCCCGACATTGAGTTCCGCGAGGTGGGTTTGGGGCTCGGTCATGGCGTTCTCCTTCCCTGTCGCCCGTCCGCCCTTTGCCCGGCGGCGCTCTCGTCCGTCGAACCGCACCGGCGATCCTCATCAATCCTCAACTCAACCCCGTCGCCAAATTCGGCGCGAGGGTCGGCGCGAAGCCGTAATGCTTCAGCCAGCGCACATCGGGTTCGAAGAAGGGGCGCAGATCCGTCATACCATATTTAAGCATCGCGAGGCGGTCGACGCCCATGCCGAAGGCGAAGCCCTGATACTCGTCCGGGTCGAAGCCGCAATTCTTCATGACATTGGGATGCACCATGCCGCAGCCCAAAATCTCCATCCAGTTCTCGCCCTGGCCAATGCGCAGCTCCCCGCCCACGCGCTCATAGCGCACATCCATCTCCGCGGACGGTTCAGTAAAGGGGAAGAAGTGCGGGCGAAAGCGCGAGACTACCGCATCCACCTCGAAGAAAGCGGCGGCGAATTCCATGAGGCAGCCTTTAAGGTGGCCCATATGAGTCTCGCGGTCGATCACGAGGCCTTCAACTTGGTGGAACATCGGCGTGTGGGTGGCGTCCCAGTCGCAGCGATAGGTGCGTCCTGGCGCGATAATGCGGATCGGCGCGTCTTGGGCGAGCATGGTGCGAATCTGCACCGTGCTGGTGTGGGTGCGCAGGACGTAAGGATCGCCGTGCTCGTCGCGCGCTTCGAGAAAAAAGGTGTCGTGGGCCTCCCGCGCTGGGTGGCCTTTGGGGAAGTTGAGCGCGGTGAAATTGTTGAAATCCGTGTCGATGTCCGGCCCTTCCGCGAGCACGAAGTCCATCTCCGCGAAAATCGCGATCAGCTCCTCCATCACTTGGGAGACTGGGTGGATGGAGCCCACGGGCTCTGGCCGCGGCGGCAACGTGACGTCCACGCGCTCGGCCACCAGGCGCTGCTCCAGGGCCGCCGCCTCCAAGGTCGCTTTGCGAGCGGCGACGGCGTCGTTGAGCGCATCCTTGAGGGCGTTCAGCGCGGGGGCGACGGTTTGGCGCTCCTGCGGCGGCATTTTGCCGAGACCGCGCATGAGCAGGCTCACTTCGCCCTTCTTGCCGAGATACGCCACGCGCACCGCGTCCAAGCCGTCCACATCCGCGGCGGCGTCAATGGCGGTGAGCGCCGCGCCACGCAGCGCATCAAGACGGTCGAGGTCTAAGGTCGGGGCGTCGGCCATGGCGGGCGTCCGGGCTCAGCAACGGGTCAGCGGGGCGCGCCCCGCCTGTCGCTTAGAGCAGGATCGCCAGCACCAACACAACCCCCGCCGCGCCGAGCGCCCAATACGGCGCATAGCGCCAATCGACGGTACGCCGCTCAAGGCGTGCAGAGCTTTGTGCAACAGCCGCCGTCTGGGTTTGCAGCGTCTTCACATCCGCCGCCAGCGCGTCCAACCGCTCCAAGATCAGCTCATCGCGTCCCCGAGCCGCGACGGCTTCGGCGTCCAACGCGTCGAAGCGGCGCGCGAGGGTCGCTTGCAGCGCCTCAAATTGCGCCGTGACTTGCGCGCTGGAGGGGGCTTGGTCGGCGGCGCGACGCGCGCTCACCCCGACAGCCGGCCCAGCGGCCCGGCCAGCGGCCCGCCGGGCGGTCGCCGCGCCCAAGCCGGACACGCCCTGGCCCAACACGCCAACGCCAGAGTCAGCCCACAGGGGGCCGGCCTCCGGCCGTTCGTCATCCGCGTCACCAATACGATCGTCCGACATGGCGATAGTGTCGCTGGGAGGCGTCCCATGACCAAGTGAAATCTTGGTCATGCGGCCCCGCGCCAGACGCGACCCTGAACCGCGCAGACAGCCGTCAATAGCCGGTCACGCTTTCAATCCAGGCGATCCAGTCCTCCGGCGCAAGAGCGCCCGCGACAAACACCGCCGCGAACGCGCCGCCGACGGCCAAAAGGCCCAAAACCCAAAACGCAACGCGCGTGCCGAGGCTCGCGCGCGGCTTTTGCATGCGCAGCGCAATCGCCTCCAGCTTGGCGTCGAGGTCCTGGCGCACGCCTTCGAGGTCGCCGCGCAAGCCGTCGCCAAGGCCGTCCACTTTGCCGCGCAGCTCCGCCAAATCGCCGCGCAGCCCATCAGTTTCCTGGGCGATAATCTGGACATCGCTGCGTGACGCCAAGCCGCCCAACAAGGCGTCGCGCAACACGTCCACATGGGCTTGCGCCTCTTGGCGCGACACGCCTGCGGCCTGCAGCTTCTCCACCAAACCAGCGGGATTAAACGACGCGCTCATAGGCCGAGCATTACCGTCAACGTGCGACGAGTCTATGTCGGGCGGGCCACAGCCACGACCCTCCCGACGCCGTTACGCCAGGGCCGCGCGGGCTTTGTCGATCAACGCCTCAAACGCCGCCGGCTCATGCACCGCCAAATCGGCGAGCATTTTGCGGTCAATATCGATCTCCGCTTTGTTCAACCCGTCCATGAAGCGGCCATACGTCAAACCATGGCTGCGCGCGGCGGCGTTGATCCGCTGGATCCACAGGCCGCGGAACACGCGCTTTTTGCGCTTGCGGTCGATGTAAGACTGCTCGGCCGCGCGCATGACGGCGGGGTTGGCGTTGGAAAAGGTGTTCTTGCGCCGGCCGCGATATCCCTTTGCGGCTTTGACGACTTTGCGATGGCGGGCGTGGGCGCTCGGGCCCCCGGTGACACGAGCCATGACGTGCTCCTTCAGCGATTCACAACAGCGATGGGAACGAGCGCGCTAACGCGCATAAGGCATGAATTGCTTCACGATCCGCTCGTCCGGCTTCGCCAAGGTGTCGGTGCCGCGCTTTTGGCGCACTTGCTTCGGCGTGCGCTTAATCATGCCGTGGCGTTTTCCCGATTGGGCGACTTTCACCCGGCCTTTTGCGGTCACCTTGAATCGCTTCTTGACGCCGCTTTTCGTCTTCAACTTCGACATTTCGCTCTCCTGAAGGCCGGATTGAGCATCAGCCCACCCGGCGGCGTTATGGACCGGCGGGCATGTCGGGGGCCGCGCCAAGTCGCAAAGGCGTGTTGTCTACAGAAAAATGACAAAGACTCAAGTCACGGCCTGACGTTAAGCCGTGGCGCTACGGTGAACGCCGGTGCGCGCGAGCCACATAAGAGCTGAGGGGCGCCGAAACCCGGCAGGGCTGGGGCGGGACTCACGCCCCGCCCCAGCCGAAATCCAGGCGGCTCAGCGCGGCGCCAACACCATAATCATTTGGCGGCCTTCGAGTTTCGGCTCGAACTCCACCTTCGCCAGGCCGTCAAAGTCCTCTTTCACACGGTTGAGGAGTTCGAGCCCGCGGTCCTGGTGCGCCATTTCCCGCCCACGAAATCGTAGCGTGACTTTGACTTTGTCACCCTCTTCAAAGAAACGCTTGATCGCCCGCGTCTTCACCTCATAATCATGAGTGTCGATATTCGGACGCATCTTGATTTCTTTGACGTCGACTGTTTTTTGGCGCTTGCGCGCTTGCGACTTCTTCTTTTGATCTTCGTATTTCAGCTTGCCGAAGTCGAGAATCTTGCACACGGGCGGGTCGGCGTGCGGCGCGACCTCCACAAGGTCGAGCCCAGCCTCCGACGCCGCGTCCAGCGCGGCCTCCAGCGGCATTTCGCCTTGTTTCTCGCCATCTTCGTCGATCAGCAGCACGCGCGGCACGCGAATATCGCGATTGACGCGGGGCCCCTCTTTCTTCACGGGGGCGGGCGGTGGTCTGCGAGCTATCGCTTCGTCTCCTGTGTTGTGAACGCAATGTGACCATGGGGCGCGCCTGAGGCGTTTGGTCAAGCCCTTAGCGCCGTGGAGCCGATATTTTTGTTAATCGCGGCGATAGAGACGCGGTCGCGCCTCAGGCGCTCGCCTGCAAGCGTGGGGCGTGGGTGAACATGCCCACCGCTTGCGCGGCGTACGCTGGCGACAGCGCTTCAGGATGCGGCGCAAGGATGGAGATCACTGAGCGACCCCGCACGGCCACGCCCGCATCAGCATGGGACGTGACCATCACTAAAGTCGGCGCGCCAGCCGCCGCGATCAAGGGCATCAGCTCGCCGCCCGCATGGCCGAACGCGCCCGAGGCGGCCGCCGCCAACGCCGCCAACTGGACGTAATCGGCCCGCGGCCCAAGATCACACACCGCCGGACACGCCGCCGCGATCGCGCGCGCCGTGGCCCGCTGGTCGGCGGCGCTCGCCACCGCCACGCCGACGCCCTGGGCCGCCAACGCCGCAGCGAGGCGCGCAAAATGCGCCAGCGGCCACGCCCCGTCGCGCACCCCGCCGGGAGCATCGGGCCCCAGCAAAACGTAAGGAGACTTCAAACCGAAAAAGGCGGGCCGCAAGCTGGGAGCGCCGCGCCGCGCCGTCACCGCCCAGCGCACATCAGGGATCGCGGCCCCGGCCGGCGGCACGCCCGCCGCCGCCACCCGCGCCAGCGCGGCGTCAATGGCGTGGAGGCCGTCAAGCTCGCGCGGATCAATCCGCCGGCGCGCGCTGCGCACCGTGGAGGCGAACATGACCCCAAACGGCTTAAGCACGTTATAGACCCGCTCCGACCGCGGTCCGCCCTCTAAGTCAAAGACATTCGCGAACCGTTCGCCGCGCAGCTTGACCGACACCCGGTGCGCGCCGCGGGCGTCGTCAAACGCATCCTCCGCGATCACATCGTCGAAATAGGGGGCGTGTTCCGCAAGCACCGCCAAGTCAGGATCCGTTAAGAGCACGATCCGCGCGCCGCGATGGCTGCGGCGGATCGCGGCCATGGCGGGCAGCGCGTTGACGAACCCGCCGACGCCGCCGAATTTCACGATCAACACGTCGCTCGGCGAATTACCCATGGGGCTAGCATCAGGTGAGCCGGCCATAAACGGCAAGCGTTGCGTTTTGAAGCGCTTGCGTGGTGTAGAGAGTTTGCGCCCGCGTCCGCACGGCGGCTTCGCGCGCCGCACGCGCCTGCGGCTCAAGCGCAAAGAACGCCGCCAGCGCATCCGCCAGCGCCCCAGCGTCCCCGGGCGGTGTGCGCCAGCCGCCCGTCTCAGGGTCGACAGTCTCGCGCGCGCCGCCATGATCAGCCGCGATCACAAGACGCCCCGCGACTTGGGCCTCCGCCGCGACGCGGCCAAAGGCCTCCGGCTCCGTCGATGGCGCAACCACCACCGCCGCGGCGCGCAGGGCCGCGGGCATGTCCGCGCAATGGCCCGGCAACACCGCGCGATCACGCAGGCCAAGGCGCGCGATGTGCGCCTCCAGCTCAGCGCGATAGCCGCTTCGCCCTTGATCATCGCCCGCCATCACGAGCACGGCGTGATCGCGCGCCGGCGTCTGCGCGAGCCATGCAGCAAACGCCGCGATCATCACGCTTTGGCCCTTCCAACGCGTGAGACGCCCCGGCGCGAGCACAATCGCGCGGGGGTCCTGCGCCAAGCCCCACGCCGCCTTCAGCGCCGCCACCCGCTCAGCCGACACCGCCGCGGGATCAAACGCCGCCACGTCGACACCCCGCGGAATCACAGTGATCCGGTCGCGCGCAAAGGGATGCTCAGCGCGGATATGATCGGCGATGAAATGAGAGTTGGCGATCACCACATCGCCACGCGCCATCACGGAATTGTACCACCGCTTCAGCCCGGAACGCGCCGTGTAACGGCCGTGATACGTGGTCACGAACGGCAGGCTAAGCCCGCGCGCGGCCCAAAGCGCGCTCCACGCGGGCGCGCGCGACCGCGCGTGAATCAGATCGGCCCCCTCACGCCGCGCCAGAGCTTTCAAGCGCGCGACATTGCGCCACAGAGTCCACGGGTTTTTGCTTGCGGCCGGCAGCGTCACATGAACACCGCCAAGCGCCGTCAGCTCCGCCGTCAGCCGCCCGCCAGCACTTGCAACGAGGGCCCGGTCGCCGCGCGCCGTCAGCGCCTGGGCGATCTCCAGGGTGGTCCGCTCCGCCCCGCCGGCGTCGAGCTGGGGGATCACTTGCAACACCGTTAGCACCATCACCCCTCCTGAGGCGCTTGCTAGACGCAACCGCACGCCTCCGCTAGGGGCGTTGTGGGTCCGGCTTCACCGGGGGGGACGGCATGACCGACACGGCCGCGAACGACCACACGGCGCCGGGCTTTTTAGAGCGAGGCGCGGGCGCACGCCTAGCCTATCGCCGCGTCGTGGGCGACGGCCCGGGCTTATTGTGGCTCGGCGGCTTTCATTCCGACATGACCGGCACGAAAGCGCTGGCGCTCGACGCCTGGGCCCGGCGGAGCGGGCGGGCTTGCGTGCGCTTTGATTATTTCGGCCATGGCGAAAGCGACGGCGACTTCGCCGATGGCGTGATCAGCCGCTGGCGCGAGGATGCGTTGGCGGTTCTGGACGCGTTGACCGATGGGCCGCAAATCCTGGTCGGCTCATCCATGGGCGGATGGCTGGCGGTGTTGGCGGCCCTCGCCCGGCCCGAGCGCGTGGCGGGTTTGGTGTTGATCGCGCCCGCGCCCGATTTCACGCAGCGGCTGATGTGGGAGCAGTTCCCCGAGGATGTGCGCCAAACAATCGCGGAAACGGGCCAATGGTTTCGCCCGTCGGCCTATAATGACGGGCCTTATCCGATCACCCGCGCGCTGATTGAAGACGGACGCCGCCATTGCGTGCTGGAAGGCCCGATCCCCATCCGCGCGCCCGTGCGCATTCTCCATGGCGTCGCGGACGCCGACGTGCCGTGGCGCTTGGCGGAGGAGCTGATGGACCGCCTTGAAAGCCCTGACGTGACGTTGACGCTGGTGAAGGACGGCGATCATCGGTTGTCGGAGCCGGCGCACTTGGCGCTGCTGACGCACACGATCGCGACACTGCCGCGTTAGCGCCCCCCGCTCGCACAGTAAGCCCAGCGCCTGAGCCCGCGTCTCACGCTGCGGCGCGGCACGCGCCCTGACCCGCCGGAATCACGAGTTCCTGACCGGGAAAAATGACATCGCCATTGTCGATGGTCTGGGCGTTGGCCGCTGCAATGTGGCGGTAGCACGCGCCCGCGCCATAGACAGCCTGGGCGATTGACCAAAGATTCTCGCCTGGATTGACGCGTCGGCGCACCACCGCCGCCGGTTTGGGCGGCGACGACGGCGCCGCCTCCGCCGCCACGCCAGCCAAGAGCGCCGGCGGCCCCGACGCGCGCGCGGCACGCGCCGGCGGGTCGAACGGGTCAGCCACCAGCGACGGCGCCGCCACCTGATTCTCAAACAACGCCGCGACTGTGTTGCGATCATCACGCACAGCCAGCGCGCCGTCCTCCATGCGCCAAGCGTATTCCGCCGACAGCATCTGGGCGAGCTGCGCCTCGCGCTGCAACACCGATGGCGCGCAGCCCAACAGCGTGATCCGGCGGTGTTCCGGCGTCAGCGTGAGCGCATCGCCATCGCGGCGGAACGATCCGTGGACCTCATCGCAGCCGCAGGTCGCTAAGAAGCGGCCCGCTGCATCGTCAAGCTCAAGCACGGTTGTGCGCGCGCCCGCATCCCTTTCGACCGGCTCCTGGTGCATCGCCACCAAACGCCACGACGCCGCCGTGCCTGCAGGCTGCGCCGTTGAACCACTGCGCCCCGGCCCCGCCGGTGATCGCGACCCGCTCAGAGCGCCCGGCTCCGCAAACCAGGACGTGCTCGCACACGCGCTTGTCAGCCACGCCACCAGCGCCAGCGCCGCCAGCCCCCTCATGCGCCCCCCTTCGGCCCTCGCCGCACGCGAACTGCCAGAGTGTTAATGCTGATCTAAGCAGGCCGCGCGCGTCAAGATCGCCGCGGCCACAGGGCGCTGTGATCCCGCATTCGCCGCGACAACGCCACATGCATGCGCGCGCGGCGGCGACCTCAGCCGGCGCGAAACCGCACGGGCCGCCCGATGGGATCCCCGATCAGCGCGTCCTCGCGCATCACGATGTGGCCGCGCACGACGGTCGCCTTCGGCCAAGCGCGCACCCGCCGACCGACAAAAGGCGTCCACCCCGCTTTGGACGCAATCCACGAATCCTCAATCACACGGTCCGCGTTGAGATCCACAAGCGTCAAATCCGCGTCCCAACCCACCGCTAGGCGGCCCTTAGCGACCATTCCGAACAGCCGCTGGGGCCCGTGGGCCGTTAAGTCGACAAACCGTTCAAGACTCAACCGCCCCGCCACAACGTGATCAAGCATAATCGGAACAAGCGTCTGCACCCCCGGCATGCCGGACGGCGAGGCCGGGTAAGGCTTCGCTTTTTCCTCCAGCGTGTGCGGCGCGTGGTCGGACCCGATCACGTCCACCAGACCCGAGCGCACCGCCTCCCACAACGCCTGCGCGTGGCGCGGCTCGCGGATGGGCGGGTTCATTTGCGCCCGCCCCTCAAGGCGCTCATAAGCCTCCGGCGCAGTGAGCGTGAGATGCTGGGGCGTCGCCTCCATGCTCGCAACGTCTTTCGCCGCCGCCAGCAGCGGGATCTCCTCGGCGGTGGAGACATGCAGCACGTGGATCGCCTTGCCCGCGGCGCGCGCGAGCCGGATCAGCCGCTCTGTCGCGCGTCGCGCCGCCTCCGCGTCGCGCACCTCCGGGTGGCTCGTCCAATCGCCAGGCCGCGCCAAGCTCCGGCGCTCCTCCAACCGAAACTCATCTTCGCAATGGAACGCCGCACGTCGCGAGATCGCGCCCAAAACGGCCGCGACGCCGAGATCGTCCTCCACGAGCAGCGAGCCGGTGGAGGCGCCCATGAACACCTTGACGCCACAGCAGCCCTCCAGGCGCTCCATCGCGGGCAATTCGGCCGCGTTCTCATGGGTTGCGCCCGCGAAGAAGGCGTGATCACAGCGCATGCGCCCCGCCGCGCGCGCGAGCTTGTCCTCTAACGCCGCGACGGTGGTCGTGGCGGGATTGGTGTTGGGCATCTCAAAGACGGCCGTCACGCCGCCCATCACGGCGGCGTCGCTTCCCGAGGCGAGATCCTCCTTCCACTCCAGCCCCGGCTCGCGGAAATGGACTTGGGAGTCGATGACGCCGGGCAGCACATGCAGACCCGTGGCGTCGAACACCTCCGCCGCCGGCGCGCGCCCGAGATCGCCTAACGCCGCGATCCGTCCATCACGCACGCCCACATCAGCCGCGCCGCGGCCGGCGTGGTTCACGACTGTCCCGCCACGCACAATGAGATCGAAAGGCCCCCCGAGCGGCGAACCGCTGGAGACGGGCGGCGCGTCAGAAGTGGCGGGCATGTTCACTCCCATCATCAATGGCCGGGCGGTCGCGGGATCCGCCCGTCTCAGCAAGCAAGCCGCGCACGGCCGTCTCCACCTGCTCCACAGTCAAGTCGGCCATCATGGAGTGATCAGCATGGCGCCATGTCTTGCGCGCTGCCGCGTCCACCCGCGCCCCGGCGCGCACGGCCGCGGCTCGTTCTCCCCATGGACCGTACACAGTTTCATCCGTCGGCCCAAAAAGCCCCAAGGTCGGCGCGCCCACCGCCGCCGCGAGATGCATCATGCCGGAATCATTGCCGACAAAAAGCGCGGCACGTTCCAGGATCGCCGCGCTCGACAACAGGTCAGACCGCCCCGCCAAATTCACTGCGCGCGTCGGATCAAGGCCCGCCAACGCCCGTGCGCCCAGCGCCTCCTCCCCCGGACCGCCGAGGACCGCGACCACCGCGCCCGGCGTCAGCCCATGGGCCCCCGTCAGCCGCTGGGCGAGGCTCGCAAAGCGCTCCGCCGGCCACATTTTAAACGGCGCTGAGGCCGCCGGCGCGAGGCAGACAATCGGCGCAAGCCCCGCTGCGGCCGGCAACAGGCGCGCCGCCTCCGCGCGCGCCTCCTCATCGATCCAGATCACCGGGCTTTGCGGTTTCAGCGGCGGCGTGCGCTTCAAGACCGCAGCCGCCTCTTCGACTTTGTGGCGGTCCGTGCGCGGACGCCCAGCGATCGCGCGGCGCTTGGCCCGCAAAAACCATGAGGTCCGCGAACCGCGCAAATCCACCACCGCGTCCCAGCGACGCCCGACAGTCGCGCGCCACAAAGCGATCCAATGGCCGCCGCGCTTGCGTTTTCTGAGCACAATCACCCGCTCGAGACCGGGAACGCCGCGAAAGAGCGGCGCCGCGAGCGGCCCCGCCGCGATCGTCACCGCCACTCCTGGGTTTTCGCGCATCACAAGGGCGAGCACGCCGGAGGACAAGATGGCGTCGCCGATCCGGTTAGAGGTGATGAAGAGCAGATTGGTGATCGACGCGCCGCCCGCGGCCGCGCCCGGCGACGCTCCGCCCTCAGCCGCCGATTCGGCGGGCGCGCCGTGAGCGGCGCCGGCGGGGGGCTGGGAGTCGTGGGCGGCCATAAGCGGGGGTCCGAAGCAATGCAGGCCACGGCCTAGCGCGTCCGCGCCCAGTGGGGAAGCCGGCGCGTCGCTCAGCGTTTCAGCGGCGCCGCGCTTTGGCGCAGACGCCGCATCTGGCGCTAGGCGATCGGCCTGCGTACATGGATCCTATGACAGAGCCCACGCCGTTTCGTCGCCACGCTTACGCCCTCCTCTCGGTCGCCGGATCAGAAGCCGGCGCCTTTCTCGACCGATTGCTGACGGTGACGGTGTCGGATCTCGCGCCAGGCGGCGCGCGCTATGGGGCCTTGCTGACGCCTCAGGGGAAAATCCAGCATGAGCTGTTTGTGCTTCGCGACGCTGCGGACTTTGTGCTCGCCCTGCCGGCGGGCGATTTGGCGGCGAAACTTAGTCAGCGCCTCACCTTGATGAAGCTGCGCGCGGATGTCGCGATCACGGACTCCACCGCTGAGCGCGCCGTGCTCGGCGCGCGCGGCGACGCGTCGCCGACGTCGCTCGCCGCCGCGCTGTGGGCGCGCGACCCGCGCCTCTCCGCTGGCGGGCACTGGCTTGGGCTCGCCCCGGCGGAGACAGCCGCTGAGTGCGACGACGCGGACGACGCCGCCGACCTCCGCGCCGGCTTGCCCGCCCAAGGCCGCGACTACGCACCCGAGAGCGTGTTCCCCACGGATGTGAACATGGACCTTCTCGCCGGTGTCGATTACCGCAAAGGCTGCTTTGTCGGCCAAGAGGTGGCGAGCCGCATGAAACGGCGCGGCTCAATCCGCAAGCGCACGCTCGTCCTCACGCTGGAGGGCGCCGACGCCGTCCCCTCGGGCGCGGACGTGACCACAGCGCAGGGCGTGCGCGTGGGCGAGACACTCTCATCGGCGGGGGGAGTTGGACTGGCGATCGTGCGCCTCGACCGGCTCGCGGCGGCCGGCGGCCTTGACGCCCCGCTCGCTGTCGGCGACATCGCCGCGACGGCGTCTTTCCCGGACTACGTTCCGCAGGAGGCGCGGGTCCTCACCACCGATGACGCGCCGGCATGAGCGGGCGGGGCGCGGCGGATGAACGGGCGGCCAGCCGTTGCTCGTGGGTTCCGCCGCACGATCCCGTCTATTGCGCTTATCACGACACTGAATGGGGGGTGCCGGAGTTCGACAGCCGCGCACTCTTTGAAAAGCTCGTGCTTGACGGCATGCAAGCGGGTCTCTCCTGGCGGGTGATTCTCGGCAAGCGCGACGCCATCCGCACAGCCTTTGCGGGCTTTGAGCCGGAGGCGCTCGCCCGCTGGACGGAAGCCGACATCGCGCCCGTTCTGGAGAATCCCGGGGTCATTCGCTCACGCCGGAAAACTGAAGGCGCGGTGAAGAACGCGCGGGCTTATTTGGCGCTCGAAGATCAGGAAGGCTCATTTTCGGACTATTTGTGGTCTTATGTCGACGGCGCGCCGGTGATCAACACCTGGACGCGGCACGACGACGCTCCCACTCAGACACCGATCAGCGAAGCCCTCGCGAAAGATTTAAAGAAGCGCGGCTTCACCTTTTGCGGCCCCGTGATTGTCTACGCCTTTATGCAAGCGGTGGGTATGGTGAACGACCATCTTGTGTCGTGTTTTCGTCACCGCGACGTGGCGCAAGCGGCCGCGACGAAAACAGGCGCGCGCGGCTAACGGGGGGATGACGGGGCGGATGCGGCTTCGTATCACTGCAGCGAAACCCTCCGCGCGCGGCTGAACGCCCGCGCCGCCCGGCCGCCTCGGCCGCGCCAGACACGAAGGTCGACGCCCATGAACGCCGCCCCCGCCCGCGCGGTCATCGCCGCCACTGGCCTCTACACCCCGCCCCAATCGGTGTCGAATGACGACCTTGTCGCCGCCTACAACGCCTGGGCCGATGACTGGAACGCCAAGAACGCCGATGCGATCGCCGCCGGCGAGGCGGAGCCGAAGGCCCATTCCTCATCGGAATTCATCGAAAAGGCGAGCGGCATCAAATCCCGCCATGTGGTCGATCGCGACGGGATCCTCGACACCACGCGCATGGCGCCGCGCATTCCCGCCCGGCCCATGGGCGAGCTTTCCGTCCTGGCGGAGATGGCCGTCGCCGCCGCCCGCGAAGCGCTTGAGACCGCCGGGCGCGCGGCCCACGAGGTCGACGCCGTTATCGTCGCCTGCTCCAACCTCCAACGCGCCTATCCGGCCGTGGCTGTGGAAGTGCAGGACGCGCTGGGGATCGACGGCTGGGGCTTTGACATGAATGTCGCGTGCTCGTCAGCGACCTTCGGCATCAAAACCGCCGCCGACATGATCGCGGCCGGGCATGCCGACGCGATCTTGGTCTGTAACCCTGAGATCTGCACCGCGCATTTGAATTTCCGCGACCGCGACAGCCATTTCATTTTCGGCGACGTCGCCACGGCGATTCTGTTAGAGCGCGCCGACCGCGCCCAGGCCGGCGCCTGGGACATTCTGGGCATGGCGCTGAAAACGAAGTTCTCGAACAATATCCGCAACAATTTCGGCTTTCTCAACCACGCAGAACGCGGGGCCGGCGGTCCCGAGGACGTCAAGCGTGAGAACGGGCTCGACACAGGCCTGACCGACAAGCTGTTTATGCAAGAAGGCCGCAAAGTGTTCAAAGAAGTCACACCCATGGTGGCGGACATGATCTTGGCGCACATGCAGCAGATCGGGATTTCACAAGCGCAAATCAAACGTATGTGGTTGCATCAAGCCAATCAGAATATGAATGAGTTGATCGCAAAGAAAGTTCTTGGCCGCGACGCCACGGCCGACGAGGCGCCGATCATTTTGGACGACTACGCCAACACCTCGTCAGCCGGCTCCATCATTGCCTTCCACAAACATTCAAACGACTTCGCGCCAGGCGACGTCGGCCTGATTTGCTCCTTCGGCGCGGGATACTCTGCGGGCGCGATCTTTTTGCGCAAGGCGGCGTGAGCGCGGCGGCCAGAGAGCTGAGCCATCGTTGTGGACGCCCCGGTCTCGTCGAGGAACACACGCCGCGCCGGATCGAGCGTGGGCTGAAGCCCAAACCAGGCCCATAACGCCCCCCTCGCTTTCGAGAGATCGCGTGCACCGATTCCATCACAATGCCGGACGCACCATCGAGGGACCGGGTGCAGACCAGCCCGAAAACAGCACCGACGCCCCATGGCCGCCGCTCAGACGCGCCGCGACATCGGCCTGCACGTCACAGCTCAGACGGCGGTCGCGCGCCATCTCCGGCATGGGCGCGACGGGGCCGGTCAAA
>CAZMSO010000057.1:11844-16510 GCA_964568975.1 uncultured Caulobacterales bacterium | reverse complement strand
GTGTGGCAACCGCAGCCTCACGGGAGTCGCACGCTATGACCGACCCATCCGGCCGAACGACTCTTACACCACGTCAAGGGACGTGACCGCGGGCGAAGACGGTTTGATGTTCCGTGCGATCCCTTAGGTCACCTTCAAGCAGCTCATGCGCATTCTTCCGCTGGATCCTCGCTTGCCGCCCCGTCAGCCAATGCCACACGCCAAGCAGGCCCCTTGAAAGACGGGCTTGGCGGGCGCGGTGTTCGCGGTCCCAGCGCTCTTGTTGCGCTCGCTTCAGTTCTGCGCGTTCGGCGCGCTGGCGTTCGCGGAGTTCGGCCCTTCGCCGGTCGAGCTTGGCCTTTTCCGCCTGATACTCCGCCTCGGTCTCGGGGATGTAGCGCCGGATCTGTGGCGTGAGGCGACGAGCAATGTCCGCTTTCGCCTCGTCAACCGACGGCAGCTGGCTCAGATCGCCGAACTTTTCCCGAACCTGCTTGGTCCGCACGCCTGAATAGCGGGCGATGGCGTAGACCTCGCCTTGATAGTCAACCGCCACGAAGCCGCGTCGATCGCCGCGGGCCAAAGTGTAGCCGTGCTCCTGGAGGGCGCTGGCAAAGGCGGCGCCGGTATCGGACACCGCCCAACAGTCCCGAAACACCTGCTTGATCTGCTGGGGATCTTTCTTAGCGCGTTGCGCCTGTTGCCATTCTTCACGTGTGTAGTTGAACGGGTTGCGCTGCTCGACGTCCATGAGGCCCCGCGGCATCCGCCAGCCATATTCGTGATAGAGCGCCTTGGACACCTCCCGCAGCTTGAGTTTGGGAAAAGCGATGTTGATGGCGCGCATCTGGTCCACGTCGATGCGGCTCCACACCGCGTGGGCGTGGCGACGGCCGTCCTTCTCGTGAAAGACCAGCGCCCGCGGCTGGCCCGACAGCCCGAGCGCTTGCTCGGCTTGATCCGCCGCTTTTTCGAACGCCTCGATCGGAACCTCCGCATCCGCCGGCGGATTGAGGCTCAGGGAATAGAGATATTGGCGGCAGCGCGTGCCCTTGGCGATGGCCTGGATCTCTTTGAACGCCCCGGTCAAATCCTCCGCGAGAAAGCCGCGCAGCTCGTGGATCTCGACATGGTCGTTGTCGCGCAGATTGGTCAGATGGCGCGCCAACTCCGCGCCCCCACCCCGCTGATTGCCATAGAGGATCATCGGTCTGGCTCATCCGTCGGATCGGCTGTCGCCGGAGCCAAGCCCATCGCCTGGATCAGGATCGCGCGCATCTCAGCCAGAGCTGTGCAGGCGTCCCGCAAGGCGGCCTCCGTGTCCGGGGTCACGGGCAACGAACCGGAGTTCGCCAGCTTGGCCAATTGATTGAGATTGCTCGCCAGGCGTTGGCGGCCCAGCTCGCCGAGGAGCTGGGCCAGCAGCTGATGATCCCGCGCTGGCGCCAGGCGCTTGCGACGCGGTTTGGTCGGCGCGCCCTCGTGTGTGAACACCCTCTTGCGGATGTAAGCCCCGATGGAACCGCCCCGCGCCTTGGCCCGGAGCCATGCTCGCTCTTGCTCGCTCAGGCGTAAGGAGAACGGCTTGTCGGTCGGCTTGGACCGATGCCTGCGCCTGGTTGCCTGCTCATCCTTGGACCCTGATTGGGACGCCGCCGATTGGTTGAAGTCCTTCGCACCGCTCATTCCAGCGGCTCCAGGAGATCACGATCGACCTCCTGGAGCTGACGATCCCACTCGGCCAAAACCTCGAACAAAGAGTTCGAAGTCGCTCCTCCGGGGCGCGCCATTAAAATCAATAACTTACAGCGCATCAAACTCTCAGACGACGCCAGCTGAGGACAAATCCCAGGACAATTCGGGCGACGTCTCGGACGACACGCCGTCGCCACGGCTCCCACAGCGCCCCCAGCCCCCTAATTGCGGCTCATTCATTGTGAGCGTTTCTGGCGCAGGGGCGGCGTTGGCGTTCCGGGTCTGATGGACAGGTGGCGGCTACGGAATGATACTCGTGTCGCGACGGTATTCCGCCGACCGCGACATTGGGGTCGCGCATGGTGTTGGGACGTAACGCGCGGCAAGCAGCATGGGCGCTGACGGGCGGTGTTTTCGCGATTTGCGTCGCCGCCGGCGCGGGCGCAGACGAGACGTCCACGGGCGACGAGGCTCCAGACTATGCCGCCGAGGCGCAGCGGGTCATTGAGACCTTCGATGCGACAGGTATGACAGCGATCGCGATGGTTGAAGGCGAGATCGTGTATCATCAGTCATTTGGAGTGGCCGACAAAAGGACGCAGGACCCAATTACAGACGATACCCTGTTTCCCATCGGCTCAATGTCAAAGGCATTCACGGCGGCGGCGTTGGCGATTTTGGTCGACAGGGACGTGATTGAGTGGGATGCGCCGATCACCACCACTCTTCCTGAGTTTAGCATGCATGATCCATGGGTCACGGAACACTTTTCCGTCCGTGATGCGCTCACGCATCGGTCGGGCTTGCCCCTTGGCGCTGGAGATCTCCTGTTTTGGCCTGACGGCGAGGGCGACGCCTCCGACGTCATCAACGCTCTGCCGCACCTTCAGCCGGTTTTAGGATTTCGCACCGAGTTCGCCTACGACAACATCATGTACATCGTCGCCGGAGAGGTTGTCGCGCGGGCGTCGGGAAAGAGCTGGGCGGATTTCGTCACCGATGAGATTTTCAAACCTTTGGGTCTGAAGACCTGCGCCGCCACGCGGTCTCGGATCAACGACGGCGCCCATGTGGTTACCGGTCATCAGTTTGCGACCGGCGCTGACGAAAGCGCCCCGGTTGATCAACGCACTGTGCTTCGCGAATGGGTGGCGCCGGCTGGCGGGATCTCTTGCACCGCTAAAGACATGATGACGTGGGCGCAGTTTTGGTTCGACGGCGGCGTGACCAGCGACGGCGAGCGCGTGATCAGCGAAAAGCAGATGACGGAGTTGTGGCGCGGCGTCACGCCTCTCCCGGCTGGGGCGCCGATGAAGCAGCGCGGCTCGACCATTCACGGGTTGTATGCACTCGGTTGGAGCGTGCAGGATTTTCAGGGCGCGCCGATGGCGACCCATGCCGGCGGCGTGGCCGGCGTGATCAGCAATTTCGTCCTTTTGCCGCAACACGAGATTGCGATCTTCGCGGCGATCAATGATGAGCGGCAAGGCGCGGTCGCGTGGACCTACCAGCTTGCGGACGGGTTCATTGGGGAGCAGGACATCGACTACATCAAAGTCTTCGGCGATCGGTTGGCGAGGACGTCAGACCAGGCGCAATCGGCGTTAGCCGATGCGTTTGAGCCGCCTGAGAACGCCGCCGCGCCCAGCGCGCCGCTTCCAGCCTACGCCGGTGTTTATAATGACCCGTGGTATGGCCCGGTGACCATCACGGCCGGACCTGATGGGCTGTCCATCGATATGAGCCGCTCTGAATTGTTGGATGGACCGCTGACCCATGTCGATGGCGACACATTCCTCGCCGCATGGCCGAACAGGTCATTGAACGCTGATGCGTTCGTCACCTTCGCCGTCGAGGGCGGGGCGGCGACGGGCTTCACAATGAAGGCGGTTTCCGACGCCACGGATTTCTCCTACGACTTCCATGATCTGAATTTGGTCCGCGTCGAGACGGTCGAGTAAGGCGGCGTCGCGCAGTCGCCATGCGCACCCAGCGCGCGCTGTGGGTCGTGTTCTCAGTGGGACGCCGCTTTCGCTGCGGTCAACGAGGAGCGGAAATCGTCAGCGAATGGCGGCGGCCGGCGCGTTTTTGACTGCGCGGGCGGACGTCACGAGCCGGGTCGCGACGGCGCGTCGCTTTGCGCGCGCGGCGACGTCAGCGACAATGGATCCCGCACGCCCGGGAGAACGCCTCATGTCTGACACACCCGCCCGCCCCGCTCTGCCTGAGGTGCGCGCCATCGCGGCCGCCGACATTCGCGCAAGCCTGGCGGAAGGCTGGCGAGACTTCAGCCGCGCGCCGCTGATCAGCGGGTTTTTCGGTCTCGTGTACGCCGCCGGCGGCATCGGGCTCTACCTCGCCGCCTCAGAGCTCGCAATGGGCTGGATCGTCTACCCGATGATGCTGGGGTTTGCGCTCATCGGCCCCTTTGTGGCGGTGGGCCTTTATGAGATCAGCCGCCGGCTTGACCGCGGCGAACGCCCCGGCTGGGGGCCGGTGCTGAGTGTCATTTGGGCGCAGCGCCAGCGCGAAATCGCGTGGATGGGCTTTGTGATGCTGTTCGTGCTGGTGGTGTGGATGTATCAAGTCCGCATTTTAATCGCGCTCTTTTTGGGCCTTGAGCCGTTTCACGGCTTTGAGGACATGATCCGGGTGCTTTTCACGACTCAGGCGGGTTTGACCTTTCTCGCCGTCGGCCACGTGATCGGCGCGATTTTGGCGCTGGTCGTCTTTTCCCTGACCGTTGTGTCGATCCCACTGCTGCTCGACCGCGACGTCGATATCGTCACCGCCATGATCACCAGCGTGAAAGCGGTGACGACGAACGCCGGCGTGATGCTGGGGTGGGGCCTCGTGGTGACGGCGCTTTTGTTTATCTCAGCGGCGCCGGCGTTTGTGGGCTTGATTGTGTCTTTGCCTTTACTGGGCCACGCCACCTGGCGGCTCTATCGCCGTGTGGTGGTCCCCGCCTAGGTCCGCGCGGACGGCGCGC
>CAZMSO010000057.1:9136-11744 GCA_964568975.1 uncultured Caulobacterales bacterium | reverse complement strand
CGTGGAGCCGTGGAGCCGTGGGCGGGTTTTTCTTGTATGCTCACGGATCGGGTCCTGACTGACCCAGAAAGCGCGCCATGGGCCAGGAAATCAACACCACCACCTTCACCGACGCAGATCGGCATGAATTCAGCGCGCGGTTGCGCGCCGAAACGGCGCTTTTGCGGGACTGGTTCGCGCGGCAGCGCTTCATCGCGGTGGAGAAGCCGACATTCGGTCTCGAGATTGAGGGCTGGCTGCTGGACCGCGACTTCATGCCGACGCCGCGCAATGAGGCGTTTCTCCAGGCCGCCGCTGATCCAATGCTGGTTGAAGAGCTGGCGCAGTTTAATTTTGAAATGAACACGAGCGTGCGCACGCTCTCAGGGCGTCTGTTTCACGACCTGGAGCGCGAAATACGCAAGACTTGGGCGCGTTGTCGCATGGCGGGACGACAAACCGGCGCTTATCCGGCGCTGTTCGGCATTCTGCCGACAGTGCGCGACGACATGCTGCAGCCGGAATACATCTCAGACCGCAATCGCTACCGCGCCTTGACGGAGCAAGTCCTGCGGCAGCGTGGCGATGCGCCCTTGCGGATCGCGATTAATGGGCGCGAGACCTTCGAACTCGAATGCCGCCACATCATGCTGGAGGCGGCGTGCACGTCCATCCAGACGCATCTGCAAGTGAACCAAGCTGACGCCGCCCGGTTCATGAACGCCTCCATGATCGTGTCCGCACCAGTTGTGGCGGCGTCGGCGAACTCGCCCTTCCTCTATGGACGCGCATTGTGGGAGGAAACGCGGATCCCGACCTTCGAGCGCGCGGTGCGCGCGTGTCCAGACGACGCCGGGCCGCAGGCCCAACGCGTCAGTTTCGGCACCGGCTATGTGACGGCCTCGATGTTTGAGCTGTTTGAGGAGAACCTCGAGCAGTTTCCGCCGCTGTTGCCGATTGTGTCGGACACGCCGGTGGAAAAGCTCGCCCATCTGCGCTTGCACAACGGGACCTTGTGGCGCTGGAACCGCCCGATTATCGGCTTTGACGACGCCGGCGAGCCCCATGTGCGCATTGAACACCGCGTTATGCCCGCCGGCCCGACGATCACGGACATGGTCGCCAACACCGCGTTTTATGTGGGCCTTGTCGTGCATTACGCTCAGGCGCAGACGCCGCCGGAGGCGCTCACGCCGTTTTGCGACGCGCGCGCGAACTTCTACGCCGCCGCCAAGGACGGCCTGCGCGCGGATGTGCAGTGGATGGGCGAAACCCAGCCCTTGCAGCGCCTGATTTTGGACCGCTTAATCCCCCAGGCGTGCGACGGCCTGGCCCGCGTCGGCGTCGATGCGGGCGACATTCACCAGTTCCTGAGCGGCGTGATGCACCGGCGCATGATGACCGGACGCACGGGTGCGGAATGGCAGCGCAGTTTCATCGACGTCCATGGCGTCAACTTTCAGGCTCTCACTGAGGCCTATGTCGAGAACCAAATGTCAGGCGAGCCTGTGCATGAGTGGAGTGTGTGACAGCCTGGCGCTTGACCGGCTCACGGCGTTTCCCGCCGCGCTGGCCGACATCGACGTGCGCGACATCCGCCAGGTGTTCCCACAGCCGACTTTGATCCACGTGACGGGACGGCGCGAGCCGCCGCTGTTCGTCTCCACACTGCTCCACGGCAACGAAACGACCAGCTTTTCGGTTCTGCAAGACCTGGCGCGCCTTGCCGCCATTGGTCCGCCGCCGCGGTCGCTGATGGTGTTTGTCGGCGCCGTGCGCGCGGCCGAACAAGGGGCGCGGATCGCTCCCGGCGGCGTTGATTTCAACCGGGTGTGGGCGGGCGGGTCCGGGCCGGAGGCCGCGATCGCTGCGGAGGTCGCGGAGGCGGCGCGCGCCGCCGCACCTTTCGCCTCCATCGACATCCACAACACCACGGGCGCGAACCCCCACTACGCCTGCGTGTCGCGGCTGGACGCCGCCTCCCTTGGGCTGGCGGCGCTGTTTTCACGCGTGATCGTCCACTACGAGAACCCGCCGACCACCCAGTCCATCGCGTTTTCGCGCTTTTGCCCCGCAACGACGATTGAGTGCGGACGCTCCGGCGATGAGGCGGGCCGCGCGCGCGCGACGCAATTCGTGCTCGACGTGGCCCACGCCCGCGCGCTGCCGACCCGTCCGCCGCGGGCCCACGACATCGACCTCTACCAGACCATCGGGCGCATTGAGCTTCCCGCCGGCGCCCGCATCGCCTTCGGCGCGCCCGCGGAGGTGGAGTTCGCGCCGGACTTAGACGCTTTGAATTTCAGTGACTTGCCCGCCGGCGCCGCATTGGCCCAGGTGCGCTCGCCGCACCGGTCCTTAAAGGTGTTCGACGAGAGGCGGCGGGACATCACCGAGCGCTTTTTAACCCATGACGACGGGGCCGTGCGTCTCGCTCAGCCAGCGACGCCGGCCATGCTCACCACTGACGCTCAGATTATGCGCGAGGACTGCGTGGGCTATTTGATGGCGCGCAAAGCGTGGCGCCCCGCAGCGCCGCCCTAGGCGTGTGTCTGTGATTGCGGGGGCCGCTGGCGCGCCAGCATCGCGCCAAAGCCCAAAAAGTACGAGGCCACAGCGCGGGGCCACA
>CAZMSO010000057.1:0-9036 GCA_964568975.1 uncultured Caulobacterales bacterium | reverse complement strand
CGCGGGGCCCACAAGGGCGTCGCGCCCGCCTGAGGGGTGTTGAAGCCGCGCCATGCGGCGCGCGTCCACACGCGATCAGGACCGGCCGGTCATGCTCTTGCGATCCCTCGCGATCGCTTCAGCGCCGGCGGCGTCGCGCAACGGGCCTGAGGATCCCTCCGCCAGCGCCATACCCAAGACGACGCGGGCTGAACCCATGCCCGCCGCACCGCGCCTGCGCGTCGCGGCGAGCTTACGGCGCCTCTAACGACCACGACGGCACGCCGCGGCCAGGCGTGTACGGCGCGCCTAACGCCTCCAGCTCCGCCTCGAGAGCCGCAAGACCGGCTTCGACCTCCCGCAGCTGCGCCAGCGCGGCGTCCAACTCCTGTTGCGCCACCGCCAGCGCCTCAACGCTTGAACCCGTCGGCGCGGACTGAGACCACCAGCCCCAGCCGCGGATTTCCTCCACGCGCGCTGCGATCGACCAGGGCGCGGGCTCATTGCGGCTGCTGACCGTCATATCCCCGCTTAGCGCCACATCCGCCTCGTCCAGGATCGCCTCGAGCGCTTGAACGCGCGCGCGTTCGCCATCGCCGGCCGCCGGCGCAGCCTCGAGGGCGACTTTGAGATGCGCGAGGCGATCGCGCAGCTCGTCCGACGCCGCCACAGCGCCTGTAACGGCGCGTGCGACATCCGCCGTTTCCTGCTGGAATGCGAGAAGAGCCTCCCGGTCATCGGCCGCTTCCGGACTGCGCTCCAGCGCCTTCACCGTGAAGGTCTGGGGCTCTGACACCGGCGTCACCACCCCGTTAAGGCGCGTGGCGATGGCGACGGTGTAAACGCCGGGCGCCGCCAACGGGCCGACCGGTTCGCTGCTGAAAGGCGCGGGCTCCGGCTCACCCAGCTGCGCTGGATCCGGCGCGGCGTAGCGCAAATCCCACGCCACGCGATGGAGCCCCTTCTCATGCGGTCCTGTGAGCCGGCGCACGACCGCGCCCTGCGCGTCCGTGATGGTGATCACAAGGGCGGGGTCGTCTTCGCGATCCTCCGCCCGCAACGCCGCCCACGACGGATAAGGCGTGTCGCCGCCCTCCGCCGCGATGTCGCTCTCAGCCTCGCGCCGGGCCGCCGCGCGCGTCTTCAGGCCGTCGCGCAGGGCGTATGTGACCACCGCGCCGAAGGGCGGGTTCTCCGCATACCAGAAATTGTCGCCGTTAGAGGCCTGCGCCCCGCCCCACGGGCCCCACAGATCGCCTTCGACATAAAGCCACGCGTCGCGCACGGGAAACAGCGTCGCCTCCGCGGCGGCCACGTCCTCCGCCGCCGCCCGCAGCGGCGTGTAATCATCAAGGATGTAGATCCCGCGCCCGAAAGTCCCGACGACCAGGTCGTTTTCGCGGCGTTGGATCTCGATGTCGCGCACATCAATCGTGGGGAAGTTGGCTTTGAGTTGAACCCAGGTGTCGCCGCCGGTTTGGGTGTAGAACAGCCCAAACTCGGTGCCCGCGAACAACAGATCCGGATCGCCATGATCTTCCGCGATGGTGTGGGCGGCGCCCCTCTGCGGCAGATCGCCGGCGATCGGCCGCCAAGTCGCGCCGCGATCATCGGTGCGGTACACATAGGGCGTGTGATCGCCGCGCTTGTGATTGTCGAACACCGCGTAAGCGACGTCGGCGCTGTGAACCGAGGTGACGATGTCTTCCACCAAGGTCATGTCGGGGACCCCGGGAATGGACTCCACCCGCCGCCAGGTCGCGCCATTGTCTTCGGTGACGGAAATCACGCCATCGTCCGTCCCGACATAAATCAACCCCTCCGCCAGCGGGCTTTCGCTGAGCGCGATCGCGGCGCCGTAAATCGAGGTGGAGTCGTTCTTTGCAATCGCGTCCACGCTCCACACCCGGCCCATGACCTCAAGCGCGTTGCGATCAAGCTGTCGGGTCAGGTCCGGGCTGATGATCTCCCATGTGTCGCCGCGATCATTGGAGGCGAACAGGTACTCGGCTGCGTAGTAAATGCGATCGGGATTGTGCGGACTGATCAGCAGCGGCGTGTTCCAGTTCCACTTATAAGCGGGCGTCCCGGTGGGCGGTTGCGGCGGCAAAAACACCCGTTCTTGCGTGCGCCGATCATAACGCACTAAGCCGCCATACTGGTATTGCGCGTAAACAATATTGGGATCGCGCGGATCGATCTGCGGTTTATAGCCGTCGCCGCCTAACACAATATGCCAGTCGGCGTTGGTGATTCCATGCACCACTGGCGTGCGGGACGGTCCACACAGCGAGTTGTTGTCCTGAGTGCCGCCGCACACATTGTAAAATGGCGCGGCGTTGTCCGGCTGGACCCGGTAAAACTGAACAAGCGGCAAGTTATCGATGTGCCGCCACAGCGCGCCGCCATCCCAGCTCTCATACACGCCGCCATCGCCGCCGATGATCAAGTGGTTTGTATTGGACTCGTCAATCCACAGCGCATGATCATCAACATGGCGATGCTCATTGCCAATGTTGGTGAACGTCACGCCGCCATCAATCGATCGTTTCGAGAACGTGTCAAGGGAATACAGAACATTCTCATTGCGCGGATCCACCACCAATTCGTTATAATATTGGGGACTGGTGGTCATATGGTCAGATCGCTTCTCCCAATTCTGACCGAAATCCGTGGTGCGGTAGACGCCCTTCTCGTCGTCACGTGCTTCAATGATGGCGTAGACGGTGTCGGGATTGGACGGGGCCATGGCGAGGCCAATGCGGCCCATGTCGCCGCTGGGCAAATCGGACTCACTCTCCGTCCACGTCGCGCCGCCATCCGTGGTGCGGTGGATCCCCGAGCCGGGACCGCCATTAATCAGCACCCAGACATGGCGGCGACGTTGATACGTGGACGCGAGAATAACGTCGGCGTTCTGCGGATGCACGACGAATTCATTGACGCCGGTGTGTTCGTCAATCTCAAGAATACGCGTCCAACTCGCGCCGCCATCCTCGGTTTTGTAGAGGCCGCGATCACCGCCTTCAGACCATAACGGCCCTTGCGCGGCGACCAACACGGTGTCGGGATCGCCAGGGTGGATCCAGATTTGGCTGATGTGGCCGGAGTCTTGGAGGCCCATATTCGTCCACGTCGCGCCGCCGTCAGTGGATTTGTAGACGCCGTCCCCGAAGGCGACGGAACGCTGCGCATTGTTTTCGCCCGTTCCCACCCAAATCGTTTTTTCGTCTGACGGCGCGATTTCCACGACGCCGATGGCGTAGGCGCCCTGCTGGTCGAACAGGGGCGTCCATGTGACGCCGTTGTTCGTCGTGCGCCAAAGCCCGCCGGACGCCGTCGCCACGAGGTAGTCGTGATGGCCGCCGGAGAAAAACGCGAAGTCCGAAATCCGGCCCGACGGATACGCCGGCCCAATCAGCCGCAGCGGCAAAGACGCCAGAAGGCTCGCCTCCTCCTCATCGCCGTCATCAGATTGCGAACACGCTGAGGAAGCGAGCGCGACGCTCAACGCCACCGCCCCAATCAGCGCCGTCACCCGTGCTTTTCCGCGCCACCGCCCCATCTCGCCGCTCCCTCACCTCGACTCCGCACAGCGCTTAGGCTCGGCCATAGACGCGCAAAACGCAATTCAGCCTCTGCGGTCATCCGCCGACGGCCGATCCCCGCGCGCGGCGCAGCACGCTCACACAAGGCCGATCGCGCGCAACACTTGCCTCAGCCCAAGCCCGGCCGCGACCGCCACGACCGCTGCGCCGGCGATGTTCGCCGCCACGCCATTGGCGTGAGCCCCAAGGGCGCGCTTCTGGTTCATCGCAAACAGAAGAAACCCCGCAATGATCGGTAAGAGGAAGCCATTAGCCGCTTGCGCCGCCACAATGATCGTCACGGGCTTCACGCCCGTCAGCGCAAAACTCGCGCCCGCAGCCACGACGCTGAGCATCACCGCGCGAAACCGCCAAGACGCCGCCCCGCCCGTCCAGCCCAGCACCTCAGCGACGGCGTGGGCCGTCGCCAAGGGCGCGGTGATGGCGCTCGACACGCCGGCTGCGACAATGCCCGCGCCCATGAGGTGGCGCGACAACGGCCCGAACAGGGGCTCAAACTGGCGCGCCATGTCGCCAGCGTCCGTGACGGCGAGGCCTTGGGCGAACAAGCTCGCGGCGGCGGTGCTGACAATCAAGATGGCGATGAGCCCGCCCACACTGATCGTCGCCGCCGCATCGGCGCGCGCTTGGGGAAGGTCGGCGACGCCGCGCCACGTCGCCTTCGCCGCAGCCGCGTGTAAAAAAAGATTATAGGGCACGACCGTGGTGCCGATGAGGGCGATCACGGTCAGCAGCCCGCCCGGCGGGATCGCCGGCGTCGCAAGCCCCCGCGCCAACGCCGCGAGGTCCGGACGAACCACCACAGCCGTCGCGGCGAAAGCCGCCGCCATCATCAGCACAAGGCCGATCAGCACCGCCTCGATAAACCGGCGACCGCCCACGACGAGCACCGTCGCCGCGATCACCGCCACGACCGCGACGGCGGCCTGAAACGCAAAAGGCCCGGCGCGCGCGCCGGCTATCGCCTCCACACCCAAGGCCGCGCCCGCCAGATTGCCCGCTTCATAAGCCGCATTGCCGAGATAAAGCGCCACGCCGATGAGACCAAACAGCGGCCATTTCAGAACAGAATGCGCAAGCGCCTCCCGCACGCTCTCGCCCAAGCCCTTCTGGGTCACGACGCCGAGCCGCGCCGCCATCTCCTGCAGCACGATCGTCGCGACGGTCGCAAACACCAGCGCCCACAAAAGCGCATAACCGTAGCGCGCGCCCGCCACGGTGCACGCCGTCACAGTCCCGGGGCCGACAAAAGCCGCGGTGACAAGGGCGCCCGGGCCGATAGGACGCAGACGGTTGACCATCACAGTTTAGCCCTGCGCACCGCCCACCCCCCGCGCCCCATCATGCGGACGCCGACCACACCGCTCGTTCGAACCTCCATCATGGCGCCGCGCAGACGCGATGTCCGCCGCGCGTCGCGGTCCAGACCGCCCCCACGCCGCAACCGCCGCCTAAACAACAGCCGCCGACGTGGGCGCGACGACCAGGTGGGGAACGCCGTTGCTGGTTTTGGCGAAGGAGACGCCGGCGGGCGACACTGTTGCGCGCACCCGCCGGCGGAACGCGGAAAAGCTGTCGAACACGACGACGTCAAGCGGGGCGTCGAAGTGGATCGTCACCGCGAACGCGCGTCCGTCCTCCAGCGCCTTCATCGCCACGACAACACCGTGAAACGGCTGGTCAAGATAGCGGCCCTCCACCCGATCGCCGACGTTGAGAGGAGCGTCTAACGTTTCGCGAAGCTGGGCCGACAAGGTGTTCCAGTCCGCATAGCCGAGTTCATGGGCGACGCGCTCCAACGCGTCGGCGTGGCTGATGGCCTCCGTCGCCGGCGCGTGCGCCCGAAGGCTCCGGGCGCGTGCTTTGGCATGACGGCGCGTGATGATGGGGCGAACCATGGGGCGGCCTCCTCTCTCGGGTCGGTGTGTGGACGGTGCTCGCATTGCCGTCGGACCGTCGATGAGAGGTCAAACGCAGATCATCGCTCGGACCGAGCGCGGAGATCTTCACCACGGGGCGCACCCCAGCGAGCGGCGGGCGTCTCAAACCCAGCCCGCGTATACGTCGCGAACACGGGCGCCGTCAAACGCCGCGCGCCGGCGCGGTTCGGGCTGTGATCGCCGGCGAGGACGCGATTGCGCCGCGCGTTATCCGCCCAGCGCCCAGCGCCGCAGCAATGTCGCGGCGATGGCGGGCCAATTGTAGCGAGCTTCAATCTGGCGACGCGCGCGACGGACGAGGCCCGCCGCGAGGTCTGGGTCCTGCGCCAGGCGCACCCAGGCCTGGGCGAGTGCGCGCGCGTCGCCAATCGCGACGCGCAGCCCCGTGCGCTCATGGGCGACGACATCCACCATGCCCCCGCTGGGGGTCGCAATCACCGGCGTCCCGGCGGCCGCGGCCTCCAGCAGCACAATCCCGAAGCCTTCGACCCGGCCATGCGCGGCTTTCTTGGACACCAAGCAGAAAGCGTCGAGGCTCGCCAGAACGTCCCACTTGTGTGTTTCGCTGACCGCCGCAAGCCACGTCACCCGCCCCCTCAGCCCGAGGGCGTCCGCGCCGGCGTGCAAGGCCTCTGTCTCGGGCCCGTCGCCCACAACGACGCCATGCATGTGCGGCGCATGGACAAGCGCTTCTAAAAACTGGCGCACGTTCTTCGACGCCACCAACCGCCCCATCGTCCCCACGACGGGGCGGTCATGCGGCAAGCCCAAGCGGCGGCGCAGCGCGCGCTTGGCGTCGCGATCATAGACCGGCGCTCGGCGGCGCTCGCGTTCGTAATCGGCCCGCGACACCCCGCAGCCCGTGACGAAGACAGGGCGGCGGATCCCCGCGGCGGCGACCAGCCGCGCGGTGTAGCGGCTGTTCACCAAAATCTCGTCCATCTGTCGCGCTGAGGAGAGCGTCAAGGCGCGCAGCGTGGGGCCGTCGCCATGGAGCGCTTGACGAAGCGCCTTTTGCCGCGCGTCGAGGGTGATTTGCGAACGCAATTCGAACCCGTGGAAGTACATGGACACGGGAATGCGTCCGCGCGCGCCGACAAGCCCGGCCGCCGCCGGGCCGTAATAAAACGGATGCATGAGGACAATACGGTCAATGTCCAACGCTTGGGCGTGGTCACACAGCACTGCGCGGACCCGGTCCGCCTCGCCGCGTCGCCAGGCTTGGCCAAGCCGCTTGGTCGGCGTCGCCTCACGATCCTCAATCAATGCATAGCGGGCCGCGAACGGCTCGGGCGTGTGCGCGCCCCGGGGCGCCAGCACATGGACGGTTGCGCCCTCCTCCACCAACGCATTGGCCAAATGATGGGCCATCAGCGACACGCCGCCGATCTGAGGCAGAAAGTCGACGCTGGGCAGAAGCAAAGCAGTCATCGTCGGCGGTCGTGACACACAAAAAGACGCAATCGCCTCACACGGGGGCTAACTGAAGGACGCCGACGCCGCGTCGCCCACCCGTTCGGGCTCCGCGCCAGCGGCCCGATTCAGCGCCGTCGCCGAACAACACGCCGCCCAACTCGCACGCAACCCGGACGCTGCGTTTTCACGCGTGTAGTGCGCCGTGACGCGGGCAAACGCCCGCCGCCCCATGCGCTGGGCGAGATCCGGCGCGTGAAGCACACGCACAATATGGTCGAGGAGCGCGTCCTGGTCTTGCGGCGGCGCGAGAAGGCCCGTCTCGCCATGGACGACGGTCTCCTTCAGCCCGCCAAGAGCGTATGCGACCACGGGCCGCGACGACAAACCCGCTTCCAGCGGGACGCGGCCGAACGGCTCCGGCCACACTGTCGGCGCGACAACGACGGTCGCGCGGGCGTAGGCCCGATACACCGCCTCCCGTGTTAAAAATCCCGGCGTGTGGAGATGATCAGACAGGCCAAGCGCCGCCACGTCTTTCTTGATGCGCTCCAGCATTTGCCCTCGTCCCGCCAGCACAATGCGGAAATCCCCAAGACGCTCCTTTAAAACCGGCATCCACTCGGGCACACGCCGTTGGCCCTTGCTGTGGTTGACCATCCCAACAATCAGGATTTCCGGCGGACGCGCTTGCTCGACGCCGTCTTGGCATGCGCGCACGAACGCCGCCTCGTCCGCAGGATTAGCGACGATGTCGATGGGTTTGGCGAAGGTCAAGCGCTCCATTTGAGCTTTCAAATACGCGCTGGCGACAACAATGCGGTCCGCGCGCGCCAGCGCGGCGAGGCGCACAGCGCGGTCGTCTTCCATCAACGCAGCAACAGCGCGCGCCTGCGTTAAACCGGCGTCGCGCACACACCCGAACGTACACCTGGCGCACGCGGTTGCGCCAATGTGCGTCGCCTGATTGCGATGGGTGCAAAAGAAGCGGTTGTCACGCACATGGGCGACGACGGGCGTGTCGTCCGGCGCGGTTGCAGCGGCGATCAGAATACTTCGATAATTGTCAGCATGAATAAGATCTGGCCGCATCTGACGGACAATGGCGTTGATCGTGGTGATCTGCGGCGCGAGGTCGACGGTGTCGGCGTCCATATGTGGAAACCAGCCTAACTGGCCGCTTTTGTTGAGCTCCTGAAAAAGCTTCAACGCCATGATCCGTGACCGCACGGACCGCCGCGATCGCGGCGTGAAGGCGTAGCGAGCCACCGCCTCGGCCTTCCCAAGCTGGCGGCGAAGGAACGTGCGCGCGTGCATGCGCTGGGCGGCCACGCCGTCGATCGTGGCGGGCCATCGTGGCGCGGTGGGGACGCGGCGCACAACGATCCCCTCATACACCTCGTCGTGCACGGCGTCGGCCGTATCGCTCAGCGCCGCCACAGTGATGTGATGTTCAGCAGGATCCATCGCCGCTAATGTAAGCGACAGGCTGACTTCCGCGCCGCCATGCACCGAAGGGGGGTAGCGGTCGGCGATGACCAACACGCGCCGCGGCCCCATCGCCTCGCCGCGCGCGACCGCCGCGGTGTCGGCCGATGTCACAGAATAGCGCGTCCGCATTGTCTGTTGGCCCTTCGCCGGCCGCCCGGCCCGGGACGCTCCCACGGGTGATCGCCGCCGGCCGGTTTCCCAAACCCGATATCCATGATTGCCCCCAGGGTGGTCAAATGGTTGGCGCCGGCGCGCCGCACGCCGGAGGCGTTGGTGCTGAACCGTGTCGCCGCGCGCCGTCACAAGCGGGCGGGGCGTCCGTCGTGCGCGACACGTGGGTCACGGGGGGAACCCAATCCGCTCTCATGTGTTGTCGAGGGGTTCATAAACGCGCACTACGGGTCCCGCCGCCATCGGCTCAGTAAGGTTTGTTGGTCTGTTATGCTTTCATCACGAGTTCGCCGCCCCGGCGCCGCGACGCTTGTCAGCGCATTGACGGCGGCGGCGATGACGCTGACGCCGCGCGCTGCGGCCCAAGACGATGATTTTCGAGCCATCGCCGGCATTGGTCCCGGCTTCGCCCCTCAATATGAAGGCGCGAACGA
>CAZMSO010000056.1:0-16913 GCA_964568975.1 uncultured Caulobacterales bacterium | reverse complement strand
TCCTCTGGCGTGATGGGATGCAGCCAGCCGCGCGCATCGGGCGTCGTTGCGTCGAACAGGCCGAAGAACGCGGCTTGCAGGCTCTGAGTGAGCGGGCCGGGCGCGCCATCACGTTCGGCTGGGCCGACAATCAGGCGGTCGACGCTGCGCACGGGCGTGATCTCGGCGGCCGTGCCAGTGAGGAAGATCTCATCAGCGAGGTAGAGCATCTCCCGCGGCATGGACTGCTCGACCACCTCGATCCCCTGGTCCCGCGCGAGGGTCATGATGGTGTCGCGGGTGATGCCGAAAAGGATGGAGTCGCCCGCCGGCGTGGTGAGGAGCCGGCCGTCTTTCACAAGGAAGAGGTTCTCACCCGCGCCCTCGCTGAGACGGCCGTCCGCGCCGAGCGCCACGCCTTCCGCAAAGCCGTTGGCGCGCGCTTCGCGCCCGATCAGCACGCCGGAGAGGTAATTGCCGGAGGCCTTCGCGGCCGCCGGCGTCGTGGAGGGCGCCGGCCGCCGCCAGGAGGACACACACACATCCACGCCCCGCGCGACCGCCTCCGCGCCGAGATAGCCGCCAAGCGGGAACGCTGCGATCATGACGGAGATGGGCGCGTCTTCACCGAAGGTCACTTGCATCGTCTCCTCCGCCACATAAGCGAGGGGCCGGACATAGGCGCTGGTTAGCCCGTTGGCGGCGACGAGCGTCCGCGTCGCGGCGCACAGATCCTCGACGCTGTAAGGATGGCGGATGCCGTAAATGGCGCCTGACGCGATCAGCCGGCGGAAATGGTCCTCAAGGCGAAAGCCCGCCGGGCCGCGGTGGGTGTCGTAGACGCGGATGCCCTCAAACACGCCCGTGCCGTAGTGGAGGGCGTGGGTCATGAGGTGGCAGGTCGCCTCAGCCCAGGGAATGAGGGCGCCGTTCTTCCAGATGTACTCAGGGTGGGTCATCGTCATTTCTTTGTTAAGCGAAGACACAGGATGGGAGCTCTTTCCCTTTTCCCTTGGTGAGCGCAAGGGAGGCGTGGTTGGACGCCGTAGCGCGCATGGGCGTTGGGCGTCTCCTTTCTCCCCTCACAGGGGAGATGGGTCGGGGATGAGGGGTGCTTTGGGGGCGGAGCGCGACGTCTGTGCTCATGGGCACCCCTCACCCCAAACCCCTCTCCCTTGGGAAGGGAGAGGGGGGTGTTTCCGGCGCGCCGTAACGAGAGACCAGACATGGTCGGGATCCATCGCCGCTTTCGCCGGAATGCGCACAACGCTCCATCCGACGGCGCGAAGACGCGCTGTGCGGCGTTCGTCCGCGAGCGCCATGCGCGCAAGGGTGTGCGCGCGGCCGTCGGTTTCGATGGCGCATCGGGCGCGGACAATGGCGAAGTCGACCACCACGCCCGCGATCGGGTGCTGGCGTCGCACCGGATAGCCCAACCGCCGCAAGCCGCGCAGAGCCAGCCAGGCGCTCTGTTCCGGCCGATTGGCCGCCGCTCGGAACCGACGCGCGCCACGAATGACCGGCGACGGCGTCATGTCGTGATGCATCTGCGGGGCGTTTGCAGAGCGCTCATCCTTACTCCCTCCCTCTCTCGCCTCGAAAGCGAGGGGCGCGCGCGGCGCGTCGTCCAGGCGCTGAGCCCGCTCACGCCGCAGCCTCCCCGGGCGCGCCGCCTTTGAGCCGCGCGCGCTGGCGCAGCACCCGGTTGACCACGTCGAGATAAGCGGCCGCGCCCGCGGCCACGATGTCGGTGTTGACGCCACGGCCGTGATAGCGCCGGCCCTCATGCAGGACATGCACGTCGGCCTCGCCGAGGGCGTCTTCACCGGCCGAAACAGAGCGGACTTGGAAGTCCTCAAGCTCGAGCTCCACGCCCGTAATGCGCCCAATGGCTTGGAAGATGGCGTCGATGGGTCCGTCGCCGTCGCCAGCCTCGCGGAAGCGCTCGCCTTGGGCGTTCTCCAACTCAATGGAGCCGTACGGTTTGGCGTCTGCACCGTACCCTGTGCCGGTATGGAGGCCGCGAATGCTCCAGCCGCCGGCGGCTCCGGCGGCGGTTTCGCCCAGGATCAGAGCCTCCAAATCGCTGTCGAAGACTTCCTTCTTCCGGTCCGCCAGCTCCTTAAACGCGACGAACACAGACTGCAGCTGGTTCTCGCCGAGCTCATAGCCCAAGCGCCGGGCCCGTTCGCCCAAGGCCGCGCGCCCGGAATGCTTGCCGAGCACAAGGTTGTCGCGAGAGACGCCGACATCCTCCGCGCGCATGATTTCATACGTCTCGCGGTTCTTTAAGACCCCGTGCTGATGGATGCCGCTTTCATGGGCGAAGGCGTTGCGCCCGACGATCGCTTTGTTGCGCGGCGTCGGCTGGCCGGTGAGCGTGGCGAGCAACCGGCTGGCGGGGTAGAGTTTCGTTGTGTCGACGTTGGTGTCGGCGTGAAACGCATCATTGCGGACTTTCAGAGTCATGACGATTTCTTCGAGCGCGGCGTTGCCCGCCCGCTCGCCAATGCCGTTGAGGGCGCATTCCACTTGGCCCGCGCCGCCGGCGATGGCGGCGAGCGAATTGGCCACGGCCATGCCGAGATCATCATGGCAATGGGCGGAAAGCGTCACGTGATCCGGCGCAAGCGCGCGCAGACGTGCAAAGAGCGCCGTCAGCTCCGTCGGCGTTGCGTAGCCCACGGTGTCCGGCACATTGATCGTCGTCGCGCCGGCCTCCACCGCCGCCATGATGATCCGATCCAAGAACTCCGGCTCGGTGCGCAGGGCGTCCTCAGGGCTGAATTCGACCTCATCGGCGAGTTCTGCGGCCAGGCGCACACACGCTGTCGCGCGCTCGACCACGTCGTCCTTCGTCATTTCGAGCTTGTGGTCGCGATGGGTCGGGCTTGCGCCGATGAAGGTGTGGATGCGCGAGCGTTTTGCGGGCGCGACGGCGCGGCCGGCTTCGCGGATGTCGGCCTCCACACACCGCGCGAGGGTGCAGATGGTCGGACCCTCGATCTCTGCGGCGATGCGCGTGACGGCGTCGAAATCCCCGGGGCTGGCGGCCGCGAAGCCCGCTTCGATGATGTCGACGCCAAGCTCAGCGAGCATCCGCGCCATGCGCAGCTTTTGGCCGCCGGTCATGGTGAAGCCGGGGGCCTGCTCGCCATCGCGCAGCGTGGTGTCGAAAATGGCGATGTGACGGGGGGCGGGCTCAGCGGTCATGGACGCGCTCCTCGATGGCGGTGGGAGTGGCCGCGCGCGCCCGTCTTTGCTGGCGCGCGAGAGACAGACCAGCGGTGGTGCGTGCGTCGAGACGCCGCCCGCGGCTGCTCAGGGTGAGGGCGCGTGTTTCGAAGACCGCAGGTGGGTCCCGGGGCTCGCGCACAGCGCGCGGCCGGGAACCCTGGAATGAACGCGCCCGCCCCCTCGCTGGCTCCCGGAACGCCGGAGGCGTATCCGGGGCCCGCGCGCCCGCCGCTCGCGCGTTTTGGGCCGCGGCTCTCCCCCGGCTCAAGGCCGGGGTCGGCCGGGGAACGGCGTCTCATCCAGCGCCTCTGGTTTTCTACGCCTCCCGGACGACCGCAGGTCGATCCGGGATCCAGGGGGCGTGCGATCACGGGCTCTCTGGATCCCGGCGCGCCTCGCTCTGCTTGTCGGCCAGGAACCCTCGGACGATCCCCCGACCTCAGCGCCCCCATCCCAACCTTCCCCTTGCAGGGGGAGGAGCAAGGTCGGCGTTTCGGGTTCCTCCCCTGGAAAGGGGGAGGGCAGGAGGAGGTCGTCTGCGCCGTCGTGATGCGAGACGTCAGGGCGCCGCCCATCACGCGCCCTCCTCTGACGGGGCGGCCATCACCGTGACGGCCTCCATATCGTAAAGGCGCTCAAGCTGGCTCTTGAGCGTGGCGACGGCGCGGCTGGCGTCGCGGGCGAGGACGTCCACGGTCATGGCGCGCGCTTCGCCGGGTTGGCCGGGGTGAAGCTCGGCGGCGTGCAGATACCAACCCCGGCGCACAATGACGCCGAGCGCGCGCACCGCGCAGCCCTCTGCGCCCGTCATAGCCAGGTGGAGACGCACAGGCGTCTCATGGGCGACATGCTCGCCGACAAAAGGCGCAAGCGCATGTGGGCCCGTTGGGGTCGCCGTCGCCATCACTCGTCCTCCATCATCTCGGCGTTGGAGGCGCCGGGCGGCACCAGCGGCCAGACATTGTCGGCCGCATCAATTTTGACATGCATCAGGATCGGGCCCGTCGCGGCGAGCAGGCGATCAATGCCGGCGTCGACCTCCGCGCGCCGCTCCACGCGGAAGGCCTCAAGACCAAAAGCCTCGGCCACGCGCACGAAGTCGGGATTGTCAGAAAGGTCCACCGCCGACCGGTTGCCGTCGAAGAAGAGGTCCTGCCATTGGCGCACCATGCCGAGCATGGCGTTGTCCAAAAGACAGATTTTTACAGGCAGATTGTAGCGCTTCAGCGTCGCGAATTCTTGAATGTTCATCATGATGGAGCCGTCGCCCGTGACGGTGATCACGGTCGCCTCCGGCCGCGCGAACTGCGCGCCGATCCCCGCAGGCAGGCCGAAGCCCATGGTTCCCAAGCCGCCGGAGGTGAGATGCGCCTCCGGCCGTAAAAACCGGCAGTGCTGGGCGACCCACATTTGATGCTGGCCGACATCGCAGGTGATGACGAGATCCGCGCCCGCGCGTTCGCTTAGATCTTTCAAGAGCTTGGGGGCGTAGACGCGGTCGCCGGGCGCGTCATAGCGCCAAGCGTGCGCCGCCTTAAGCGCGGCCGCCTCCGCGCGCCAGGCCTCAATGGCGAGCGGGCCGGGGTCAAGCGCGTAAAGATTGGCCGCAAGTCCCCCAGTGAGCCCGACATCCGCGCGCCGAAGCTTGGAGATTTCCGCGGCGTCCGCGTCCATATGGATCACGCGGGCGTGGGGCGCGAAGGTGTCGAGCTTGCCTGTGGCGCGGTCGTCAAAACGCGCGCCGACATTGATTAAGAGGTCGCAAGTTTGGACCGCCAGATTGGCGGCTTTGGCTCCGTGCATGCCGAGCATGCCGAGGAAATTCGCCTCATCAGTGGGGATCGCGCCGAGGGCTTTGAGGGTCGCGACGGCGGGGATGCCGGTGCGGCCCGCAAAGGCGCGCAACGGGCGCACCGCGTCGGCCATCTGCACGCCGCCGCCGACATAAAGCAGGGGCTTCGCGGCGGCGCGGATCAACGCCTCCGCCTCTTCCATGGCTGAGGAGGCGCCGGCCCGTTTCGGCTTCGGGGCCGGGCCTGGAATGGGCGGGCTGACAACGCGCGCGGACGTGACGTCCTTCGGCAAGTCGACGAGCACAGGACCCGGGCGGCCTTCCGCCGCGATGCGAAAGGCTTCTGCGATAATCGCCGGGATTTCCGCAGGATCACGCACAATGAAGCTGTGCTTCACGACAGGCAGCGTCATGCCGAACATATCGACTTCTTGGAACGCGTCGGTGCCGATGAGCCCTGTCGGCACTTGGCCGGTGAGCGCCACGACCGGCGCGGAATCCAAGAAGGCGTCGGCCAGGCCCGTGATCAAGTTTGTCGCGCCTGGACCTGAGGTGGCCAGACACACGCCCACGCGCCCGCTTGCGCGCGCATAGCCCTCCGCCGCTAAGGCCGCGCCCTGTTCATGGCGGGTGAGGATGTGAGTGAGCGTGGAGTCCGTCAGCGCATCATAAACCGGCATGATCGCGCCGCCGGGATAGCCGAAAATCTCCGTCACGCCTTGGGCTTCAAGGCTGCGCACCACGAGATGGGCGCCTGTGACGGTCGCTGGGTCGAGCTCACGGCGGCGCAGGGCTTGGGCGGTCATGGCGGCGTTCCACGGGGCTGGCCGGCAGGGGGGCGTGATGTTGCGTGTCGTGCGGCCGATTTGGGCTCAGGCATTGGTTTTTTCACTCTCAAGCCATGGCATTTTCGCGCGCAGCTCTTTGCCCACCGTTTCGATTTGATGCTCGATGTCGGCGCGCCACGCTTTCTTGTAGCGGGGCAGACCGGCTTGGTTTTCCAGGATCCAGTCGCGCGCGAACGTGCCGTCTTGAATGTCGGTCAAAACCTCGCGCATGCGCTGGCGCGTCTCGTCATTTATGACGCGCGGGCCGGAGACGAAGTCGCCATACTTCGCGGTCTCGGAAATAAAGTCGTGCATTTTCGCAAGCCCGCCCTCATGGAGCAGGTCGACGATCAGCTTCACTTCATGCAGGCACTCGAAATAGGCGACTTCCGGTTGGTAGCCGGCCTCCACCAGGGTCTCAAACCCATGGCGGATCAACTCCGACAGCCCGCCGCAAAGCACGGCCTGCTCGCCGAAAAGGTCGGTTTCGGTTTCTTCTTTGAAAGTCGTGTCAATCACGCCGCCGCGCAGACCGCCGAGCCCCGCGGCGTAAGCGAGCGCCTTCGCGCCCGCTTGGCCGGAATAGTCTTGATGCACTGCGCGCAGGCACGGCACGCCGCGGCCGTCTTGGTACTGACGACGCACGAGATCGCCGGGCCCCTTCGGCGCGATCAAGAGCACGTCAATGAAAGTCGGGGCGTCGATGCGATCGTAATGCACGCAGAAACCGTGGGCGAACAGAAGGGCGTCGCCCGCCTCGAGGTTCGCGCGCACGCTCTCGTCAAACACCGCCGGCTGGGCCATGTCGGGCGTGAGCAGCGCCACCAGCCCGGCCTTAGCCGCAGCCTCCGCCGGCGCCATCGGCGTGAAGCCGTCCGCGACGGCTTTGTCCCAGCTCGCGCCGCCTTCGCGGCCGCCGACAAGCACGTCAAGGCCTGAGTCCCTGAGATTAAGCGCGTGGGCGCGGCCTTGGCTGCCATAGCCGATGATGGCGACGGGCTTTGCCGCGATCGCGGCGACGTCGGAGGCGGGGATGGGGGCGGCTTGGGCGCCGTTGGCGGTCATGGTGCGGTCCTTTCGGCAGAAGTCGTTTGGGGAGCGGGCGCGGCCGCGCCCTGAGGGGAGGAGGCGACGGGAAAGCTCGTCACCGCGCCTTCGGACGCTGAGCCCACGAGCGCCCGGTATTTGGCGTAAGCGCCGCTGAGCGTTGTCGCCGTCGGCGCGGTCCAGTCGCGCCGGCGGGCGTCCATGTCATCCGCGACGTCAAGGCGGCGGTTCTCCACATCCATGCGGATGACATCGCCGTCGCGCAGGAGCGCAATCGGCCCGCCCTTGGCGGCTTCCGGCGCGACGTGGCCGACCATGAAACCGTAGGTCGCGCCGGAAAAGCGCCCGTCCGTGATCAACGCCACATCATCGCCGAGCCCCGCACCCTGGAGCGCGGCTGTCACAGCGAGCATTTCGCGCATGCCCGGCCCCCCTGCGGGGCCTTCATAGCGGATCACCACCACGTCGCCCTTTGCGATCAGACCGTCTTGAACGGCCGCGAAGGCGGCTTCTTCACTGTCGAACACCCGGGCCGGCCCCTCAAACGTCAGCCGGTCGTGGCCGGCGAGCTTCACCACGCACCCCTCCGGCGCGAGGTCGCCATAAAGGACGCCGAAGCCGCCGCGGGGCTTGAGCGGGCTTTCCACTGGGCGAAACACCTCTTGACCGGCGAGGCTGGCGCTGGCGGCGAGTTCATCCGCCAAAAAGCGGCCCGTCACAGTCGGCATGTCGCGGATGAGCCCCGCGTCCATCAACAAGCGGCCCAGCAGGCGCGCGCCGCCGGCTTTGAACATGTCCGGCGCCATGAAGCGGCCGCCGGGCTTCAGGTCCGCGATCACCGGCGTGGTGCGGGAGATGGAGTCGAACGCGTCAAGCGCGAAAGGAACGCCGGCTTCGCGCGCAATGGCGAGGAGGTGCAGCACCAAATTGGTCGAGCCGGCGGTGGCGGTGCCGGCCGCTGCGGCGTTGGCGAGGCTTTCCGGCGTAATCAAATCCCGCGGGCGACGCCCGGCGACGAACGCCTCCACGACCAGCGCGCCGCAGGCTTCCGCTGCAGCCGGTTTGTCAGGGTGGATGGCGGGGATGTCGTTCACGGCCCCCAGGTCCGGAAGGATCGGACTGAGGCCCAGAAATGTCAGAGCGAGCGCCATGGTGTTGGCGGTGAATTGCCCGCCGCAGGCGCCCGCGCCCGGACAGGCCGCGCGCTCGATCTCGCCGAGTTCCGCGGGTGTGATCCGCCCCGCCGCGCACGCGCCGACGGCTTCGAACACGTCTTGGATCGTGATGTCTTTGGCCGCGCCGTCAGACATAGTCACACGGCCGGGCATGATCGAGCCGCCATACAAGACGACGCTCGGCACGTTCAGGCGCGCGGCAGCCATGGCGGCGGCGGGGATCGTCTTGTCGCAGCCGACCAAAAACACCGCGGCGTCCAGGCAATGGCCGCGCACAGCGAGCTCTGCGGAATCCGCGATCGCTTCTCGGCTCATCAGCGAGGCGCGCATGCCCGGCGAGCCCATGGCGATGCCGTCGGTCACGACGATGGTGTTGAAGTCCACCGGCACGCCGCCGGCGGCCGCGATCCCCGCGCGCACCGGCGCGGCCAGGTCGGCCAAATGCATGTTGCAGGGCGTCACGGTGGACCAGGTGTTGATCACCGCGACCAGGGGCTTGGCGAAATCCTCGTCGCTGAGGCCGGCGGCGCGCAGCATCGCGCGCGCCGGCGCGCGGGCCGGCGTTTGCGCGGCGCCGCCCGTGATGGCGTCGCTGGGCTTTGGGGCGGACCCGGACGCGGGGTCGTGAGGCGCGGTCGGCTCAGTCATGGGCGGCACTTTGGCTCAAAAAGTCTCTCAGAACGAAAAACCCCGCTCGCGAGGGCGAAGCGGGGCGGCGACATGCAGGCGTGTGTGCGTGCGCGCTACCCCCGGCGGTGTACGAGAAGAAGAAGCAGCGATAGGCCGCGCGCGCCCGTATTCGCGGGCGCAGGTTCCACCAGGGATGTCGTCGTGATCGCCATCACGCGTCCTCGGCCTGTGCGGGGGCTTGCTGCACCGCCGCGCAACGTTCTGCCTCAGCTAAAACACTGTGGAGCGTCGAACGCAAGGTTCATGTGCGAAAAAGATTCGTGGCGGCGGTTTCATCCTCCGCCCTCGCTGGCGACGGCGCGGCGTTGCGGTCATAGCGTCCCGGTCATAGCGTCCCGGTCATAGCCCGGCGGCGTCGAGGCCGCTCACGATGTCGGCCCACAGATCCGCGGCGTGCTCGAGGCCGACCGACAGGCGGATCAACCCCTCATGGACGCCCGCGGCCGCGCGGGCCGTGGGGTCCATGCCGGCGTGGGTCATGGTTGCGGGCCGGCACGCCAGCGTTTCAAACCCGCCAAGGCTGGCGGCCACGGGGATCAGGCGCAGCGCGCGCAAGAACGCGTCGGCCGTCGGCCCGTCCGTAAGCGCGAAGCTGGCCATCGCGCCAAAGCCTGATTGCTGGCGCGCCGCGAGGCCGTGCTGGGGATGGCTCGCCAGGCCGGGGTAGTGGACCCGCTCAGGGCCGAGCCGCTCAGCGAGACGCGCCGCCAGCGTCGCCGCCGTCGCCTCCTGGGCGTCCAGACGCGCAAAGAGCGTGCGCAGACCGCGCAGGGTCTGGTACGCGTCAAAAGGAGCGCCGGTGAGCCCCGCGCAATTGGCCCACCATTTCAGCTCGTCCACGCGGTCGCGATCCGCCGCGAGGGCCGCTCCGCCGATCACATCGCTATGGCCGTTGAGGAACTTCGTCGTCGAATGCACCACGACGTCGCAACCCAGCGCAAGCGGCTGCTGGCGCGCGGGGGTGAGGAAGGTGTTGTCGGCGGCTGTGAGCGCGCCGACGGCCCGCGCCCGCGTCGTGACGGCGGCGATGTCGGCCACGCGCATCAGCGGGTTGGACGGCGTTTCGATCCACACGAGTGTGGGCGCGCGCGCCGCGAGCGCGCGATCGACAGCCGCAAGATCCGTTTGATCCACAAAGGCGACGTCAAAATGCCCGCGGGCCGCGCGTGCAGACAAGAGACGGTGGGTCCCGCCATAGCAATCATGGGGCGCAAGCACGAGGTCGCCCGGGCGCAGGAGGCTCAAGACGAGGTCGATGGCCGCCATGCCGCTGGCGGTGACGACGCCGCCGACCGCGCCTTCAAGCTCAGCAAGCGCCCGCTCCAACAGCGCGCGGTTGGGGTTCGCCGCGCGCCCATAATCAAGGGCGGGTTTCGTCTCAGGATCCGGCCAGACATAAGTGGTGGTGAGGTGCAGCGGGGCCGCGACCGCGCCCACGCTTTGATCCTCAGCCACGCCGACGCGCGCGAGCCGCGTGCGCGGCTGCTCGCCAAGCGACGGCTGCGGCCGCCGGGTCACGCCGCGCGCCGGCGATCGGACCGTGCGGCCGCCGGCGCCTGAGGCGCCTCCAAGAAGCGCTTCAGCGGGCGCGCGAAATCCGCCGCTTGGGTGAGGAAGCTGTCATGGCCGTTGCGCGCGGCGATCACCTCAAGCGTGGCGGGACCGGCCAAGGCGTCGCGCAACGCCGTCATGTCGGCCACGGGAACGAGCCGGTCGCTGTCGGCCGCGAGCAACAGCGTCGGCGTCGTAACGGCCGCTGGATCGACGGCGTGGCGATCGAGGCTCGCCGACAGCGTGGCGTAGCGCGCGGCGTTGACGGCGCCGGCATAAGCGCGCCCGCGCGCCGTCAGATATCGGCAGACCTCCGACAGCTCGTCCGCGTCCTCAAGGCCCGGCGCGAACCGGCGCTCGAACTCCTCCGCAGATCGATACGTGATCATGGCGAGTTCCCGCGCCAACGCCACGCCCTCCTCGGGCTGGCCGGCCGCGGCCGCGAGGGCGAGGATCCGCCGCTGCACGCCGCGCCACGCCGTGGCGGTCACATTGGGGCGATGGGCGGCGCTGAGCACGGCCAAGCGCTCCAGTCGCTCGGGAAAAAGCGCCGCGAACGCCAGCGCCACACAGCCGCCGAAACTCGCGCCGACCACGGCATGAACCCGCCCGACCCCCGCGGCGTCGAGGGCGAGGGCTAAAAGCCGCGCGTGATCGTGCGTCGTCATGACAAGAGGCGCGACTGGATCGGCGGGGACGTAATCCATCGACAAAACGCGAACCTGGTCGAGGTCGACGCCGCCGCCCGGGCGCGCCATGGCCGCCCACCACCCAGCCGCGCCGCGCGCCGGCGCCTCTGGGGCGTCAGCGACGAATCGATGGGCGGAGATCCCGCCAAGAACCACGACCACCGGGGCGTTCGCTGGGCCATCCATCCGCGCGGCGATGGCGGCGTCCGGCAGGGCTGCGCCATTTTCGCAGCGCCACCCCTGAGGCAGCGCGATGCGCGCGTCCCAGGCCTGGCGAGCCGCGCGTTCGGCGGGTTTATGGGGGGCGTCGAGGGTGAGGAAACCGTCGTCAGGCGTCACATCCATCTCCAGCAAACCAGCGCTCGGCGAGACGGATGAGGGCGTTCGGCGCGCAACCGCGCCTCCCGCTCATCTGCCAGCAACCCTCCCGGATGGAGGCGTCGCCGCAGGAGTTGGCACCTTTCCGACTGGTCTGCGTCGGTGGTTGCCCCGGCGTCGTCGGGCCTGATCCCTCGACCGATCTCGATGAGCGCCGCAACGGTGGGGCTTCAGCGTGGCTGTGTCAACCTAGAGCCGGGGCGGCCGCGCGCGTTGCTGGCGTGGCGCGGCCGGCGGCGGTATACGCGTTCCACACGCCTTGTGACCCATCACAGCCGTGGTGACACGACCCCGTGGCGAAGGAACACCATGATCGATGCAGACGCGGCGCGGACCGCCATGATCAAAGGCCAAGTGCGCACGAATGACGTGACGGACAAACGGCTGCAAGACGCATTGGCGGCGGTGCCGCGCGAACGCTTTGCGCCGAAGAGTAAGCGATCGCTCGCTTATGCGGAAATGGAGCTGACGGTCGCGGAGGGTCGCTGGCTGCCGCGGCCGCGCGACTTCGCGAAGCTGGTGGAGGCGCTGGCGGTGAAGCCCGGCGATGTTGTGTTGGATGTGGCGTGTGGGCGCGGCTACTCCACCGCGGTGCTCGCGCAGCTGGCTGAGACGGTCATCGGCTTGGAGGACGACCGCGCCTTGGTGGAGCGTGCGGGCGCGCTTCTGGTGGATTTGGGGATCGACAACGCGGTGATTGTGTTCGGGGCGTTGGCGGAAGGCGTCGCCGATCAGGGGCCGTTTGACGTGATTTTCGTCAATGGCGCGGTGGAGGAGGCGCCGGATGCGTGGTTGGCGCAATTGGCCGATGGCGGGCGACTGGGCGTCGTCACGCGCGCAGGGCCCGTGGGCAAGGCGCGCGTCTTCACCCGCGCCGGCGACACTGTGAGCGATCGCCATGTGTTCGATTCCAGCGCCTCGCTGTTGCCGGGATTCGCGAAACCCGCCGCGTTTGAGTTCTGAGGCGGCCGCGACCCGGCCGACGCACGGCGAGCGCCGATCGGACCTGGGTGCAGATTGAACATTGTTCACTTCGTTCGATTAGGCGATTGGTTTATGGGTGACGTCTTAAACGCAGCGCGTGCGGGGCGACGCGTTGATCGGTTTCGCGGAGTAAAGAGGGGCGTTATGACCACACACAAAAGCGCAACGCGCGCATTGAAAGCCGCCATGCAGGCGCGAGTCGGCGCGGCGGCCGTCGCGAGCGCGTTTGTGGTCGGATGCTCTTTGCCCGGATCGCTGCCCGGTCTGGGCGCCGGTCGCGACGCTGCGACCGCGCCGACGCGGCAGACGGCCGACGCGCCGGGCGCTAACGCGGCGTCCCTGCGCACGACACGCGCCGCCGCTTCTGATGCGGCGCCGGTGACGACGACCGAGCCGTCATCGGACTCTGCGGCCTTGGTCGCGACCGCTGCGACGGCTGCAGCCGCTCGTGATGAGGACGCGGGCGCGGCGCCGGAGCCGCTCGGCGGCTCCGCGGCGGATGATTTCAAGGCGGCCTTGTCGCTCGCGTACGCGACGAACCCGACGCTCCAGGCGCAACGCGCGGCGGTGAACTCGGCGTTGCAAAACGTGACGATCGCCCGCAGCGAACGGTTTCCGCAACTGAGCGCGACGGCCGGTTATGACGTCAGCGAGACGACCACTGATGACAGCGGCGATGGCTTTGGTCCGACGGCTGATGGGGGCTTCGGCCCTGTGCCTCAGGACGAACTCACGCTTGACAGCTCCAGCTCCACCTTCAGCTACGGTTTAACCGCGAGCCAGGCCGTGTACCAGGGTGGACGCGTGCGCGCCGGCATTGACGCCGCCCGCGCCGATGTCGAGGCGTCGCGCGCCCAACTCAGCAATACCGCACAGACGGTGCTGGTTGAGGCGATCACCGCTTATGTCAATGCGCGCCGCGACCAAGAGGTGGTGACGATCCGGCTGAACAATGTCGAGGTGTTGTCGCGGCAACTGCGCGCGGCCCGCGACCGGTTGGAGTTCGGCGAAGGCACGGTGACGGATGTCGCTCAAGCGGAGGCGCGCCTGGCGGGCGCACGCACTGAACTCGCCGCCGCCCAGTCGGACTTGGCCGCGACCCGGGCCAATTATGAACGCGTGATCGGCCAAGCGCCGGGCACGCTGGCGCCGCCGCCGGGCCTGCCGGCGTTGCCGCAATCCCTTGAAGCGGCCGAGGCCGACGCGTTCAACAACAATCCGCAAGTCGTCGCCGCGCGTTTCGCCGAAGCAAGCGCGAAAGCCGACGTTCGCTCAGCGCGCAGCGCGTTTCGCCCGAGTGTTGACTTGCAAGGCGGCTACCGCCGCAACCGCAATGGCGGCGATCGCGAGCAAGTCATCGGTGAAGACGTAAACGGCAACCCGATCACTGCGACCTTTGACATCGACAATCGCAGCGAGACGGTCTCCGGCGGCGTCACCGCCTCTATCCCGCTCTTCACCGGCGGCGCCAACGGCGCGCGCGTGCGCCAAGCGCGTGCGTCGGAAAGCCAGGCGCGGCTGCAAGTGCGTGAAGCGGAACGCCTCGCGCGCGAGGCGGTCGTGAGCGCGTGGAACGCGTTGATCGCGGCGCGCGCCCAGATTGACTCCAGCGAAGAGCAAGTCCGCGCTAACGAAGTCGCGCTCCAAGGCGTGCGCGATGAAGCCGAGTTCGGTCAACGCACGACGCTGGATGTGCTTGACGCCGAGCAAGAGCTGTTGGATTCGCGTTTGGCGCTGGTGAGCGCGGAAAGCGACGCTTATGTCGCGGCGTTCCAATTGCTCCAAGCCGCCGGCGGCCTTGACGCGCGCGCGTTGGGCTTATCCACGACGCCGTAAGGCCCGCCCCCCGACCGCGGGCGGCTGCGGGCGGCCGCTCCTCGGGCGTTCCTGGCGCATTTCCCCCAGCGCATGGCCGCGAACGCCTTGCGGTTCGCGCGCGGCGGGCACTACCCTGCCGTCAAAGGCTCTGATTCGACGGAAGTGATCGGGATGGCTGAGCAGAAAGAAGACCAAGAACCGACCATGGAGGAGATCCTGGCGTCCATTCGCCGGATCATCTCCGAAGATGAGCCGGACGGGGGCGGCGACGCCGCGGACGCGCCTGGGGCGCTGGCCGCTGACGCTGCTGAACCCGCGGCGCTCGCCGACGACGTCTCTCTCGAGCCTGTGGCGGGCGATGATGGCGACACGGGCGAGTTTGACGGCGGCGCGGCGGAGGCGGTGTTGGATCTGACTGAGCGCGTCGAAGATGATGAAGACGACGACTTGATGGTCATCGATTCCGTTGCTGAGGCCGCGCCTGAGCCGGAGCCCGCCGCTCCAGTCCCGGACGCCCCCGCCGCCGCCCCGCTCGCGGATCCCCACGCCAAAACCGATCAGATCGTGTCTGAGCCCGTGGCCGCCGCCACGGCCGGCGCGTTTGGCGCGTTGATCTCGAACCTGCTCGTGTCCTCCCGCTCTGGCGAAGGCAAGACGCTGGAGGACCTCGTCGGCGACCTGTTGCGCCCGATGTTGCAGGATTGGCTGGACACCAATCTGCGCGACATTGTTGAAGCCCGTGTCGCTGATGAGGTGGAGAAGATTTCCGCGCGCGCCCGTCGGTAAAGTGTGTGAGCAGCGCCGAAGTGCTTGCTGGGACGCTCGCTGGCGCGCGTGCCGTCGCCCGTGATCAGGGGCGCGGGCGGCGCGCCGCCGGGAGCTGATGGCGGCGGACTTCGCCATGGTGGAGGTGGCGAGCCGCGCGGCGTTGCGCGCCTGGCTCATCGCCCATTACAGCCAGGCTGAGAGCGTGTGGCTCATCACGCCCAAGCGCGCGGCGGGCGACGCCTATCTCCCTTATGACGCCATCGTGGAGGAGGCGTTGTGTTTCGGCTGGGTCGACAGCCGCCCGCGCGCTCTCGACGTTCAGCGCTCTATGCGCCTTTTGTCGCCGCGCAAGCCCGGCGCGCCGTGGTCGCGGGCCAATCGCGCGCGCGTTGAACGCCTGCGTGCGGCGGGGCTGATGCACCCGGCGGGCCTGGCGAAGGTGGAGGCCGCGCAGGCCGACGGCTCCTGGGCCTTTCTCGAGGACGTCCAAGACGGCGTGGCGCCGCAGGATCTGGCGCAGGCGCTTGACGCGCGCCCTGGTGCGCGCGCGCACTTCGAGGCCTTCCCGCCCTCGTCCCAGCGCATCATTCTGGAGTGGATCAAGACCGCGAAGCGGCCGCAGACTCGCGCGCGCCGCATCCAAGAGACCGCTGAGAAAGCCCAGCGCAATGAGCGCGCCAATCACTTTCGCGCCCGCACACGGCGGCGTTAAGGCCGTCATCGCACCGCCCGCCCAAGGGCGGGCGTTAAGGCGCACAGCGCCCGCGACGCCGTCGCCTATCGGCGCCATACTGCGGCGGTGAACGCCGTGGGGGACGTGCGATGATTGAGCTTGTGTCAGACCCGCAGACCTGGGCCGCGCTCCTTGCGCTGACGGTGATGGAGATTGTGCTTGGCGTCGACAATCTGATCTTCATTTCCATTGTCGCCGCGAAGCTGCCTGAACGCCGCCAAGCGCTGGCGCGGCGGGTGGGGATCGGCCTCGCGCTCGTGTTGCGGCTCGCCTTCCTCGCGGGGTTGGCGTGGATTGTGGGGCTCACGCAGCCGGTGTTCGACCTCGGCGTGACCGGCCCGATCGGCGAGTATGGCGCGCCGCTTTTCGAGACGGATTTCTCCTGGCGCGACCTTATTCTGATCGCTGGCGGCGCGTTTTTGGTGTGGAAAGCGACCGCGGAGATCCACCACAAAGTCGATCCCAAGCCCACGGCCGGCCTTTTCGACGCACGCGCCGGCGCGACCGGACTTGCAGGCGTGATCCTGCAAATTGTCGTCTTAGACATTGTCTTTTCCATTGACAGCATTCTCACCGCGATCGGCATGACGGAGATCTTGCCGGTTATGATCACAGCGGTGGTGATCGCGGTGCTTGTGATGTTCATCGCCGCGGGCCCCGTGTCGCGGTTCGTGGACGCCAACCCCGCCGTCGTCATGGTGGCCCTCGCATTCTTGCTGTTGATTGGGATGGTGTTGATCGCGGACGGCTTGGGCTTCCACATTCCCAAGGGCTACATTTACGCGGCGATGGCGTTCGCAGCGCTGGTGGAGCTTTTGAACATGGCCGCGCGCCGTCGTGCGGCCCGACGCGGCGCGGAGGCGGCGGAGAGCTCCCACTAAGGCGGCTGGGTCTTGCGGCCGTGGCGCGGGGGCGTCTAGACACGAAACCCCCACTCACGGCGGATCCACAGCGATGCTTGACAAGACCTTCGACCCGGCGGCCGTCGAACCACGTATTTATGACGCGTGGGAGGCGAGCGGCGCGTTCGAGCCGCCTTCGCGCGCCGAGGCCCCCGATGCGGCGACCTTCTGCATCGTCTTGCCGCCGCCCAACGTCACGGGCTCGCTCCACATCGGCCACGCTCTCAATCACACGCTCCAGGATGTGCTCGCGCGCTATCACCGCATGCGCGGCAAGCGCGTGCTGTGGCAGCCGGGCATGGACCACGCCGGCATCGCCACGCAGATGGTCGTGGAGCGCCAG
>CAZMSO010000055.1:0-16976 GCA_964568975.1 uncultured Caulobacterales bacterium | reverse complement strand
GCCGCCAGGCGAAATCGCATCAACTCCAGAGGTTAGAGCGCCCGTCGGCGCCCGTCGGCGCTTGAGGCGGCGGACACCGTCGACCTGGATCGGCGCGCCCACCGCCCCCAAGCATTGGCGCGTGTCGAGGATCGCGATTACTTGGCTCGCTCTGGCATTCGTTTGCGCGAAACAGCGAGCGCGTCACCGGCCGGCGGTCCGAAGTCGAAACGGCGTCCGGTCCGCCGCCTCACGACGCACGCGCCTCAGCCAAACGCCTGCATGCTAAGGGGGTTCAGTGATGGACGCCGCAGGGCGATTGCCGTTACTCACCCACCAAGGGCGGCGCGAACCGGCGATGGAGTGGGTCTCGCGTTCAAACGGCGACACGAAAAATGGGAGCCCGTAATGGCGTCAACGTGGGGGACAGCGACCCGACGGCGAGCGAGGCAGAGACGAGCGATCCAGCGCGCGACCGCCGCGGTCGCTACGATGTGTGGACTGGCCGTCAGCATCGCCGGCGCTCCTGTTCAGGCCCAAGACGTCTCCGGCGCGCTCGACAAGGCGGTGGATGACGGCCGACTCATCTTCACCACCCGCTTGCGTTACGAGGGCGCGGAACAAGAGGGCCTGCCGGAAACCGCCAACGCGTTGACGCTCGGCACGCGTTTTGGCTTTGAGACCGGCGATGTCGGGGGATTTCAATTCCTGTTGGAGTTCGAGGACGTCCGCGAAGTCTTCTTGGATGACTTCAACAGCACCACCAATGGCCGCACAGACTTCCCCGTGGTGGCCGACCCCAACGCCACGGAGCTCAATCGGCTGCAAGCCCGCTACACCGGGCTCGACGATGTGGACGCAACGCTCGGCCGCCAGCAGATCGTGCTCAACAACGCCCGCTTTGTGGGCGATGTGATCTTCCGTCAGAACCAACAAACCTATGACGCGCTGCGCGTGCGAACGACCCGTCTCCCCGGCCTCGATCTGCAATACATTTACATTGATCAGGTGCAGCGGATTTTTGGTGACGACAGCGCCCAGGGCGAGTTCGAAAGCAACTCCCACGTCGTGCAGGCCGACGCCGCGACGCCCTTCGGCGCGCTGTCGACGTATGCTCTGCTATTGGATTTCGACAACGCTGAGACGCTGTCGTCAGCCACCTACGGCGCGCGGCTGACGGGCGCGCGCCCGCTGCCGGCCGGGCTTACGGCGCAGTATGTGGCGGAGTATGCGCGTCAAACTGCATTCGCGGATAACCCCGATGAGATTGGCGCCAATTACGTCCACGGCGACGTTGTGGTGCGGCGCAACGCGGTGGGCTTCGGCGGCGGCGTGGAGATTTTGGGCGCCGGCGAGGAGGCGAGCCTCCAAACGCCGCTCGCGACTTTGCATAAGTTTCAAGGGTTCGCGGACGCGTTTCTCGTCACGCCCATTGACGGCGTCCGCGATCTTTACGCCAAAGCCGTGGTGAACTGGGCCACACCGCCCGTCGGCCAAAAGCTCGTGGGCGCTGTGATTTACCACGACTTCACTGATGACGGCGGCGACCTCTTTTACGGACGCGAATGGGACGCCGTCGCGACGTTGACCGCCACAAAGCGCGTCACATTTGAGCTCAAAGCCGGCTTCTTCAACGCCGAGGAGGCCGGCTTCGCGGACCTCGACCGCGTATGGGCGGCCGCGCAATTCACTTTCTAACGGCGATCAGGCCATTGCATGGGAGGGCGCTGCATGGGGATCACGACGTCGGCGTGGCGACGCGCCGGTCTCGCACTTGCTGCGGCCGTCGCGCTGGCGATCGCCGCGCGCGCCCCTGACGCGACGGCCGAGCCGGACCCGCTCGCTGGGTCCCTCCACGAAGCGCTGAACGCGCTGCAGACCGCCCACCCGGACTCGCCGGGCTTTGCGGTCGCGCTCCGCTTTGGCGACGGGCGCGTGGTTAGCGCCGCCACGGGCGTGGCCGACCCCAGCGGGACGCCGATGACAAGCGCCACGCCGGTGCGTGTCGCGAGCGTCACGAAGACCTTCGTCGCCGCGGCGGCCTTGCGCCTCTGGGAGGACGGTCGGCTCGACCTCGACGCCCCGCTCACGACGCTGATCAGCCCGGCCCATGACGCGCTGCTGCGATCCGACGGCTATGACACCCACGCCATCACCGCGCGCCACCTCGCCATGCATGTCAGCGGTCTCAGCGACCATGTGGGCGACGCCTTTCGCGCTCAAATCATTGAAAACCCTCAGCGCGTGTGGACCCGGACGCAACAGCTCGAACTTCTAGTGGAAACCAGCGATCCCCTCGGGCCGCCGGGCGAGGGGTTCGCGTATTCCGACACGGGCTATGTGCTCTTGGGCGAGATCCTTGAACGCATCACGGGCCAGCCCCTCCACCGTGTTGTCCGCGAAGAGCTGGGCCTCGCGACGATGTCTCTCGGCGCGACGTGGTGGGACGAGGCGGAAGCTCCCGCGGATGGCGCGGCCCGGCGCGCGCATCAGTACATTGACGGCGTCGACATTCACGATTGGCACGGCTCGCTCGACGCCTTTTGCGGCGGCGGCGTCGTCGCCAGCATGGACGATCTCACACAGGTCTTTACGGCGCTGTTCACCGGCGATGTTTTTGACACGCCCGACGCCCTGGCGGTGATGACCGACGCGCCCGGACATCCCGAGCCGCAAGCGTATCGCTTGGGCCTTTTTCCGCGGCGCATCGCGGGCGCCGCCGCTTATGGTCATGGCGGATTTTGGGGGATCGACGCCTTCTATGCGCCTGAGCTCGACCTCGCGGTCGCGGGCGTTGCGCTCGATCACGCGGCCTATTCGTCTCTGAAGGCGGTGTTGCGCGACATTGCAGTGCGCGCCGGCGGGGCGCAGACGGCCTCCCGCGCGGCCGTCCCGTGAACGCTCCGGCCTTCAGCCCCAGCGTTTGCGATGACGCGGCTGCAATCGGCCGTCACAACACGGTCGCGTCACTGGCGGCGTCGTTTTATGGTCGCTGGGTGTCCGCCTCGCCCAGCCCGGGTTTGTGAATGTCGTCGTCGTCCGAAAACGCGGTGCGCGAAGGCCTGCCGGATCTGTTGGACCGGCTGTGGCGGTTTGCGATCGTCACCTGCGGCGACCGGGCCACGGCTGATGATTTGGTACAAGCGACCTGCCAACGCGCCCTCGAACGCGCTGACCAGTTTCGAGCGGGCACGCGGTTGGATCACTGGACGTTCTCGATCCTTGCATCCATTTGGAAAAATCATCGCCGCGCGGAGCGTGTGCGCCGCGGCCACGGCGTGATCGACGCCGAAGACGCGCTGATCGCGGACCTCGCCGCGGACATTGAGACGAATATTTTCACCGGCCAGGTGTTGGCGGCAGTGAACGGGCTGCCGGAAGCGCAGCGATCGGTCGTTATGCTCGTTTATGTGGAAGGATGGACGTACAAAGAGACGGCGATGGCGTTGGACGTTCCCATCGGAACGGTGATGAGCCGGCTGGCTGCGGCGCGCAAAGCGCTGGCGCCGCTCAAGAACCACACAACGCCCATGTCCAGCGGACCGGGAGGCGCGTCGTCATGACCACCGCGTCCTCCACTCCGTTCACTGACGAGCAATTGCGCGCCTATCTCGACGGGGAGGCGCCGAGCGACGTCACCGCGGCGATCGACACGGCCTTGGAAACCGACGACGCCTTGGCGGAGCGCTTGGCGGGCCTGGATGAATTTGCGGCTCTTATCCGCCCGGCGTTTGAGGCGGTGCGCGCGGCCGCGCCGCGTGAGGATTTGCTTGAGCGTTTGCGCGCCGCGGAGGCTGCTGCGGCCGCTGCGGCGGCGGATCCATCGCGTCCGGTTGAGGCGCGGCGTTGGGCGGCCCTCGCGGCGGGTTTCGCGGCGGCGGTGACCACGGGCGTCCTCATTGGGCGCGGCCCCTTGGCTCCGTCGCCGGAGGTCGTCGAACGCGAGGTTGTTGTCGAACGCGACGTGATTGTTGAACGGGAGATCCCACCGCCCCCGCGCACGTGGATGATGGCGGTGGCTGATTATGTCGCCTTGTTCTCTCAAGAAACGCTGGTGGATCTCGGCGTGCAGCCCCAAGAGCTTGCGCAACAGGTCGAGAAGGTCAGCGCCGCCGTCGGCCAAGATCTGGCCGTGGCGGTGGATCTTCCTGATCTGACGTTGCGGCGCGCGGAGCTGTTGGAGCTTAACGGCCTGCCGCTGGCGCAACTCGCTTACACGCACGCGGACGGAACGCCGGTGGCGTTCTGCGTCATTTTGCGGTCGCGAGAACCCGACGGCGCGCCCGTGGCGTTCCGCACCGGCCAGGCTCGGGATCTGAACGCGGTGTTGTGGGATGTGCAGCCGCGCGGCTTCTTGGTGATCGGCGATCGCGCGCCGGAGGAGCTCGACGCCCTCGCGCGTTTGCTGGCGGATCGATTGGCGTAAACGACAGCCCGCCGCCGACGAACGCCGACTCTCCTGTGACGGAGAGCCGGCGCCGCTGCGAGGCGCCGCGCGTGACAGGCGGGGAAACGCGACGCCCGAGCCGAAGTCGGTGTGAGCGCGACGGTTTAAGGACTGCTGTCGTCGGCCCCAGACAGCGCCTCGTCGACGAGCAAATCTCCCGTGAGCGCCCGCAACTGCAGCGTCTGGCGGTAGAGATCAAAGCGGGTTGTGATCGCCGCGAAGGCGGCGTCCTCAAACTCCAGACGCACTTCGACCAAATCCGGCAAGGTGCGTCGCCCCGCGGCGTGCTCCCTTTGGGCGGCCGCGAATTGGGCGGCCTTCTGCTCCGCAACGGTGTCGCGCTGAAGCGCTTGCGCTTCCAGACTGAACAGGCGTCGTTGCGCGACGGTCACGTCTTCGCGCAAACGGCGCTCGGCTGTGCGCGCCTGGGCTTTGATCGAGGACAATTGCGCTTGGGCGCGCCGCGCCCGCGCCCCGAGCCGATCGCCGGAGAAGATTGGCGCCGACACATCCACGCCCAGACGTTCGCGGAGATTGTCCTGACCATCGTTCTCATCAAACGCATAAGACACGATGCCGACGAGATCGACGGTGGGCAGGCGGGCGGCCCGCTCCCGCTTCAGCGCCGCGCGCAGGCTGGCGATCTCGTGGTCGAGCGCCTGAATTTGCGGATTGTCGGCAAGCGCCTGCTGGACGGCCGTCTCCGCAGCGCCGGCCTCACTCTCAAGCGTGGGCGCCAGGGCCTGCGGCTCGATCGCACACGCCGGCGTGTCGACGCCCGTGTCTAGGGCGAGCCGCGTGGCGAAGCGCTCGCGGGCGAACTGCAGCTCCAACACCAGCGCGCGCGCATCCGCGAGGGCCGCCGCCACCTCCGCTCGGTCGAGCACTGTCGCGCCGCCCCGCTCCAGGGCGCGGTCGACCGCGGCAAGCTGGCGGCTGAAGTAATCCGCCCGCTCCTTGGTGGTGTCCAAACGCGCCTGCGCCTCAAGAAACCCAAGAAACGCCAGGCCCGTCTCAAGCCCCGCATTCAGCCGCGCGCCAACGACCCCGAACTCCGCCGCCCGCAGGGCTTCACGCGATTGCCGGCGGGCGAAGCGCGCGTCGCCAAAGTCCAAGAGCCGCTGGGACGCCCGCAGGCCGACTTGGTTTTCGATCACATTGTCGGCCAGGCCGTCATCACCGACGCTGGTGCGCGCAAAGGCTGAGAGTTGCGGACGACCCAAGGACCACGCATCCGCCAAGGTCGCTGTGGCTTCGTCGACGCCGGCTTCTGCGACGCTGACGCGTGGATCCCGCGCGGCCGATAATGTGAGCGCCTCCGTCAGAGACAGGCACGCCGAGGCCTCTGGCTCGGCCGCGACCGCCGCCGCGCTGAACACAAAAGCGGCTGCGCAGAGAGAGAAACGAAGCATGTCCGACCTCCCTCAGCTCGACCGGAAGCCGCGAAACAGCGACTCCGACAACGGCGCGAACAAATAATCGAAGGTTGTGCGGCTCACGCCGGAGAAAATGAACGCCTCCACCGGCATGCCGGGGCGCACGTCCAGCCGATCGGCGTCGCCGGCATTGGAAGCCAGCGGCGGCAACTCGACCCGCGCTTCATAATAGGCTGCGCCCGTCGTGGGGTCCGATTTCAAATCCGCGCTGACGCTGACCACCTCGCCCTCCAAGCGCGGCGCGCGCCAACTGCGATAGGCGGAAATGCGCGTGCGCACCCGTTGACCCACAAACACCGAAGCGCGGTCGGTGGGCCGGATCCGCACCGCCGCCGTGGCGGTCTGAACCGGCGGCACAATCTCAAGGATCGGCTCGCCAGGCCGCACCACGCCGCCCTTGGTGGAGAAGCTGAGATTGAGCACTTCCCCCGCCACCGGGGCCGTGATCACGGCGCGATCAAGCACATCTTGCGCCGCGGCCAAGGATTCCTGCGCCGCCAGCAGTTTCGCCCGCGCGTCCAGAAGGTCTGCTGAGGTTTGCTGAGCGAACCGCGCACGCGCTTGGGCGATTTGCCCTTCAAGGTCGCGGGCGCGCGCGCCGGCGTCTTCTTCTTCGCTGCGCAGGCGGGCGATGTCGGCTTCCAACTCGGCGACCCGCTGCTGCAAGCTTGCGACCTGGTCACGGCGCGCGAGCTGCTGGTCAAACATCCCGCGCACAGATCCAAGCTCCTCGCGCGCTGCGGCTAACGAGCGTTGCGTGATCACGATTTGCTCGGCGCGCAGCCCCTGGGTCGTGACAGCCGCGTCCCGCCGCGACGCCAGAACCTCCAGCTCCGCCGTCAAGGCCTGGCGTTGTTGGTCAAAGAGATCAGCCTCGCGTTCGATGATGTCGGTGCGCGCCGCGGCGCCAAGGGCGAGGCCCGCTAAGGCGCTGAAGTCCGGGGCGTCGGTTTGCGCCTGCAGCGCGGTGAGCCGCGCCACGGTTGCGGTGAACGCCGCCACCTCCTGGGCGATTTGGTCGCGACGCGCCAAAGCCGCTGTGTCTTGCAGCCGCATCAACACCGCGCCGGCCGTTACGAGGTCGCCCTCGCGCACCGCCACGGCGTCGACAATGCCGCCCTCTAAGTGCTGGACGACTTTGCGGTTGTCCTCTGCGACGATTTGGCCGCCGGCGGCGACGCCTTCCTCAAGCGGCGCAAGACCCGCCCAGGCTGCGAAACCGCCAAATCCGGCGAGACACACCAGCGCCATGGCGATGGTGAAGCCGTCCTTCGCCGGCGGATCCGTGAGCGTGATCATGACGCGCCTCCTAGGGCGTGGATGGCGTGAGCGCTTGGGCTCGGCGCATCGGCGCCGCCATCGGCAAGGCTGTTGAGGTATTGCTCAGCGCTTGCGGCCATCACGCCGCCGCGTCGCACGACCAAGATGGTCGAGCACGCGCGGATCAGGGCGCGATCGTGGGTGGCGATCACGATGATGGCGCCGCGCTGCGCCTCCTGGCTGAGGGACGCGCGCAAGACGCCGCTGGCCAGCTGATCAAGATGCGCCGTCGGCTCATCAAGCAGCAGCAAAACCGGCTCGCGGAAAAACGCGCGCGCTAAACCGATCAACTGACGCTGCCCGGCGGAAATATGCGCGCCGCCGGGCCCGATGAGGGTGTCGTAGCCGTCCGGCAAGCCCAAAATCGTGTCATGGGCCCCAGCTTTTCGGGCGGCCGCCACCACCTCGTCGGGCGCAGCAGGCGTCAAGCGCGCAATGTTCTCCGCCGCCGTGGCCGGCAACAGCTCCACATCCTGGGGCACATAGCCAATGTGATCGCCGCGGTCGGCGCTCGGCCAGCCATGCAGATTCCGGCCGCCGAGAACCACCGACCCGCCCGCCGTCGGCCAGGAGCCGGCCAAGGTTTGCAGCAGCGTCGTCTTGCCGCCTCCGTTTGCGCCGACAAGCGCGACGCAATCGCCGCTCCCGGCTTCAAAGCTGAATGGGCGGATCAGCGCCGCGCGCGACCCCGGCGTCGCAACCGCCAACCGATCGAGCTGGAGCCGCGGCTCCGGGCGAGGCAAGCCCATGAAGCGGCTCGGCTCCGCGGCCGCGCCCACACGCGCCATCGTTTCAATCCAGGCCCGCCGTGCTTGGGTCAGGCCGCGCCACCCGCCCACAATCTGGTCAATCGGTGCGAGGGCGCGCGACAAAATGATCGACGCCGCCACAATCGCACCAGGCGAGATTTGTTGGGAAATCGCGAGCGCCGCGCCGGCGCCGAGAATGAGAATTTGCACGATCTGACGCGTCGACCGTGCCGAAGCGGCGAAGGCTGCGTCGCGTTTCGACGCCGAGAGGCCGAAGCCGCGTCCCTTAGCTTTCACCGCCGACCAGCGCTCGAACACCCGCGGCGTGAGACCCATCGCCACGATGACGGATCGCTGGCGATCCAACCCTTGAGCGAAGTCCTGCGCTTGCGTCCCCAGTGTAGAGGCGAGGCTGCTGGAACGGCGCGTCGTCCACTCCGCCGCCACCGCGACCGTGAAAATCGTCGCCGCCCCGCCGAGGCCCAACAGGCCCAGCGTCGGGTGCACAAGGAACATGAGACCGAGGAACATCGGCGTGAACGGGGCGTCGAAGAACGGTAAAACCAAGCCGTTCTGGAACACGGATTGGATGCGCCCGACATGCGCCAGGTCGTTGGCGACGCCGGCGGTCGCGCTGGGATCATCCTCGAAGCGCTGGAAGATCCGGCGCGCCAGCCGCGCCTCGATCCGCGCGCCCGCGAGCGCGCAGACCCGCCGGCGTCCCGCCTCCGCAGCGCCATAGACGCTTAAGAGGAACACAGCCACCAGGGTCAACCACAGCAAAGTGTCGATGGACGCCGAGGTCAGCACTCGGTCGTAGATTTGGATCATGTAAAGGGGCGCCACCAGCAAGAGCAGGTTGGCGACGAGAGAAAACCCGAGGATCCAAGTGAAGGATCCCCGCGTCTCAAGGCGCATTTGCGCTAACCACCGCACCACGCCCAAGCGCGCGGCATCGACCTTCGGTTGTGTCGATGTCATTAGAAAAGCCCGCCTGTCACAAAAAGGACCCCGGGGCGGCCGAACCGCCCCGGGGCGCGACCCCTAGAGGCCGTCGCTGCTGTCGACTGGCGTCGCGGCCAAGTCGTCCAGCGCGTCGAACGCGACCGCGTCCGCATGTGCGGCTCCGCCGTCGTCGACTGCGTCCGCCTGATCAGCGCTGTCGCCATCATCGCTGAGGTCGACAAAGCCGCCGCCGGATCCCGATGTCGCCGCCGGCGCGTCCTGCACATTGACGAACTGGAAGTTGTCGGCGGAGAAGTTGGCGAGGGCGTCGATGGCGTCTTGACCGGTGAGGTCGGTTTGGCGCGACAGGATGGAGAGATCCGCCGTCGCGTCGGAGAGGTCTGAGGAATAGACCACCCGGTTCAGCTGCAGGTTGGAGTTGAAGTAGACGAAGATCCCCGGGCCGGATTGGTCGACCAGATTGGCGATTTGACCCGCGGCCGTGCCCGCCAGGAAGGGGGTGTCGGGGTCGGCGTCATTGTCGCTGTTCAACAGCACGATGACGTTTGCGCCGGCGGGGATTTGGGCGTTGGGATCATTGGCGTCCACCGCTGCGAAGGAGACATCGCCGGTGATGGCGAAGTCGCCGGCGTTGAACTGATAGGCGTCCTCCGCGAAATTGAAGTCCTCAATGGTGTCTTCGTCGCCGATGATTTGACGTCCGTCCGCCGACACGTCCGCGCCGTCGAAAGGATCGCCGGAGAACGCGAACACGTCGCCGCCGGCGCCGCCGATCAGGGTGTCCGCGCCGCCGCGGCCGTCCAGGACGTCATCGCCGTCACGGCCGTTGAGCACGTTGGCGTTGGCGTCGCCCAGGATCGTGTCGTCGCCATTGACGGAGCCCAGCACGTTTTCGAAGTTCTGGAACGTGTTCGGGCCGGCCGTGCCCGCCGCCAGGTCCACGGTCACGCCCGTGGCCGCTGAGAGGTTCAGCGTGTCGACGCCGTCCCCGCCATCGACGAAGTCTGTGCCGCCGAAGGGGTGGATGTTGTCGTCGCCATCGCCGCCGAGGATGACGTTGGCTTCATTGTTGCCGAAGAGCGTGTCGTCTTGGCTGGTGCCGATGACGTTTTCGATGTCGGTGAGCGTCACGGTGGCGTCGCCTTGGGTCAGCACGCCCTCTTGGCTTTCCGGCGCGTTGTTCAGCGCGCCTTGGTTCGAGGCGTCGAGGTCCACCGACACGCCGTCCGTCAGGCCCGAAAGATCGATGGTGTCGCCCGTCGCTAAATCCGCCGCCGACGTCGCGGCGTCGCCATTGGTGTCGTTGTTGCCGTCGATCGCCGCGCCATCGACCACTTGATTGACCACAAAGGTGTCGTCCGCCGCTTGAATGTTGACGAACTGGAAGTTGTCGGCGGAGAAGTTGGCGAGGGCGTCGATGGCGTCTTGACCGGTGAGGTCGGTTTGGCGCGACAGGATGGAGAGATCCGCCGTCGCGTCGGAGAGGTCTGAGGAATAGACCACCCGGTTCAGCTGCAGGTTGGAGTTGAAGTAGACGAAGATCCCCGGGCCGGATTGGTCGACCAGATTGGCGATTTGACCCGCGGCCGTGCCCGCCAGGAAGGGGGTGTCGGGGTCGGCGTCATTGTCGCTGTTCAACAGCACGATGACGTTTGCGCCGGCGGGGATTTGGGCGTTGGGATCATTGGCGTCCACCGCTGCGAAGGAGACATCGCCGGTGATGGCGAAGTCGCCGGCGTTGAACTGATAGGCGTCCTCCGCGAAATTGAAGTCCTCAATGGTGTCTTCGTCGCCGATGATTTGACGTCCGTCCGCCGACACGTCCGCGCCGTCGAAAGGATCGCCGGAGAACGCGAACACGTCGCCGCCGGCGCCGCCGATCAGGGTGTCCGCGCCGCCGCGGCCGTCCAGGACGTCATCGCCGTCACGGCCGTTGAGCACGTTGGCGTTGGCGTCGCCCAGGATCGTGTCGTCGCCATTGACGGAGCCCAGCACGTTTTCGAAGTTCTGGAACGTGTTCGGGCCGGCCGTGCCCGCCGCCAGGTCCACGGTCACGCCCGTGGCCGCTGAGAGGTTCAGCGTGTCGACGCCGTCCCCGCCATCGACGAAGTCTGTGCCGCCGAAGGGGTGGATGTTGTCGTCGCCATCGCCGCCGAGGATGACGTTGGCTTCATTGTTGCCGAAGAGCGTGTCGTCTTGGCTGGTGCCGATGACGTTTTCGATGTCGGTGAGCGTCACGGTGGCGTCGCCTTGGGTCAGCACGCCCTCTTGGCTTTCCGGCGCGTTGTTCAGCGCGCCTTGGTTCGAGGCGTCGAGGTCCACCGACACGCCGTCCGTCAGGCCCGAAAGATCGATGGTGTCGCCCGTCGCTAAATCCGCCGCCGACGTCGCGGCGTCGCCATTGGTGTCGCCACCGCCGTCAATGACGTCGCCATCCACGACGGCGTCCACGACAAACGTGTCGTCAAGGTTTTGCGCGCCGCCATTGTCGTCATCATCGTCGCTGAGCGCGATCGCCGCACCGGCGCCGCCGGCGATCGCCACACCCGCCGCGCCGAGCAAAAGCGCGTTGTTGCTCAGGAAACCGCCCTCAGCGTCCAACGCCGCTAACGCGTCGTTATTGATGAAAGCCACGCCATTGCGAACTTGCACGTCGCTGGCGGGAATGGCGACTGTGCGGCCAGTGTCCAAGACCAACGTCACTGAGCCGTCGCCGTTGACCCGCGCCTCTGCGACGCCGTCAATGGCGTCTGCGCGGGAGTAGTTCACCAGGTTTTGCGCCTGCGCTTCGCCAGCGAGGCCGACCACAGCGCCGAGCGCTCCCAATGCGCCGAGCACGCCGCCGCGCCGCTGATTGTCTTTCCGTTCCATACTGGGCCCCTTCAGGAAAATCCCCGACGGCCCGCCGACACCCGGACGGACCGCGATCGCCTGTCACGCTCCGCCAACACCCGGGTCGGGAATTTATTCGTTCACGACGACGTGATCTGGCCGGTGATTGTGATTGTCGAGGGGGGCGGGCGCGCGTTCATGACGGCGCGCCAGCGCGTCGCGGCGATCACAACCGCGCGTCGTCGAACAGCGTGTCCGCGCCGCCGCTGCAGCCAGGAAGGTCACCCAGGACGACGTCAAACGCGATGTCCGGCGCGCCGCCCAGGCCACGAAAGACGTGATCACTACTGAGCCGCCCAGCGTCCTCGCGGAGCGCCTCGCCGCTGAACACGGGGCGCAGATCAGCGCTCACCGTGCCCGCGCCCGCCATACCGCATGGCGCGACGGCGGAGCTCTGGAGGCTCGCGTCATCGGGGGCGCAATAGGGGCGGCGCCTTTCTCATACATGAGAGCGGCGGTTCAGATCTGATGACGAGCGCGCCCGTTGCGCCGGCTCCCTTGACAAATCCATTGGTTAGAAATAGTTTCTAGTCATAACGTTTGATGTGAAGGCAGGGATCTGATGCATCACGGATCGACACATGCCGCCGCGGACACGGACACGGCCACTGCCGATGAGGTGCTGCGCGCGGTGCGGCGGATCATCCACGCACTGGACGTGCAGTCGAAGCGCCTAACGCGGGAGACGGGTCTGTCGGCGGCGCAATTCGTGGTGCTGCGGGCGGTGCGGGAGTTGGGCGAAGTGACGACACGGTCGGTGTCGCGTCATGTGAGCCTCACTCAACCGACAGTGACGCAGATTCTGGATCGATTGGCCGCGCGCGGTTTGATCGAACGCTATCGCAGCGCCCAAGACCGTCGGGTCGTGCACACGCGCTTGACGGAGGCGGGCGAGGCGACGTTGGAGGACGCGCCGCCGCTCCTGCAGGAGCGTTTTGTGAAAAACTTCGATGGTCTTCCCACGGATCGTCGACGTGACATCGTTGCTGCGCTCGAGGATGTGGCGCGCATGATGGGAGCTGAGGGGTATGACGCGCCCCCAATCCTCCCCGTTGCGAGTCTGGATGTAACGCGCTGACGCGCTCCGGATCGCCAGCGTCGCCGCCGCCAGACGCGGCGGCAACTGACAAGCAAAGGAGATTGTTATGAGCACCGCTCTCGAAGCCCGCGCTGAAGAATTGCCAGTCGACACTGACGTCACGCGGCCGCAGAGAAAAGCGCTCGCAGAAATGTTGGGTAATGTGTTGTCGAGCACTTACGTGCTGTATCACAAAACCCATGGCTTCCATTGGAATGTGACGGGGCCGTTGTTTTACAGCGTGCACAAACTGACTGATGATCAGTATCAGGACTTAGCGGACGCCGTTGACAACATTGCTGAACGCATTCGCGCCATCGGCTTTCCTGCGCCCATGGGTCTGACGGGGTATGTGGCGTCGAGCATTGTGGAAGACGCTCAGGATTTTCCCGACGCCGGCGGGATGCTGAAGCAGTTGTCGAAAGATCATCAAATGTTAGCGGACCAAATGCGCGATGTAGTTGAGGTCGCGGAGAAGGCTCATGACGTTTACACAGCTGATTTGCTGACCGCACGCATCGGCGCCCATGAGGAGGCGGCATGGATGTTGAATGCACTGGCGGTTCAGTAAGGTAATGAGTGCGGGGTTTTTGAACACAGATAAAGGGAGATGTGACTATGTCCAAACAGAACGAAAAGATACTAACGACCACTGAGGCCCGTCAAGGAACTGACCGCGGCGCCGCTGGCGACACGCCGACCGTGCTCGCCATCTCCCTCGTCAGTGCCGTTTTCGTGCTGGCGGCTCTCAGCGTTATCTTCATTTTGTAACGCGGGGTGGCTGGCGACCGCCACCGCCGCCGGCGTGACAAGACGCGCCGGCGGCGGCGGGGGGGGCGTGTCGCGGCGCGGTGAAGCCGCCAGCCTGATGGCCCCCCAGCTTGATGGTCCCCCAGCCTGGTGGTCCGAGCCCTGATAATCTCACCCTGATAGTCCTTGGCCGATGATTACGGCCCAATGTCAGCCGCGCCAGACGCCGGCGGGGTTTGGCCATCTGGCGCGCGCATTGAATCCGATGCCAACATCACCCGGATCTGCTCGACGTAAGCGGCGCTGTCAGCCACGAGAGGGGCGATGAAGGGCGCTAAGTCTTCCGCCGTCACCTCTCGATTTTGCGCCTGGAGCTGGGCGCGCTGACGGCGCAGATCGTGAAACTCCCCATGACCGGCGTAAAGCGCGATCAGGCCGCGTGCAGCGTCGGGAAGATCGGCATAGCCGCCGCGCGGCGCGACGCCAAAGACGGTGTTGCGCCTGAGCGCTGTCGCCGCCCCGCCCCAGCCAGTCGTCAACGCCGCTTGGGCGACGGCCAGACGCGGCGGCACGACGTCAAGGCGCTCCAGCAAAGCCGCCGGGCTTTCATAGGCGAGGCCGTAGCGTCGTGCGATGGCGTCGACGCGCGCTTCCTGATCCAGCGTCAAGCGTCCATTGGCGTCGAGCGCGCGCTGCGTGCGCTGCAGAAAGTCGCGGTGCGCGCGGACGTCCGCATTCGCTGCCTCCATCGCCATGCGCACGGTCTCGACAAAAAGGGGTCGCCGCGCCTCCAACGGCGTGTCGGGAAAGTCGGGAGGGAATGTGATCGGCGTCTCCACCGCATTGCGCAACGCCGCGCGAAGCCCGTCCACAGTCTCGGGTTGAACCCCGACAAGACCGCCCGTGTCAGGCGCTGAGGCCGTCAGCGTCGCCCCGACGCTGAGCGCTACGCCCATGGCCGCCAGCCGCGCCATGATGGCGTGGCGCGACAAGGAGGCGTGCGCGGCCCCGCCCAAGCCAAGCGCGCGCGCGAGCATCGGCGCGGTCCAGCCTTGCAACACAAGCGACAACAGCACCACCGCCGCCGCCACGCTGAGATAGAGGTTGGCGTTCGGCACGCCCATCACCGCGGGCAGCACGCCCAGAAAAACCGGCGTCGCGCCGCGCAGGCCCGTCCACGCGACAAAGGCGGTCTCACGCCACGGAAACCTGAACACAGTCAACACGCCGCCCACGACGAGCGGGCGCGCTAAAAACGCCAAGGCCAAAAAGAGAGCAAGCGACGGCGCCGTCACGGACGCCAAATGCGTCGGCGTGATCAAAAGGCCCAAAATCAGGAACAAGCCCGTCTGCGCCAACCACGCCAACCCGTCAATGGTGTCTGCGGCCATGGCCGCGTCCTTCGGCGCGCGCGCACGGAACACTAAGCCCGTCAGATAAATGGCGGCGAATCCGCTGCCGCCCAGAGTCTCCGCCAGACCAAACGCGACGAGTCCCAGGCTGACGGCGAGAATCGTGCGCAGGCCTGAAGGGAGGCCTGCGCGCCGCAAAATCGTGGGCGCCGCCCAGCCGAACGCCACGCCGATGACGACGCCCACGCCCAGCTTCGCGATGATGAACATCACCCAGCCGGCGGGGCTCAGCGGCTCGCCAGCCAACGCGATGGCGATGCCCGCCACCATCAAAATAGCGATGGGATCATTGTTGCCGGATTCCACTTCCAGCGTCGCCACCACCCGCGCAGGCAGCTTGGCGCCCGTCGCCGCAAGCGCAAACACCGCCGCAGCGTCCGTCGCGCTCACCACCGCGCCAATCAGCAAGGCCGGACCCCAGCCCAAGCCGAAGGCGGCCTGAGCGACCGGCGCCAGCAACGCGGCGGTGACGACCGTGCCCGGCAGCGCTAAGATCAATCCTGGTTTGGCGCCGAGGCGAAAGGTGGCCGTGCTCGTGCGCAGCCCGCCCTCAAACAAAATGATCGCTAAGGCGGCCGACGCCCACACCAGCGTCGTCGCGTCGACGTCGAGCGACAGGCCGCCTGGGCCCTCCCGGCCGGCGAGCATGCCCATCAACAGAAACACAAGCAGCAGCGGCGCGCCGATTCGTTGGCCCGCCGCGCCAGCAAGTATCGCCGCCACGCTTAAGGCCGACGCGGCGAGAATAATGAGCCCAACGTCCATGCCGCCGCCTCCTGTGTGTCCTTAGTCTGGGATGTCGCGCGCGTCAGCTGTCCGGACAGCTGAGACCCCGCAGGGCTTAGCCTTTGGCGAAGACTCTGGCGACAGCTCTGGCGAAGCCTCTGGCGACGGCGCCGCATAGGCCGCTTTAAGGATGGCGTCCGTGATCGTCGTCTCCGCCGGACCCGAGGCGGCGGGCGGGCACACGAGCGTCACGTGAAGGCGCGCTAAGCCTGTGTCGGTGGTGCGCAGCGCAACGGTTGGATCCGTCGACGGGACCTCAATGCTGAGGCGGCGCGCGACGGAGGAATAGTACCGACGCGCGAGGTCCCCATGCGCCGCCGCCTCGGCGCGCACGGCCGTCTCCGCGGCGATGCGCGCTTGGGCGACACGCGCGGTGTCTCTCAAGACGACATCAAAGGCGTGGCGAATGAAGCTCTTTTGATACGTCTTGTTGACCAAGGGCGCTGTCAACAGCTTTGCGTTGGGCACGATCGCAACGTCGCCGCCGGCTTCGTGACCGCCGCCGCCATCCAAAACGCGCACCCGAAACGCAAACAGGCCTTCATCCACGACTTCGCCGCGCAGGTGCTCAACCTCGACCCAGTCGCCAATATCAAACGGGCGTGCGGCGGTGCGGTAAACCGCGCCCACCATGCACATCAGAAACTCTTTCAGTGCAAACACCAACGCCACCGCAAACGCTGTCAAGGACAGCGCCAACGCCGAGAGCTGAGGCGACCAAATAAACGCCAGCCCCATCAGCATGATCAGCGTCGCGGCGTTTTGGATGATGGCGCGCAGCCGCCGCCGCAACGCGTCGCTCTTCTTGTCGCCGTGGCGCAACGCAAACCCCAGCGCCGTGCGCACGGCCATGACGGCGACCAAAAGGATCGCGGATTCAATCAGGCTGGAGACAAAGTCAGGCGATAGCGTCGGCATCAGGCGGCTCCTCCCATCGGCGCACCAGCATCGGCGCTTAGGGCGTTGGGTTTCTTCGACTCCGAGAGTCGTCACGTGTGCGGCGTCGCCACGGACATTGCAGCGGCGTCTGGCCCGCGCCTAGCCGTCTCAGCCGGCGCATGGTTTGGGTGTGGTCGAGGCGTCGGCCCTATCGCTCGGCGCGTTTTGGAGACGGGGTCGACGCAGCCGTCGGCGGGGGGCTCGCGGTTTCGCACGCCAAGG
>CAZMSO010000054.1:0-17073 GCA_964568975.1 uncultured Caulobacterales bacterium | reverse complement strand
CGCGCCTCAGCGTCGCGCCTGGGCCGGCGCTCCCCAGGAACACGCCTCTGGGGGGATTTTACCCGGCGACAAATCGTGGGAACGTTTTGTTAACGGACGCTTGATTCTGAGGTGGCGCGCCGCGCGGAGACGGGATTGGCTCGCCCTATGAATCGGGTCATCGATCGTGCGCGCGTTAACCTTTCTTAAGGGCTCGGGCTCTAAGGATGGGCTAAGGATTAATGATGCCCGAAGATGACGAGGCGGTTGGAGGGGTTCCATGCGGGTTTTGATGATCGAGGATGATCGGCAGACGGCGCAATCCATTGAGCTGATGCTCAAGTCGGAAGGGCTGAATGTCTATACGACGGATCTAGGCGAAGAAGGCGTCGACCTGGGCAAGTTGTACGATTATGACATAATCATTCTCGACCTGAATCTGCCGGACATGAATGGATTTGACGTTCTCAAAACGTTGCGGGTGTCGAAAGTCGACACGCCGATCCTAATTCTGTCCGGTCTCGGTGAGATTGAGAACAAAGTTCGTGGTCTCGGTTACGGCGCTGATGACTACATGACGAAGCCTTTCCATAAAGATGAGCTGGTTGCGCGGATCCACGCCGTGGTGCGCCGCTCGAAAGGCCACTCTCAGTCCGTCATCAAAACCGGCGACGTGACCGTCAATTTGGACGCCAAAACCGTCGAAGTCGGCGGCCAACGCGTGCATCTGACGGGTAAAGAGTATCAAATGCTCGAACTGCTGAGCCTGCGCAAAGGCACCACGCTGACGAAAGAGATGTTCTTGAATCATCTCTATGGCGGCATGGACGAGCCGGAGCTGAAGATTATCGACGTCTTCATCTGTAAGCTGCGCAAGAAGCTCGCTTCCGCGACCGGCGGCAATCATTACATCGAAACAGTTTGGGGCCGCGGTTATGTGCTGCGCGATCCCACGGAAGAACGCGGCGCGGCCTAGCACGGCTGTGTGACCCGCGGGCGCCCGTCGCAGCGCCGCCAGCGTGGACGGACGCGCGGCGGCGCTTGCGGCGGTCCGGGGGATTCCCACGTCCCCTTGACTGACCATGGCCATGACGGCGTCCACACGCCGCGGCTGTGTCAGTCTTCTCTCGACAGAACAATCAGCGCCGGGAACCGGGGCGGCGAGGTCCAACGCGGCCATCGCCGCGCCACACCACTCCGCGCCGCGCCGCGCTGGCGCGCGCGATGGTTAGGCCGCGCCTTGCGCGCGCCGCGCCTCGCCCGTCCGGCGATACAGGCCGCGTTTGCCCGGCACCGTCTCAAACGCGTCCGTGACACCCACGACCGTTTCCGCAGCGCCTAAGATCAAAAACCCGTCATCCGCGCATTGCCGCCCAAGATTGGCCAGCACCTCGGCCTTTTCCCGCTGATCAAAATAGATCAAGACATTGCGGCAAAAAATGATGTCAAACCGCGGCAATGCGCCGTATTCATCCAGCAAATTATGACGTTGAAAGCGCACCATCGACCGGATATTCGGCTTGACACGCCACATGTCTTCGACTTTCTCGAAGTACTTCACCATCATCTTGACTGGCAGGCCACGCTGCACCTCAAACTGGCTGTAGACGCCGGCCTTGGCCTTCTCGAGCACTTTCGTGCTGATGTCCGTGGCGATGATTTGGGGCTGCAACCCGCCAAGCTTGGCCGCGTTTTCGTCCAGCAGCATCGCCAGGGAATAGGCCTCTTGACCGCTGGAACACGCCGCAGACCAAATCCGCAAAGGCGCGCCGGCGCCGCGTGCGCTCGCAAGGTCCGGCAGCATGTCCTCGACAAACCGGGTGAAGGGCGTTTTGTCGCGAAAAAATAGCGTTTCGTTCGTGGTCATGGCCTCAGTGATCAGCCACGCCAAGCGATCGTCGGGCTTTGCGCGCAACGCCGCGAGCATCGCGTCGAGGGAGTCATAATTCTCCTTGCGCACCAGAGGCGCGAGGCGGCTCTCCACCAAATAGCCCTTGTCAGAGGTCAGCACGAGGCCAGAGCGCGCCCGCACGAGCTCCGCCACCAACTCTAAATCCGCCCGCGTCATGGCGCGTTTCCCTTCGTGAGATTGACGATCGCCGTTCCAAGCCGCTCCGGCGGCGCGACCAAAGCCGCCAGGCCCGCGCCATCCACCGCGCCAGGCATGCCCCACACGGCGCTGCTGTCTTCGTCCTGGGCCAACACGGTGGCGCCGGCCCGCACAAGCGCAGCTGATCCCGCCTCGCCGTCGCGGCCCATGCCGGTGAGCACCACGCCCAAAGCAGCCGCCCCATACGCGTGCGCGGCGCTGCGAAACAGCGGGTCCACCGCCGGGCGGCAATAGTGCTCCGGCGCCTCCTGATTTAACGCGATCACGCAGCGGCGGCCGTCACGACGCACGGTCATGTGATAACCGCCCGGCGCGAGATAGCCGCCCCCCCGCTCCACCAGCATGCCGTCCCTCGCCTCCACGACAGGCCGCGTCGAGACGCCGTTCAGCTGCTCCGCCAAAATCGCTGTAAAGGCGGGCGGCATGTGCTGGGCGATGAAAACAGGCGCGGTGACCGTCTCCAACGCGCTCAAGACCACCCGCAGCGCCGAGGGACCGCCCGTCGAGGCGCCCACGAATATCGCGTCCGGACGACGCCGCGACGGCGCAGGCCGCGCATGGCCGTCTTTCGCCGGCGTGCGGTCACGCACACACCGCCCGCCAAGGGCGCGGATCTTCGCGATCAAGTCGCGTTGAAACTCCGGCGTTGTCGTCGCCGCCGCCGCGCTGGGCTTTGTGATGTAATCCGCCGCGCCCTGTGAGAGCGCCTTCACCGTGACTTCGGCGTTGCGCCGCGTCAGGCCGGACGACATGACGATTTTGGCGTTGGGCGCGGCCGCTTTCAGCTTGGGCAACGCCGCCAGGCCGTCAAGGCGCGGCATCTCCACATCGAGCACAATAACGTCCGGCGCCAGCAAGCGCGCTTGAGTGACGCCTTGCTCGCCATCGGCGGCGGCGCCGACCAGCTCAAGGCCATCTTCGGCCTGGAGCCACCGGCTCATTAACCCGCGCACGACCGCTGAATCATCGACGACCAGCACGCGTGTGGCGGCGGCGTCGCGGGATGCAGCGGCGAAAGATGAAGACGCAGACACGATGGCGGTCGACCTCAGAGCAAGCCGACTTCGGCGAATTTCGCTTGGATGATGTCACCGTCAAACGGCTTCATGATGTATTCGTTTGCACCGGAGTTGAGCGCCTCAGTAATATTGGCGATCTCGTTTTCCGTCGTGCAAAACACAATCACCGGCTTGTCGCCGTGCTGTTCCGTGCGCACGCGTCGCAAAAACTCAATGCCGTTCATCACCGGCATGTTCCAATCCAAAAGAATTGCGTCGGGCATATCCACGCGGCACGCCTCGAGCGCTTCAAGCCCATCGGCGGCTTCCGAGCATTCAAAGTCGAGCTCTTCAAGAATGCGCCGGGCGACTTTGCGGATCACGCGGGAGTCGTCGACAATGAGACAATTCTTCATAGTTGCGCCTCGTGTGCAGAGTGAACAGAGCAGCGGCCTCACGCCGACACTGGAGATTTCACGCCGAGTATGCGGTCGAGATTGAGAACAATCAGAAGTCCGCGTTCTAACCGATAGACGCCGTCGGCGACGTCCAGCCAGCGCGGATCGAGATTGATCGGATTGGGCTCGCGGCGATCATCGCTTAAGCGAATGACTTCCCCGACGCGATCAATGATCAGCCCATAGACCTCGCCGCTGCGCTCAACTCCCACCGCCATGGCGGTTTGAGCGCGCGCCTCGTCGCGCGGCGGCAATCCTAAGCGCGCGCGGGCGTCCAGGGCCGTCACGATCCGCCCACGGATGTTGAGCACGCCCGCGATCTCAGGCGGCGCCATAGGCACTGGCGTCAAGCCCCGCGGAGCGAACACGTCATGGACCGCCGCGACTTCGACGCCGAACACCTGATCCATCAGATGCAACGTCACAAACTCTCGCGACGCGACGTCGCCGGCCGCGTGATAGGCCTCGCTCATGCCGCTTCTCCGGAGGCTGTGAAGACCGTGTCCAAGGCCTCAACGACGGAGCCGCGCTCTGTTTTGGGGATGAGCTGGGCGAAGGCCGCGCGCGCATCGGGCGACAACGCGCGGGTGGCGTTGCTGGACAACGCGATCCGCGGCACGTCCGCCCAGCGCGCGACCCGCTCAAGCTTTTCTGCGAACGTCACGCCTTCACCGTCGGCGCGGCTGAGGTCAGCGACGATGACGTCGTAATCTTGGCCCGCGTCATAGAGCCGCCAAGCGTCCTCGGCCGCCTCGACGCCCGTGACGTCGTAACCCGCAGCGGTCAGGATCGGCTCCATAATGTTGCGGTAAAAGGCGCTGTCATCGACCAGCAACAGCCGGCGATTGGCGTCGGCGCGCGCGGCGCTCGCCGTGGCGAACCAGTCCGGACGCGCTTGGGTCAAGTAATGGCCGACGTCGATGATCTCCGTCGCGTGGCCGCGCAACACCGCCGTGCCCGCCACGCCCGGCCGATCGCCGGCGATTTCAACGTCCACGGCCTCATCGACGACGTCGAGGATCTCATCCACCACCAGGCCCGCCGCGCGGTCGCGATCAGTGAAGACGAGGATGGGCTGGGTCCCAGCGGCATGGAGCTGCACCGCGGGATCGGCAAGCGCCAGCGGCATCAGCCGGCCGCGATACTGCACCAGCAGCCCGCCCGCCCCGCGTTCGATCTTCTCCACCGGCACGTCTTCCAGGCGCGTGATCAGCGACAAGGGCGCGGCTTTCGGCTCCGACGAGCCGGCGCGGAAAATCAGCATGGAGCGGGTGGTGCGGGCTCGCTCAGCGCGGGTTTCCTCCGCCGTTTCCGCATGTTCGGCGTCGGTGTGGCCTTGGCTGACGGCATGGGCGAGGCCGTTTGGATCCATGATCATAATCACGGACCCATCGCCGAGAATGGTGTTGCCGGAAAACTGGACGAGGCCCCGCAGCGCGCTTGCGAGCGGCTTCACAACAATCTCTTCGGTGTCGAACACATCATCGACAACGACGCCGAAACGTTGGCCGCCCACGCGCATCACCACCACGAAGCCGTGCGCGTCGCGCTCGCCGGGGCCGCGCAGATTGAGGATTTGACCAAGATCCACCAGGGGCAGCAGCCGATCGCGCAAGCGCAGCACTTGCGTTGCGTTGATGACGTCCACCCGGTGCTGGGATCGACCGCCGACACGCACCAGCTCCAGCACCGACAATTGCGGAATCGCGAAGCGATGCCCGGCCACCGCCACGATCAGGGCGGAAATGATGGCCAGCGTCAGCGGGATTTTGATGGTGAAGGTCGCGCCACGCCCTTCCACGGAGTGCACGTCAATCGCGCCGCCGATTTGTTCAATATGATCGCGGACCACGTCCATGCCCACGCCGCGGCCGGAAATGTTCGTGACTTTAGCCGCCGTTGAGAAACCGGCCGCGAAAATCAGCCGCTGGATTTGGCCTTCCGTGAACTGGGCGGCTTCGTCCGGCGTGATCAGGCCGACATCAAGCGCCTTGCGGCGAATGCGTTCGACATTCAATCCCGCGCCATCATCGCTGATGTCGATGATGATATGGCCGCCTTCGTGATACGCGCTCAGGCGCAACACGCCGGCTTCCGGCTTGCCGCGCGCGCGGCGTGTTTGCGGGTCCTCGATCCCATGATCGCAAGAGTTGCGCACCATGTGGGTGAGCGGGTCTTTAATCAAATCCAAGACATGGCGGTCGAGTTCGGTGTCTTCGCCCTCCATAATCAGGTTGATTTTCTTACCCAAATCATTGGCGATGTCGCGAACCACCCGCGGTAGTTTCCGCCATGCGTTCCCCACCGGCTGCATCCGCGTCTGCATCACCCCGTCTTGAAGTTCCGCGGTGATGTTGGAGAGCCGTTGCAGCGGTGCTTTGAATTCCGATTGTTCTGACCGCCGGACCATTTGCAGCAACTGGTTGCGCGTGAGCACCAGCTCCGACACCATGGTCATGAGATTTTCCAACACATCCACATTCACGCGGATGGTTTGCGAAGACGCCTCGCGCCGCGCCCCGGCGTCCTCAGCGCCGTCTCCCGCGGCCGGGGCGGCGGAGGGCTGCGCAGATGAGGCCGCCGGCGCCAGGGCGTCGCTGGACGCGTCCTCATAATCAGTCTGCAGCGCCTCATCAGCCAGGTCTGCGCCAGCGAGCGTCGCGCGCCGCTCCGCTGCAGCCTCAAGCCGGGCGATTAAGGCGGTGTCGTCTCCGTCCGGTTCGCGGTGATCACGCTCCAGGCGGCCTAGGATGGCTTTGATGCAATCGATCGCTTCAAGGACCAGCGTGACCGCGTCGGCCGTGACCGCCACATCCCCATCGCGAAAGCGACCCAACAGAGTCTCCGCAGCGTGGGCGACCGCCTCCAGCCGCGGCAGCTCCAAGAAGCTGCATGTGCCTTTAATGGTGTGGACCAGGCGAAAAATGCTGTCGAGGGTCGCGCGATCGTTAGGGTCGGATTCAAACGACACCAGGGCGACATTAATCGCCTCGAGGCTCTCGGCCGTCTCGGTCAGGAACTCATTGAGCAACTCGTCCATCACGACCTTCCTGCGCTGGTCGTCCGCAGCGCAGGCCCGGACGCGGTCCGGGAACGACGAGGGGACTGCGGCTAGCGCCTCGCGAAGGTTGTGGGCGATAGCCCGTTAAAGCGGCCCTAAACCAACCGCCACCCCGCGACGCCACGATGTCGCGCCGGCCCCGCCGCGCAGGCGCGGGTCGCCACAGTTTCTATGTCTGGAAACCGATGTCAGGCCATGCCCAAGACAGGCGCAAGGGCGGCGATCTCCACCCGTTCGCCGTCAAGGCGCGCCGACGCGCGACCGCCCGCCTCGCGCGCCAACAAGCCTGCATAATAGGGCTGGATGCGCCGACCGTCGAACCCACCCTCCGGCGTGCGCCCCTCGAGACACGCAATCACCCAATCCTCCAGCCGCGCGCGCGGACCTTCAGCGGTGACATGCATCCGCTCGCCCGTCGCGCCGGCCTCAATCACGACCGAGCCGCCGCGCGGCAACGCGTTGACGCCGATCAGGATGAGATTGGCCATCAGCGACGCCACAGGCCGCGGCGGCTCCCCATCGGGCGTGCGCCAGGTAAAGGTGACTTTCTTCTCCGAGAACATGTCGCGCACGACCCGCTGCAGCTCCGCCATGGGGATGGTGAGGCTCGCCGGCTGCGGCCCGAACGCCAAGCGCGCAAACTCCACCCGCGCGTGGGCCTGCAGCGCTGAGCCGCGCAGGAGCGTGATCGCCTCTTCGCGCATGTCCGCCGACTGAGGATCGTCCAACACGCCCATGGCCGCGCCGATCGCCGCCACGGGGCTGGCGACTTCGTGACACAGATGAGCGGCGAGCAACGCCGCAAGATTGTGCGCTGAAAGCGGTGCGGAAGGCGTCATAGATGCGACGATAGCGGCGTTTCTCAGGACGCGAAAGCCCTTGCGCGCGCAGCGCGCGCGTCATCGCCTCACCGGGACGGCGCGGCGGAGGTTGTGGTCGGCGCCGCGCGCAAAATCTCTGCAAGATCAATGATATACGTCTCGCGGCGAGGCGCGCCGCCGGCCTCGGGCCATGCCTCCACCACCATCGTGACAGCGCGCACATCCCCGTCGAGCGCCACTTCGAGGCGGTCATAGGCGAAGGGCGCGGCCGCGCCGCCTGCGTCCTCGGCCGCGTTTGCACCACCATCCGCCGTCGCGCCTGGGGAATCAGCGAAGGTCACGACGCCGGCCCCCAGCGCCGCCAATCGCACGTCATCAAGGCGCAAAGACAAGGGCGCAGCCTCAATATACCCGCCGCCGCTGACCAGGCCCGTCATCTCCACCCCCGGCACATTCGCCGCCGTCGTCAGCGCCGCCAGGTCAAGCCGCCGCACCGCGATCACCCCCGACGCCGCGCGTTCAGCGATGTCCACCGTCAAAGGCTCCAGCGCCACCTCGCCGCCCGCCAGCGACGCCGTCACTGGATCGCCGGAGACCAGGCCGTCGGCCAAAGCGATCGCCGCGCTCACTTGGGTCAACGCGACGCCCGGGGTGTAAGCCTTCGCCGTGATGGTTTGCACGCCATTGGTGCGCAGGCGCACGACATCCGCGAAGTCCAAATCCGCTTGCACGCCGTCGAGCCGGCCGAGCGGCGTCGTCACGTCGACATCCGCGACCTTGAGCTGCAATGTCATCGCATCAAGCGCCACCGGCGCGCGCGGGTCGGCGCGCAGCTGGAACTGCGCGTCGCCTTGAGCCTGGAGCGCGCCGGCCAACCGCCCGTCGGCCAAGCCGAGAACGGGCGACACATCCCCAAGAGACAGCCGGCCGCGGCCCACCGTCACCATGGGCGTGGCGTAGCGCGCCGTCCCCGCGCCCGCCTCGGCGTCATAGGTGATGTCGGCTTGCACGACCTCCTCGCCGCTGTCGGCCAGCGCCGCCCGCGCGAGCCCCGTGACGTGGGAGCCGTCAATCTCGGCTGCGAAGCTAACCCGCAAGGGCGCGACCCGGTTCACGCGCGCCTGATCGCGCACTAAGGCCCGCGCCAATGTGGCGCGCCCTGTCGCTGGCGCGCCATCGCGCAGCGTCACCACCACCTCCCCGGCGGCGTCGGCGATGGCCGCAAGCCCCTTTTCCGCGCTCACTGACACCGTTTCAAAGGTCACCCGCGCCTCCGCCGTGCGCGAGGCCACGGCCGCGCCGCCAGCCTCATTCTCTGCGTCGGCGTTGTCGCCCGGGTCGTCTTCGCTGTCGGCGGCGGCGCGCTCAGCCAGCCAGGTCGCATCAATGACGCGCGCGTCCATGCGCACCCGGTCGCCGTCCGCCAACCGCCCATCGACGCGCGGCCCCTGGACGCGCAGCCGCCACGCGCGCTCGCCCTCCGCCGGGCCGTCATGCACGACCTCCACCGCCAAAGCGCGCACCCGCGCCCCGAGCTCGGGACGCGCGGCCAGCATATCCAAGTCGCGAATAGTCGCTGCGACCCCAACACCGTCAGCCGACCACACCAACAAGGGGCGTCCCGCCGGCGCTGGGCGCACATGCATGCTCACATCGCGAAAGGCGACGCCCGCCAAGGCTGCGTCTTGGACAGTCGCGCGCGCCACCGCCCCCGCGCGCGGCGTCACAGAAACGGTCCCGTCGCGCCCCACAATGTCCAGATCAGCCGCCAGCCCCACGCCCCTCAACGCCGCAGCCCCGCGCGCCCCGTCGAGCGCCGCGCGTCCCGCCGCCGCCACACGCCACTCGCGACGCGTCATCGTCAAACGCAGCAGATCAAGCTCCATCCCCGCCGAGACGCCGGCGACGTCCCAAGGCTCAACGCTCAAATCCGCGTCTGCAAACACCCAATTCTCCCGCCCCGCCCGGGGTTTGATCTCCACCAGACCCAAGCGCGACGTCACGCGCGGCAAGCCGTCCCCGCGCAAGCGCGCGCGAAAGCGGCGCAGCGTCGCTTCGCGGCTGGCGAGGTCGATCTGGGCGCTCGCGCGCGAGGACATACGCACATCGAACCGCGCGCCGCTCGCGCCAGTGACTTTGAAGGGCGCGTTCAGCCGCGCCTCAAGTCGCGGGCCGGCGAGTCGAAACTCGAAATCACCCGACACCCCGAAGGCCCGCAGCGCGCTTTCCAATGCAAAACGCGCCTCCTGAAAATGGGGCGCAAGCCCAGCACCCACAGGCCCCCTCGGCTCAGGCGCGAGCAGGCGCGCCACGTCCGCGGCGGCGTCCGCCTCCAATCCCGCGCCCTCGATCGCGAGGCTCAACGCGCCGTCGCCTTTCAATGAGGCCCAATCGTCGGGATCATCCAAGGCCCCTTGGAACTGACCTGACACCCGCGTGGCGCCGAGCCGCCAGGCGGCGGCGTTGGCCTCCGTCATCACCACGGTCAGCGCCGCGTGCGCATCTTGCGGCGTCAAGGCGGCGGTCAACGTCGCCTCTTCGATCACCACGCCGGCCGCGGCGGCCGGCTCTGCAGCCGTGCGCGCCACCGCCGCCACACGCCAGCCCGCTTTGCGGTCGCCCTGCGCATCGACATCCGCTTCGATCCGACCAAAAGGCGTGTCCACCAGCACGCGCACATCACTCAGCCGCACGCGCGCCGGCAGCCCCTCCAACAGCGGTCGCCGCCCCGCCAGGCGCACGCCCTCGCCGTCCCAGGTCGCGCGCACCGTCGCGGCCTCGACCTCCGCGCCGCGCACACGGCCGCTGAGCACCTCCGAGACGCGAAACTGAAGCCGCACCGCAGCCGCCTCCAGATCCGGCGCCTCCGCCGGGCCAAGGCGCACATCACTGGCGGCGACTTGACTGAAATCCAGCGCCGTGACCGTGAACGCCGCGTCATAGCCGGCCGCGGAGGCGGCCGCTTTCATCACCCGCTCAGCCACCGGAATCCGCACAGCCCACGCGCCGGCGGCCACGGCCGCCGCCATCAGCGCCAATCCAGCGCGCAGCATAAGGGAACGTCCGATGACCGGCATGGGCGCTGACTTTGTGACTTTTCCTCTCACGAGGGGTTAGTACACTTTAGTTGATGCGACGCGACAAGCGCTCTGATGACACGGCTCAGCGCGCGCTTCACGTCGGCTTAGCATCGCGTCGCGATGAAACAACCGGGTGTTAACCCCGGTCGGCGATGCTGATCCCCGTAGTGTCGGAGGTGCTGACGAAGCGTCAGCGTAAGGTGATGAACGTGCCGTTTGATCCCCGATCACACTCCCATGCCAGTTATGGCGCGGCGCGACGTCGGTCCGCGCCGCGCGTCGTCTTGACTACGCTTGGCCGCCTTTTTCGAGGCCCGCCCATGCGCCGCTCGCTCGTGATGGCCGCCACTGTGGGCCTCGCCAGCGTCCTGAGCGCGTTGTCAGCCACGCCCCAAGCCGCACGCGGCGGCGCGCACGCCCAGCCGGCCGCCGCCATGCCTTCGTGGTCCGCGACGTGGACGCGCTCGGCCGCCGCGATCGAGCGCGCCGCGCTTGAAGCGATCCTCGCTCCGGCCCAACGCGCCGCCGCTCACGAAACGCTGCGGGTGCGGCGCGGCGAAACCTTAGAGCGGCTGCTGATCCGCGCCGGCGTCGACGACAGCCGCGCCCGCTACAACATGATCCGCGCGCTCACGGACGTGTTTGACGCGCGCAGCCTGCGCGCGGGCCAAAGCGTCAGCCTGTTCATCGCCAACGACCCCGCGGCGGGCGAGGCGCGGCGTCTGGCCGGCCTTGCCTTTGAGCCCGACGACATCCGCACCATCCATCTCAGCGCGCGCGCCGACGGGGGCTATCGCGCGCGGGAATTCGTGACGCCGCTGACCCGGCGCACTGTGAGCGCGCGCGGCGTGATCGAAAACAGCTTGTATGTGGACGCCATCAACGCCGGCGCTCACCACGCCACGATTGTGGAGATCGCCAATCTGCTCGGCTTTTCGGTGGATTTTCAACGCGAAATCCATCCCGGCGACCCGTTTGAAATCTTGTTTGAGGAGTGGGTGGCGCCGGACGGGCGGGCCGTGCGCGCGGGCGAGCTGCTTTATGTCGGCTTCGCGCCGAAGGGACGTCCGCTTGCGTATTGGCGCTTTGAAAACAGCGACGGGGACGTGGACTTTTACGACGCTCAGGGCGAGAGCGCCCGGCGCGCCTTAATGAAAACCCCAATCAACGGCGCGCGCTTGTCGTCCCATTTCGGCAAACGACGCCACCCGATTTTAGGCTATACGCGCTTGCACAAGGGCACTGACTTCGCCGCACGCAGCGGGACGCCCATCTTCGCGGCCGGCGACGGCGTGGTGGAGCGCGCCAGCCGCTATGGCGGGTACGGCAACTACATCCGCCTGCGCCACGCTAATGGCTATAAGACGGCCTATGCCCATTTGCGCGGCTACGCCCGCGGCGTGCGCTCGGGCGTGCGGGTGCGCCAAGGCCAAGTGATCGGCTATGTCGGCTCTACAGGCCGCTCCACAGGCCCGCATCTGCACTATGAAGTGATGAAGGACGGTCGCCACGTGAACCCAATGAAGCTGTCAGCGCCCACAGGCCGCACGCTCACGGCGACGGAACGTCAGACCTTCGCAGATGTGCGCGCCCGGCTGGACGCTCTGCGCGCGCTCCACGCCGGCGACCCCAGCCATAGCGAGCCGAGCTTGATCGCTTCCGCGGACACGGGCAACCGCACGCCGTAAGCCGCGAGCGCCGCCATCGCGGCGCAGACGCTGTGACGCAGAGTCTGCGGCGCTGATGTCGCCGCCTTGATCACTTGGGTGACCGCCCCGCGCCGCATGCACCGCCACGCGGCCGCGCAGAATCTAAGCCGTGTGCGGCAAACGCAGCGTCTGGCCCGGGAAGATCAGGTCTTCATCCGCGATCATGTCGCGATTGGCGTGCACAATCAGGCGATAGGCCACGCCCTCGCCGAAATGGCGCTCGGCGATCGCCCACAATGTGTCGCCGTCCTCAACCTGATAGGTCTTGTAGTCGCCAGCCGCCGCCGAAGGCGGTTCAGACGCCGTGCGAGCCGCCGTGACCGACGCGGCGCGCGTCGGTGTTTTCCCACGCGGACCATCGGCGGCGGCGAACAAAAGCCGCCCCGTGGCCGCCTCAGCCTCCCCGCTGTCTTGGGCGAACACCCGCGCCAGCCAATCGGCGTAGGCCGCGCGTGCTTTGGCCGCCTCGTCCTCGTCGAACACAAGCGATGAGCCGGGTTCGAGATAGCGCTCGTCAAACGCGTGGGTGACGCCCTTGATTTCAAACACTTCGATTTGGGCGTCTTCTTGAGTCTCAAAGACCTTCGCGATCGCCGCGCGCACATCGGCTTCCGGCGCGACCGTGTCGTCGCCCGCCAGCACAAACCGCGCGTCCACAGGCCAAGCCCAGCCCGTCTCCTTCGTGCGCGCCGGGAAACTCGCATAGGGGTACGTCAAATGCGCCCCCACGACCCCGCGCATGGGATCGTCCGGCACGCTGTTCAGCCCCGCGGGCCAACGGTTCTTGAGATCCATCGACAGAAGGTCCATCACTGACCAGCCGCCATGGCTCCAGCCCGCCAGGACAATCCGCTCGGGGTCCACAAACTCCAGCGTGCGCACATAAGCGAGCGCCGCCAACACATCGCCCGCACGTTCCGCCCCACGCAAGGACCGCCCCGAGCACACGGACTTCAACGCCGTCGCGCGGTCAATGCCGCGGTGAGCGAAGCTGTCGACCGTCACCACGGCGACGCCGACGCCCGTGGCCGCCTCGCCATACTCCTGAAGGATCGGCTGCAGCTCGCCATTGGGCGCCACCAGGCCTCCACAGCCATGGAACTGGATGACAGTGGGAAACGGCCCCTCGCCCACAGGCTTTTGAATTCTCATATGCGGCGAGAGCTTCGCGGCCAAGTCGTCGGTGTTGTTCGTCGCCACAAACGGGCCGCTGGCCAACACCGCACGCCCAGCCCGCTCCATGGTGGTGCAAGCGCTTAGCGCTGCGGCGGCCACGCACGTCATCACCCATACCCGCGACGTCGAGCGCTGGTCGGTCGACCCATCCCCCATCATGATCCCCTCATCGCTGCACTGATGATGGTGCTAACCGTTTCGCGAAGATTTTTCACGAATGCAACACATCAAGATTTCATTGACCAAACGTCAAGAACCGCTCGCGCCAACGCCGCCACGCAACGCATAGACATCGGCATAGGCGGGGGCACACTAACGCCGCCGCACGCCATATTGGGGGTCGAATCATCCCCGCTATGACGATTTGGCGCAGCACCACCCCCTGCTCACGGGGATATGAACACGTTCATGCCGATTTATGACGCCGTTTTCATGGAACAGCTATGTCCCTGTCACGGAGCGCATTCTATATCGTGCACCATGGACGGCGGGGCGAGGCGACGACAGCGTTCTCAGTCATCGCGTCCGACACACAAAAAGCGCGCAAAGGCGCATCGGTCTGAGAAAGAAGAGGGTTTGGTCATGTCTGGACGTCAACGGATGATGGGTGTTTTGGGTGTGGCGGCGTATGGCGCTGTTGTTGCGGCCGTCGCTGTGGCGACGTGGTTGAGCATCACGGGCGTCATCGCCTGACGCGCGCCCTGTAGCGCATGAAACACGCCCCCGGCCTTGCGGTCGGGGGCTTTTTCGTTGCGTGCGACGCCTGCGTCTAATTCACAGTCGCGCCCGCCGGCGCGCCGGTGGAGGCGGCGTAACCGTTAATCGTCAGCTCCCGCGCGCCCGCGCGGCCGGCCGGCTCTGTGACCGACACCCGCGCCGCATCGCCATCCGTGATCGCGCCTTCTAAGAGCATGCGCGCCAAGGGATCCTGGAGCTTTTTCTGGATCACACGCTTCAACGGCCGCGCGCCATAGGCGGGGTCATAGCCCTCTTGCGCCAGCAAAGCCCGCGCCTCGCCATCAAGCTCGATCGTGATGCGCTTTTCCGCCAACAGCTCAGACAGCCGCGCCACCTGCAGATCCACAATCGCGCCCATGTGTTGTTCAGCCAGGCGGCGGAAGAGGATGATCTCGTCCACCCGGTTGAGGAACTCCGGGCGGAAATGCGCGCGCACGGCGTCCATCACCGGCTCGCGCACCGCCGAGGCGTCCTCGCCCGCATGGGCGACGAGATGCTCCGCCCCGAGATTGGACGTCATAATGATAAGCGTGTTGCGGAAATCGACGGTGCGCCCTTGGCCGTCCGTCAACCGGCCCTCGTCCAGCACTTGCAAGAGCACGTTGAAGACGTCCGGGTGAGCTTTCTCAACCTCGTCGAACAAGACGACTTGATAGGGCCGCCGACGCACGGTCTCGGTCAACGCCCCGCCTTCTTCATAGCCGACATAGCCCGGCGGCGCTCCAATCAGCCGCGCCACGGCGTGCTTTTCCATGTATTCTGACATGTCGATGCGCGTCACGGCGGCGTCATCATCAAACAAAAACGCCGCCAAGGCCTTCGTCAACTCGGTCTTGCCGACGCCGGTCGGACCGAGGAACATAAACGAGCCAATGGGTCGGTTGGGGTCTTTGAGCCCCGCGCGCGCGCGACGCACCGCGTCGGATACGGCATCCACCGCCTCATGCTGGCCGATCACCCGCTGCGCGAGGACCTGCTCCATGGTGAGGAGTTTTTCCTTCTCGCTCTCCATCATTTTGTCGACCGGCACGCCTGTCCAGCGCGAGACGACGCCCGCAATCTGGGCTTCATCCACGACTTCTTGGACGACTGCGCCGTCATCGCCCCCGCTTTCCGCGCGCGCGAGACGTTTCTCCAGCTCGGGAATGCGGCCGTATTTGATTTCTGAGGCGCGCGCGAGATCGCCGCGCCGTTCGGCGTCAGCCAGTTGGGCGCGCAACTGGTCAAGCTCTTCTTTGACCCGCGTGGCGGCGGCGAGGTGCTCTTTCTCCGCCTCCCAGGCGGCCGTGAGCTGAGCGGATTTTTCGCTCAAATCCGCCAGCTCGGCCTCGAGCTTTTCTAGCCGCGCTTTCGAGCCCGGGTCGTTTTCTTTCTTCAGAGCTTCGCGCTCAATCTTCAGCGTCATGGCCCGACGATCGACTTCATCAAGCGCTTCCGGCTTGGAGTCGACTTGCATGCGCAGGCGCGAGGCCGCCTCGTCCATCAAATCGATAGCTTTGTCCGGCAAGAACCGATCCGTGATGTAGCGGTTCGATAAGGTCGCAGCGGCCACAATCGCTGAATCCGCGATGCGCACGCCGTGGTGAACCTCATACTTTTCTTTCAGCCCGCGGAGGATGGAGATCGTGTCCTCCACCGTCGGCTCATTGACGAACACCGGCTGGAAGCGCCGGGCCAGGGCGGCGTCCTTCTCCACATGCTTGCGGTATTCATCGAGGGTCGTTGCGCCCACGCAATGGAGTTCCCCCCGCGCTAAGGCGGGCTTCAGCAAGTTGGAGGCGTCCATCGCGCCGTCGGTTTTGCCGGCGCCGACAAGCGTGTGCATTTCATCAATGAAGAGGATGACGCCGCCGGCGGCTTGCTCCACCTCCGACAACACGGCCTTGAGGCGCTCTTCAAACTCGCCGCGATACTTCGCTCCGGCGATAAGCGAGCCCATGTCCAGGGCGAGCAAGCGCTTGGTTTTCAAGCTCTCCGGCACGTCGCCGTCGACAATGCGCAGCGCCAAGCCCTCCGCGATGGCGGTCTTGCCGACCCCAGGCTCGCCAATCAGGACGGGGTTGTTCTTCGTCCGCCGAGAGAGGACCTGGATAGTCCGGCGGATTTCTTCTTCGCGGCCGATTACGGGATCAAGCTTGCCGTCGCGCGCGGCTTCGGTGAGATCGCGCGAATAGCGCGCCAGCGCCTCATAGGAGTTTTCCGCTTGGGCGGTGTCGGCTGTGCGGCCGGCGCGCATCTGGGTTATGGCGTCGTCCAGCGCTTTCGGGTCGACGCCGGCTTCGGCCAGGATCGCGGCGGCGCGGCCCTTTTTGTGGTGGGCGAGGGCGAGCATCATCCGGTCGACGGTCACGAAGCTGTCGCCGGCTTTTTTGGCGGCTTTCTGAGCCTCCTCAAGGAACGTCAACGCGGGCTGAGGCGAAAACCGCGCCGCGCCGTCGGTCTGGGCGCGCGGCAGTGCGTCGAGCGCACGCGTCACCGCCGCCTGGGCGGCCTCGGGACGCCCGCCCGCTAACGTGATCAGGCGCGGGGCGACGCCGTCGGACGCCTCCAGCAACGCCGCCAGAATGTGTTCCGGCAGCAATTCGGGATTGCCGGCGTGGCGCACCCGTTCTTGGGCGGCCGCGATGGCGGCTTTGGATTGGTCGGAGAATGTCTCGAAGTCCATGGGTCTCCTCCTGAGAAGCGAGACGGGTGGCGGACGCCCGATCTACGGCGCATCCTCGTCGAGATAAGTGGGGATCGGGTAAGCCCGCGCAAGCGCCGGACGGCGCGGGTCCTGGGATCACAGCCATGACGCGCACCCGCGCGGCGCCGCGGCGGCCAGCCCGGGCGCCGCGAGACCGCGGCGTGTCCCACAGTCTGCGCTCGTGGCGGGCGTTAGAGCCGCGCCCTTTCCGCGCTGCGCCGTCAAGGGCGGGCATAACGGCGGCGGGCATAACGGCG
>CAZMSO010000053.1:0-19009 GCA_964568975.1 uncultured Caulobacterales bacterium | reverse complement strand
TGAGTTCACTGGTGCCGGCGGAGGGACTTGAACCCCCGGCCCCCTGATTACAAATTTGGGTCATCCCACGATCATCTAACATCAGGGATAAGCACGAGACCTCAGATACTCCAGCAATGAAAGGGATTTTCCCATCGGCGGGGTTCACGGAGTTTCAGCAAGGCTCGTCCGATTGGGCCCTAATTGGGCCCTAGCGTTTCCGTTTCGATCTGGCTAAGCCTGGGCGCATGGTGGTCACACGCGCTCCCGTCGAAGCCGCCCTTCGGGCTTTTGGCCTTCTGATGTTTGCTCAGATGCTCTCGCCGGCGAGAGGCCGCGAGCGGGCGTGCATTTCACGCCGCCCACCCACTCTACAGTTCCTATTGTTCCTACAGTTGCGTCAGCGGTGGTCACGGGGTGTCGCGCCATGAGCGGCAAGCTCACAGCGCGCGCGTGTGACGGGGCGCGCCCGCCAGACGGCACAACGCAGATTGATCTGGCTGACGGCGAGAATGGCCTCATTCTGCGCGCAGGGCGGCGTGAGCGGACCTGGTTCGTGCGCTATCGCACCCGCGACGGCGCGCGCCGCAAACTGCGTCTGGGCGCTTACCCCGGGCTCAGCCTGGCCGACGCGCGCGCCAAGGCCCGCGCCATCGCGGCGGCGGTTGATCAGGGCGCCGATCCCGCGGCCATACCGCAGAAGACGCCGCAGACGCTTCAGCACCTGGCGGATGAGTACTGGCCCGCCGCTGCGGCCGGCCGGCACAAAACGAAAGGGCGCCCCAAACGCGTCTCCACGCTCAGGCATGAGCAGGCTTTGTGGCGTCTTCACATCGCGCCGGCTCTGGGCGCCAGGCCTTTTTCCGAGGTCACGCCAGCCGACATTCGCGCGCTGCTCAACGGGCTGCATGATGACGGCCTGTCGGCGGCCACGTGCAATGGGGTGGGCGCTGTGCTGCGCCAGGTGTTCAATTTCGCGGTCCGGGAGGAGCGCCTTGATCGCGCGCCCCGCGCCGAGTGGACGCCCTTCGCCACGGTCGCGCGCGAGCGCGTGTTGAGCCGCGAGGAGCTGCGCCAATTCTGGCGCGCGGTGCACGCGGCGACGGAGCCGATACGCGCCAGTGAGGCCCTGCCGCCGTTCCCAGTCCCCGGCCGTATAGAGGCGGGGCCGACGCCGGCGGTTGCGCTCGCCCTCATGCTGACGACGGCGACCCTGGCGCGCGTCGGCGATGTGGCCGCGGCTGAATGGCGCGAGATCGATCGCAATGAGCGTGTGTGGGTGATCCCGGCTAAGCGCTTCAAGGGCCGGCGCAGTCACGCTGTGCCGCTTTCCCCTCTTGCGCTCGAGGTCCTCGACGCCGCGCAGAGGCTGCCCGGCGGCGGGGCGCGCTTCGTGTTCCCGGGCGGTGGGATGGACAGCGACAGACCGCTCACCCGCCATGGCCTCAGCCGCGCCTACGCGCGCCTCACGGGCCGGCTGGCGATCGCAGACACGTCCGCCCACGATCTCCGGCGCACCGGCGCGACCATGCTTACGGGCGAGGCGTGCGGCGTTTCCCGCTTTGTTGTGTCCAAGCTGTTGGGCCACGCCAGCGACGGCGGCGGCGCGGCGGCGGTGACGGGCGTGTATGACCGCAACGAATATCTCGCGGACAAGCGCCGCGCGGCCGAGGCGTGGGCCGGGGTACTGGAGAGCCTCTATAGCACCAACGGATGCGCTGAATGACGTCAGCGCGGAGGCGTGGTCCAGGGTTCAACCCGTTCCGCGGGTGACACAAAAAAGAGGTCGCATGCCGCGTGCTGCGCAGCAGCGGAATTCGCGGCGCACTTAAAGACTGGCGACCCTATAAAAGAATAAAGGGACAAATGGCAAAGGGTAAGAGGGTAAAAGAGAAAATATTAAGTGTCATTTTGCTACCGCAAAATGGTCCTGGCGAGACGAAACCCCCGATAGCTGATCCGGATCTCTGGGTACCAGTAGAGCCGGATGGCCGAGCGCAGGCCCTGCGGGTCGCTGTTCCAAGAGCCGCCGCGGAGAACGCGGGCGGTTCCGCCGCCGCTCAGCCAGGCGCGCCCGTCATCCGGGCGGTCAACACCGTCATAGCTCCCATGCCAACGGTCCGCACACCACTCCCACACATTCCCATGCATGTCATAAAGGCCAAACGGGTTCGCCGGCTTCTCGCCCACACGGTGCGTCTGCCCGCCGGCATTGCCAAAAAACCACGCGTGATCGCCTAGCGCCGCTTCATCATCGCCGAACCAGTACCGCGTCTGCGGTTCTTCTACGCTTCTTTGGGCCCGACACGCATACTCCCACTCCGCCTCCGACGGCAGGCGATAACGCTCCCCCGTCCAGGAATTCAGCCACGTGACGTAAGCGACCGCGTCCTTCCACGAGACGTTGATCACCGGACGCCGATCCCGGCCCCAGCCTTCATCGGCGGGCTGATCCACACCCGTCGCGGCGCAGAACGCGTCATACTCCGCAAACGTCACCGCATAAACACTCATGCCAAACGCCTGCGCGATCGTGACTTCGTGCTGCGGACCCTCCCAGCCCATACGCCCCTCTTCATTCTCCGGCGAGCCCATCAGGAACGCGCCCGTGGGGATCTCGATCGTCACGTCCAACTCGCCCGCGCCGGAGCGATAGGCGCGGTCCGCCAGCCCCGCCTCGTCGGCGATGGCGCGCAGGGCGTCTGGATCGCCCCGACGCCCGCCGGCGTACGCCACCGGCAACAGCACTGCGTTGATATGCTCGCGGCCGTCCGCGGTCTCAGGCGACGCTGACGCCGCGCGCGCGAGGCGGGTAGCTGCCTCCGTCAGCGCAGTGACGCGCCCGTCCCCCAGCTTGGCGAGCGCCAGATAGGCCTGCGCCCGCAGGGCGGGGGCCGCGTCCTGATCGTTGGCGAGGTGATGCAGCGTCTCCGCCGCGCCCACAGCGCGCGTGAACCCCGCGTCCCGCGCCGCCTGCAGCTTGAGGTCGAGCGGCGCGGTGTCCGCCTGCAGCAACGCCGCAAGGGCGCGCCCATTGACCGCGCCGGAGAGATCCCCGAGCAACGCCGCCATGCGCCGTCGCCGGTCGCTCTCTGCGGCGCCATTCAGGTCAATGGCCGTCAGGATCTGGCCCGGCGTTTCGGCATTGGCGGGATGCACCTTGGCCATCACCGCCAAGGCGCCCCGGCGGGCGTCCGCATCCACGAGGGCGGGCGAGAGCACGCGCGTCCCCGGCGGCGCGCCGGCGGCGAGCAGCTTGAGTTGGTCGTAATCGTAATTCTGAAACAGGCTCGCCGTGGGCGTATCGCTGGCCCCGCGCCAGAGCGTGAGGTCCATATCGGCCAACTCCCGCCCCACATCGCCGAAATAGCGACGCTCCTCAAACGGATCGAGAATGGGCAGGCTCCCGGTGAGGAAGGCGCGCTTTTGCGCCCGTAAGCGGCCCGCCAGAGTGAGCGCCTGGATCACGGCGGCGAGCAACAGCAAATCGAGAAATACACGCACGAGGAAGGCGATGATGGAGCCCAGCCCGCTCTTGGCTTCGATGCGCGAGCCGCTTTCGGCGTGGAACACCTCCGACCAGTCCACAAAGGGGGCGGACTTGGTCAACTCCACACCGAAAAAGCCGATCCACTGCCACAGCGTCGGGGCCGTGTCCGGGATGAGCTTGCCGTCTTCGTCCACCGGATCGAAGGCGTCAAACACCAGATCGACATGCTGCAGCAGCAGCGGAAACAGCAGGAACAGGGTGACGATGGCCACCATGGCTTCATCGCGCAGGTCTTCTGCGAAACCGATGCGGGCTTGGCGCATGCGGGCCTCGTCCCAGCCCTGGGCGGTGATGAAATCCTCGCGATCGCGCTCCACCCAGCTCCAGCGGCGGACAATGGCGAACACCAGCACAATGCCAAGGATCACCGCGGCGAGGCCGGCGATGGCGCCATGCTCCTCACCGAGAACCGACGCGCTGTGTTGCGTCACGGCCCAAATCACCCCGCCCCAGGCCGCCATGGCGCCATAGCGAAACACCGGCGAGAAAAAGCGCGGCCAGCCGGCGCGCACAAAGCCGCCCAGCGTCGTGCCGGCGAGGATTGAGAAGACCCGCACCAAAAGCCAGTCGAGCACATTGAGGACGAAGGCCGGCGCGTGGATCACGCATGCCGCCAGTGCGCCAAGGCTCCAGCGATACAGCGTCGCGAGCGGGCCCGGCAGCCAACGGCGGCTGACCATGCGCCCGAGCCAGCGTCCAAGCGCGCTGCGCCCTAAAATCGGCTCCAGCCCGATGGCGAGCGCAAGCGCACTGATGAGGCCCAGCGTAAACCAGCCCCATTCCACTGGGATGCGCCCGTCGACATAGTCGGCCGGCGCCTGGTCCGCTCGGATATGGGCGCCCGGCGCGTAGACGAAGGTGAGATAGGCCACAAAGAAAAGCAGCAGGCCGATCAGCCAGCCCGTGGCGGCGCCAAACATGGGCCGGCGCAGCACGTCCTCGCGGAAGCGCGGCAGAACCACGTCAACCACCCGGCCAAGCCAAGAAAACCCAAACGCCCCACGCCCACCGGCGCGCCCCAACGCCTTCGCGTCATCCGCCATGTCGTCCCCCTTCACCGCGCGGCTCGCCCCTTCCGCGCGCGTCAGCGAGTGTCTACCACCGACGCAGCGGTTGTCAGCGATGCTCGCGCGCGCGCAATGGATAAACGCCCGCACGCCGTCCGCTCCCCTCACCCCCAACACGGCGTTCCCCAACTTGCGAGTCTGGGCGAAGGCGGCGTGCGCCTCCCATGCTTGGATACGGGCAGCCGCGTCCTCAGGCGCGATGGTCCCGGCGCTCAGACGATCCTTCAAACCGCGCAGACAATTGCGAAGCCGACACTCGGTGTCCGGGACGCCGCCGCCTCGAGCGCCGCCCGCCTGAACGGGTGGAAGCGTGCGATGCGGTCGAACAGCCGATCATGGCGCCGAGCCATGCGACGACCGAAGCCTAGGCTCGAAACGGATTGCGGACGGTCACAGCGCCGTCGAGCACGAAGCCATGCTGCATGTCTTCGCTGTAAACGACCGGGACGTCGGCGATCTCAGCGGCCGCAAGGATGCACGCGTCGTAGACGTTCAAACGATGGGTGGCGGCGATGTCCACCGCGCGCGCATGCACCGCCTCGCTCACCGGGACCACATCGCTGAGAGCGCGCACCGTCTCCAGCAGCGGCCGCACCTCCGGCCAGGCGCGCCCCAGCTTCCGCGTGAGCACATTGGCGGCCTCATTCAGCACCTGGACGCTGATCACGGGCCGCGCGGCCAGGAGCGTCTCGGCAATGTCGGCCTTCGCCACGTCTTCGCTGAGCGCATAAAGGACGATGTTGGTGTCCAGAAAGACGCGCGCGTCCTTGTCCCGCGTCGTCACCGCTCATGGGCCTCAAAGCGGTCGAAGCGGAAACCCGCAGGCACAGTGCCCCGCGCCGCGCGCAAGCGCGCCAGAAGCTCTTCACGCCCAGGGCGCTTTGCGAGTTCAAAGCGGCGCGCCGACACCACATCAATTTCGATGTCGTCGCCCTCTTTAAGACCAAGGGCCTCCGCCACCGCGGCGGGGATCCGCACCGCGAGGGAGTTGCCCCATTTCGCGACCTGCATCGTGCGCCTCCAAGGCTCTACATTTCTGGGAAGGTATATCAAGAACGACAGCACCGCCAGGCGCGCGATGTCGACCCGCTGCGCGGGTAAACAAAAAAAACCGGCTAACGCCAGGCCATAAAGAGAAAAGAAATAAAGACACAAGGGGTAAGCGTCGCTACGCGACGCCGTAAAGATCAAAGAAGTAACGTTTCACCTAAGGTGAAACGGTCCTGGCGAGACGGAACCCGACGAAGTTGCTCCGGTCCTCGGGGCTGCCCCCGCCGCGGGACGCGGAGCGGGAACCCTCCACAACGCTGTTCCAGGAGCCGCCGCGGGCAATGCGGAGGGGGCAATTTGGCATGTCCACGGCGCCGCCATTCGTCGGCGAGCTCGGATAACGGTTCGTATAACAATCCTCCACCCACTCAAAGACATTGCCGTGCACGTCATAAAGCCCAAACGGGTTGGGCGGGTAAGACCCCACCGGCGCGCTCCTCAGAATGGGATTGACATGGCGCGCGAAGCCCCAGCGGTTGGCATCGCCAAAGCTATAGCGGGTCGTCGTCCCGCCGCGCGCCGCGTACTCCCACTCCGCCTCCGTCAACAGACGATAGCTCTCCCCCGTGTCTCGGCTTAGCCAGCGCACATAATCCTGCGCGTCGTTCCAGGACACGCTATCCACTGGCTTTCGGCCTCTGTTCCCACCCTTACGACCACACTCTCCAGCGGCGTGACAGCGCTGAAACTCCCCCGCCGTCACCTCAAACCGACCCACCGCGACGCGGTAACCGATCGTCACCCTGCGCTGAGGGCCCTCATTATCATCGCGCCCCTCCTCGCTCTCGGGCGAGCCCATGACGAAGTTCCCTGACGGCAAAACCACCATCTCCGGGCAGTCCGCGCAGTCCTTGAACAGCGCAAAATCCGGCAACCGCTCCGGATCATCCGCCACAGGCGCCCGCGTCGAGGACGGCGTGCGACGCGCGTCCAATGTCCGCTGCGCCGGTAGCACCGCCAACCGCGCCCGAGCGGCGCTGGCGCAGGGGCCGCCGCCCGCGGCCAAACCCTCCAGGTATGCGCGATTGCTCGACGCCTCGATCTGGGCGCGAAAGTCCGGCGCGCAGCCCGGCTGCGGTGGAGGCGACGCGTCACATCCGGCAAAGCAGAAGTCGGCGCCGACGCGGCTGGCGTAATAGGCGGGCAGCTGGCTATAAGCCGCCGCCGCCGGATCCGCCTGCACCAGCTCAGCCACCTGGGCGAACATGTCGTCATAATCCAGGCCCGGCATGGTCAGCGCTTCAGCCAAGGCGGCCGCATAGGGGCTGTTGTCGCCCACCCCGTCCACCGCGACATTGCCGGGCGTGGTTGAATAGGCGATCACCGCCCCCGTGGCCGGCGCCATGGCCGCCAGGCCCATCTCCACCTGGCGCAGGCTGCGCGGCAGGGGATTGTTCCGGCACGCATCCAAAATCAGAAACTTCAGCCGCGCCCGCCCATAGCGCATGGCGTCCAGCACCTCGTCCGCACTCACCGCCCGGGTGCGGTAATAGCGTGAGCGCTCAATACGCGCCCCGATCGGGATGAGGTAATTATAGCCGCCCTCCTCCACGCCATGGCCGGCGAAATACGCCAGCGCCACGGGAGCCGTCCCAGTCTCGCGGCGCGCCTCCTTTAGCCGATCCTCCAGCCGCTCCAGCGCCGCGATCATCGCCTCATGATCGGCATCGAGCAGAAGCTCGATGTCAAAGCCCACCGCCCGCAGCGCCGTCGCCACCAGCTCGGCGTCCTGCGGCGGGTTGATCAGCCGCGGCGGCGGGCTCTCATACGCGCCATTGCCGATGACCAGGGCGATGCGGGGTTCCTGCGCGGACGCAGGCGCGGCCAGGGTGGTCAGAGCGGTCATGAGGGCCATCGCCCCCGCCGCCAAGACGGCGATCAATCCGGCATGCATAAGCGGCCCCCGCCTGTGATCTCGCCCACCGTTGAGTATGCCCGTCGTGCGCGCTTACGGAAGCGGCCTTGCGCGCCTGGCGCGGATTGGCCAGATCGCGGAATGCCGCATACTCCCCATTGCCGATGAGCAACGCCACGCGCTCGTCGGCCTGCGCGCCCCCGCCGATGCTCAGCAGCAAGCTCACCGCCGCCATCACGCGCCCCATCATGGTGCGTCCCCCTGATCGCTCCTGACCCGCCGCACGTTAGTGACCCGCGCCCGATTGGTCTATGAAGACACTGTGGGATTGCGATAGGGTCGTTCACGCGGGAGGGGGACACGCATGGGACGCATCCGCTTTGGCGCTCTGGCCGCGGGGGCGGTGATGGCGATGAGCCTCACCATGACCGCAGGCGCGCAACCGGCCGCATGCCCAGCCTTCAGCGCCGACGACGGCGTGGCCGACCGGGTGGTCGGCGGAACCCGCGCATCCATCGCCCAATGGCCCTCCTTCGCCGCCATCCGGGCTGTGGATGATGATGAAACAGCGGCTTATTTCTGCGGAGGCTCGCTGATTGCGCCCAGCTGGGTGCTCACGGCGGCCCATTGCTTTGATAGGGCCAGACGTGACGCCGCCGGCGCGTGGGAAATCGCCGGCACGGGAAGCTATGACGGACGCGTCGAGCTGGTCTTCAACAGCGATGACCTGGCGCTGGAGGACCGCGCGCTGGTGCGCCGGCCCGCGTCCGGCCTGGGCGGGGTGATCGTCCACCCCGAGGACCCCTTTGGCGTCAACGCCAATGACATCGCTCTGGTGCGGTTGGACGCCCCGGTGGACCTCCCAACCATGGGCCTCTCGCCGTCCGTCAGCGCAGACCCCGACGCGGGCGCCCGCGCGCTGGTCGCGGGCTTTGGCGCGCAGGGCGAACACCTGCACGAGGACGATGTGTTCCTCACCCGGCCGACGGGCCGGCGGGGGGCAGCCGGTTCACGTTACCTCTTACACGCCCTCACGCCGCTGGTTGAAAGCGCGCGTTGCGTCACCGCCTATCCTGGCGTTAATCCCGCCACCCAGCTGTGCGCCGGGTTTGACGCCGGCGCCGTCGACAGCTGCCAGGGCGATTCCGGCGGGCCTTTGATCGCCGTCGATCGCCTCGGCTGTCCGTACCAAATCGGGGTGGTGAATTTCGGTCGCGGCTGCGCGCGCCCCAGCGCCTATGGCGTCTACGCCCGGGTGTCGGCCTTCGCAGACTGGATCCAAAGCCATGTCGGCGGCGACTGCGCCACCTGTTTTGCGCCGCGGGAGCCGGAAACGTCGTGCTCTGCGGCCCGCAAGGCCTTTGACGCGCTGCTGGCGCGGTTGAAGCCGGCTGTGGGGCGGGCCGCCATCACCCTCACCACCGGCCCCACGCTCGACACCGAAACCACGCAATTTCGGGTTGGCGATCTGATGGGGTTGGTCTTGTCGTCTGAGGTCGACGGCCGGCTCATGGTGTTTGACATCAACGCCGCCGGCGATGTCGTCCAGCTCTATCCCAACACATGGTCGCGCGACGCCGCCATTGAGAGCGGCGCCGTCATCCGGCTGCTGGCGCCCAGCCAACGGGCGTTTAATTTCCGCGCGACCCCGCCCTATGGGACTGGGTTCATCGTCGCCCTGATCACGCCCCCCGGGTTTGAGTTCGACGTTACGGCCGGCGCGCCCGCCCGCTTGGACCGCGGCTTCACCGTCGAGAAGGCCCCCAGCGCCGTGGCCTACAATCTCTATGAGCAGGTCGAGACCGCCCTCGCGAAGCCCCCTGCGCACGACGCTTCCGACGACCTCCCCGGCTGGGCCGTGGCGACCGCGCGCTACGCCATCACCGGCGGAGAGGCTGCGACCCCATGCGCCGCGCCCTAGGCTGGCGGCGCTGAGGGATTCCCAAGCCCGCCGCTGTGTGATTCTCTGGATGCACGGTGATTCGCAGGTGTGATTCAAAAAGCGAACCCGCTGCGCGGGTCCACACAAACAAAACCCGGCTAACGCCGGGCCATAAAGAGAAAAGAAACAAGGACACAGGAGGTAAGCGTCGCTGCGCGACGCCGTAAAGACTTAAGACGCAACGTTTCACCTACGGTGAAACGGTCCTCGCGAGACGGAACCCGAGGTTGTTGCTCCAGTTCTCGGCGTAGTTCCAGTCGCGGATCGCGGAGCGGAGGAACTGCGGGAAGTAGTCCCAAGACCCGCCGCGCAGAACGCGGAGGTTGCCGGCGCACGTCTCGCGCGCATCGCCATTGCGCGGCGCACCCGCATAGCTGTACTGATAACAATCCTGAACCCACTCCCGCACATTGCCGTGCACGTCATAAAGCCCAAAAGGGTTGGCGGAAAAAGAACCAACCGGCGCGGTGGTGCGCCCATAGCCATCCGAACAACGGTCATTGCCATTCGACCAATTTCCCTCGCGGGCGGCATGGTTCGCGATGGCACACAGATCGTCCTCATCGCCATCGTTCGAGAAACGCCCCACCGTCCCAGCCCGCGCCGCATACTCCCATTCCGCCTCAGAGAGGAGGCGATAGCCGCGCCCGCCTGCACGACTGTCCGTCCACTCCGCAAACGCGGTGGCGTCCGCCCATGTCACGCACACCACCGGGTGTTCGTCCGTTTGCGCAAACCCAGGGGCGCGCCAGGACGCGCCATCACGCAAACCCACTGAGCCATCGTCGCCCACGGCCCAGCATTGCTCGCCATCTTCTCGCCGCGTGGCGCGATCGAATGCGGCGTATTGACCGCGCGTCACCTCCGTCCGCGACACAGCGAATGTGCGTGGGATCGTCACCCGACGACGCGGACCCTCGTCATCGTCCCGACCAGGCTCATCCTCCGGAGAGCCCATCATGAACGAACCCGACGCGATCACGATCATCTCCGGGCAGCCCTCGCAGTCCTGAAACACCGTGCCCGCCGGCGTCGCTTGCGTGATCGTCGCCCCATCGACCACGGGCTTTCCGTCCAGCGCAGACACGCCGTAGCGGGCGTCGCGCTCCAGCGCTCTCAGTTTAGCGCGTGCAACCCGTGCACACGCGGACGACGAGTTAGCGACGCCATCCAGGAACGCTTCATCACCCCACGACGCCGTTTCAATCCGCGCAGCCAAGAAGGGATCACACCCTGGCGGCGGCGGAGGGGCGTCACACCCCCTAAAGCAGAACGGCTCCACCAGCGCCGGCCTGAGCACCGGCAGCTGGTCGCGAGGACGGTTTTGCGCCACCGCCTGGGTCGCGTTGATGAACGCCAACTCCGCCGGCTGGCCGGGCCGCGCGATTTCTTCCGCCAAGGCAATCGCGTAGGCCCCGTCATCGGGCGTGGTCGCGTCCGCCATGGTCGAAAGGGCGATCAGCAAGCCCGGGCGTTCCGGCACCACTTCAAAGCCGCGCACGCCGCGCGAGAAGCTGTTGCGGCACGCGTCATACACCACAAACAACGCGCCCGCGCCGGCGTTCTCCAGCGCATCAACCACACGGTCCAACCGCACGCCGCGCAGGGCGACCTCCTGGGCGCTGGCGATCGATGTGCGCGCCGGCAGCATGAAATTGCGCCGCCGCGCCTCCGAGACCGCGACCGCGCCATGGCCGGCGTAATAGAAAAACCCCACGGCCGTCGGGCCCGCAGCCTCAAGAGCGCCGGCGAACGCCACGACAGCGCTCTCAATGCGGTCGGCATCCGCATCAAGAACGCGCGTGACCGTGAAGTCCGCCGCCTCAAGCGCGCGCTGCAAATCGCGCACATCGCCATGGGGGCGCTGCAACCGGCCTGGGTTGGACGGATACTCTTGGTTGCCGATCAGCAGCGCCAAACGCGGCTCGCTTTGGGCGGAGGCGCCATCGCCCTGGGCCACCGCCCACGCCACGATCACGAGCATCCACGCAAGACAACTGACGCGCATCGCCGACCCCCAGCACCCTCTGCGCATTCTTGCCACAGGCAGCGCGGGAATTGAACGCGGGAGCGTTAGGGGCGGCGTGAGACCGCCTCACCCCCGGCGACGCTCCAATCGCGCCGAGCCAGCGCCGCGGCGTTGGCGGCGCCCGTGCCGGTGGACATGGTCATGGCGCCCGGGCTGGCCAGTCTCAGGAGTGTCATGGGGGCTCGGCGACAACGCTAGGCTGTCAAGCGCGCACATCCGTGCACACGCGATGTCGACAGCGTCTGCGGTTTCGGGGCGGCCCTCGTCCGAGTCACCCACGGCCGTTCTGCACAACCGATTCACAGGTTTCCCACATTTCCCTCACAGCGGGATCGGAGGTGGCGTGTGTGAGTCAGCCGACCGGTAAAAAGCGCCTGGAAAAACGTGGCACGTTTACAACAAGCGGCTGTAAACAGTCGGGCAGGTGCAAGGCACGGCATGAACCCGCGCTACTCGGAAAGCCTCCTTTAAGGGCCCGGGTCGATTGTTTGGTCGCAAATGCTTGGGCTGACGGCACGTATTGGGAGATCCGACCGCCGGCCCTTTCCGGAAAAAGGAAAGGCACCCTTATGCAGAAGCTCGATAATGTCGCCCCACACAATACGGGGGAAGCCCTCCAAAACCCCAAAGGTGTAGCAAACTCGGAAATGCAGTTTACGCGCGACGGCGTACCGCGCGCTGAACCGCTTAGAGAGCATCGTGAGGGCGACCGCCTGCTTCGGGAGCCAGAGGTGCTGAAGCAGATACCGATCAGTTCGTCGACCCTCAAGCGCCGCATGCGGGAGAGGCGCTTCCCCAAGCCGGTTCGCCTGGGCCCAAACAGCATCGCCTGGCGGCAAAGCGACCTGGACGCCTACATCGCGGACCCCGAAGGCTGGGCCGCCGCGAACGCGGACGGCTGATGGCATGGCCGGTTCGTCATATGAGCCGGGCGGCGTCGCCGCCCGGACCGGTTCGGCGTGCGCAAGCGCGCCGGACCGCCTCCCCGTCATAGCGGCTGACGCGCCGCTTGCGGACGCCGCGGCGGCGTGGGCCGCGGCCGGCTTTGCGGTGTTTCCTTGCCGCGCTGATGGAGAACGGCCGAAAAAGCCGCTGTGGTCGGGCTGGCAAACGCACGCGGCGCGAACGCCGCCGGACGCTGCTGTTTTGTTAGAGCGGGCCCAGCAGTATTGCCAGAGCCGTGCCTGGGCGCCGCCGCTGATTGGCGTGGTCACCGGTCCACGCGCGGTCTTCATCTTGGACCTCGACCCGACCCCTGAACGGCCGCTCGCCGCGATGCTCGCGCACGCCCAAGCCGCCTGGGGCGTCGATCCAGAGGGTCCGGGAACCGACACGCCGCGTGGCGGGCGTCACCTCTACTTTTCGTGGCCGCCCGGCCTTGAGAGGGGCGGCAGCGCCGGCAAGCTCGGAGCCGGTTTCGACACCCGCGGGAGCGGCGGCTACATCATCGCGCCGCCATCACGGTTGCCGGATGGACGACACTACACAGCGCGCCACGTCGACCGCCCCCTGCCGGTCACCCCGCCGGCGTTGATCAACGGGCTGCGCCCCCCGCACCGGCCCGCACCGCCGCCCGCGCTTAGGACCCCCCCGCCTCTGGCGCGCCCCTTTGTCGGTCGCGTGAGCGCCTATGCGCATGCTGCGTTTGAAAACGAGCTGGATGCGGTGGCGAGAGCGCCGGAGGGCCGACGGAATGACACGCTTTACCAAGCGGCTCTTAAGCTGGGGACGCTGGCGGGGGCCGGCCGCTTGCCCATCGCGGCGATCAAAGCCGCTCTCATGGCCGCCGCAGCCCACAACGGCCTCGTTCAGGAGGATGGCGCGCGGGCGGTCTCGGCCACGATCGACAGCGGCCTGCGCTCTGGCTTCGCCCACCCGCGGGCGCTTCCAGCCGAGCGCCGCCGGTCCCGGCGTCAGACACAGTGGCGGGAGGGGCGTCATGGCTGAGCCAATTCCACTCGACAGCCGCCGACTTGCGGACGCAGCGCTGGCGGCCAGCCGCCAGCGGCCCGAACCCACCCTCTTGGTCGGGACGCCGCCGCCGGCGGAGCCCTATCCGCTTGAGGCTCTGGGGCCGCTCACGGCGCCCGCCACGGCGATCCAGAAGTTGACCCAGGCTCCGGCCGCCATCGCCGCGCAATCCGTCTTGTGTGCGGTGGCCGTCGCCGCCCAAGGCCTCGCCGATGTCGAGCTGTTGCTCGGCCATGCGCCGTTGTCGCTTTACGCGCTCACCGTGGCGGAATCCGGCGAGCGCAAATCCACCTGTGATCGCTTCGCGTTAGGAGCGATCCGAGAGTACGAGCGTGAACTTGCGCATGCGTACAGACCGCTCTACGCCGCTTTCAAAGACCAACACGCCGTGTGGACCGCGCGGCGGAAGGCGCTCGTCAAGAAAGCCATCACAGCGGCGGATCCAGCGCGTGACGAGCTGGAGATCTTGGGCTGCGAACCGGAACCGCCGCTTAAGCCCCTGCTCATCACCGGCGATCCCACCGTCGAGGGCCTCGTCAAGCACGCCAAGGTGCTGCGGCCAGCCCTCGGACTCATCAGCGATGAGGCCGGCCAGCTCCTCGGCGGCGCGGGCTTCAAGACCGAAGGGCGCATGCGGAGTTTGGCGGCGTTCTCCACATTCTGGGATGGCGCGCCCGTTGATCGCCTGCGCGCGGGCGATGACGTCCAGCAGGTCGCGGGGCGTCGGCTCAGCATGCATTTGATGATCCAGCCGGTGATCGCCGAAACCCTGTTCGGCGATGATCTTGCGCGGCGCCAAGGGTTTCTCCCGCGGTTTCTGATCGCTCATCCGCAGAGCACCATCGGGACACGGCTGGGCCAAGGGCCCGCGCCGGACAGCCAGGCGGCGTTGGCGCAGTACGAGGCGCGCTTGGGCCGCTTGCTGCGGGCGCCGCTCCCGCTGCGTGAGGGGACCCGCACCGCGTTGGATCCACGGCTCCTGGGCCTGTCGCCTGGCGCGCGGGACCGCCTCACGGACTTTGCCGACGAGGTGGAAGGCCGCCAAGCGCCCGGCGGCGACCTCGAAGACGTGCGCGCCTTCGCGTCCAAGGCCGCCGAACAGGCGGCGCGCCTCGCGGGTGTCTTGACGCTCTATGAGGCTCACGACGCGGCTGAGGTGTCCGCGGAGCACATGGCCAACGGCATCGCCCTCGCACGGTTTTATCTCCGCGAAGCGGCGCGCGTGATGGCCGTCAGCGCCATCAGCCAGGAGACCCTGCAGCTGGAGCAGCTGCGGCGGTGGCTGATCAACAAGTGGGATGAGCCCTGCATTTCAGCGACGGACGCCGCGCAGTCCGGCCCCTTCAAGGACGCGCCGCGAATCCGTGTGCTGCTGTTCAAGCTGGAGGACGAGGGGTGGCTCGCCCTTGAGCCGGAGGGGGCGATGATCCGTGGCAAGCGCCGCCGCGAAGCCTGGCGGATCCATCTGGGAGAGGAGGCCTCATGAGGCGCCAGCTCTTCGGAAGGAGGCGCGTTGCGCCGCCGCCGCGCCCCCCGATGACCGCCCCTGACCCAACTGTAGGAACAATAGGAACTGTAGAGTGGGTTGCGGGCGCAAAAACCACTTTTGGCGCGGGCGACGGGGCGGGCGCCGGCGGCCCTGTCGCAACGCCACGCTCGGGAGGCGCGCATGGCGGCTAAGACAAAGAAACAGAGCAAACCAAAGACGAAACCGCCCCTGGCGCCCCACGAACAGGAGGCGCTGCAGCGCTCTGTTGAAAAAGAAAAGGCGCCCCACCTCAAGATTGAGCTCAACGACGAGGGGGGCATGGTCGTTGGAACGTCCCATGACGACGACGCCGTTGGCTATGCGCTGCTGTTGGAGGCGGTTGGGGGCGAAGACATCGAATTCCTGTACGGGTTGATCAGGCAAATCACCCAGGCCGGGATCCGCGACCGCAATCCCAACGCCGACGACGTCAATTTCCTGCTCAGCGTGATTAAGGGCCTGCGCCCGCAGAACCAGCAGGAAGCCATGCTCGCCGCGCAAATGGGCGCTATCCACATGGCCAGCATGACCATGGCCCGCCGGCTCGCCCATGCGACCCTGATCGATCAGCAGGACAGCGCCGCGCGGGCGTTGACCAAGCTGACGCGCACCTACGCCGCGCAAATGGAGACCCTGAAGCGGGTCCGGTCCAAGGGCGAGCAGAAGGTCACCGTGGAGCATGTGCATGTCCATGAGGGCGGCCAGGCGATTGTCGGGACGGTGGCGGCCCCTGGCGCAGACGCGGCGCCAGGGGGCGGGGGTGTGCGGGAATCGGGCGGCCAACCCCATGCGACCGCGTCGTTGCCTCATCATGCTGATGACGCGTTGGGCCCGATTGATGCGCTCACAGACGGCGCGTCAGCGGGCGAGACCCTGGAGGTGGACCCTGAGCGATCCCGTTGATGAGAGCCCCGCAGCGCGGCTGCAGCGCGCGCCGCGATGCACGGCGACGGCAAAGCACTCAGGCCAGCGCTGCCGCGCGGCCGCGGTGAAGGGCTGGACGGTCTGCCGCATGCACGGGGCGCGGGGCGGCGCCCCCAAGGGCCGCAAGAACGGCGCCTACCGCCATGGCGAGCACACAAAGGAGGCGGTGGAGGCGCGACGCGCGGTGGCGGCGTTGGTGCGCGCGGCGCGGGACATGGCGGCGCGCTTGGGCGAGGCGATGGATTGAGCGCGGGGCGCCGACTTGCGCCGGGCGCGGTGTCCAAGGCCGCGGGCCTCAGCCCGCTCGGCTGCATTCGCGTGGGGGATTCCCGCAGGGGCCGCGGTGTGATTCCATACATCCAAGGTGATTCGTGGAGCTGATTCCAAAACGCGAACCCGCTGCGCGGGTTTTAAAAAAAAAGTGGCCGCATACGCGGCCCAGCTAAAGAATAAAGGGAAAAACAGCAAAGGGTAAAAAGGTAAAACCATAAAGGGTAATGGCATTTTGCTACCGCAAAATGGTCCTGGCGAGACGAAAACCGATATCGTAGTTCCGGTTCGATGGAGTGAGCCAGCCGCGGATCGCCGAGCGGAGGACCTGAGGATCGAAGTTCCAGGAGCCGCCGCGGACAACGCGGCGGGTGTCGCTGCCGCTCACCCAGGCGCGCCCGTCATCCGGGCGATCCGCCCCATCATAGCTCTCATGCCAGCGGTCCGCGCACCACTCCCACACATTGCCGTGCATATCATAGAGCCCAAACGGGTTCGCCGGCTTCTCGCCCACAGGGTGGGTCTGAGAATTTGAGTTGCCTTCAAACCACGCGTGTTCGCCCAGCAGGCTCTCGTCGTCGCCAAAGCTCCAGGTTGTCGACGGAGCATCGGGCGAGCTGACGGCCCGGCACGCATACTCCCACTCCGACTCAGACGGCAGGCGGAATGGATCGCCCGTGATCTCCTTCAGCCATGAGATGTAGGCCTGGGCGTCCTCCCAGCTGACATTAATCACCGGCCGCCGGCCGCGCCCCCAACCATTGTCGCTCGGAGGCGCAAAGCCAGTCGCCGCGCAAAAGGCGTCGAACTCATCAAAGGTGACGGGATATTTGCCGATCTCAAACGCCGGCACGGTCACCTTATGGCGTGGGCGCTCGTTTCTGACGCCCTCGCCGTCGGCTGAGCCCATCCAGAATGACCCCGCGGGAACCGGGGTCATTTGATCCATGACCCCGGCCACGACGGTGCGTCGCGCCATGTCGCGCAACCGGGGCTCATCCGACCTCAGAACGGGTTGTGCGGCGCGCGTGGCGGCTCCCGCATCCAGTTGACGGCGCGCAAGCAGCATCGCCGCCCACCGCGCGGCCGGGTCGGCTTCAGCTTGGACCGCTGGCGCGCGATCGCCACCGCGAATGATCTGTTCAAGCCGAAGCGGGCTATATTTCGGGAACTCTCTGATCGCCGGATGCTCGAGAACCCGCTCTAAGGCCGCGCTCTGCGCGGCGGCCGCGATCGCGCGAAACCGCCGCCGCTCGCCAAAGGGCTCTAGGATATCGACCGTCCCTTCTTCAAAGGCCGCGTTTTGCTCTGCCAGGCGGGCGGCCAGTTGAATCGCCTGCACCACCGCAGCGATCAACAAAACGTCCAGCGCAGCGCGGGTGGTGAACACCGCCACGCTGCCCATGAAACTGCCTGGTTTGATCGGCGCGCCGTTTTCGGCGTGAAACACCTCCGACCAGTCGACGAAGGGCACGGACTTGGCCAGCTCCGCCCCGAAAAACCCCAGCCAGACGAGCGGATTGCCAGCATGTTCGGTTCCACCCACAAATGTCTCGGCGTCAAACAGCTGAAGCTGGCGCAGAAACAGCGGCATCAACAGAAACAAGAACACCAGCGCGGTGAGCGCTTCATCGCGGAGGTCTTCGGCGAACCCGATCCGCTCCTGCTCGGGTCGCGCTTGGCGGGCCACAAAGAACGCCTCGCGATCGCGCTCCACCCAGCTCCAGCGGCGGGTGATCGCAAAGACCAGCGCCATGCCGTACCCCGCAGCGATCATGCCCCAGGGCGGATCCAGGAACCACGCCGCCGGCAGCAGCGCCGCCATCCAGGCGATCAACGCGCCATAGCGCTTGGGCCAGGGCTGCAGCTTGGCGCCCGCCAGCCACGCCAGCAGGCGCGCAAACACGAAATCTAAGACACTGAACGCGAGCGCGGGCAGGAAGAAGACGAACTTCGCAATCAACGCGATCGTTGCGAGGGGGGCCTGAATGGCGATGGGCTGCGCGGCGAGCCACGGACCGGCGCTCGCGAACCGCTCCAGCGGCACACGGCGGACCAGCACAGGCGCTAGGCCCGCGATCAGGGTCATCAGGCTGACGCCGGCGATGGTCCAAAAGCCCGCCTCCACGCGAATGCAGCCCGCCAGGCTGGGATCCGCCGTGCAATCCAGCTCCGAAGGTCGGTCCGGCGCGCCGGGCGCGTAGAAATGGGTGATGGCGGCCACCAGCGCCAACAAGCCTCCAATCAGCCACCCCGCTGTCGGCCCGACCGTGGGATGCGCAAAAACGTCATGGACGAAGCGGGTCTTGAAGCGCCGCCGCTCCTCCGCCGCGAGAGCCGCCAAGCCCGCGTCATAACGGGCGATCAACCCCGTGGCGGGCGGGGGCGGCGCTGGGGGCGCAGTGTCCGCCTGCGCTGTTTCAGCATCGGGCGCCGCCTCGGGGTCAAGCTCGGCGTCAAGGCCTGTTTTGGTGTCCGCCTCTGGCGGAGCGGCGGCTTGGTCTGCGTGCGCCGTCCCTTGCGCGCGCGCGCCGCTATGCTCGTCCTCGACACCAGCCATGTCGCCCCCCAGCGCCGCGTCGTCTCGGCGATCGCCCTAGCATGACTGGCCGTGACCACGGAATGGCCCGCGTGATGGAGAAGGCGGCTGATAACGCCCTCTGCATCACTGGACTGGAGGGGGCCCCGACCAGGCCTCGGCGCCGTGGCGGCGGCGCGCCGGCCAGGAATGGCTAAGCTTGGCCAAATCCGGAGTTGCCCTGTTTGGACTTGAAGGTCGCGATTGGCGCATAGAGCGGGCGCCGCTTGCTTGGCGGCGGCTGGCCCACGCTCGCCGAGCCGTTA
>CAZMSO010000052.1:8564-19429 GCA_964568975.1 uncultured Caulobacterales bacterium | reverse complement strand
CAGTGGCCATGCTCAGTGGCCATGCTCAGCGGCGAGCGCTGAGGAGCCCCTTAAAACCCACTGTCGGGCTTGAAGCCAGCGGGCCATCCAATTGCGGCGCACGCCGGCGGCCCCCAGGGGGCCCCAGGCGGCCCTCACGCGGCCCCCAGGGGCGATGCGCACAGATGATTTTCGATGCCAATTCCGGAGGGTGTTGTGCGGGGAGATGTTTTCGGGTGGTCATTTCGGGGGGTGATCGCCGAGGCTAGACCCCACAGTCGGCGGTGTGAGGGGACCGGCGCGACGTTTCGTCGCCGATCCCAACCACACATTCCAATCGAACACCCCAATCAACAATGCGCGTCGCCGGTCGGCTGCGCCGCCGCTTCGCCGTCCACAACGCCACACGCTCCGCCGCCCGCGCTCCCATGACGGCGTGGGCCCGAGCGGACATCCACGCCGCCGTCTCGACGGCCCGTGAGGCCTCACAAGGACATCGGGCTCCAAGGGATCGTGAGGCCCCAAGGGACGTAGGCCTGACGCGACCTGAAAGCGTCACGGGGCCTCAAGGCGACACAAAGCCCCTAAAGCCCCGTCAGGGCCATGAGGCCTAGAAGCGCCCGGTCAGACCCACCGACAGCACGCGCCCAATGTCGTAGCGCTCCACCAGCCGCACGCCGGCGTCGGTGTCGCGCACCGCCTCATACTCCGCGTTTGTGATGTTGCGCGCCGTGAAGCTGAACTCCAGCTCCCGATTGAACACGTCGAACGCCCGACGATACCGGAAGTCCAAGGAGTTCGGCAAAGTTTCGCGTGTTTCCAACCGGCTTTCGTCGAGAGACGGGAAAGCAAACACCCGCTCGCCCACAAAATTGTAGAAGAACCGCGCCGACGACCGCGCCCCAAAGTCTTCATAACCGAACGATACGTTCAGCAAATGCTCGGACTGACCTTGAAGTTGCGCGTTGTCGTCGATAAAGCGATCCGCCGGCGCCACAAGCGCGTTCGGCGTGCCGTCGGAGTTAAAGCCCGCCAACGCGACGACATCGCCGTCACTACCGACTTCTGAGTCTGTATACGTATAATTGAACGTACCAATGAGTTCTTTACGGTTCAAAATCCCAAGCTCGAAATAATTGCCCAAGTCGATCCGGTTTTCGAACTCGAGCTCGGCGCCAAGCAGCCTAGCGTCTGGCGCATTAATATAACTGGTGACCAAGCTGTCGCCTTCATCACCCGTGACTTGTACGATCGGGTTTTCGAGATCTTTGTAAAACCCGCCGACCGTCACAAAGCGATCGCGGCCGAAATACCATTCATACCGCACGTCCACATTGCGCAAATCCGTTTGGACGAGGAAGGGGTTGCCTTCAAACAACTCACCGCGGTCCACGAACAACTGCGGAGATAACTCGCGGAACTGCGGCAACACGAACGTTTCCGAGTAACCGAACCGAATTTGCTGGTTCTCAAACGGGTTCCAGGTAATCGTCACCGCGGGCAGGACTTCGTCAGACGAAATCTCCGTATCCGGGCCAGCGACTTGCGCCAACGGCGCGTCGCTGTCGCGCGTAAAGGCGTCAGCGGTCAGATCAATGTCTTCAAACCGCACCCCAGCTTGAGCGCGGATATAGGGGCCGAGCTGGGCATCAGCTGCGAAGTAAAACGCGTTTGTTTCTAAGTCACCTTGAAACGCTTCCGGGATCTCATCGGGGTTTTCGATAAGGTCGACCACACCGCCTGTTTCGAGAATGAATTCCTCAACGGACGCGTTGTTTGAGCGCTGGCTGCCGTCAATCAAGAACACGTCCCGCGCGACCGTGCTGCGGTCCAAGGTTTTGAAAGCCCAGCCAGCCTCAAGATTCACATCGATTCCGGCCACATAAACCGGCAACTCAAAATCAATGCCGTAATCTTGACCCTGGTCGGAGAGCAATTCGAAGCGCCACCGCGTAAAGTCGTCACTCAAGAGGCCGTTAAACAGGATCCCGTCATCGGCGTCTTGGTCGAACGTAAAATTCGTCTGGAACGGCGCGTCGCGCAACGCTTCAGAGTACGACGCGCGCCATTCAACCGACAAATCGCGCAAACCCGGGAAATAGTGCGAGCCCGTCAATTGCGTGATCCACGCTTGGCGTTCAAACCACTGGCTCTGGACATTGGTCGCTTCATCAAAACTCGGATCGAAGAAGTCGGACCGAATTTCTGTGGCGTTCTCCGTCGAGCGCGCGCCCAAAAACGTCAGCTGCACTTCGTGGTCGCCGAGCACTTCAACGCCAACGGACCCCAGCACATTGCTGGTGATTTCGTTGCTGACGCGGTCGCGATCAAACCCGACATCATTGGATCCCGTGATTGTAGGGTCCAGCCGGGGGCCTTCGCGGCGCGTCCAGTCATTGTTGTAGCCGAAACCGCCAATAACGCCGACGCTGACGGCGGAGTTAAGGTCGAAGCGGTCGCCGCCATTAAGGCCAAAGCCGTAATTCGGGGAGACGGTCTGCTCCTCCAAGCCAGTGATGCGGGAATCCGCAAACGCCGCCGTCAGCGCATCCAAATCGCCATTCGGATTGCCAGCGCGACCGGGAAACTGAGCGCCGTCGAAAAAGCCCGCCGCAAAGCCTGGCGGCCGGTTGCGCGTGCCGTCGTCAAACCCCGTGAAATCGCTGTCGCCGCCGGGGGCGACCAACACGTCTTCACCCGTAATGACGCTGTTTAAGCCAACAGACGTCGACAGGTCGAAAAACGCCTGGTCCGGAAGATTGCGCGTGCGCAAATCAATCACGCCGCCGCCGAACTCCCCCGAGTATTCCGGCGAGTATGTCTTTTGCACCAACACGGATTCCAACGCGTTGGTCGGGAACAAATCGAGCGGCGCCACCCGGCGAAGGGGCTCCGGGCTCGGCAAGGGCGAGCCGTTCAACGTCGCGCTGCTGTAGCGTTCATTCAAGCCGCGCACGATCACGAATTTGCCGTCCGTCAGCGACAGGCCCGTCACGCGGATCAACGCCGCCGCGGCGTCTGCGTCGCCCGCCGCGGAAAAGTCCGCCGCGTCGACCACGGCCGCAATCTCTGACGTTTCCCGCTTTTCATCGGGGATGAACGCGCCCCGCACCACGATCACCTCAACCTCGCCGACATCGGGATCGACATCCTGCGCGATGGCGGCCGTCGTCGCCAACAAGCTGGCTGACGACATCAAGACGGCGGCGGAGATCGCCCGAGTGCGGATCATGCTGTCCCCCTACGATGACACGCGTGCAAGGCCCATCCGGCCCAAGCGCAGTCTACCTTGGATACTCTCGTCTCAAAAGCGGCGAGGGGACCGCCCAGCGCTTACGCGCCAAACGATCCCCACACCGATGCGTTTATGCACCAAGCGCCTTAGCGCGTGGCGGCCGGGTCAACAAAGGTCCACTGGGTGAACCAGTCGCCGGCGAAGTCCGGCGCAGCGTCGCTCGCCGTCACCGTCCCCGGCGCCACAGCGCCGACAAACGTGGTGTCGTCGAAGAAGTCGCCGAGACCCGTGGTCGCGGCCACGTTCGCTTCCGCGCCGTCGGCGGCCGGGATCACGCCCACGCCGTCGGAGTAGAAGCTGAAGCCGCCGAGCGAGGTGGCGTCGATCACCACAGTATCGCCGACCAGAGCTTCCTCTTCCGCGGTCAAGTCATCGCCGTCGCCATCGGCGATGTCAGCGACAGTTTGACCGAGCGCGCCTTCGATGAACACGCTGTCGAGGGACAGCACGCCATTGGCGAGCAAGTCCTCACCAACGACAGTCGCGTCATCTTGCTCGTCATCCACATGGATCGACGCGCCCGGCTGACCGGCGATGACGAAGTTGCGCAGCGTGCCGCCCGTGCCTTCACGCAGACGCAGAGCGCTGTCCGTGGTGGAGCCGTCGCCCACGATCGTCACGTTGGAGATCGTCGGGTTAGAGCGCGGCAGCACGTCTTCATCGTTGGAGCGGTTGTCGGACTCAAAGCCGTGGTCGCCGCCCTGGTTGCCCTGCTCGATGATGACGTACTGGACGTTGCCGACCCAACCATCAGTCCAGTCGAGGCTGTCGTCGTCATTGCCCGTCAGCACCAGACCTTTGGCGCTCACTGTGCCGCCGAAGAACTCGATGCCATCGTCCGCGTTGTTGTGGACTTGGACGAATTCCACGAGCGTGCCGGAGCCCACGCCTTGCAGCGCCACGCCGTTCAACTCGTTTTGCGGGTTGAAGCGGAAGCCCGCGAAACGGACTTGGACGTATTGCAGAGCGCCGGAGTTGTCGTCAGCGGTGGCGCCGCCGAAGAAGCCGGAATTGCCCTCGCCGTCTTTGATGCAGTTGACTTGGTCAGCCGCCGGATCGCCCGGATTGTCGACAAAGCCGCCGTCGCAGTCATTGATCGGGGCCAGGCCGTTGATCACGAGACCGCCGAATTGACCACGCGCGTCCGGCGCGTTGCCGCCGGCGAGATCTTCATCGGAGGTGAACACGATCGGCGCGTCCGGCGTGCCGACTGCGTTGATTTGCGAGCCGCGGCTCACCACCAACACGTCCGGACCGTTGACGCCGAACACGGTCACGCCCGGCTCAATCGTGAGCGAGCCCGTCACCGCGTCGTCACCCAGGCCGCCAGCCGACACCGGAGCCGCGTCGTCGCCGACGGACACCACGCCGTTCAGCTCGTAGACATTGCCCGCCGTGAGCGTCACATCGCCCGTGATCGTGCCTTGCAAACGACACACCGGCTTATCCGCGCCGTCCAAATCCGTGACCGTGTCATCGGTTTGGATGGTGCCCGCCGGGCAATCGCCCGAGCTCGCCACGGAGCCTTCCAACACGCCGAACGTCCAGCCAGCAGCCCAGCTGTCCGGGAAGGTGTTGCCCGGAGCGTCCAGATCAGGGCTGAAAGCGCCCAGGAAGTCGACGCTGTCGAAGAAGGTCGGCTCAAAGCCGTTGTCGGCGTCGATGAACGCTTGGCTCACGCCCGTACGACCCGGCAAACCACCATCATTGTTGTCGAAGGTGTTGCCAACCAGGGTGAGGTCGAGAGCGTCCGACAGACCTTCCGGCCCGACCGGGGTTTCCGCCGGTCCAGGGAAGAAGGTTTGCGCCAGCGTGTTGGCCGCAACGCGGTTGGTGTTGCGGGCCGCGCCCACGCCGGTGATCACGTCTTCGTCGTCGACTTCTTCAAGAACCGCCTCGAAGAAGAAGGGCGAGTCAGCGTTGAAGAGCAGCTCGGACTCGTTTTCGCCATCGGCGTCGTCATCGTCGACGAACGATGCGTCGCAGTCGAACAGAACCGACTCAAGGTTCAGCGTGTCCGTCGCCAACAGGTCGAGGCCGACCACGCCGGCGTCATTCTGCTCAGCGTCGACGCGCAAGCACTGATCAACCGTTTCGCCGTCGGTGAGGTTCACGAAGACCGAGTTGGCGATCAAGCCGCCGGTGCCTTCGCGCAAACGCAGGGCCGTGCCGTTGTCCGCCGCCGGATCGCCAATGAAGGTGACGTTGGAGATCGTCGGCGTGGAGCGCGGCAGCACATCTTCGTCATTGGAGCGGTTGTCGCCCTCAAAGCCGTTGTCGCCGCCCGCATTGACTTGCTGGATCAAGACGTACTGGACGTTGCCGTTCCAGCCGTCCGTCCAGTCCAGGCTGTCGTCGTCATTGCCCGTCAAGACCAGGTAACGCGCGTTGACCGTGCCGCCGAAGAACTCGACGCCGTCGTCGGCGTTGTTGTGGACTTGCAAGAATTCAAACGGCTGCGGGCCCGAACCGCGGAACGCCGGAACACCGTCCAGAGCGGCGACGGCTTCCTCGCTCAAGCCGCGGCCAACGCCTTGGAACGCGATGCCGTTCAGCTCATTTTCCGGGTTGAAGCGGAAGCCGGCGTAGCGCAGCTGCGCCCAGCGGATCACGCCGGAGCTGTCGAGCGCGTCAGAGCCGCCGAAGAAGCCGGAATTGCCTTCGCCGTCTTTGATGCAGTTGTCGGGATCAGAGGACGGATCGCTCGGATTGTCGATGAAGCCGCCGTCGCAATCGTTGATCGGCGCTTGGCCGTTGATCACGATGCCGCCCCACTCGCCGCGGGTGGTGTCGTCAAAGCCGCGCGGGGAGCCCGCCGCCGCGAGAGCCACATCCGCCAAGCTCGTGAAGATGATCGGATCCGTCGGCGCGCCGTTCGCAATGATTTGCGAGCCCCGGGTCACGACAATCACGTCTGGACCTGAAGCGCCGACCACTGTGGCGCCGGCCTCAATCGTCAGCACCGCGTCGTCATCATTACGGCCGGAGTCAGAGCCGACCGTGGTCACGCCGCGGATCAGGATCGGCACCACGCCGTTCGTGCCGTCGAGTTTCGGGAACACCGCATCGTCGGGAACGCGGTTGCCGAACGCATCGCCCGGGAATTCGCACGTTTGGACGCTCAGATCGCTGTTGATCGAAATCAGCTCGCTGGTGCGCAGCGTGACGTCGATGATCTCACCGTCATTGTCAAACGTGCCGATGACCGTCGCTTCGCAATCAACGCCTTCAGACAGGTCGATCTCCGTGACCGTCGGCGTGGGGGTCGGCGTCGGAGTCGGCGTGGGAGTCGGAGTCGGGGTCGGCGCGCCGCCGCCACCGCCGCCACCGCCGCCATCCGAACACGCGACGAGCGCGAGGCTCGCGGCGCTGACCATTAAGATCGTGCGCAAAGTTGTAGCCGCTTTCATCGGCCGTCCCCTTTCAATTGATCAACCATTCGCTGAGCAAGCGCACTCGGCGCCCGCACCTTGCGACCGCACGCGCCCCCTGCTCATGTGCGCCCGGTGTCGCATAGAAGTTTAACGGTTTTTTTACAGTGATGGCGGGGACTGGAATATTTCAGTTTTACGACAACGGTGAGCGGGGCGCCGGATCACGCTTAGCGGCCTGAAAACACACCGCATGCGCACGATCGCCGCCCGACGTCCGCCGCCATCACGGTGCCGTGAAGACACGGGCGACCCCGAGGCGTCGATCAAGCGCCGCAAGGGCGGCGGCCGCGCGAGGCCGGGCGGCGACGACCAGCGGCCGCGCCGATGCTTGATCAGCCCACGGAGTAATTTCAGGCGCCGTGACGCCGCGACGTCATGCAGCGGCTCCATCGCGTCAGACCGAGCTGCGTAAGAGCTGCGTAAGAAATGCCGCGCACGCGTTGCCGTCCCGCCACAGGGATCGTGCGCCGGTGCGGCTCACGCGCCCTTCGCGTAGAGTTCCCGGCCGATGAGCATACGACGAATTTCTGATGTGCCCGCCCCGATCTCGTAGAGCTTGGCGTCGCGCAACAACCGACCGGTCGGGTAATCGTTGATGTAGCCATTGCCGCCCAAAAGCTGGAGGGCGTCGAGCGCGCACTGCGTCGCCTTTTCCGCCGCAAAGAGGATGCAGCCGGCGGCGTCTTCGCGCGTCGTCTCGCCCCGGTCGCACGCGCCCGCGACCGCGTACACATACGCCCGCGCCGCGTTCATGGTCGTGTACATGTCGGCGATTTTGCCCTGCACCAGCTGGAACTCGCCGATCGGGCGGCCGAACTGCTCGCGCTCGCGCACGTAAGACAACGCGGTGTCGAAGCACGCCTGCATAATCCCGATCGGCCCCGACGCGAGCACCGCGCGCTCGTAATCAAGACCGCTCATCAGGACGGCCACGCCTTCATTCTCGCGGCCAAGCACATTGTCCGCCGGCACCGCGCAGTCATCAAACACAAGCTCACTGGTGTCAGATCCGCGCATGCCGAGCTTGTCGAGCTTCTGGGCAGGCGCAAACCCATCAAAGCCTTTTTCAATCAGAAAGGCCGTGATCCCCCGCGAGCCCGCCTCCGGAGCGGTTTTGGCGTAAACAACCAACACATCCGCATGCGGACCATTGGTGATCCACATCTTACTCCCATTCAGAACGTAGTGATCGCCCCGCTTCTCGGCCCGACACCGCATGGACACCACGTCGGATCCCGCGCCCGGCTCCGACATCGCGAGCGCGCCCACATGCTCGCCGGAGATAAGCTTCGGCAAATAGCGCGCCCGTTGAGCGTCGTCGCCATTGAGGGCGATCTGGTTCACGCAGAGATTTGAGTGCGCGCCGTAAGAGAGGCCCACGGACGCGCTCGCCCGCGAAATCTCCTCCATCGCGACACAATGCGCGAGATAGCCCAGCCCTGCCCCGCCATACGCGTCTTGGGCCGTAATCCCCAACAGCCCGAGCTCGCCAAGCTGGGGCCACAGATCGCGCGGGAAGGTGTTGGTGCGGTCGATCTCCGCGGCGCGCGGGGCGATCTGCTCATCTGCGAAGCGCGCAACCATCGTGCGCATTTCCTCGATCTCGTCCGGCAAGCCGAAGCGCATCGGTTGGAACGCGTTGGCGAGCATGGCGGGCCTCCCAGGACGTTTCGTCCCCCAGACGCAGGCGCGACGGAGAACTCTACCCGCGACTTCTGGACGCGGGGGTGATTTGTGCGTTGGCCGGAATAGTAGCGCAGCACCCCCAGCGTCCCAATCAGAAACGCGTTGACCCACAGCAACGAGCAGCGAAGCGCGACAGCGCACGCCGCATTCCCTTCGCGCGCGGGCCGTCGTAACACATCAGCCCATGACCCGCCTCGCCTCCGCCGTCGATCCCGCCAGCGACGCCTTCAAGGCCAACGCTCAGGCCCTGCGCGCCCAGGTGGAGACGCTGCGCGCGCGCCTCGCGGCCATCCGCGCCGGCGGCGGTGCGGCGGCCCAGGACAAACACCTGACCAAGAACGACCTGCCCGGCCGGCTTCTGCCGCGCGAACGCATCGCGCGGTTGATCGACCCTGACAGCCCGTTTCTGGAGCTCTCTGCGCTCGCAGGTTGGGAGATGTATGACGCGCCCCTGCCGGCCGGGGGGATCATCGCAGGAATCGGCCAAGTCTGCGGCGTTCCCTGCCTGATCGCCGCCAACGACGCCACCGTGAAGGGCGGGACCTATCACCCGATCACGGTGAAAAAGCATCTGCGCGCGCAAGAGATTGCGCGTGAGAACCGCTTGCCATGCGTTTACTTGGTGGAGTCCGGAGGGGCCTTCTTGCCCCTCCAAGCGGAGGTCTTCCCCGACAAGGAGCATTTTGGGCGGATCTTCTACAACCAAGCGACGCTGTCGGCCGCCGGGATCCCCCAGATCGCGGTGGTGCACGGCTCCTCCACCGCCGGCGGCGCTTACGTGCCGGCTATGGCGGACGAGACCGTCATTGTGCGCGGCCAGGGGACCATCTTCCTCGGCGGCCCGCCGCTGGTGAAAGCCGCCACGGGCGAGGATGTGTCGGCTGAGGAGCTTGGCGGCGCAGAAACCCATTCGCGCCGCTCGGGGGTCGTGGACCATGTGGCGCAGGACGACGCCCACGCCATGGGGATCGCGCGCGCCATCATCGCGCGGCTGAACCACGCCCCCGCGGCCCAGTCGCTCGACATCCGCGAGGCCGCGCCGCCCGCGTATCCGCCGGAGGAGATTTACGGTCTCGTCCCCTCTGACCCGCGCACGCCCTATGACGCCCGCGAGCTGATCGCGCGCCTCGTCGACGGGTCTGAATTCCACGAGTTCAAACCGGCCTATGGTGAAACGCTGGCGGCCGGTTTCGCCCGGATCCACGGCGTCCCTGTGGCCATCCTCGCCAACAACGGCGTGCTCTTTTCGGAAAGCGCGCTCAAGGGCGCCCATTTCATCGAGCTCGCTTGCCAGCGGGGGGTTCCGCTGCTGTTTCTGCAAAACATCACGGGCTTTATGGTGGGCCGCGAGGCCGAAGCCGGCGGCATCGCGAAAGACGGGGCGAAGCTGGTCGCCGCCGTGTCGTGCGCCCAAGTCCCCAAAATCACGGTCATTGTCGGGGGCTCTTATGGCGCGGGCAATTACGGCATGGGCGGGCGCGCCTACGCACCGCGGTTTCTTTATATGTGGCCGAACGCCCGCATCTCCGTCATGGGCGGCGAGCAAGCCGCCAGCGTGCTCGCGACGGTCAAACGCGACGGCCTCGAAAAGAAAGGCGAAACCTGGTCCGCCGATGACGAAGAGGCGTTCAAGCGCCCCATCCGCGAGACGTATGAGCGGGAGGGCTCGCCTTACTTCGCCTCCGCACGGCTCTGGGACGACGGCGTGATCGACCCCGCCCAAACCCGCGACGTGGTGGGGCTGTCCTTGGCGGCGTGTCTCAACGCCCCAATCGAACCGACGCGCTTCGGCGTGTTTCGCATGTGAGCTGTAAGGAGAGGACGGATGCAAGCTCGACGGTTGGCGCTCTCAGCGATCGCGGCGGTCATGGCCGCGGCGGCGAACCAGGGTCCCGCCTGGGCTGAGCGGGATCCCACGCCTGAAGAGCGCGAGGCGGTTTTGGCGCTCGTGGACCAATGGATGATCGCCTATCACGACAAAGACATCGCCGCGCTCCGGAGCTTGTTCGAACCGCCGGCCTATTTGCGCGGCGTGTTCACCCACACCTCCGGCGACGCCGACGCCATGCATTACCGCGTGATCACGTTGGAGGAATGGCTCACTGACCTTGCTGGCGACGACACCCGCGGCGTGATCACTGAGGTCTATTGGAGCCCGTCGGTGCAGATCACCGCCGACACCTTAGCCACTGTATGGGCGCATTATGAGTTTCAGGTCGACGGCGTTACCAGCCATTGCGGCGTGGATTTGTTCACTCTCGTGAAACCGATCGACACCTGGCGCATCGCGGAGGTCACCTTCACCCTCGACACCACGATGTGCGACGCCGAGCGGCCGGCGGATCTCACGACGCTGCGTCCGAAAGAACTCCAGGACGACTTTACGCCGCCCGCCGCGACGGGCCCCGACGACGGCGAATGATGCGCCGCACGCACCGTGCGCGAAGCGGCGCCGCCTAAAGGATGAGGCC
>CAZMSO010000052.1:4347-8464 GCA_964568975.1 uncultured Caulobacterales bacterium | reverse complement strand
GATGAGGCCGATGGGGAGCAGGCCGATGACGCAACGGATCAGACACGCGGTCGCGGCGATTCTGGCGGCGATTCTGGCGGCGATTCAGGCGACGCCCCACTTGGCCGCCAGGCCGGCGGCTGCGGACGAGACGGCGGCCAACGCCCCGCAGGAGAACGACCCCCAGCGCGATGCGGTCCTGGCGGCGGTCGACGCCTTCTTCATCGCGTTCGCCGCCAAAGACACCGACGCCCTCACCGCCCTCATGGGCGACGAGGGCTTTGTGCGCGCCCTGCGCCCGGGCTCCGACGGCGCCCCGCGCGAGCGCGCGACAGCCATCCCCGATTGGATCGCGGATGTGCCCGGCGATGACCACACCCTTCGTGAACTGTATTGGGAGCCCGTGATCCACATCCGCGGCCCGCTTGCGAGCGTGTGGACGCCTTATGAAGTGTTCGTCGACGGCGAGACGTTCCAGTGCGGGATCGACCTCTTCACGTTGACAGACACAGGAGAGGGCTGGCGGATCACAGACCTCGCCTACACCGCCGAGCCGACCGCGTGCGCCGAGCTGCGACCCGCCTCGTCAGATGCGCTCCGCCCGGCCGACCTCGCGACGCGGGAGTGACGTCGTGTTCACCCGAATCCTCATCGCCAATCGCGGCGAAATCGCCCGGCGCATCACGCGCACGTGCCGCCGCCTCGGCGTTGAGGTCGTGGCGGTCTATTCCGACGCCGACGCGACCGCTCCCCATGTGCGCGAGGCCGACGCGGCCATACGCCTCGGCCCGGCCCCGGCGCGGGAGAGCTATCTCCTCGGCGCGCGCGTGATCGAGGCCGCCAAGGAGACCGGCGCGGAGGCGATCCACCCCGGCTATGGCTTTCTCTCGGAAAACGCCGACTTCGCGCAGGAGGTGGCGGACGCCGGCCTCGTCTTCATCGGCCCGCGGCCTGACACCATCCGCGCCATGGGCGACAAGGCCCGCGCCAAAGCGCTGATGCGCGCGGCCGGCGTGCCGGTGCTGCCCGGCTATGACGAGGAGGATCAAACCCTCGACACCTTCCAGGCGGAAGCCAAGCGCATCGGCTTTCCGGTGCTGCTCAAGGCGACGGCCGGCGGCGGCGGCAAGGGCATGCGCCTGGTGGAAGGCGCCGACGAGCTTGAGGACGCGTGGGCGTCCGCCAAGCGCGAAGCGCTTTCGTCTTTCGGCGATGATCGGTTCCTGATCGAGAAGTTCATCCGCCGGCCGCGACATGTGGAGGTGCAGCTCCTCGGCGACGCCCACGGAAGCCTCGTTCATCTCGGGGATCGCGACTGCTCGCTGCAGCGCCGCCATCAAAAAGTAATCGAGGAAGCGCCGGCCCCCAACCTGCCCGAGGCCGTGCGCAAACGCCTCCATGAGGCGGCGCTGAAGGCCGGTGAAGCCGTCGACTATATGAGCGCGGGCACCGTGGAGTTTCTCTACGACCCATCTGTTGCAGAGAGCGGGGCGCCGGAGGAGGACGCCGTCTACTTTATGGAGATGAACACCCGCCTCCAGGTCGAACACCCCGTGACGGAGGAGGTGTTCGGCGTCGACCTCGTGGCCGAACAGCTGCGGGTGGCGGCGGGCGAACGCCTCGATCCCGGCCTCGGCGCGCGCACGCCCACAGGCCACGCGCTCGAGGCCCGTCTTTATGCAGAGGATCCCGCAGGCGGCTTCCTGCCCTCCATCGGGCGGCTCACCCGCTGCCGGTTGGGCGACGCCTCCGACGAGAGCGGCCTGCGCGTCGACGCCGGGGTGGAAGACGGCCAGGAGATCACAAGCCATTACGACCCGATGATCGCTAAAATCATCGCCACAGGGCCCGACCGCGCCGCGGCGTGTCGCACGCTCGCCCGAGCGCTTTCAGCCATCCGCGTGGCGGGGGTGGAAACGAACGCCCAGTTCCTGCACGCCTGCGCCGCCCATCCCGCGTTCATGGCGGCCGAACTCTCCACGAAGTTCATCGACGAGCACGAGGCCGACCTCCTGCCTGCGCCCGCCGCCGACGACCGCGCCTGGGCGGCCGCCGTTCTCTGGGAGGCCGAGCGCCGCGCCGGCGCACGACAGCGCACGGCGGCTGCGCCAGGGGCCGGCGCCTGGGCGCGCCTCGCCCCCGGCCTCGCCGGCTTTCGCGTTAATGAGGACGCTGAGGAGCGCTTTTGGCTTGAGGGCCCGGACGGTGAGGAGACCGTGACGCTCCACCGCGACGGGCCCGGGCGCGGCGTCCTGCGCCGCGGCGACCACGCGCTGGCCGTCGCCTGGTCCGCGCCAAGCTCCGATGCGATCGACTTTGCGTTGGACGGTGTCCGCGGGCGCGCCGTCCTCGCGCCCCACCCCGAGCCCGCCGGCCCGCGCGTGCGCGTCTGGCTCGGCGCGCAGGTCCACGACGTCGCCTTCGCCGAACCCGCCGCCCGTCACGCACGCCATGACGAGACCGGCGGCCTCGCCGCGCCCATGCCTGGCGTCGTCACCGCCGTGCTGGTCGACGCTGGGGCCGTCGTCACGCGCGGTCAGTCCCTCCTCGTGGTCGAGGCGATGAAAATGGAGCACCCGATCACGGCGCCCGCCGACGGCTGCGTCACCAATCTCTTGGCCAAAGTCGGCGATCGCGTCGCGAAAGACCAAGTGCTCGCGGCCTTCGAAGAAACATCCTGATTCACGCGGCGCGAACGAGGTTGACGACACAAGGCCCAACAGCGGCGGCCCGTTTGTCACGGCGCGGCGCTCAGCCGCACCGCGGCGCGCAAGCGCGCCGGGACCCGCCAAAGCGCGCCAAACGGCCCCACGGGCCTTGCATCAGCGTTCATGATGATGATGTGCTGAAGGGGCGCAACTTGAAAGGATGGCCATGACCGAAACACCCCGGACGCAGCCGTCGGCGTCGCCGATCGCGGGCGATGGCGCCACCCCCGTCACCGCGCATGTCATGATGGTGCGTCCGCCGTTTTGGCGCGATTTGGGCCGGATGACCGCGAAAATCCTAGTCGGCGGCCTGGTCATCGCCGTGGTCGGCGCCATCGCCTCCGCCGCGATTTCCGGCGGCGTCGTAGGCGGCGTCACCGGCGCGACGAAAGCCGGCGCGTCTGGCGACGACAGTGAGGTCATCACGGGCGAAGAAGCGAGCGACACCAGCATTTTGGTCGTGCCCGTGGACGGCGTGATTTTGAGCCATCCCCCGTTTGAGACTGGCGGCTTATTCGGGTTCAGCGGCGTTGTCTTCGGCTATGACGTCAAGCGTCAGCTGGAGGACGCCGCACACGCTGACGAGATCGACGCGGTGTTGCTGCAAATCAGCACGCCGGGCGGCTCCATCTCCGGCAGCCAAGCCATCCATGAGGGCGTGCAAGCTGTCAAAGACGCCGGCAAGCCGGTCGCGGTGTATGTCGACGGCGTCTCTGCCTCCGGCGGCGTATGGTCGATGGTGGCCGCGGACGCGATTTTCGCCGATCACGGCTCGGTGGTCGGCTCAGTGGGCGTGCTCGGCCCGAGCCTGCTCGAATACGATGATCCGGTCGCCCTTGGCGGCGTGTTTTCCGGCGTCGAGACCCGCGGCGGCGTGCGTTTGTATGTCAGCAGCGCCGGACGCGGCAAAGACTTGGGCAACCCGTTCCGCGCCGCGACGGACGAAGAGCGCGCGCAACTCCAAGACATAGTCGACGCTATTTATGAGGACTTCGTCGCCCATGTCGCGACGGAACGCGGCATGGACCCCGACCTGATCGTCGACGAGCTGGGCGCAGCGATGTTCGGCAACGCACGCGCCGAAGAACTGGGCTTTATCGACGCCACCAAAACCTTTGATGAAGCCGCCGCGTGGCTGGGCGAGCAGCTGGGCGTGGGCGAGGATTTCCGCACCATCGCGCCGCCCCGCGACCAACCAGGCTTGTTTGACCTTATCGCGGAAGCCGCATCCGGCTTGACGCGCGCGCCGCAGGCCTCGACGCGAGAGGCGGTGTTGTGCGCGCGCTTGCAAGGCGAAGTGGTTGTGATGGCCCAAGCCCACCGGGCGGCGCTGTGCGGCTGGTGAGGCTGGCCGCCCCGCGCGACGCCGGCTGAGCGCCCGTCTCAAGCGGCGGGTCTCAAGCGGCGAATCTCAAACAGCGGATCTCAAA
>CAZMSO010000052.1:0-4247 GCA_964568975.1 uncultured Caulobacterales bacterium | reverse complement strand
ATCTCAAACAGCGGATCTCAAATGTCGTGCCTCCGGGGTCGGGTCACGGACCGCCGACCGCTGGCGGCGCGCATCCTGACCCCCGCCGGGCGCAGATCAAGACGCGCTCACCACGCCAAGCGTGGCGCGGCGTAGGCCGCCTCAGCGCCTTCAGCGGCGAGCACAGCCGCCACCGCCTGGCGCGCGGCGCCGCCATCGGCCCACGCGTCAGCGAAATCACGCTCATGCACGCCGCCAGCAATGTAAAGCGCGGGCGCACCCTGGCGCATCGCGCCGGCCAAATCCGTTTTCGGCCCGTCGCCCACCGCCAACACCCGCGTGCGGTCCAGCGCGCGACCCGCGGCCGCCTCCAGGGCGGCGAACGCGAGGGCGTAAATCGGCGCGTGCGGCTTGCCCACCATCACGACGGAGCCGCCGCGCGCGGCGTAGGCCTCCGCCAGCGCCCCAGCACAGTAAATCAACACGCCGCCCCGGTTCACCATCACATCGGGGTTCGCGCACACCATCTCGAGATCGCGCGCGCGGAAGTTGTCCAGCAAGCCCGCATACTCCGCCGGTGTCTCCACTGTGTCGTCGAAGAGGCCGGTGCAGGAGACAAACGCCGCCCGCTCCGCCGGCGCGAAGCTAAGCCCAAGACCGTCATAAATGTGGTCGTCGCGCGCCGGACCAAGCTTGAACGCCGGGCCGGGCGCGCGGCGCGCGAGCTCTGCGCGCGTCGCCTCTCCAGACGTGACCACCGCGTCGTAAAAGTCGTCGGCGAATCCAAGGCCGCGCAGCTGCTCGATCACGCCCTGGTTCGGCCGCGGCGAGTTGGAGATCAAGGCCACAGGCCCATGCGCGGCGCGGAAGCGCCGGCAGGCATCCTCCGCCCCAGCGTCGCGCTCGCGGCCATTGTGGAGCACGCCCCACACATCCACGAGCAACGCGTCAAACCCCGCCGCCACGGCCGACAAGCCCGGGATCAGCGCCGGCGCACCGGCGTCGCTGGGGGAAAGCGCGCTCATGCCTCGGCCCTAGCCGCCCGCACCCGACGCGTCAATCGCGGCCGCGCAAGCCAGCGCGAGCCGCGCCGGCGACGCACAGATTACGCCGCAGCGGCGTCCAGAGCGGGCGCATCCACGGCGTGGGCGTCCACATCGCTGATGACGTCGTCGCGCACGGGCCGCGGCGGTCCAAACAGCCGCCCTTGGCCAAAGGCGATGTCATACTCCAGCGTCTCAATCACGGCGGATTCCGTTTCAAGCTTCTCCGCGATCAAGCTCACGCCATGGCGTTGCATCAAGACGGCGTAATCAGCCGCGAGAATGTCCGGCGCGTCGCGCAAGCCTAACGGCCCGCCCGCGCTGAGCGCCTCCACCAGGCGTGCGGCGTCGACCTTTAAAAACCGCACATTCGCCCGGCGCAGCCCCGCAAAACTCTCATCAAGGTCCTCCACCTGATCCAGAGCGAAGCGGAAGCCATAATCCGCCAAACGCATCAGATTGCGCATGGCCGCTGCATCAAGGCCGCGATAATCGCGTTGAGTGATCTCCAAGATCAGCGATCCAGCGACGTCCAGCGCCTCGCGCAACTCGCCAAACATCGCCGCAAACCGCGCGCCATGGAAGTTTTCCGCCGCGAGATTGCAGAACACCCCGATGCGCCGCTCCTGCGCCGACAAACGCCGCGCGATGCGCACGCACCGCCGCAGCAAAAGCGCGTCCAACTCCACCAGCAACCCCGCCGATCGCGCGGCCGGCAACCACGCCGGCGGCTCAAGGGTGCGCCCGCCGGAGGTCCGCAAATGCGTGAACGCCTCATAATGAGCGGTGCGCCGTTGGGGCAGGGTCACGACAGGCTGCATCAGAAGATCCACGCGCCGCGCGTCGATCGCGTCGCGCACATCCTCCGGCGTGGCGATGACGGGCGCCGACGGCGCCGCTGTGGCTCTATCCTGCGCCGAGGAAGCCGACCCCGCCTCGCGCGCCGCATGGCGCATCGCCTGCTCCAGCCGCGCGACTTCTTCCGCCAGGGCGGCCTCGCGGCGCGCCCGCTCCGCCGCGATCGCCGTGTCCAAAGCGTCGGCGCGCTCCCGCGCGCTCTCTAACTCTTCCAGCAACGCTAAATTGGCTTGGCGCAACGCCTCAATGTCGTCGTCGCGCCGCCGATCGGCCTCGCGAAGCAACAGCGCGCGGTGGAGTTGGCCCGCAGCGGACGCAAGCACCCCCGCCAGCGTCCACGCGCCAAGGGGCGTCGCGTCAGCGAAGCGCATCGCCGCCGCCGCCGCCACCAACGCTCCAAGCGCGTAGGTTAGGCCGATTAATGCGTGAATCACTCGGGTCATAGGTCGCCCCCGGCGAAGGGCGCTACTGTGCGTGTTGTCGCTTAACAAGCCTTTGACCATAGTGAACGCGCCGCGTCTTCGGGGGAGACCATGGCGAGTAGACCCAGGCGCACGGCCGTGTTTGTGGACTTCGACAACATCGCCACGGACCGCCCCGCCGTTGTGGCGTTGCATCCTGAGCGCTGGCTGGAATGGCTGCGCCGCGGCGGCTTTGACCACGGCCGCCGGCGCACCATCGTCGCCGCTCGCGTCTATTGGAACGCTGAGTTTGCGGACTATCGCCCGATCTTCGAAGCGGCGGGCTTCGACGTCGTCGACGCGCGCTCGCCCTCCTCCAGCCGCATGGGCGCGAAAAGTCTCGCTGACGTGGTCATGACCATCGACATGCTCGACATGGCCCACAGCGACGCAAGCGTGGATGAGTTCGTCCTCATCAGCCAGGACATGGACTTCGCCCCCCTAGCGACGCGCCTGACGCAACTCGGCCGGCGGGTCAGCCCAAGCTACGCGCCGGGCCAAGGCACCCAGCGGATCTACGCTGATGCGTTCTCCACTGCGTTCTCCCTCGATGACTTGACCGCCGCGGCGTTGACAGAGACGGCCCCGCTGAGCCGGTGGCGACGGGGTCTCGCCGCCCTCACGCCACCGCCACGCCGGCGGCGCGCCCCGCTCGACGCGCTGCGGTCGGACTCTGGCGGTCTTTTGCCGATCCAGGCCCAAAAGGACACCCCCGGCGCGCGGCTGCGCGAGGCGGCGCGCAAGCTGGCCGTCGCGCTTGAGGTGCGCCAAACCGCACAACTCTCGAAAGCCGAAGCGATGGAGGTGCTGCGCGGCTTGCCCCATTTCACAGAGACCGGGCGTGAGGCCTATCTCGGCCTTCGTGCGCCGTGCACGCTCCTTGAGCGCGTCGCGGATATGGACGGCCGCTTGCGCTTCGTGCCCGGACGTCGCGACTGCGCCATCGCGCGGGCGCGGAGTTCACGTCGCTGACCACGCCGCGGCGAGAGCCGCGCTTCTGTCGCAATCGCGGCGGGGGATCGCCGTCGCAGCCCGACGGGATCTGACGCAGATCTGGAGCGGATCTGGCGCGGGCGTGGGGTCACCCCGAGGGCGGATCGGAAATCGTGTCGCGGTCCGCATCATGGACACGCACCCGATCACAGACATTTTCACGCCCACGCCCTTGACGTGAATCATACGGCTTTTTATCTGCGTGTTGGCAGCCGGCGTGAGTGAGTGCTAACGCCGCCGGCGTTTCTGGACACGGTATAGATCCCACTCGGAGGAACAACGCAATGACGTTTCGTCCGCTGCACGACCGCGTGCTCGTGCGTCGCATTGAGGAAGAAGAAAAAACCAGCGGCGGGATCATCATTCCCGACACGGCGAAAGAAAAGCCCCAAGAGGGTGAAGTGATCGCCGTCGGCGCTGGTGCCATCAAAGAAGATGGCTCGGTGCGCCCGCTAGATGTCAAAGCTGGCGATCGCATTCTCTTCGGCAAATGGTCAGGCACGGAAGTGAAGCTCGACGGCGAAGAGCTGCTGATCATGAAAGAGTCCGACATTCTCGGCGTGATCGACGGCGCCGCGGCGAGCAAGAAAGCCGCGTAACGTTCAACCCTGCGACCGATGCGCGGTCGATGCGTGCGCCGCGGCCTCGCCGCTGAGCCCACCGTCGGATCGCCCGGCCCCCTTTATGGAGACAGTCTCATGGCTGCTAAAGAAGTCCGCTTCAGCGCCGATGCGCGCGAGCGCATGCTGCGCGGCATCGACATCCTCGCTGACGCTGTGGAAAAGACCCTTGGCCCTAAAGGCCGCAATGTCGTGATCGAAAAATCCTTCGGCGCGCCGCGCACCACGAAGGACGGCGTCACCGTCGCGAAAGAAATCGAGCTTGAAGACAAGTTCGAAAACATGGGCGCGCA
>CAZMSO010000051.1:16001-19860 GCA_964568975.1 uncultured Caulobacterales bacterium | reverse complement strand
GGCGCTGGCACATGTACGACACCGTCAAGGGGTCGGACTGGCTGGGCGACCAGGATGCGATTGAGTATCTCTGTAAGAACGCGCCGCCGGCCGTCTATGAGCTTGAGCACTGGGGCGTGCCGTTCTCCCGCACGGATGAAGGCAAGATTTACCAACGCGCCTTTGGCGGCATGACGCGCAATTTCGGCGAAGGCCCGGTGCAGCGGACGTGCGCGGCCGCGGACCGCACGGGCCACGCCATCCTGCACACGCTCTATGGCCAGGCTCTTAAGAATGACACGGAGTTCTTCATTGAATACTTCGTCCTTGACTTGATTATGGACGATGAGGGCGCGTGTCGCGGCGTCACGGCCTGGAAGCTTGATGACGGCACGTTCCATCGCTTCCGGGCCCAAAAGGTGGTCCTCGCTACGGGCGGCTATGGCCGGGCTTATTTCTCCTGCACATCCGCCCACACTTGCACAGGCGACGGCAACGCCATGGTGTTGCGCGCGGGTCTGCCGCTGCAGGACATGGAGTTTGTGCAATTCCATCCCTCGGGCATTTACGGCGCGGGCGTGCTGATTACGGAAGGCGCGCGCGGCGAGGGCGGTTATCTCACCAATTCCGAGGGTGAGCGCTTTATGGAGCGCTACGCCCCGAGTGCGAAGGATTTGGCGTCGCGGGATGTGGTGTCGCGCGCGATGACGGTGGAGATTCGCGAGGGCCGCGGCGTGGGTCCGGACAAGGACCACATTTTCTTGCATCTGGATCACTTGGACCCTGCGATCCTGGCGGAGCGTCTGCCGGGTATTTCGGAATCCGCGCGGGTGTTTGCGGGCGTCGACGTCACGAAAGAGCCGATCCCGATCCTGCCGACGGTGCACTACAATATGGGCGGCATTCCCACGAATTATCACGGCGAAGTGCTGACGAAGATCAATGGCGACCCCGACCAGGTGGTGCCGGGGCTGATGGCGATCGGCGAGGCGGCCTGCGTGTCGGTGCACGGCGCGAACCGGCTCGGCTCGAACTCTCTGATCGACTTGGTGGTGTTTGGCCGCGCGGCCGGTCTGCGTTGCGGCGAGACGGTGGAAGGCGGCGCTAAGCAACCTGAATTGCCGGCCAATGCGGGTGAGACGCATCTCGCGCGGTTTGAGAAGCTGCGAAACGCGGATGGGTCGACCAACACCGCCGCCCTGCGCCTCGATATGCAGCGCGCGATGCAAGAGAATTGCGCGGTCTTCCGCACCGGCGAGGTGTTGGAGGAGGGCGTTCAGCGCATCAAAGCCGTTTATGAGGCGACGCCGGACATTCGCGTTGCTGATCGTGGGTTGGTGTGGAACACCGATCTCCTCGAAACGCTTGAGTTCGACAATTTGATCATGCAAGCCGCGGCCACAGTGCATTCTGCGCGCAACCGCGCGGAAAGCCGCGGCGCCCACGCGCGCGAGGACTTTCCCGATCGCGACGATCAAGAGTGGATGAAGCACACATTGGCCTGGGTGACGGGCGACGGCGCGGTGACGATCGATTACCGGCCCGTCCACACTTACACCATGACTAATGAGATCGCTTACATTGAGCCGAAAGCGCGGGTGTACTGAGCGCGGTGGTGAAACGCGCGGCGTGCACGCCAAGCCTCTTTGCGCCTGACGTCGCTGCGGCCGTGGCGTTCTATGAGGATGTGTTTACGTTTCAGCGCAGCGGCTCTTACACTGATGGCGGTGAGCTGGTCTGGGCGGAAGTCACCTTGGGTGAGGCGCGGATCTGGTTTTTCCGCCACGCGCTCGACGACCGGCCGACGCCGGTCTTCAGCGGCCTCATTTACGTCTTTGTGGACGACGTTGACGACATGGCGGCGCGTCTCGGCGGTAAAGCGCAGGTGGATTGGGGACCGGAAACGCAGGACTACGGTTTGCGAGAGCTGGGCGTCCGAGACCTCAATGGCTATCGGCTCGTGTTCGCCCGGGACGCCGACGAGCTCCCCCGCCCGGCGGCCTCACCGTCCTGAGAGGTCCTCGGGCAAGTTCTCGAACACATCATCAAAGGCCAGCTCAGCCTCGAAGGCGTCCAGCGCGATGCGTTCGCCGGGACGACCCGCCATGGCGATGGGAAAGAGCGAGGTGTCGGGGGAACCGTAAAGATCGAGCCGTCGCGGGACCTGATTGACGACGACATAATGATTGAGACTCGGAATCGTGAAGCATTCAAAGCGCTTTTCGTTGGTGTCCGTTTTTTTCGTCGACGGCGAAAGAACTTCGACGGCGATGACGGGGCCCTCGATCACTTTGGCGTGAATGTCGTTCACGGGGCCACAGCGCACAAACACGTCCGGACAAGAGATCGACCGCGCGGCGCGCACTTTTAGCGTCTCCGCATGGACGGTGCAGCCTTTGCTTTTGAATTGCCGGCGTACTGTCGCCGCTGCATTTTGCACCAGCACAGTGTGGGTGTAGGGCGCGCCGACCATCATGCGCCACGGCGCGCCGTTGATCAGCTCCTAGCGTTCCGGCTGCTGATCCTCCCAATTGAGGAACTGATCGACGGTCCAGAGTTGGCGCGTGGCGCTGCTCATGGGCGCGCCCTACCAGATGACGTGTGGTCCGTGATAATCTCGTGGCATGACAACCGTCTCAAAAACCGCCAACCGCTTGCGTCCGATGGACGTGTTCACGCCGAGCGAATGGGCGGCCGTCAGCGCGCGCGAGGATTGGCGCGGCCCGGCGCTTGTGGCGCATGCGTGGGGTGTGATCGCGGCGGCGTTTGCTCTCGTGGCGCTCTGGCCTCATCCACTGACTTGGCTTGTGGCGGTGATGCTCGTCGGCGCACGCCAGCTTGGTCTCGCCATCTTGATGCATGAGGCCGCCCACGGCGCTCTCCACCGCAATCGGCGGATTAATGACGGGCTCGGCCATTGGCTGTGCGCCGCTCCGGTGGGCGCCGCGCTGACAAGCTATCGGAGCTACCACCTCGCCCACCACAAATATGTGCAAGAAGACGGCGACCCCGACCGGGTGCTGGTGGCGCGGTTTCCCGTCTCGTTCCAAAGCCTGCGCCGCAAATTCATCCGCGATCTCACGGGCCAGACCTTTGTGCGCCAACGGCTCGCGGGGGTCGCGGCTCTGCGCGCGGCGAGCCCGGGCGCAGCGGCCCAAGCCGATGTGCTGGCCGGCGGAAACGCCCTGCGCGATCATTTGATTGTCAACGCGGCGTTGTGGGCGGTGTTGGCGCTCGCGGGGGCGTGGTGGATCTATCCGGCGGTGTGGCTTGTGGCGCTGGCGACGTGGTTTCCCTTTGTCACACGCATTCGCAACATCGCCGAGCATGCCTGCCTGCCCTACAGCGATGATCCCCTGGCGCACGCGCGCAGCGTGCGGGCTTCATGGTGGGAGCGGCTCTTCATCGCGCCTTATTGGGTGCATCACCACGCCGAGCACCACGCCTTCATGCATGTTCCGTGTTATCGGCTGGCGGATGTGCGCCGCGCGCTGGCGGCCAAGGGGCTGGCTGGACGGATGGTGGAGGCGGCGAGCTATCGCGCTGTGCTTCACACCGCCGCGAGTGCCCGGCCCGAGTCGACGGCGACGTAGACTCGCGCCGTTTTCGCCGTCTCCGCTTCGCGGGGCGTGTTGTGTTCCGCCTAGGCTCCAGGCGAGGAGCGAGAAGCGGGGAGCAGGCCATGGCCGAGGAGCCGCAGCATCTGGCGTCGGAGTGTCTCCGGGCGGATCGACCGCACGGTCGACGTCTTGATGGGCGCTGCGGCTGATTGAAGGGGCGCGTGGGATCGCTCGCGAGCCAGGCCGCCCCGGTGCGCGTGGACCTGGCGCGCCGTGATCACTGGATGACCCGCGTTGACGATCGCATGTCGTGGGTGGCG
>CAZMSO010000051.1:0-15901 GCA_964568975.1 uncultured Caulobacterales bacterium | reverse complement strand
TGGCGATCCGCCCTGACTGACGCCGCTGGCGCTCGCCTCACATCCGTCGAAACTTCAGGGCATACTCGATCGCACGTTCGGATCACCGCGCCGTTTCGCGCTCGGCGCGTTCGGGAGAGGGGACACACCTGTGAGACTAACGCTCGCCGCCGCCCGCGCCGGCCTCGCCATGGTGGGTCTTGCGCTTGCGGGCTTTGCGCTCGCGGGCCCCGTCGCCGTCGCGCGCGCCCAGGACGAGCCGCTCCCCGCGCCGCCGGCGGAGGCTTTTCCCGCGCCGGTCGCCCCCCTGGAGGCTCTGCGCCGGTTGGAGCCTGAGGAGATGGTGGCGCGTATGACCGGGGCGGAGTTGCGCGGTTGCTATATTGACGGGCGTGAGCGCAACGGCCTTGAGCCGCAATGGGCCGAGCGCACCGCCGCGGATGGCGCGCTTTACGACACCCTGAGCGGCGAGGTGCGCGTCGGCCGCTGGTACACCGTCAATGACGCGATTTGTTATGTCTATGAACGTGCGACCCGCGAGACCTATTGCTTTTTCGTGAGCGAAGCCGAGGGCGAGCTTTACTTCACGCCGATCGATCCGACCCAGCCGCGCGCGGCCGTCGCCCCCATCGCCACCACTGATTGCGCGCCGCCGGCGGTGTCGTAAGCGGCCGACACGCCTGGCGAGCGATGACAGGGCCAGGCGCTTTACGTGGCGCGAAGATCCGCTAGGTCTTATGGCGAGCCTTGGGGTCGCGCGCGGGCGTGCGCGACCTGCAATTGCGGAAGGGACGAGTGATGGTGGAACTGACGCTGCCGCAAAACTCCAAAGTGAAGACGGGCACGCGCTGGCCGAAGCCCGCGGGCGCGAAAAAGACGAAGACCTTCCGCATTTATCGCTATGATCCGGAAGCCGGCGGCAACCCGCGCTGGGACACCTACACCGTCGACACCGCGAAGTTCGGCCCGATGGTGTTGGACGCGCTTTTCCACATCAAGAACGAGATCGATCCTAGCCTCACCTTCCGCCGCTCCTGCCGCGAAGGGGTGTGCGGCTCCTGCGCGATGAACATCGGCGGCCGCAACACCATTGCGTGCACCAAGGGCTGGGCGGAGTTCGGCGCAGGAACCATCACCATCGCGCCGCTCCCCCATCAGCCTGTGCTGAAGGACTTGGTGCCGGATTTGACGAATTTCTTCGCGCAACACGCCTATATTGAGCCGTTTCTCCAAACGGAGACGCCCGAGCCGGAACGGGAATGGCGTCAAACCCATGATGATCGCGAACGTCTTGACGGATTGTATGAGTGTATTCTGTGCGCGTGCTGCTCGACGTCGTGCCCGAGTTATTGGTGGAATGGCGACAAATATCTCGGCCCGGCCGCGCTGCTGCAGGCCTATCGCTGGCTCGCCGACAGCCGCGATGAAGCGACCGGCGAACGCCTCGACGCCCTTGAAGACCCCTTTAAGCTCTATCGCTGCCACACCATCATGAATTGCGCGCAAGTGTGTCCGAAGGGACTCAATCCGGCGAGGGCGATCGCTGAGATCAAGAAAATGATGGTGGAGCGCGTGGCGTGACGCCGGCCGCCGCGGCGTCAGCGCGGACGACCGCGAGCGCGGCGGCGCCGGCCTCAGCCCCATCCGCGCAAACGCGCGCGGCCGGGGGCGAAGGTCATGACTGGAACCGGATTGCGGTGCGCGAGCCGTTTTTCGGCGTGGTGTCAGCGGACGAGTTTCGCACCGACGCCCTGACGGACGAGGCGCGCGCGCGCTTTTTCGCGTCGGGATTTGCGGAGGTGGCGGACGTGCGGGCTGTGAGCGCGCGTGTGCTGGGCGTCGCGCCCGGCGGTCGCGGGTTTGATTTTGGCTGCGGCCTCGGGCGGCTCACGAACGCGATGGCTGAACACTGCGAGAGCGTCGTCGGCTATGACGTCGCGCCCGCCATGGTCGCGGCCGCGCGCACGCACGCCCACAGCCGCGCCGTCTTCACCACGAACTTCCCCGAGGGCCCGTTCGATTGGGTGAACTCAAGCATCGTCTTTCAGCACATCCCTCCGACGGAGGGGGCGCGGGCGCTCGCGCAGTGTTTGGCGACGCTCGCTCCCGGCGGCGTTGCGACAATCCAGGTCACGGCGTGGCGGGACGCGGCCTTGGCGCCGGCGACGAACCCCGTGCGCCGGGCGCTCGGGCGGTGGCGGCGGGCCGTGCGCGCGTTTCGCGCGCGCCGCGGCGCAGCCCCGGTGGAGGCGCTGATCGCGATGCATGAGTATGACCTCACGGAGATTGTGCGGCGGTTCGTCGAGGCGGGGTGTGACGAGATGACCTTGCGCCACACCAATCATGGCGGCCACCACGGCGTTCTGATCCTCGCGCGCCGAGCTCCGCATGCAGCATAAGCGCGGCTGGTTAGCGGGCGGTCGGCGCGCCGCCGTGGCGGTGACGGCTTCCGTGGCGATGGCGGCCGCCTCCGCTGCAGAGGATCTGCGCGCGGAGGCGGCGGCGGCGTTGATGGTCGGCGAGAGCGCGCGCGCCCTTGCACTCTTGGAGCGGGCGGGCCGCTCTGATCCGGTGGCGCTGCGGGAGGCGGGCGCGCTCTTACACGGCGGCGCAGCGGGCCTCGAGGCGGATCCGCGCCGGGCGTGCGACTTGTTCGCGCGCGCGGCCGCGGCCGGCGACGGGTTGGCGGCCCACAATCTGGCGACGTGCCACCACAGCGGCGTGGGGCGTCCCCAGGACGATGCGGAAGCGGCGCGCCTTTATGGCCAGGCGGCGGCGGCCGGGGTCGTGAAAGCGCAATGCGCGCTTGGCAATCTCTATCGTTATGGCGCCGGTGTTGCGAAAGCGCCGGAGGAAGGCTTAGCGCTCTGTCGGGCCGCCGCCAACGCGGGAGACGCCGACGCCCAGGCGGATTTGGGGGCGTGGTTGGTGCGCGGCGGCGATGGTGTGGCGGCTGATCCCCAGGCGGCGGCGTCATGGCTGGCGAAAGCTGCAAGCCAAGGTCATGGGGAGGCGGCGTTTGCGCTTGGCGTGTTGCTCGCCCGCGGCGACGGCGTTGATCAGGATTATGAGGCCGCTGGCCGCGCCTTCGAGGTCGCGGACGCTGCGGGCCGTGAAGGCGCCGCGTTGGCGTTGGGCGACGCGTTGCTTCAGCGCTACACCGCCGCCGGCGGGTTGGCCCAAGCCGACCCTGCGCTGCTTGAGCGCATTGATGAGGCCTACACGCGCGCCGCCCAGTCGGACCCGCGGCCCGAGGCGCGCGAGCGGGCGCTGAAGCGGCTGGCCGTGGTGCGCGTCTTGCGTGCGCAACTGAAGGCGGCGGGGCCTTAGGGCGTCAGGCGGAGGTTTCTTGCCTTGGATTCCGCAGCTGCGTAGAACCGGGCGATGCAGCCCTATGGGCCTGCCACCCCCCTGTCATGGCGTGGCGCGAGGAGGCGCACATGGATCGTATGCACGGCGCGCCCGCTCGGGCGGGCGAGCTGGCGTCAGCATCATGGACCGAGCGGGCGTTTTCCGTCGCGTTTTGGGGCGTGGTCGCGTACGCGGCCGCCGGGCCGGTCGTGCTGCGCTTAATCGTGCCGATGATTATGAAGCACGACAATGTTTACTTCCTGCCGGCGGGTTTTGCGATCCGCAACGGCCTTGGCTTCAACAATCTGTGGGCCAATCCCATCAATTCCGGCGCCTTTGACTGGCATGGCTTGGTTCATCCGGCGCTGATCGCGCTCTTCGCGCCCACCAGCGGCTGGTGGGGCATAAACGCAGCCGTGGTGATCATTGCGGCGCTGGGTATGGGCGTCTACGTGGGGATGCTGCGCGCCACGCAAGCGCCGGCGCTGATCAAAGCCTTGGGGGCGCTGGTCATTGTGGCGAGCTTTATGAGCTTCGCCGGACGGCCGGAGACCACCGCCGGTTTGATTCTGGGCGTGTTAACTGCGTTGAACTGGCCGCGCATCGTGACGCCGCGCGAGCCCGTGCGGCTGGCTGGCGCCGGCGCGCTGCTGGGTCTGTTGGGGGCCGCGCATCCGCTGATGCTTATTATCACGAGCTTTGCCTATGCCGGCCATCGCGCGTTGGTCGGCGTGCGCGAGGGGCGGACGCCGGTTCGCTATGTGGCGGAGATGGCGGCGACGGCTGCGATCGCGGCGGCCGCCCTCGTGATCGCGGTGGTCGTGATTTATCCCTATGACGAGCTGGCGTACGCCCATGGCATGTGGGCCCACGCCACCCAGACGACCGGGCGCGTCGGGCAAGGCGCGTTCGTGACATACTTTGTGGCGACCAAGCACTTGCCGTTTTTAGTGCTGACGTTTGCGCCCTTAGCGTTTGTGCTGGCGGAGGCGGTGCGTCGCCATTGGGGTCGCGCATCATGGTTTTTCAAGGCTGTCATGTTGGCGGCGCTCGTGGGGTTTGTCGGGGCGATGTATCGCTATCCCCTGAGTATTCCCGCGGCGTATTACAATTACGCAGGCTTTGTTCCAGCGATCACGCTCGCTTTTGCGATCGCCCTCGCGCGCCGGCCATGGACGTGGTTCAGCCTCGGCGCGACGGCGGCTGTGACGGTCTTCGCCGGATTTTGCCTGCTCGCGCAAAGCCTGTGGGCCTACCAGACCATCGCGGGGGCCGGGGTGCGCGCGCAACAGTCTGAGGCCGTGGCGGAGCTTGTGACGCGCGAGCTTGAGGCGGGCCGGCGGGTCGCTGTGGATTCGCCGCTGATTGTGGCCCTGCGCGATCCCGCCGCCGCCGCGCGCACATCCGTGCTGCACTTTGGGCGGTTGAAGGATGGCGGCAAAGCCACGCCCGATCCCGCGGCGTTCGACGTGGTGGTGCGCGCGCAAGCGGAGTTTGACGCTCCCGCGCCGTCCATTCCCGGTTTTTCCTTAGAAAGGGACGCCTTCCTTGACGGCCATGGCGCGTTCTCGTTTTCAAAGCCGGAGCATTTGGGTTACGCGGTCTACCGCGCCACACCATAGCGCCGGCGCAGAGCGCATGGCGCGCTCAGGACACGCGACGCGGGGACAAGGGGCGGCGGGGAGCGCAATCATGCTGAATGTGTTGGTCTTGTGCACAGGCAATTCGGCCCGCAGCGTCCTGGGCGAAGCGCTGATCACCGAGCTGGGCGCGGGGCGGTTTCAGGGCTTCAGCGCCGGATCCCAGCCCAAAGGCGCGGTGCACCCGCTGACGCTTGAGACCTTGAGCGCCCACGGCCACCGCGATGATGGCTATCGCTCTCAGAGCTGGGATGCGTTCGCCGCCCCCGGCGCGCCCGTGATGGACGTTGTGGTGACGGTGTGTGACAGCGCGGCGGCCGAGACTTGCCCGATTTGGCCGCAACGCCCTGGCCAGGGCGCGCCGATCAATACGCATTGGGGCGTGGCTGACCCCGCCGCCGTGGAGGGCGATGAGGGGGCGCGTCGCGCCGCTTTCGAGCACGCCTACCAGGTGCTGCGCGCGCGGGTTGAGGCGCTGGTCGCCTTGCCGATCACGACCCTCAGCCGGCTGGAGTTTCAGGAACGCCTCGACGCGATTGGCGCCGTGACGCCCTAGCGTCGGCGCGGGAGGCGTGGAGCGGGTCGCCGAGGGACGTATCGGCGCGTGGGGGAGAGATGACGATGGCGGCGTTAGGCCGGCGGCTTGCCGCGGAGGCTGTAGGCACGGCGTTTTTGCTGGCGGCGGTGGTCGGTTCGGGCGTCATGGCGACGCGGTTGACGCAGGATGTGGCGCTGGCCCTCCTCGCGAACGCTGTTGCGACGGGCGCAGCGCTTGTGGTGTTGATCACGGGGTTCGGTCCGATCTCCGGCGCGCACTTCAACCCGGCCGTGACGCTCGCTTTTGGGGTGGCCGGACGGTTGGGACGGGGCGTGACGGCGGTGCGGATTGGCGTTGCTTATGTCGTCGCGCAAATCCTCGGCGCGGTCGCCGGCGTGTGGGCGGCGCACATCATGTTCGCTGAAGCCGTGCTGCAAGTGTCGGCGACGACGCGCGCCGGGCCGGCCCAAGGATTCGCTGAAGCCGTGGCCACCTTTGGCCTGGTGCTGTTCATTTTTCTCGCTGTGCGGTTCCGCGAAGACGCCGTCGCGTGGGTGGTGGGGCTTTACATCACCGCAGCCTATTGGTTCACCGCTTCGACAAGTTTCGCTAACCCAGCCGTGACCGTGGCGCGCACGCTCACTGACACCTTCGCTGGCGTGCGCCCGTTCGACGCGCCGGCGTTCATCATCGCTCAGTTTCTCGGCGCTCTGGCGGCGGCGGCCTTTGCGCGCTGGCTCGCGCCGGATCCACAGACGCCGGTCGCCGTCGCCGCGGACGGCCCTTGACGCTCATGGCGCAGCGCCCAGGTGTGCGTCATGGCTATAGGCAAAGCCCTCGTCGCCTTGGGTGTGGTGATCGCGCTGATCGGCGTGGCCTGGCCGCTTGTGTCGAAGATCCCGTTGTTCCGGCTGCCCGGCGACTTCGTGTTTGGCGGTGAACGGTTCCGCGTCCACATCCCCCTTGCGACGTCGCTCGTGATCAGCGTGGCTGTGAGCCTCGTGGCGTGGCTGTTGAACCGCTGACGCCGCCGACGGCCGGGTCAAGGTCGCGGTAAGCCCTTCTGTATACGCTGTCGCGGCTATGGCGTTCGCCGCACTCCAGTCTCTGGTCGCTTCTTTCACACGATGGCGCGCGCGGTCATCGGAGCGAAGCGCGCACGAGCCAGTCGCCCGACCGAGCGCGCCCCGGCCGGAGAGCCAGGCGCGTGTGGCGTTGATGTCGGGCGCACGCGCGTGTGCGTCGGATGATTATTGCGCTGCGGCGGCGGCTTTCGTCAGCGCAGTCATCGCCTTTCGCCGCGCGCGCGCGTGCGATGAGGCGACGCTGGCTCACAAAGCGCTCAACGTCGCGATTTCGCGCATGCCCGACGCCGCGGCGGCGCGCGCGGCCTGTGTTGAGGCCCAGGCCGCCCTTGAGCGCGCGGGCTTTCGCGATGATGTCGCGCGGGTGCTGGTGACCCTCGGAGACCTCGAAGTGGGGGGCGGGGACGCGCGCCGGGCGGTGGCGGCCTATCGACAAGCGGTGTTTATGCATCGCGCGGCGAACAACCGTGATGGGGAAGTCGAGGCGTTGTGCCGCGAGGCCACCTGCCACGCCCGGTCTGGTCGGATCGAGGAGGCCAACCAGCTGTTAGCGGACGCGCGCCGGGCGGCCGATCAAGACGGCCGCCAGGACTTGTTATTGCGCGTCAACGACTTAGTCAGTGAGGCGATTGATTTAGCAGCACCGGTCGTGTTCGCGGACGCCGCAGCGGCGGACACCTCGCGTCCGGACATCGCCTAAGCCGCTTTCTGGAGCTGGCGACGGCGGCTGGCCGCGCGGCGCTGAATCACCCAGCGGCGGTCACCCAGCGACGCGTGCGTGCTTTACGTCCAATTCGTGGGCGCGGACTTTCCGGTAGAGCGTGGACCGGCCGATGCCGAGGCGGCGCGCAACTTCTGACATGTGCCCGGCGTAAGCGTCGATGGCGTACTGAATGAGGTCGCGCTCAATCTCCTCCAGTGGACGCAAATGCCCCGCGGGATCGAGCAAAGGCACAGGAATAAAGCCGGTCGACGGCGTGTCGACCGTCGCGGACGGCGCTGCGTCGAAAGGAACGCTCGTTTGCGGAAAGTCCCCGTGAGGACCGCTCTTTTGGGGGGCGCGCACAAGCGCGGCTGGCGCGTCCTCGCCTGCGACGGGCTCTGGCTCTGACGGGGACGCGCCCGGCTGGGTCAAACCCGGGTTCGCAGCGGCCATGGTGGTCGCGCCGGGGCGCGGCGCACCGGGCACTTGGGGGAAATCCTCGGGCTTCAGCCACGCGTCTTCAGCGAGGATGACCGCGCGGAACACCGTGTTCTCCAATTGACGCACATTGCCGGGCCAATCGAACGCCGTCAGCAAGGCCATCGCTTCGGGCGCGCACCCCTTCACATCGCGGCCTTCTTGGGCGTTGAAGCGCGTGATGAAATGCTCGACCAGCGCGGGGATGTCCTCCTTGCGCTCGCGCAAAGGCGGCACTTCAATGGGAAAGACGTTGAGTCGATAAAACAAATCCTCGCGGAACCGCCCCTCTTGGACAGCTTCAGCAAGGTCGCGATTCGTCGCGGAGATGATCCGCACATCCACTTTCACCGGGCGTTTCGCGCCCACGGGATCCACTTCGCCTTCCTGAAGCGCGCGCAGCAGCTTTACTTGCATGTCGAGCGGCAGCTCGCCGATCTCATCTAAAAACAGTGTGCCGCCGTGGGCCTCTTGGAATTTGCCGTCGTGATCTTGGGTGGCGCCCGTGAAGGCGCCCTTTTTGTGCCCGAACAGAATGGATTCCACGAGGTTCTCAGGGATCGCGCCGCAATTGACGGTCACAAACGGCTTGCCCGCGCGATCGCTAGAGCCTTGGATCGCGCGCGCGATCAGCTCCTTGCCGACGCCGGATTCCCCTGTAATCAAAATGGGAATGCCCGATTTCGCCGCACGCACTCCCAACCGCGCGACTTGGCGCATGGCGGCGGCGTCCGCGATCATGTCCTCAAAGCTGAGCACGGCGGTCGCGGTTTTCTTCAAGCGCGTGACTTCACCCGCGAGCGCACGAAACTTCAACGCGTTGCGCAGCGACACGCCAATCCGCTCCGGGCTGACGGGCTTCACGAAGAAATCCGTCGCGCCCGCGCGCATGGCCTCGACCACGGTTTGCACGCCGCCTTGGGCGGTGAGCACGATCACCGGCAGCTCCGGGCGTTCCGTGTGCAGCGTTTTGAGAACCTCCATGCCGTCAATGCCCGGCATGATGAGGTCGAGCAGCACGACATCGATGCGGGTGTTCTTTTGGCCGAGAAGGTCGAGAGCGCGGGCGCCGCTGTCGGCTTGGCACGCCTTAAAGCCCTCGCGCTCGATGACGGCGCGGATCAGGCGACGCTGGGTCGGGTCGTCATCGACGATGAGCACAGTCTTGGTCATGGCGTGATAGGTGTCCCAGTTGGAGGCGCGGCGGCGGCGCGATGTCCCGTGGGCGCCGGTATGGGACACATTAAGTAAAGGTAAGCTTAAACGCGCCGATGACTCCCCAACAGTCGATGTTCTGATCAATGAGGGTCGTGAACGCCGCCGATTGTCTTAAGGACGTGTGAACAGGGGCGCGAGGCGACTCGCGGAATCTCGCTGTCCTTGGGGACGCGAGACCCTGGCCGAGCGGCGTTTTGGCGGCGGCGGGGGCCTCGTCTTTAAGACCCACGGGTGCCAGGGCGGGGCCTGCGCCCTATCTCCTGTACAGCACGTGTGTGGGAGGCGGCCATGGCCGAGACTGACAGCTTCGCCGGACGCGCCCGGCGCTACGCCAGCGTCGGCGTCGGGCTTTCCGCAGCCGCTGCAGCGTATGGCGCGAACCGCTTGCTCGGCGGCGAGGAGGCGGATGCGCGCAGCGCGCGGGCGTTGCGCGCCGCCCTTGGCGGTGTGCGCGGGCCGCTGATGAAGGTCGCTCAAATGATGGCGACCATTCCCGACCTCTTGCCCCAGGAATACGCCGACGAACTTGCGAAACTGCAGGCTCATGCGCCCCCCATGGGCTGGAGTTTCGTGAAGCGCCGCATGAAGAGCGAACTTGGTCCGCAGTGGCGCACGCGCTTTTCTGCGTTTGAGCACGAGGCCGCCCACGCGGCGTCGCTTGGCCAAGTGCACCGCGGCGAGGACGCTGACGGACGCGCGGTGGCCTGCAAACTCCAGTATCCCGACATGGCGAGCGCCGTGGAGGCGGATCTCTCCCAGCTCAACACCGCGTTTGCGATCTTTAAGCGCATGAACGCCGCGCTCGATCCGAGCGAAGCGGCCCATGAGATCGCGGACCGTTTGCGCGAAGAGCTCGATTACGACCGCGAGCGCCGAGCCATGCGTCTTTATGGCGCGATGTTGGCGGATGAGGCGCGGGTGCGGGTGCCCGAGCCGGTGGAGGATTTGTGCACCGGGCGTTTGCTGACCATGACCTGGCTTGAGGGCCGCTCCATCTTGGAGTTCGTGGAGGCGGATCAAGAGACGCGCAACGCCATCGCCCAAGCGTTGTTTGCGGCCTGGTGGGGTCCGATGAACGCTTATGGCGTCATTCATGGCGATCCGCATTTGGGCAATTACACCGTGGCGCCGGACGCGGGCGACGGCGCGACCACGGTCAACCTCCTTGATTTTGGCTGCATTCGGATCTTTCCCGCGCGGTTTGTGTCCGGCGTCGTGGATCTTTATCGCGCGCTGGAGGCCGATGACCGCGACGCCCAAGCCGCCGCTTATGAGGCGTGGGGCTTCCGCGATCTCGATGACGGCGTGTTGGAGGCGCTGACGTTGTGGGCGCGGTTCATTTACCGGCCGATGCTGGATGATCGGGTGCGCACGGTCGCTGATGGCGTAAGCCCCGGCGCGTATGGGCGCAAGGAAGCGTTTCGGGTGCGCGAGCTCCTCAAGGAGCGGGGACCCGTGCGGATCCCGCGGGAGTTTGTGTTTATGGACCGCGCCGCCATAGGGCTCGGCGCGGCGTTTCTGCACTTGGGGGCGGAGCTGAATTTCTATCGCCTGTTCCAGGATTCCATCGCGCAGTTTGATGAAGCGGCTCTGGCGGCTCGCCAAAGCGCGGCGTTGACCGCCGTGGGCTTGCCGCATCCCGTGGCGCGCGCGGCTTAAGGCGCTAATCCGTAAAGGCGGGCGGCGTCGGCGTCGCGGTGGACGACGAGGCGCGCAAAAAACGGCGCGGGGTCCTTCGGCGTCACCAGCCAGCTCTCATCATGGTGAAGCACGTCATGCAAGCGGCTGAGCGTGAACCGCACCGCCGCGCCCCGGCAAAGGACCGGCATTGCGCGCCGCTCCGCCGCGTTAAGCGGGCGCACGCTCTCATAACCGCGGGAGAAGGCCTGCGCGGCGTCGGAGCGAAACACCCCATGGGCGTCGAAGCACCAAGCGTTGAGGGCGATAGCGAGATCATAAGCGAGGAAATCCGTGCACGCAAAATAGAAGTCGATCACCCCTGTGATTTTATCATCAGTAAACAGAATATTGTCGGGAAAGTAGTCGCCGTGGATCGTGCCCCGCGGCGCGGCTTCTGGCTCGGGCCAAGCCTCCGCGAGGGTGTCGAGCTCAGCGGCGAGCGCTTCCACCAAGGCCGCGCGTCCAGCCGCGGCCAGGCGGTCAGCCGGCGCGGCGGCGCACCGGGCGAGGAGCTCACGCCAGCCCGCGACGCTGAAACGGTTCTCCAGCGTCGCCGGATAGTCCGCCGCCGCGGCGTGGAGCTGGGCGAGGGCCGCGCCGGCGGTCGCAAAGTCAGCGCGGTCCGGATCGCGTTTCCAGCGCCCCGGCTTCCACGCAATGATCGCGGCCGGACGGCCATTGAGCGCGCTAATCACCGCGCCATCACACGCCGCCATGGGGCGCGGCGCGGGGTAGCCCCGGTCAGCGAGGTGGGCGGTAAGATCGAGATAAAAGGGCAGATCCTGCGCGCGCACGCGCTTTTCATACAAAGTCAGCACGTATGTGTGGCCGCCGGCCGTCAGGCGGTAATTCGTGTTCTCCACCCCCTCCGCGATGGGCTCAAGGGCCTCCACATCACCCAGCGCATAGCGCGATAGGAAAGCGGCGGCGTCCTCAATCGTGACGGGCGTGAACACGGCCATGGGCAGGGGTCCGGAAACTCAGGGCGCGCGGGGTCCGGCTTGCGGTTCAGGTGAGCTTAGAGCATAGGGCGCGCCGACGGGCGACGCCGTCGGCCGCGAGGGCGTTCCTGCGCGACAAGAGGGAGGCGATGATGAGCAACGTCTTGGCGGCGGTGACGGTGGTGACGCCGGATTATGACGAGGCGCTGGCGTTTTATGTCGGGGTGCTCGGCTTTTCGGTGGTTGAAGACACGCCCCAGGGACCAGACAAACGCTGGGTGCTGATTGAACCCTCTGGCGGCGGATGCCGGTTGCTCATCGCCAAAGCGGCCACGGACGCCCAGCGGGCGGCGGTCGGCGCCCAAACGGGCGGGCGCGTGTTTTTGTTTCTCTATACTGACGACTTTGAGCGCGAGGCCGCCGCCCTGGCCGCGGCGGGGATCGCCTTTGAAGCGCCGCCGCGGGAGGAGGCCTATGGCCGCGTGGCGGTGTTCCGCGATCCCTTTGGCAATCGCTGGGATTTGGTGCAGCCCACGCGGTGATCGCGCGTCACGCCTCACAACGCTAAAAGCTCCGCCCGCAGATCCATCAGATCCGCAAACATGGACTCCGCCGTCGGCCAGCGGCCCGCGCCCCGGCCCTCGGCGGTGAAGACGCGTCCGTCGGTGAGCGTCACACGCAACGCGTTGCGTTCACGGGTCGCTGTGGCGAAGGCCGCCGCGTCATCGCCGTCGGTCAGACGCACCGCGGCGGCGAGCCCCTTCGCCGTGCGCCGACACACGCCGATCTGCTTCCACGCGCCGCCCTGCACCACCTGCGCGCGCGCCGTCATGTCGAGCGGTTCGGCGGGGGCGTCGTGGTCACTCAGCGCAGCGGCGAACGCCTCATAAGCGAGAATGCGTACTTTCGCGGCGGCATCACGTCCATCAAGATCCGCCGACGGATCTTCTTCCGCAAAGCCCGCGAGCCGCGCCTCCTCCAGGGCCGCGTCAAACGCCGCGCCTTCGGCCATGCGGTCGAGAATGAAGTTCACCGTGCCGTTCAGCACGGCTTCAAAGCTCATGATGTCGCCGGCGGCGCGCGCGGCGCGGATCGTCTCAATCATGGGCGTCCCGCCGCCCACCGCCGCGGCGTAACGCAAGCGCGCGCCGGACTGCGCCGCGCACGCCGTCAGGCCGGGCAGATCCGTCACGACCGCCTGTTTGTTGGCGCTGACGACATGAACGCCCGCGCTCAGCGCGCGCTCCAGGATCGCGACGCCCGCCGCGCCGCTGGAAGTGGCTTCGATCACGATGTCCGGTTGCGCCGCGAACACCGCCTCAAGATCCGTCACCAGAAGGGCGGGGTCCATCGCGGCGTCGCGCGGCTTAGCGCGGTCGCGTACAAGGACCGCGCATAGGGCGAAGAGGTCTGGGCGCCGCGCAATTTGGGCGAGCACGCCGCCGCCGACGACGCCCGCGCCGCACACCGCGACCCGCAGTCGCTGGGGCGGCTGAACCGGCCGCGGCGGCGCATGACGATCGCCGATGCGCGTGACGCGCCCGCGCGGCCCGCCTCCGCCATCGCTCGACGCCCCGACCGCCGCGACATGGATCGCGACGCCGCAACGTTCGGCAAACGCGATGGCGCGGTCTTGCACGACGTCGCCGGCGATGGCGCGCGCTTGCGCGTAGCCTAAGTCGTCGAAGCGCCGGGCCTTGCCGCCCGCCACAGCCGGGTCGCGATCGTAAACCCCGTCGACGTCCTTGATCAGGCGGACATGATCAAGGCCCGCCTGGGCTGCGATGAAAACGGCCGTCATGTCCGAACCGCCCCGACCCAAAAGCACCGGCTCGCCCTGCGCATTCTGCGCCACGAAACCGGGCACGATGACGACGTCATGACGAGCAAGGGCTGCAGTGAGAACGCCAGCGTCCATGGTGGACGGCGCGGCGGCGGCGCGATCACCTTCGGCGCGCAACGCCAACGCCTCAGGGCCGAGCACCGCGGCGCGCAAACCCACCCGCTCGCACGCCATGGCCGTCAGCGCGGCTGAGCGGTGTTCGCCAAGCGCAATCAACCGCGGCGCATGGACACTGTCGGCCTCGCCAAAGGCGCGCGCTTCGTGGAGCAGCACATCCGTGTGGCCGTTGATCGCCGACACCACCGCCACCACCGGGGCGCCAGCGCGCCGCAGCCGGTAAATCTCACTCGCGGCGGTGGCCGCGTCGGCGGGGCCGCGCAGCACAGAGCCGCCGATCTTCACCACGACCGCGCCGCGCAGCGCTGGGTGCGCCGCGGTACCCGTGCAATGGTCGCAGGCGGGCGCGTCCGGGGCGGTTTCGTCCGGCGATGACGCCGCGCGGGCCGCAATCGGCGAAGGATGTGACATGGGATCAAGCCTCGAAGCGGCGGTGTACATGGGCGAGCCTTTCCCTTCAATCAACAAACCCCGCGCGGGCGAGCCGGGCGGGGTGCGACATTCTACCTCTCAGCGTGTGGAACGCGGGGCTACGCGCCCCCGAGAGCACCCCATTTGCGGCGGCCCCCGGCCGCGGCGGTAATCGTCGTTGTGGGGTGGGTCGTGGGACGGAAAGAAGATGGCCGCGCGCAACGCGCGTCAAACGCAGCGGCGCTGGGCGCGGCCAAGCGTGGGCTCTCGAAATCGGGATTGCTGTGCATCGTCATTCCAAGAACGCGCCCATCGGGGTCGGTTCTTGCGTAACCGAGGCGTAAGTTTGGTTCAAGTGGAAAGATCTTTCGCGCGCCCCCCGGCCCGCCCCGCGCCGCTCGCGCGCGGTCCACAGCGCTTACGGGGTCGTGGCGGGCGCGGTCAGCCGCGCAATGACGGCGTCCGTCATGGCCGCTGTGGCCGCGTCGCCGCCTAAATCCGGCGTGAGCACGCCGGTGTCGAGCGCAGCGTTCGTCGCGCGCTCCACGGCCTCGGCGGCTTCAGCATGGCCGAAGGAATGCCGCAGCATCAACGCCATAGAAAGGATCATGCCCACGGGGTTCGCCACGCCGTGGCCAGCAATGTCCGGCGCTGAGCCGTGGGCGGGCTCATAAAGGCCTTTCACCGCACCGGCCGCGCCGTCGCCGATGGAGGCGGAGGGGATGAGACCGAGGGATCCGGTCAAGACCGCCGCTTCGTCAGTGAGGATGTCGCCGAACATGTTTTCGGTGACAATGACGTCAAACCGTTTGGGATCTTGGATCAGATGCATCGCCGCGGCGTCGACGAGCGCGTGCGTGAGGGCGATGTCAGGGAATTCCGCGGCGACGACGCGCTCTGCGGTTTCGCGCCAGAGCCGGCTTGTTTCCAGGACATTGGCCTTGTCGATGGAGGCGAGGCGTTTCGAGCGCCCGCGGGCGATTGCGGCCGCCGCGCGCACAATGCGTTCGATCTCAGCGACGGTGTAGACGCATTCGTCGACGGCGCGGTCGCCATCGCGGGCTTTGCGGCCAAAGTAAAGCCCGCCGGTAAGTTCACGCACGACGATGAGATCAACGCCCTCCAACACTTCCGGTTTGAGCGGCGCGCGTCGGGCGGCGCGGGCGTGGGGCTTAAACACCCGCAGATTGGCCCAGGTTCCCAACGTCTGACGTAAAGCGAGGAGGCCCGCCTCCGGCCGCTGATCGCCGGGGCGGTCGTCCCACTGGGGCCCGCCGACGGCGCCGAGCAGCACGGCGTGCGCCCGCGCAACCGCGTTTTGGGTGTGTTGGGGAAACGGCGTTCCGTGACTGTCGATCGCGGCGCCACCGAAGGGACACTCTTGAATCAGGAAATCCACGCCGAAGCGATCCGACACCGCCTCAAGGACCGCGATCGCAGCCGCGCCCACCTCCGGGCCGACGCCGTCGCCGGGCAGATACGCAATCGTGTGGGCCATCAGAGCCTCCTCGCGGGACGAGACAGTCGCGCAGAGGTAACGCGAAACGATGAACACGGTGAAGGTTCATTGTGCGGGCGCGCCGATTGCATCGACATCAGTCTTGCCCGGCTGGGCTCGCACCGTTTGCGCCATCGCGCGGATGCGATACGCGATGACGCGTGTGGGTCGACAGTCCCTCCCGCCTTAAACGCGGCGCAACCTATGTGTGAAGCGGCGTGTCTGATTGTCGAGACGTCACTTGTCGGCTTTAACGTCAGGAAAGTATCCGCAATCGGAGGACCGCATGGCCGAGATCGGGGTGATCGCACCACTCGAAAACCCGGAGGTGCTTGCTGAGTTTGTTACAGCGGCTGCAACGATATTGATTGCGGCTACAGCAGGCATATTTTCATTCGTGTGGCGGACCGCCCAACAAAA
>CAZMSO010000050.1:19045-20866 GCA_964568975.1 uncultured Caulobacterales bacterium | reverse complement strand
TTCGGGTTGTATAGGAGGACGTCTGCTTTAGGGCAGTCGATGCGCATCCGGCTACCGCAGCTCGTGCGCTGTCGGCGACCGTTCAGGGTGGCGCATCAGATGACCGGTCTCGTGCTTGTGCGGACCCGCGATCGAGCTTTGCGATGGGTGCTCGCATGCCAAGCGCCGTCTGCTTGGGTCGCTGAGCACCAGTTCCCGGTAGCCGAAAGCTTCTCTTGGTCTCACACAGCGGCTCCGCCGGCATTCTCGATTTGCGGCTCCCATCCCCCCTCGAAGGTCTGTGACCCAAACGCCGGGGGAAATGCGCCAAACGCCCTCCTAGGCTCTCCGTCCATCGATAACCGAAGGAGGGAGCCATGCGACCCATACCCAAAGACTACAGCGAGATCGCCGCGCTCGTCGGCGTTGGCGACACTGCGCATCTGATCGGCGTTCTGAGGATGCTGTATGGCCATACGCCCAGCGCTCTGCCGCCACTCGTGATCCCTTGCAAGCTCTCTGCAGACCATGTGCTGGTGCGCACGTTGGGCTGGGAGAAGGCGGGGCGGTTGGTGGAGGCCTTCGGCGGCCTGCACATGACGCCGGGCGTACGCTGGGCGACCCTGCGCGCTCGCCGCAACCGCCAGATCCACGCTTGGCGTCAAGACGGCCTCGCCATCGGCCGGATCGCGCAGAAAGCCAACCTCACCACAGCCGCCGTGAACACGATCTTGGGGCGTGGCGCATCCGGGAGGACGGCCTCATGAGCCCCGGAGACGCGCCGGAGGGGCGACCGCCGCCGGATCGGTTTGCGAGACTGTGCGATATCGCCGAACTGGCGGACCCGGAACTCTCTCCCGCCCGCGCCGCTGAGCTCTACGCTCAGTGCGGCGTGGCCGTGTTTCCTGTTCACCCGAAAAGTAAGGTTCCGCTGATCAGAGGCGGCGGTGGTCACTATGGCGCGTCCTGTGATCTGGTGCTCGTGCGCCGGTGGTGGGCTCAGTTCCCGAACGCCGCCGTTGGGGTTGCGACAGGACGCTATGGACACGAAGAGAAGACGCCCAAGGCGGGTGCAGCGCCGCGCCGATCGCCGGGCGCGGACATTGTGGTCATCGATGTGGATGATCCGCAGGCTAACGCCGAAATGATGGCGGATCTCGAGCAAGCTCGCGCCCGCACGGTCCAGACCCGCCGGGGCTTCCACTTCATCTTCCGATACCCAGAAGACCTGCCGGAGGGCGTGGAGATCCGCTCGTGCACATTCCGGCCGGGCGTCGATATCAAGGCCGATGGCGGCTATGTGCTCGCGCCGCCGCACGCCAATCGACAGTTGATCCGAAACGCGCCTCCAACACCCCTGCCGCCTTGGTTGCGCGAGCGGCTTTTGGATCGAGCCCGCAGGAACCCGCCAGCCGCGAGCATAGCGGTTGTGTCGGGTCTCAGGCGCGACACCTCGCGTGTTGAGAGCCTGCCCCCCGCGCTCTGGACGCGCCTCGAAGCCCTGGAGGAGCGCCTGTCGGATCGGTCCGAGTGCATGCACGCCCAAGTCGGCGTGCTGCAGGCCGAGGGTTACAGTCTCGACGCGATCTGTGCGGTGCTGGAGGGGTTCAGCGGCTTAGCTTTGCAGAAGTATGGCGATCGCTTGCCCCAGGAAGTCGCCCGCTCCTTCGCCAAGCACGACCAGCAGCGCCAGAAGCTTCTGGTCGAGTGTCGCGAGCTCTTCGACGGCGATGACGAACCGCCAGGCCATACTGGACCCAGCGTCCTGCGCTATACTCATGTCCACATGGCCACGCGCTTTGTCGCGACACACAAGCAGAGCCTGCGTTACACGTCCGGTGT
>CAZMSO010000050.1:4989-18945 GCA_964568975.1 uncultured Caulobacterales bacterium | reverse complement strand
TGGCCACGCGCTTTGTCGCGACACACAAGCAGAGCCTGCGTTACACGTCCGGTGTCGGCTGGTTCCTGTGGAGCGGCTCGCAATGGCAGGCGTGCGATGATGATCGCGCTCGCTCGCTCGTCGAGAGTTTCTGCGCTGTGGAGGCCGACGCGCTCGAACGCCAGGCGCGCGATACGGAGCCCGACAAGGAGGCCGTCGCCATACGCCGTCAGGCGAAGGCGCTGTGTTCGACCTACTTCATCACGTCGGTCTTCAAGCTCGCGTGCGGACGCGATGATCTGCGCACGAGCGTGGATGATTGGGATCAAAACCGAACGCTCTTGAACACGCCCGGTGGCGTGATCGACCTGCGCACCGGGATGGCGCGCGCCAACGATCCCGCCCTGCTCATGACCAAACAGACGCGGGTGTCTCCTGGCGGGGCGTGTCCGGCGTTCCTGTCGTTTCTCAACGACTTCACGGGCGGCGATGTGGCGCTGATCGACTACATCCAGCGCGTCATGGGCATGTGTCTCACCGGCGAAACGAACCCCCATTCTCTGTTCTTCCTTTGGGGTCCGGGCGGCAATGGGAAATCCACCTTCTTGGATATCCTCGAACATGTCATGGGCGGCTACGCCGGGCGCATTTCCGCCGAGCGGCTGATGCTGGGCGGTGAGGCGCACCCGGAATGGATGATGCGGTTGCGCGCCCAGCGGATGACCATCGTGCCGGAGCTGCCCATCGGCGGGCGCTTGAATGAATCTCTGCTGAAGACCCTTTCCGGCGAACCGAAAATCACCGCTCGAGCCATGCACCAAGGCTCCACCGAAATCACGCTGCAGCATAAAATGGTGCTGGTCGGCAATCACATGCCGTCATCGCGAGACATGTCGCAAGGCATGACGCGACGACTGCGGATGATCCCGGCGACCTCCACGGTCTCACCGCAGATGTTCGATCCTAAGCTCTTGGAGAAGCTCAAAGCCGAAGCCCCCGGGATTTTGGCGTTTTGGATCGACGGCGCAGGCAAGTTCCTTAGCGATCCTTCGGCCCCGGCCGACCGGTCCAAGCTCCCGCGCGTGGTGCGCGAGGCCACAGACGAATACTTCCAGACCCAAGACGTCATCGGCGCTTGGCTCGAGGACCGGTGTGTGCGCGACCTTGGGTCCTGGGTCTCCTATGCAGACCTGCACGGAGACTTTCGACGCTGGGCGCACGAGCGCGGCGAGCTGAGCTTTGGCGCGCTCAAGACATTCACCGCAGCTCTGCGCGATCGCGGCTTCCAGCCCCACAGGCGCAAGCAAGGCCGAGGCGTTGCAGACCTAAGACTGACTTTCGACGATGACGGGCTGCCCCTGAACACGTTTGCGGGCCCCGTCCTGTCATCGGACGCGATGTGATGGCGGAGATTGTCGGCATCTCCGTCGCCAAGGCGGCGCAGCGCTACGGGCTGCACGTCTCCACCGTCTTTCGCCACATCAAGGCGGGAGCGTTCGCCACCTACAAGATCGGCAAACGTCGCGTGGTGGATGTTCAGTCCTTTGACCTCTGGGCTCGCTCGCATGTGGACAGGCAATAGGACGCCCACTCATCCATGAGCGGGCGTCGCCGCTCCAGCATGTCGCCCCGGCGGTATGCGGCCTCCACTGCATTGCCCACCACATGACCCAACGCCATTTCCGCCAGCTCATGGGGGAACTCCGTGCGCTCCGCCGCCCAATCGCGCGCCGTCGAGCGCAGCCCATGGGTGGTCCAGGCCGGATCCCCGCCACGCACCAACGCCTTCTTCGCCGCCACGTCACTGAGCATCTTGGCCGCTTGGGGGCTGGGGAAGATCAGAGGGGAGCGCCCCCGACGACGGGGCCGGACGCGGTGCAGCACATCCAATGCCGCCTCCGACAGCGGCGCGCGGTGGGCCATAACAGCGCCCTTGCGCCCCTTGTTCCGCCCGGGTGGGACTGTCCACACCCGCGCCTCCCAGTCCACCTCGTCCCATCGCGCGCCAGCCGCGGCGGAGAAGCGCACCCAGGTCAGGGCGATGAACTCCACCAATCGCGCCGCCATGCCCTTAGAAGTCCGCAAGCGCGCCATCAGTGCGGGCATGGCGTCGATAGGTACGGCCACGAAATGGCGGACCGGAGCCACCAACCGGGGCGGGGCGAAAATGTGCTCCAACCCATCACGCCACACCGCCGGGTTCTCGCCCGAGCGCAGGCCTTTGGCCCGCGCTGCGCCCAAGATCAGCTCCAGGCGATTGCGCACCCGACTGGCGGTCTCGGTTTTCGCCGACCAGATCGGCTCGAGGATCTGGATCACATGATCGCGGGTCACCGCATCCACCGACACAGAGCCGATGATCGGGAAGGCATGGTGCTCCAACGAGTTCAACCAGATCTGCGAGCCCCGCTTGGGGTCTTTCCAGCCCGCAGAACGCATGGCCACATAGGCGTGTGCAAACTCTTGAAATGATGGCGCTAAAAGCTGGGCCTTGGGTCGATCGAGTTCGCCGCAGCGGGCGGCGCGCCGGATTTCCAGTGCGCGATCCCGCGCTTCTTTGAGCGAGACCTCCGCAGCGCCGCCCAAACCAAACTCCCGCTGGCGACCCGCTACACTCACCCGCACCGTCCAGGATTTGCGGAGGACCCCCGATGACGATCGGGTGACGCACAGCGCCAAACCCGGGCAGTTTGCGTCACCGTGACGGCCCAGCTGCGTCACCCTCCGCACCGATAAAGCGGTCAGAGCATTTTTGGCCAATTCTCCAAATCCCCTGCCGTACCCCTAGAAACGCGTGCGCTTCAGGGCGTCGCCCTGCGATGCGCTGCGACTAACGAAGCGCTAAAGCCCTTGGAAGTTAACGGATTATTAGTCGCGGGGAATAGCTGGGAAATGCAGGATGGTGCCCAGAAGAGGACTCGAACCTCCACATCCATACGGATACCAGCACCTGAAGCTGGCGCGTCTACCAATTCCGCCATCTGGGCCTGAGGCTGGAGTGAATACGCGCCCGCCGGCGTCTGGTCAATCGCGGGGATCAATCGCGGGGGGGGGGCGATCGCGGGGCGATCACCACGCGTCCGCCGCCGCTGACGCCGGCGCTAAATCATGTGGGGGTCGCCGTCGCCAAGATCGTGGGACGCGTGCACATAGCCCGCCCACGCCGCGCGGCGGCGTTCGGGCCCCTCATACGCCGGATCCGGACGCCGGCGGCGGCACGGGCCGATGTAAGTCGGCGTGTTCACAAAAGGTCGTCCCGCAAAAATCGCGCGGTAAAGCAAACGCGACAACGTCGCCACAGAAGTGGGCAAAGCGAGGAATTCGTGGGCTCCGCCATTGAGCGCGAGGCTCACGGCTTTGCGGGACGCTTTCGACCGTGCGATCACCACGGGCGAATAGGGATTCACAGACGTCTCCCCGCGGCGGATCGCACGCAACGTGTCGATCGTCGGCTGGCCTTCCAGGGCGAACCCCATAATCAAAAGGTCGGGCTCAAGCGCGCGGGCTTCCGCCAACAACGCGTCTGGGCGGCGCACGAATCGCACGGCGGCCAGCTTAGCGAGACCGAGCACAGAGCGCAGCTGATGCTCGTCGGCGTCGTTTTCTGGAGCCACGAGGGCGGTGACATGCTTTAAGTCGTCAATCATGGCGCGCTTCTCCCGAGGCGATCGGTAGCGAGCGTCCGCTTAAAGAAGCGCGAAGGCGCGCCGTGAAACGATGCGGCCGCCGTCATGGACAGCCCAGCGCCGGCGTCCTATTTCTCGGGCTTCGGGTTACAGGCTGGATCTATGGCGAGCGATCTCATCACCGTCTTTGGCGGCTCGGGTTTCATCGGCAAGTATGTGGTGCGCGCGTTGTGCAAGCGCGAGCTGCGGGTGCGCGTGGCGATGCGACGCCCGCATCTTGGCCATGAGCTACGCGTGATGGGCGATGTGGGCCAAGTGCAGCTCGCCCAGGCCAACATTCGTGACCGCGCCTCTGTGGACCGGGCGGTGGAGGGCGCGCGCGGCGTGGTCAATCTGGTCGGCGTGTTGTTTCAAAGCGGGTCGCAGCGGTTCGCCGCCGTGCATGCGCATGCGGCCGGCCATGTCGCGCAGGCGGCCGCCGACGCCGGAGCGCAGCGGTTTGTGCAGGTGTCGGCGATTGGCGCAGACCCGTCCTCGAAGTCGCTTTATGCACGCACGAAAGCCGATGGCGAGGCGCACGTGCGCGCGGCGTTTGCGGAGGCCACGATCCTACGCCCCTCGATTGTGTTTGGCCCGGAGGATCAGTTTTTCAATCGCTTTGCTGACATGGCGCGGTTTGCGCCGGCCTTGCCCCTGATCGGCGGCGGCAAGACGCGGTTTCAGCCCGTTTATGTGGGCGACGTCGCCGCGGCGGTGGCCGTCGCGCTGACGAGCCCGCAAGCGGCCGGCGGCGTTTATGAATTGGGGGGGCCGCGGGTTTACACGTTCAAAGAGCTCATGCGTTTGATGCTGGCGGAGATCCGCCGCCGGCGGCCGTTGGTTCCTATGCCGTTTTTCGTGGCCTCTCTGATGGGCTTAGCGGGGGAGGCGTCGGGGCTGCTGCCGTTTGTGGAGCCGTTTTTGACGCGCGATCAAGTGACGTTGCTGAAGCGTGACAACGTTGTCACAGACACAGACGGCGTCGGCACGCTGGCGGATCTTGGCGTCGCGGCGACTGCGGTGGAAGCGATTATTCCCAGATATCTCGAGCGCTATCGTCGCTATGGTCAATTCAACACGGGCGACGCCGCCCCAGGGGTGTAGCTGGCGGCGGCGCGCGCGGCCCTGCCGCGGCGCGATCAGCCGGGGGTCTTAAGCGGTCTGCGATCGCCGGCGCTGAATGGGATCGGCGGGCGTCCCACGATGACGCGATGGCGAGGGAGGGCCCGCACGCATCGGGCCTGCGCGCCGCTGCCGGGTGTGGCGTGTCCAGCGCTAGAAGGCGAACACGAACAAGAAGACGCCAAGGCCAATGCGGTAAAGCACGAAGGGCAAAAAGCTGGTGCGATGAAGCAGCGTCATCAGCGCCGCCACAGAGCCCCACGCGGCCAGGAACGACATCACAGCCACCACAAGCCCGTCAAACAGCGTCACCGGGATCTCCGTCCCATCGGCGGCGATGGCGTTAGGGCTTTCGCCCAAAGCGAGCTTCAGCAGCGCATAAGCGCCGACGGCGCCGATCAAAGGCACGCCCACAAGCATGCCGAGGCGTCCCGCTTCGTCGCGCCGGAAACCCAGCGCGCGCACCGCCGTCATCGCCACGCCCGAGCGGCTGGTGCCTGGAATGAACGCAAGCGCCTGGGAGACGCCGATAATCGCGGCATCAAGCAGCGTGAGGCTGCGCTCGCTGCGCGTCTTCGCGCTGAAGCTGTCGGCGGCCCACAATAAGAGGCCGAAGCCGATCGTGGAGGCCGCGATCACGCGCACATCCCGCAAACTCTCCAACAAATCGAGGCGCTCGAGAATGAAGCCGAGCACGAGACCCGGCGCTGTCGCGATGGCGATCACTAACAGGAGCTTAGACTCAAACGTGATGCGCGAGCCGTCCCGCTCCGAGCCGAACACGAGATCCGTCAAGCCTTGCAGCACCCGCGCGACATCGCGGTGAAAATAAATCAACACCGCGCCCAGCGAACCCAAATGGGCCATGGCGTCGATCAGCGGCCCTTGATCGGGCAAGCCGGTCAAAGTCGGAAACAGAATCAAATGAGCCGAGGAGCTGACCGGCAGCCACTCCGTCGCGCCTTGTATCAGCGACAGCAGCACAAGCTGTAGGGTGTCCACGGACGCGCCCCCAAACCCAATTACACACCGGCGTGCAACGCCGCCGTTTCCCCCGAGCCCTCGCCGGGCTCGTCACCATTCCTGAGGGAGGAATGAACACCAGCGCTCGAATCACGACAAGTCAGGTCTGCTGATCACGTGCATTTCAGCCACAGAGTCCGGCCAGAAAAGGGGCGCAATCATGCCGATCATCCGCTGCAACGGCGCACGCGCCGCAGCCGCCCAGGCGGGGCCAGGCCGCAGATGAGCGATCCGGGTCTCACGCTGCACCATTGGGTGCTTGATCCGTTTTCGCGCCAAGCGCGTTTGGCGGCGGCGGAGAAGGGCGTGCGGCTGCGCTTGCGGGTGGAGCGGGTGTGGGATGGCCGCCAAGACTTTTTGGCGCTCAATCCTGCGGGGGAGACCCCGGTCCTCACGCTCGGCGGCCGGCCTGGACGTCATGTCGTGATCGGCGCGCGCGCGCTCTTGGAGTATTTCGAAGAGACCGCGCCCCAGCCGCCGCTGTTGCCGGGCGACGCAACCATGCGTGCGGAGGCGCGCCGACTGGCGGACTGGTTCGATCGCAAATACGACGCCGAGGTCAACGCCACTCTCCTCTATGAACTCGTGGAAAAGCGCCTCACAGGCCAAGGTGCGCCCGACGCCGCGCGTCTCATGGCGGGCCGCGCCGCGCTGATCCGTCATTTGGATTATGTCGGCCAGCTCGCTGCGGATCGGGGATGGCTGGCGGGGCCGGAGTTTTCGATCGCCGACATTGCGGCGGCGGGGCATCTGTCGTGTTTGGACGTGCTCGGCGTGGCGGCTTGGGACGCAAGCCCGGCGGCTCGCGCTTGGTGGGAGCGGGTGCGGCGTCGTCCGGCCATGATGGCGCTGCGCGAGGATGTGTCGCCGCTGCTTGAGGCGGCGTAGCGTTTCTCGCGCGCCGGCGGGCCCCGCGCGTGGGCGCGCAGACGCGATGATCGAAAGGGAAGCGCGGACATGACGGGGTCAGCGACGTCCAGCCGCATGGCGCCGCCGGATGTCGTGGTGCGGGAGGAGGCGCGCGCTCTCGGCTTGGATGTTGTCGGTGTTGCGCGCGCGGATGCGCCTTGGGACGCGCCGGCGGCCGCGGACGAGGCGCTGCAGCGTTTCATCGACGCCGGGCGTCATGGGGACATGACCTGGATGGCCGACACGCTTGAGCGGCGCCGCCACCCCACAGCCCTGTGGCCGGAAGCGCGGTCAGCGGTGATGGTCGGCCTCAATTACGGTCCCGCGCGCGATCCTCTCACTCAGCTTGAGCACGCCGAGCACGCCGCGATCTCCGTTTACGCCCAGGGCGGGGACTATCATGACGCGCTGAAGGCGAAGCTCAAAACGCTCGGGCGGGCGTTCGCGCGCCGCACGGGCGCGGCGGTGAAGGTGTTCGTCGACACTGCGCCCTTGATGGAAAAGCCGTTGGCGGAACGCGCCGGGCTGGGCTGGCGGGGCAAGCACACGAATCTCGTGTCGCGGTCCTTCGGCTCCTGGCTGTTTTTGGGCGCGCTGCTCACGGATGCCGAACTCACGCCGGATGCGCGCGAGGAGGACCATTGCGGCGCGTGCCGGCGGTGTCTGGTCGCGTGCCCTACTGATGCGTTTCCCGCGCCTTATGAGCTCGATGCGCGACGGTGTCTGGCGTATCTGAGCATTGAGCATAAGGGTCCGATCCCGCGAGAGTTTCGCGCGGCGATGGGCAATCGCGTTTATGGTTGCGATGACTGTCTGGCGGTGTGTCCATGGAACAAATTCGCCGCGACTGTGCGCGAGGCGGCGCTGTTTCCGCGACCGCAGGCGGATTCGCCCGGGTTGGCGGAGCTGGTTGAGCTCGACGATCCCGCGTTTCGCGCCGTCTTCGCGGGATCGCCGATCAAGCGCACAGGCCGCGATCGTTTTGTGCGCAATGTTTTGATCGCGATTGGCAATTCGGGCGCACCGCAACTCGCGGCCGCTGCGGAACGCCGTCTTGATGATGCATCAGATCTGGTGCGGGGGGCGGCGGTGTGGGCGGTTTGGCGGCTGGCGCCGCGGCCGCGTTTCGCTGATCTCGCCGCTGCGCGGCGCGGGCGCGAGCCAGTGGCCCATGTGCGCGCGGAATGGGAGGTCGGATTGGCGCTCGCGGCGCACGCGGCGCGGCGGGTGTAAGCCGCCGGCGACGTTCGCGCTCGCGCGGTCGCCGCCGCGTCCCACAGAGGTCGTCGACGGCGGGCCCGCGTCAGCGAATGGCGGCCGGCGTCGCAGCGCCGAGCGCTTGGCGCACACGGCCTCGCACCAGGAGCAGCTCCACATCATCCGGCGCGAAAGCGAGGCCGCGGGCCACATCCCGCGCGGCGTCCTCATAGCGGCCCAACTCCGCCCACGCATTGGCCCGAAGCCGCAGCGCGTCGAGATCGCTTGGGCGCGAGGCCAAGGCGATGGACAAATCCTCCACGGCCGATCGGAATTGGCCCTGCAGCGCATACGCGATGGCGCGATCGACGAGGATGTCGGCGTCCCCCGGGCGTAACAGGAGCGCTTGGGTCAGCACGCGTTCGGCCTCCGCCGGCTCATCGGCTTGCAGCCACGCGCCGCCGGCTTGGCCGAGGAGGTCGGCGCGGATCACTTCATCGCCCGCATCAGGCGCTGAGACCGTGGCTTCCAAACGACTGGCGCCTTCCGCGAATTGGCCGAGCTTAATCAAGGCGGACGCGATGCAGTGGCGGGCGGGCGAGCCGCCCCCCTCCGACCGCCAGCCCAGGGCGCTTTCATAGGCCGCTGTCGGATCCGTCTCGACCAAGCGCAGGCATTGCACGTAGCGTTCGCGGGCGATGGCGTCCCAGTCGCGCGGCGCTGTCGAGGTGGGTTGAGGACGTGAGAGTTCGTAAAGAGATTGCGCGTTCGCGCCGCCGGCCGCAGCCAGCACGACCGCCGTGACGCCCGCAGCCTTGAGCATCACGCCGGCGGCGACGCCAAAACAGGACGGTAACCCCATGCTTCGATTCAGCCCTACCATATCGGCGTCCCCCCCGCAGCACCGACCTCTGTCGGAGTGTGACGGTACGCGGCGTTGCGGCGCCGCGCAATGACGACGTCGTTGCTGTGCCTCGGTTTTGGCTATACCGCCGCCGCCGCGACACGCGCGCTGCAGCCCCAGCGTGTGGTCGGCACGTCGCGGCAAGGACCGCGTGCGGAAGCCCAAGGCGACGAGCCTTTCCGCCCCACGCTCGTGGCGTTCGACGGCCATGCGGTGTCCGCCGAGCTTGAGGCCGCCGCGCGAGCGGCGACTCATGTGTTGATCTCCATTCCCGCCGACGCTGAAGGGTGCCCCGCCGCGCGGGCGCTTGGGGCCACGCTTCAGCGGGCGGCGGGGCTTGCCTGGGTCGGGTATCTCTCCGCCACGAGCGTTTATGGCGACCGGGCGGGCGGCTGGTGCTTTGAGCGTGATCGCCTGACACCGACGTCGGCGCGGGGCCGCGCGCGCGCGGCGGCGGAGGCGGCGTGGCTTGGCTTCGAGGTTCCCACACATATTTTTCGCTTGCCGGGCATTTACGGTCCGGGCCGGTCGGTGTTCGACCGCATCCGCGCGGGGACGCAAAAGCGCATCCTCAAACCCGGCGCTGTGTTCAACCGCGCCCATGTGGACGACATCGCCGGCGCGCTGGCGCTCTCGGCGCGGCGGCCGACGCCCGGCGCTGTCTTTAATGTCGCTGATGATTGGCCGACCCCGCCGCAGGACCCGATCGATGAGGCCTACCGCTTGCTGGACCGTGCGCCGCCGCCGGGTGTGGCGCTTGATGATGCTGATGTTTCACCCATGGCGCGCAGCTTCTACGCTGAACCCAAGCGCATTGCGAACGCCAAGCTGAAGGCGGTGTTGGGCTGGCGGCCGACCTATCGAACCTATCGCGAGGGGTTGGCGGCGATCCTCGCGGCGGAGGCCGACGCGTGAGGCGTGGCGGCGCGTCGCAGCAGGCGCGCTCAGTCGACGGGGGTCCGCGGCGCGCCTTCGGGGCTGCGGTGCAGGCGCGCGCGCGGGCGCGCCTTGGGATGCAGCTCCGCCAGACGCAACGCGCCCGCTAGGAGTACGATCGCGACGGGTAAGAGCAGAATTTGCGCGACGCCCGCGACTGTCAGAGACAGGCTGTCGGCGTGGAACGTCTCTAACGCGACCTTCAAAAACAAGACAAAGAGAATGACAATGATCACTTCAGCGAGCGTCTGCTTCAGCTCGCCAATGCTTTCAACATGGAGCCAGTCCGGTAAGCCGAGCTCGCGGGGCGCGCGGTCAGGGCGCACAAACAGGCCATAGAGGCCATACCCGAAATACAAAAGAACGACGGCGATCAAAAACCGGTCGAGCGCGCCGATCAAATGCACGACCGTGGCGTCGCCGCGGGGCAAATCGCCGCGCAGGGACGGATCCTGGAACATGAGCGCGGCGAAGCCTTCATAAGTGTGGGAGACCCCCAGCACGAACATCATCACCGCCCCCACCCAAGAGGCCAGCACCGCCACCACCGTGGACAAGCGCGTGGTGCGAAAGATCCACCGTTCCAGCGTGTTGAGCGTCATGAGCGGCCTGGGCCCTGGGGCGAAGCGCAAAATGGTGGCGCGACCCTAGCCGCCCAGCATGCGTCAGCGCGATGGGACAAAGCCGCGCGCGGACGGTATGAGGCCAAATAGGCTGGGGTCAAACAGGCTGGGCTCAATAGGCGTCGAGCCCGAGGTCCATCGCCGGCGCGGAGTGGGTGAGCGCGCCGACGGAAATCACATCCACCCCGGTTTCGGCGATCGCGCGCACCGTCTCTAAGGTGACGCCGCCGGAGGCTTCCAGCACGCAGCGCCCGCCGACCAGGCGCACCGCCTTCGTCAAGTCTTTCAGAGCGAAATTGTCCAGCAGGATCACATCGGGCGTGTAGCGCAGCGCGATCTCCAATTGCTGCAGCGTGTCCACTTCCACAGAGACGTGGAGCATATGGCCGGCCCGGCCGCGCACGGCCAAGAGCGCTGCATCAAGCCCGCCGGCGGCGGCGATGTGGTTGTCTTTGATCAGGATCGCGTCGCTTAAGCTGGCGCGGTGCTGACCGCCGCCGCCGGCGCGGATGGCGTAGTGTTCCAGCGCGCGCAGGCCGGGCGTGGTTTTGCGGGTGCCGACAATGCGCGCCATCGCGCTTTCCGCCGCGGCGACATAGGCCGCCGTCAGCGTGGCGACGCCGCACAGATGGCCGAGGAAATTCAGCGCCGTGCGCTCCGCCGCCAGCACGGAGCGCGCCGGCCCGTGCAGACGCGCGATCACGTCAAGCGGCCCGACATCCGCGCCATCGGGGGCGAACACCTCCAGCGCAATGGCGGGATCGATTTGGCTGAGCGTCTCCCGCACCAGCGGCAAGCCCGCCACGCGCCCGCGCGAGCGGGTGACGATCGCGGCCTTGAGCTCTGCAGCTTCCGGCACGGCCGCTGCGCTTGTCACGTCGCCCAGCGCGCCGAGATCCTCCGCCAGCGCGCGTGCGACGGCGTCCGCGATGACGTGGGTCGGCGGCGGGGTCAGGTGGTCGACTTGGGAGGCGTGTTTGCGCGGGGCGATCATGGAACGGTTAAGGCGTGATCGAGGCGAGAGCGTGAGGGGCGGTGACGCGGCGCGCCTCGGCCCATGTGAGGCGGGTCGCGTGGGCGTCGGCGGCGGGCGCGGGGTAATCGCTGCGCCAATGGGCGCCGCGGCTTTCGCGCCGATTCAGGGCGGCTGTGGCGATGAGGCGTGCAGCGACCAGCGGCGCGGGCGGCGGCTCGGCCGATGGAGCGAGGGCGTCAATCTCAGCGAGCAAGCGCGTTAGTCCGTCTTCATGGCGCACGACGCCGGCGTCGCGCGCCATGGCGGCGCGCAGGCGCGTGAGCGCTGTCGCACTGAGGCGCGGCGGCGTCATTCCCGGCGATGGCGCATGTCTGGATGCTTGCGCTGGCGCGTCCGCAAGGGCGTCTGCGGCGCGGCGCGCGAACACGACCGCTTCGAGCAAGGAGTTCGACGCCAGCCGGTTCGCGCCATGGGCGCCCGTGCGCGCCGCTTCCCCAATCGCCCAAAGGCCGCAAGCGCTCGTGCGGCCCTCGGTGTCTGTGGCGACGCCGCCCATGTGGTAATGCGCCGCGGGCGCGATCGGCAGCGGCGTGACCCGGGGGTCGAGGCCGACCTGGCGGCAGGCGGCGAACACGGTGGGAAAGCGGTTTGGAAACGCCTCGCCGATGGCCTGGCGCGCGTCAAGGAACGCACCGCGTCCATCCGCCCGCGCGGCGTGGACGGCCCGCGCCACCGCGTCGCGGGGGGCGAGGGGGTCGATCAGCGCCGCGCCCGCGGCGTCCACCAGCACGGCGCCGTCCCCGCGCAACGCTTCCGTGGCCAAGGGCGCGGGGTCGAGGCCGACATCCAACGCGGTCGGGTGGAATTGAACGAACTCCGGATCCGCGATCACCGCGCCGGCGGCCGCCGCAAGCGCCAGGCCCGCGCCCTGGGCGGTCTTGGGCGTCGTGGTGACGGCGTAAAGCCCGCCGACGCCGCCGACCGCCAGGACTGTGGCGCGTGCGCGCACGGCGTGGGCCCGCCCGGCGCGATCGCGCAACACCGCGCCCAGGACAGCGCCATCCTCGCTTTGGAGCAACGCCTCGGCGGTCCAGCCCGCGTGCAAGGTGACGCCGGTCTGGTCGCGCGCCGCGCGCGCCACGGCGCTGGTGATCGCTTTGCCGGCCTGATCGCCCGTCACGCGCACCACGCGCGCCCGGCTGTGGGCCGCTTCCAGGCTGAGATGGAACGCACCGTCCGCGTGGCGGTCAAAGCCGACATCGCCATAGCGGTCCAAAATCGCCGCCAAATGGCGCACCCGATCAGGGCCGTCTTGGGTCAGGAGCCGCGCCACCGCGGGATCCACGAGGCCGCCGCCGACAGCGATGGTGTCGCGGGCGTGCAGGTCGGGGCTGTCATCAGGGCCGAGCGCGGCGGCGACGCCGCCTTGGGCCCAGCCGCTCGATCCGCCCGCGCCGGGACCTTGCGGCGCAACGACGACGCACCGCCGGCGCGGCGCCAATGTCAGGGCGAGGTAAAGCCCCGCCAGTCCGGCGCCGAGCACCAGCACGTCCGTCTCGTCCGGCGGCGGGTCGTTGAAGGCGCGGGGCGCGGTCACGATCGCGTCAGGAGGTCGCGGCGTCGCCGCGGGTGAAGCGCACAGGCGCGATGTCCGCCGACCGCAGCTCACCCTCCATGAGCGCGCTGTGTTTGACCGTCAGCACAAAGTCATCCGGCCAATAATTACCGAGATCAGGCTCCACGGACACCAGCGTGGCCTTGATCGCGACGTCAGCGCCTTGACGCGACAGCCGCACTTTTTGCTCGGTGCGAAAGCCTGGGAAATCATCGGGATAGTACTCACAGCGCTCCAACGTGAAGAGCTCGCCCTCATAAATGCCCGCGACCGCGCCGGCTGCGACCGTCATGGAGCCCGACATTTGGCAGCCGCCTTCATAGACGGCGGTTTGAAACGACCAGTCGCCTTCGATGGCCGCGCCCTCGCCATCGGCGTCTTGGGCTGCGGCCGCGAACGCCAGCGCCATAAGGGCGGCGAGGGCGATGACTGTGCGCGCTGTCATGAGATCGCTCCCGATTCACGCCAAAATCGAACCGGGACAATCGATAATGATGACAGACGTCCCGTCATTTCTTCGGGGGACAGAGTGTCGAGGACGAAATTGTCCCGATAATAATTTTCAGCGATTTCTTCCGGATAGGCTGCATCCACTTGGCTTGTGATCAAGAGTCCGCCGTTGAGAAAGCGCGCGGTGCATGATTGCTCTGATTCATAAAGTAAATCACCCACGCAAACCTGATCCGTGTCGAAGGCGCACACATAGCCGTCGCCATCGGGGGCGGGTTGGATTTCCATGCGCCCGCGCAGTTCGCAGGACGCATCGCCGAATGGCGCGGTGCGAAACGACCACCACCCCGTGATGTCGGGCGCATCGGCGGCTCCCCCCTCGCCAAGGGCGGGGACGGCGACCGCGCCGGCGAGCGCAAGAGCCGCAAGGGCGCGGCGTGGGCGGGCGATCATTGTGGGCTCCTCCGTGCCAGCGCGGCCGCGCGGCGACGGGCGGGCGCATAGGGGCCGCCGCGCACAGCGAAGGGAGCCAACAAGCGGACCGCCGCCACAGTTGG
>CAZMSO010000050.1:0-4979 GCA_964568975.1 uncultured Caulobacterales bacterium | reverse complement strand
GCGCTAGAGCTGAATGGGCGGTGCGGGGGTGGGCTTTAAGTGTGGGCTCCTCGGTGCCTGCGCGTCCGCGCGCCGCCTGGGGGGGGCGTCGGCGCGACCGCTCTCTGCGATGGTACCGCCCTCGCTGCGCGCGTCCACTGTGCAGAGTGTCCGGGCGTCTGCGTCAGAGCCTCCGCCGCGCGCTTCACATCACCATAACGTCGACAGCCGGCGCGGCCGGGTCGAACCGCGCGGGTTGCGCCGGTGTCGGGGCGTCCAGCATGCGCTGGATCGCCGCGCGGGCGCGCGCGGCGATGTCGTGCGGCACGCGCACGTCATGGCGATTGAAGCGCAGGGCGTCGTAAATGTTGTGCAGCGTGATCCGCTTCATGTGGGGGCAGAGATTGCACGGGCGGATGAACTCCACGCCCGGATTGTCCACCGCCACATTGTCCGACATGGAGCATTCGGTGATGAGCACCACCTGGCGCGCGCCGCTGGTCTTCACATACTCAGCCATGGCCGCCGTAGAGCCGGCGTAGTCCGACACCCCAAGCACGTCCGGCGGGCATTCCGGATGAGCGAGGACCAGAACGCCCGGGTTGGCCGCGCGGATTTCAGTGATGTCCTCAGCGGTGAAGCGCTCATGCACCTCGCAGCGGCCGCTCCAGGCGATGATTTCAATGTCGGTTTGCGCCGCCACATTCTTCGCCAAGAACTCATCAGGGATCATGATCACTGTGCGCACGCCGAACTCCGCGGCGATGTGCTCCACGATTTGCACGGCGTTGGAGGAGGTGCAGGTGATGTCGCTTTCAGCCTTCACGTCCGCGGTCGTGTTCACATACGTCACCACGGGGAGGCCCGGGAAGCGCTCCTTAATCAAGCGCACATCACGGCCCGTAATCGAGGCCGCCAGCGAGCACCCCGCGCGGGTGTCGGGGATCAGCACCGTCTTGTCGGGCGAAAGGATCTTCGCTGTCTCCGCCATGAAGTGCACGCCCGCTTGGACAATCACGGAAGCGTCCGTCTCAGCGGCTTCGCGCGCCAGGCCAAGGCTGTCGCCGACATAATCGCCGACAGTGTGGAAGATCTCCGGCGTCATGTAATTGTGCGCAAGGATGACGGCGTCGCGCTCGGCCTTCAGCGTGTTAATGGCGTGGATCACAGGCGCATGAACCGGCCATTCCGCCTCCGGCACCACGTCTTTGACGCGCGCATAAAGGTGATCGGTCGCGCGCGCGACGTCTGCGGTGTAGGCGAGCCTCGGGTCCGGCTCAGTCGCCGGACGCGCCCCATGGCGCTCGTCGTCGGCCGCCGGCGGTCGATCATTCACGCGCGCAATGTCCAACTCCATGGGAGCCTCCCGGTCCGTAGCGGGTCGCTACATTTTGCTCACTATGAGCATTAGATGTGCGCATCCTGTAAAGGGTCAAGGCGCTGCGCCACCCCTTTTGCTGAGACTGAGCATAAGGCGCCCCGCGATGGATTCAAGGCGTTTTCCAAAGAGCGGCGTTCACGAGCGCGCTAGCGGGCGCGCCAGGGGCCCCCTTTGGGCGGCGTCTCAGACGTTGGGGCGCGGGCGTGGTCGTGACGATCCAGCGCGTGTGCGCGCTGGGGCGCAACGTCGTGAAACTGGGGCGCAACGTCGTGAAGACGGCCGTTACGTCTCCTTGAGGCGCGGCGTCGACACGCCGAGAGCTTGGCGGCCGTCGAGTCGCGACGACGCGGCTTCGCGGCGAAAGCGGTGCAATTCCGCGGGGCGTCCGCCCGTGGCGGTCTCCACTGCGCCCACGCCTTCGACCAGGCCCGCATTGATCAAGCCGCGCCGAAAGTTCTGCTTGTGCAAGCGCAAACCTAAAATCGCCTCCACCACGCATTGGAGCGTGGAGAGGGTGAAGAGCGGCGGCGTGAGTTCGAACACGACTGGACGGTACTTGATTTTACCGCGCAGGCGCTGAATGGCCGTGGCGAGGATCCGGCGGTGGTCTGAAGCCATGTGACGGCCTAGCGCGTCTGGGGTCGCTGGCGCGCGCGCGACGTCACCGCGATCAACGGCGGCCTCCGGCGTCAAAGCCGCTTCATACAAGAGCTCATAGCGGTCGAGCACGCGCTCCTCATTCCACGGCGCGCCATCAAAGCCGAAGGCTTCGCGCGCCCGGGCCCAGCGCGCCGCCCGCCGGCCTTGAGTGCCCGAACCGTCGGCCCAGGCGTGCAATTTCGGTCGGATCAGCGTGTCCAACACATCCGGGCGGCCGGCGCGCCAATCCTCCCACGGAAAAAACGCATACCAGTCCGCCCACCGGCCAAGCGCCGTCTCTTGGGCGGCGGGCGCAAGGGCGAGATAACTCACTGAAATCACCCGCGAGGGCGCCTCTGCACCTCGCTCCGCGCCTGGCATGCGCGCGCGCGGCGCGTCGCGGCCGCGATCGCCGAAGGTGTAAAGCTGCTCCACATAGCCCAGTTCAAAGCCCGTTTGTTCGCGCACAAAGGCGCGTAGGGCGATTTCGAATGTGCGGTCGCCGTCGGGATCGAACGGACCGAAGGGCAAAGCCGGCGGGGCCTGGACCGGTTCGCGCGCGACCAGGACGCGCGCTTGGTCGCCCACGACGGCGATGATCACCGCCGACAAGCCGATCACGATCGCCGGCGGCGGCGCAGCCTGGTCGGTCGTGGGGGCGCGCGGCGCTGTCATGATCGGCGCGGCGGCGACGTCGCCTCCCCGAGAGGACCGTTGGGCGTTGCTGTGTCGTCGGGGCCGGCGTCCATGGCCGCCAGCAAATCGCGGAAGCGTGTGAGAAACGCCGCTTGAGCCGCGTGCGCCGGCGATGGCGCGATGGCGATCTCAAGGCCGGGGGGCGGGCGGCCGAAAAACCCCGCCGCCTCCTGCTCGTCGAAGCCTGCGATTTGCACCGCCTCGAAATAAGCGCACGCGCGATCGGCGCGCTTAATCGCTTTGCGCAGGTGCGCCGCCGGCACCGCCGGCAGTCCGAAGCGAATGTGGATCGCGCGTTCCAACCGCTCCTCGAAAGTGCGGTAGTCAAGGCCCAGCGCAGCTTTGAACGGGCTGATCATGTCGCCGATGACGTATTCCGGCGCGTCGTGGAGCAGCGCTGTTAATCGGTCCGCCGGCGTCGCCTCCGGGGCGAGGGCGGCTGTAATCGTCTCCACGACGACGGAGTGTTCCGCGACCGAGAAGGCGTGATCGCCGGCGGTTTGGCCGTTCCAGCGCGCCACGCGCGCCAGGCCGTGGGCGATGTCTTCAATCTCTATGTCGAGCGGCGAAGGGTCTAACAGATCCAACCGGCGTCCAGACAGCATGCGCTGCCAAGCGCGCGGCGCGGGCGGCTTGGCGCGGCCCCGGCGCTCACGCGGCGTGGCGCTGGGGGCTTTCTGCGGGTGGCGGTTGGTGCGGCTCACTGTCGTCTCACACAGGGGCGGCGGAATGCGGTATGGTCACCACCTCTTGCTGGCCGTGAACGCCGATGAGATCAAGTCGCGCCGGGCCCGCCCCCGACACACGGTTTTGGAGAGCGCGCCATGAGCCAATCGCCCGCCCCGTCCTCGGATCACGACACGCTGTATCTGCCCTTGAGCGGGCAAGCTGGCGACGCGCCGGCGTTTGAGGCGGCCGTGGCGCTCGCGGCGGCGCTGCATGTGGAGGTTGACGCCGTTTTCCTCGGTGCGGACGACGCAGCGGCGTTGATGATGTCAGGCGACGGCGTCGCGGGCCTTGGCCTTGGCGCAGTCGAGGCGTTGAGCGCGGAGCGGGAGGCCGCAGAGGCGCGCGCGCGCGCCATGGCTGGGGATCGTGACGGCTTTCACTACCGCGTGCATGGCGGCGCGCGGGTGCATGGCTCTGCGCCGGCGCGGCTGTCGCCGTTTGCGATCGTGGAGCCCGGCGCAGCGCGGGGTGTGGGCCCGTTATCGGACGTGTTTCAAACGCTTCTCGTTGAAGACGGGGCCGCGGTCCTCATCCCTCGCGGCCCGATCCCGCCGAAGCGCCTTGGCGTGGCGTGGGACGGATCGCGTGAAGCGGCGCGCTCGCTTAAAATGGCGCGCGATTTGGTGGGCGTCGCGGAGCATGTGGTGATCTTGCAAGCAAAAGCGGGCCTCAGCCCGAAGGACGTCGCATGCGCGGATCCGAGCTTCGCGGCCGCCTGGATCGCGCGGCGCGGCCCGTCCACGGAAGTCGCGACATTCGACGCCCGCGGCGCGCCGGGCGACGAGCTGTTGGCCGCCGCCGAGGCGGCGGGGGTGGAGCTGCTGATCGCTGGCGCCTACGGTCACACACGCTTGCGCCAAGCGGTGTTCGGTGGGGTGACGCGCACGCTGCTGGAGGCGGAGGCGCCGTCGCTGTTCATGGCCCATTGAGGCGCGCGCGCACGATCTGATTGGAGCGAGGCCGGCGATCGCCCTTACCGCTGGCAGCGCGACGGCGCAGCGGCGCGCGCTGCAAAATGGCGTGGAGCGGCCTTACGCGTTGGGCCGTTCGCCGTCAGCGCCGGCGATGCCGTCCCAAAAGCGCTTCGCGCGCTCGAAAAAGCTTTTGTGTTCGGGGTGGCAGTCCTCGCCGCTTTCGGCCGCGAACGCCTCCAGCAACTCTTTCTGGCGGGCGTTAAGGCGCGTCGGCGTCTCCACAAACAGCTCCACATACATATCGCCATGGGTGGCCGAGCGCAGGCGGGTCATGCCTTTGCCGCGCAAGCGCACTTTACGGCCGGTCTGGGAACCCTCCGGCGCGCGCACTTTCACCCGTCCGCCCTCAATGGTGGGGATTTCAATCTCCCCGCCAAGCGCGGCGGTCGTCATCGGCACGGGTGCGCGGCAATAGAGATCCGCGCCGTCGCGCTCGAAAATTTCATGAGGGCGGATGCTGACGAAGATGTAGAGGTCGCCGCGCGGGCCGCCGCGGGCGCCCGCATCGCCTTCCCCAGCGAGGCGAATGCGCGTGCCGTCCTCCACGCCCGGCGGGATTTTCACCGACAGCGTGCGCTCCA
>CAZMSO010000049.1:1194-21446 GCA_964568975.1 uncultured Caulobacterales bacterium | reverse complement strand
GGTGGGGACGCGCGGTGAGCGCGCCCGCTCCGCTCTAGCGCCATTTTAAGCGGCGCGCCGTAGTCTCACGACAGTCTTTTCGGAACTAGGCTTAAGCGCGTGTTTCAAATCCTCGGTATTCTCGTGGTGATGGGCATGGTTTTCGGCGGGTTTGCGCTCGCGGGAGGCCATTTTGACGTGATCATCAAAGCCGCGCCCTTTGAAATGATGATGATTGGCGGCGCGGCCGTGGGCGCGTTTCTGATCGGCAACCCGCCGAAAGTGATCACCGCGACTCTCGGTGCGTTCGGGACGATTTTCGCCGGCGCCAAATGGAAAAAGCAGGATTACGAGGATTTATTGTCGCTTCTGTTTCTTCTGACCAAAACGATGAAAACAAAGGGCGTGATCGCACTTGAGGCGCATATTGAAAACCCTGGCGACAGCGCGATTTTCTCTCGCTACCCTAAGATCTTGAAGGATCATTTCGCGGTTGATCTGATTTGTGACACTTTGCGTATGATGACTATGAATTTGGAGGACCCCCACCAGGTCGAAGACGCCATTGATCGCCAGTTAGAGAAGCACCATCACGAGCACGCCGCCCCCGCACACACTCTGCAAGCGATGGCCGACGCTTTGCCCGCTCTCGGGATTGTCGCAGCCGTGCTTGGCATTATTAAGACCATGAGCTCGATCGACAAACCGCCGGAGTATCTGGGTAAGTTGATTGGTTCCGCGCTTGTGGGCACGTTTTTGGGAGTGTTCTTAGCCTATGGGTTTGTCGGCCCGATGGCGGGCGTGCTCAACCAGATCTATGAAGAAGAAGGCCAATTTTACAAAGTGATTAAGGCCGTGCTGGTCGCTCACCTCCACGGCAACGCCGCGCAAATCTCTGTGGAGATCGGCCGCGGTGAAGTGCCCGGTGCGAACCAGCCGAGCTTCGCGCGCATGGAAGAGGTGATTAACGCGATCCCACCTGAGGCGGGATAGCGGCCCCGGGGTCGCGCGCCTCACCCCTCGGCCGCGACTTGGGCCATCGCGGCTTTGACGGCGTCGAGGTCGGCCTCGATCTCGCGCGCCCGCTCAGGCTTGTCTTCGACCGCCGCCAAGGCCTTGGGGACCGGCGGGAGCGCGCCGACGGCCGCGCGCACGGCGTCGGGAAACTTCGCTGCGTGGGCCGTCGCCAGCACGACGATGGGCGGGCCGGCCGCCGCCAGCCGCCGGGCCGCGGCGACGCCCACGGCCGTGTGCGGACAAATGAAGAGCCCCCCCGTCTCGGCGTGGACGCGCGCAATCTCGCGATGGGTCTCGCCCTCGTCCACGGAAACGGCGTGCACCTCGCGCTGCAGGGGCGTGGTGAGGTTGGCGCTGAGACGCACCGTTCCCTCCCGGGCGAAAGTCTCAAACACGTCGCGGACCACGCCGGGGTCGCGGCCCGCCGCCTCAAACACTAAGCGCTCGAAATTGCTGGGCGCTTGCACGTCCATGCTCACGCTGGAGGATGGCGTCGCCGGCCGGCGCGCATAAACGCCGGTGTTGATCGCCTGCGCCAAGGCGTCGTTGTGATTGACCGCGGCGGTGAGGCTCTCAACGCCCGCGCCCATGCGCCCCGCGACCCAGCCCGCAAAAGCGTCGCCGAAATTGCCGGTGGGGACCACGAAGCGCGCGCGCCCGCCGAGGGCCGAGGCCGCCGCGATGTAGTACGTCACTTGGCCCGCCAGGCGGCCCCAATTGATGGAGTTCACCGAACTCACCCGCCGGGGCGCACGGCCCTGCCCGCGCAGGCTCTCATCCTGCAGGAGCGCCTTCACCAGGCGCTGGCAGTCGTCGAAATCCCCGCGCACCGCGAGGTTAAAGACGTTGGGCGCGTCGACGGTGGTCATCTGCTTGCGCTGCACCGGCGACACCCGGCCCTTAGGGTGCAGCACCACGATGTCGACATGGGCGCGATTTGCAAACGCGTTGACGGCCGCCGCCCCGGTGTCGCCGGAGGTGGCGGTGAGGATCAGAAGACGCTCGCCCGATCGCGCGAGCGCGGCCTCCGTCAAATGCCCCATCACCTGCATCGCGCAGTCTTTGAAGGCGAGGGTCGGCCCGTGAAAAAGCTCCAGAAGCCAGAGATTCGTCCCGATTTGCGTGAGCGGCGTCACGGCCGGGTGGGTGAAGACGTCAGCCCCCTTTTGGGCGGCGGCGTGGACAGTCTCCTGGGGCAGCGCCTCGCCGACGAAATCATGGAGCACCCGGCCCGACAGCTCAGCGTAAGACGTCCACGCCGCGGCCTGGTGCGCCTGGGCGCTCCACTGGGGCCACGCCTCGGGGACGTAGAGCCCGCCGTCCGGCGCCAGCCCCTCCAGCAGCACGCGGTCGAAGGGCGCGTCCGCGACACCGCCGCGCGTGGAGACGTAGGTGGCGGAGGCTGCTGTCACGGCCGCACCTGGCCGTCGCCGCGCACCACGTATTTGAAGGAGCAGAGCTGCTCGGCGCCGACGGGGCCGCGCGCGTGGAGGCGCCCGGTGGCGATGCCGATCTCTGCGCCCATGCCGAACTCCCCGCCGTCGGCGAATTGGGTGGAGGCGTTGTGGAGCACGATCGCGCTGTCGACCTCAGCCAAAAAGCGCTCGGCGGCTGCGACGTCCTCTGTAACGATGCTTTCTGTGTGTTGAGAGCCGTATTGGGCGATGTGGGCCATGGCCTCCTCAAGCCCCTCGACCACCTTCACCGCCAAGAGCGCGTCGAGATACTCCGTCGTCCAGTCCTCGTCGAAAGCCGGCGTCATGGCCGCCACAAGCGCGCGCGCCTTGGGGTCGCCGCGCAGGACACAGCCCGCGGCGCGCAAATCCTCCGCGATAGCCGGCAACATCGCCTCCGCGACGGCAGCGTCGATCAGCAGCGTCTCCGCCGCGCCGCACACACCGGTGCGGCGCATTTTGGCGTTGACGGCGATGGCCCGCGCCTTGGCGAGATCCGCCCCCGCATGAACATAGACGTGGCACACGCCTTCGAGATGGCCGAGCACGGCCACACGCGCTTCGCGCGTCACGCGCTCCACCAGGCTGCGCCCCCCCCGTGGAATGATCAGATCGATGGTCCCATCCAGACCGGTGAGCAACGCGCCCACCGCGGCGCGGTCCGTCGTCGCGACACGCTGCACCGCGGTCTCCGGCAAGCCCGCGGCCGCGAGGCCTTCTGCAACGGCGGCGTGAAGGGCGGCGTTTGATTCCGCCGCCTCTGAGCCTCCACGCAAGATGACGGCGTCGCCCGCGCGCACGCACAACGCCGCAGCGTCCGCGGTGACGTTGGGGCGGCTTTCATAAATCATGGCGATGACGCCAAGCGGCGCAGCAATGCGCGCAATGTCGAGGCCGTTGGGCCGCCGCCAGCGCGCGAGCTCGCGCCCCACAGGATCCTCTTGGGCGGCGACAGCGCGCACGCCCTCAGCGATCGCGGCCAGGCGCGCGGGATCGAGCCTGAGCCGATCGATCTTCGCAGCCGAGAGCCCGGCCTCCTGGGCGGCGTCGAGGTCCGCGGCGTTCGCGTCTAAAATGCGCGCGCCGTGGCTGTCCACGGCGTCGGCCATGGCGCGGATGGCGGCTGTGCGCGCGTCCGCGCCGGCGGTGCGCACCGCCTCAAACGCCGCGCGAGCGCGGTAGCCAAGCGCTAAGAGATCCGCCGGCGGGCGCTCCGCTGTGAGGGTGTCGTCATCAGTCATGAAGGCCTCAGCCCAAATGCGCCGCCAAGGATTGCGCCGCGATTCGCCTGACAGAAGACGCGCCGGGTCGCGGGTCCGTCAAGGCACGCCGGCGGAGACCACAAGATCATTGCGATGAATCAGCGCCGACGGCCCTCGATAACCCAAGGCCGTCTCCACATCGGCGCTGCGCAAGCCGGCGATGCGCCGCGCGTCCGCAGCGCCGTAAGCGGCGAGACCGCGGGCGATTTCGCGCCCCCCAGGATCAAGCACGCGCACGGCGTCGCCCTTTTCAAACCGGCCCGTCACCGCGACCACCCCCGCGGGCAAGAGGCTCTTGCCCGCGTCAAGCGCGGCCGCCGCGCCAGCGTCGACGCGCACCTCTCCGCGCGGCGCGAGATGGGTGCGGATCCACTGCTTGCGCGCGGCTTCAGGGCTGAGCGCCGGGCGAAACCACGTCGCGCGCGGCGCCTCGGGCGTCGGCGCGTCCGGCCCGCCGCGCAAGGCCCAGGCCGGGCGCTCGGCATCGCCCTTCGTGATGACGGTCGTACAGCCGGCCGCGGTGGCGATGCGCGCGGCCTCAAGCTTGGTGCGCATGCCGCCGGTGCCGACGCCGGAGCCCGCGCCGCCGGCCATGGCGTCAATTTCCGGCGTGATCGCGTCCACCTCGCGAATGTGGCGCGCGTCGGGGTTGGCGCGCGGATCATGATCGTAAAGGCCGTCGACGTCCGACACGAGCACAAGCACGTCCGCAGCGATCATTTGCGCCACATGCGCGGCGAGGCGGTCATTGTCGCCATAACGCAGCTCGGCCGTCGCGACGGTGTCATTCTCATTGACAACCGGACACACCCGATGGGCCAGCAAGCGCTCCAGCGTCGCGCGCGCGTTCAGCCAGCGCCGGCGCACCGCCGCGTCGTCTTGGGTGAGCAGGGCCTGGGCGGCCGTGACGCCGACCGCGTCGAGCGCCTCCTCCCACGCGCGCATGAGCGCCGATTGGCCCGCGGCCGCGCAGGCCTGCTTCAGATCGAGGCTCAACTCTTGGTCAGCGCGGCGCTCAAGACCCAAGCGCGCCCGGCCCGCCGCCACGGCCCCGGAGGAGACCACCACCACCGCAGCCCCCTCCGCCATCAACGCCGCGACATCGCGCGCCGCCGCCGCCAAGCGTTGGGGATCCGGGCCCCGCCCATCGGGCCCGCACACCATGGAGGAGCCGAGCTTCATCACCCAGCGCTGAAATGTGAGGGTCACCGCCGCCTCCCCACCGTCTCATCCCGATCCGCCCTAAGGCGGTTCATCGCGGCGCGATCGTCTCACCATGCCGAACCGCCGCGGCGGCGCGCATCATTGCGCGGACATTCTGAAATCGCCAGGCGCGCGCCCCGGTCCCATCCGCGCGACGCCGACACATCCGCGCGACGGTCCGCCCCACACGGTTACGCGCGACACCGCGCGCACGTCGGCGCCGCTCGCCCGGCGGCTGGCTATGCGTTTACGCATGACCGCCGCGGCCCAAACGCGCCACTCAAAGATTGACTCCCGGAAACTGTGTTGAGCTTCGAGCGCGCCTCGCAGTATGCTGCAGCGCATCCACCGCGGTGCGGCATCGTCATTCGCGCGACGCGCCCTCGCCGCCGGCGCACAGGAGCCGCTTATGCCCTTCGGCCTCATTGTCCGTTCGCCCTCCCCACCGCGTCGCGCGCCCCACCCGCGCAGGGCCGCGCCGGCGGTTGTCACAGCCGTCGCCGCGGTCGCCGCTCTCGGCTGGTGCGCGCCGGCCTCAGCGGCGGTGGATCCCGAAACCGCCTTTGTGTTCAACACGCTGCTTTTTTTGATCGGCGGGTTCCTGGTGATGCTGATGGCGCTCGGCTTCACAATGCTGGAGACGGGTTTTGTGCGCTCTAAGCATGCGGGCGTCATTTGCGTGAAGAATATGGGGCTCTATTCAATCGCGGGGCTGATGTTCTACGGGATCGGCTACAATCTGCTTTATGGCGGCGCCTCGCCTTATTTCGGGGGGATCTCCATTCCATGGGCGCCGGGTCCGGTCGAAATCGGCGAGGACGGCTCCAGCTATTCCAGCGAGGCCGACTGGTTTTTCCAGATGGTGTTTGTCGCCACGGCGGCTTCCATTGTCTCGGGAACCTTGGCGGAGCGCGTGCGCATTGGGCCGTTCTTCATCTTCGTGGCGATCCTCACGGGCCTGATCTATCCGCTGCAGGGCTCCTGGGGACCGTGGGCGGGCGGATGGCTGAACGCGGACTTCGGCTATGTGGACTTCGCCGGCTCCACGATTGTGCACTCCACGGGCGGCTGGGCGGCGCTTGCGGGGGCGCTCTTGCTGGGCGCGCGCACAGGGCGATTCGGGCCCAACCGCGTCGCGATGCCTGGCCATAGTTTGCCGCTGGCCACCATGGGCACGTTCATCCTCTGGTTCGGCTGGTTCGGCTTTAACGGCGCTTCGCAATTGAAGCTCGGATCGGCTGCGGACGCCGACGCCGTCGCGCGGATCTTCGCTAACACCAACATGGCCGCGGCCGGCGGCGTGGTCGCGGCTTATGCGTGCTCAGTGTTCATTGGGCGCGGCAAAGTGAACCTCTCCTTCGTGCTCAATGGCGCCCTTGGCGGCTTGGTTGCGATCACGGCCGAGCCGCTGACGCCGGCGATTTGGCAAGCTATCCTGATCGGCGCCTTGGGCGGGGTGATCGCCACGTATGGCGCGATCGTTTTAGAGCGGTTGCGAATCGACGACGTGGTCGGGGCGATTCCAGTGCATTTGTTCGCCGGGATTTGGGGCACCCTTGCGGTTCCGCTGACCAATGCCGACGCGACCGTCGGCGGCCAGCTCATGGGGATCGCGGTCACGGGCGTCTTTGTGTTCGCGGTGAGCTACGCGGTGTGGGCGGCGCTGAAAGCGACCGTGGGCATCCGGTTGAGCGAAGCCGCGGAAGTCGTCGGCGGCGACATGTCCGAGCTTGGCCATGAATCCTATCCCGAATTCACGCCCGGCGACGGCCGAACCGCCCCAGGCTGACGCGTGCGCTCTCGACGCGCTTGCACGAGGGCGCAGAACTCGATACCCAACCAGCCCGCGTTGGCGCGGCGTCTCCATGGCGGAGGCGCAGCGCCCATCGGGGGCCTGCGCCGCGCTGAGCCGCCGCGGGCCTGGGGCGCCGTGGCGGAGTGGTTACGCAGAGGACTGCAAATCCTTGCACCCCGGTTCGATTCCGGGCGGCGCCTCCACCTTCCCCACACCAGCCGCAGCACCGGCCCGCCTGCCCGCGGCCGACCCCGCCGCCGGCGACGCCATCAGCGCCGAACCGGCGCGACGCCCGGGTCATTCGTCCGGCGTTTTCGTCACAAGCGCTAAGGCGTGGAGGCCTGTCTCAAACTCCGCCGCCAGCGCCGCGTTCACCGCACGGTGGCGCGCCACGCGGCTTAGGCCTGCGAACGCCGTTGAAACAAGCTCCACCCGATAATGGGTTTCGCCTTCAGGGCGTGCACCCGCGTGGCCGTGATGGAGCGCTGATTCGTCCACAATGCGGATGGACGTCACCGGGAAGGCCGCCTTGAGCGCTGCGTCCATGCGCGCTGCACGGCCGAAAGTGGGAGCTGTCGTGCTTGTCAAGCGTTGTTCCTTTCCAAGACCCAACCCATAGTCGCCCTCATGTCCCAGGCGTTTCAGTATAAGCCGCGGTTCGTCGACATCCGCATCAAACCGCCGGGCGCGCGCCGCACGGCGGATCGCCCGCGCGTGTGCGATTGGGCGGAGTGCAACGCCCCCGGGGCGTGTCGCGCGCCGAAAGCCTCCGACAATCTGCGTGAGTACTACATGTTTTGCCCCACTCACGCCGCTGAATACAATCGCAATTGGGACTTCTTTGCGGGCATGACCGAGGCCGAAGTCGCGGCCTTCCAACGCGACGCCGCCCATGGCCATCGCCCGACATGGGAGATGGGCGCGAAAGGCGGCTCAGCATCGCCGGAGCGCGCGCGCGACGCCAACGCGCGGGCGAAGTTCCGCTGGGCGGACGCCTTCACCGACCCCTTCGGTCTGTTTCGCGACGGCCAAAGCGGCGAGCCCGCGCCGCGCAAGCGCAAGCTGGGCCGTTTGGAGGCGCAAGCGCTTGAGACCTTGGGCTTGCGCGACGACGCCACCTCAGAGGCGGTGCGCGAACGCTACGCCGCCCTCGTCAAGCAGCTTCATCCCGACGCCAATGGCGGGGACCGCTCGAGTGAAGACCGACTGCGCCAAGTCATCCGCGCCTACAAAGTGCTGAAGAAAAACTACGCCATGTGAACCGCGCGGGCCGCCCCAAGGGGGCGCGCATGGGACGGCGCGTCTGGGACGGCGCGCATGGGGCGGCGGGTTCAGGCGTGTTTGGGCCCGCCTCGCCGCCTTCGCCACGCCCATGGACGCCGCGTGGCTGTCGCCAGGCTTTCGCCACGGATGGCTTTTTGCAGGCCGTCGTCCTAGATCATTGCGCTCGCCTTTTATGTTCCACCCCAGCTTTCGACGGTGCCCCGCATGACCCCCGATGAGGCGTTTCCCCTCGAGGCTCCGGACATGAGCGTGTCCGTGGCGCAAGTGTTCGGCTTCGACAGCGCGTTGGAAGCGCCGGCGTTTTCGCGGACCAACCCTTATGTTCCGCCGGTGGACGACACCTATCGCTTCGACCCGGAGACGACCTTGGCGATCTTGGCCGGCTTCACCCACGACCGGCGCGTGATGATCCAGGGCTATCACGGCACTGGCAAATCCACCCATATTGAACAGGTCGCCGCACGGCTGAATTGGCCCCTCGTGCGGATCAATCTCGACAGCCACATCAGCCGCATCGATCTTGTCGGCAAAGACGCCATCGTTCTCAAAGACGGCAAGCAAATCACGGAGTTCCGCGAAGGCATCCTGCCTTGGGCGCTGCGCCGGCCGGTCGCGCTGGTGTTTGATGAGTATGACGCCGGCCGCCCCGACGTGATGTTCGTGATCCAGCGGGTTCTGGAGGTGTCGGGTCGGCTCACCTTGCTGGACCAAAGCAAAGTCATTGAACCGCATCCGTATTTTCGCCTGTTTGCGACCACAAACACCGTCGGATTGGGCGACACGACGGGGCTCTACCATGGAACCCAGCAAATCAACCAAGGTCAGATGGACCGATGGTCCATCGTCACGACATTGAATTACCTCGAGCATGATGCGGAAGTCGATATCGTCTCTGCGAAATCGCCCCACTACAACACGAAAGCCGGACGTAAAACCATCGCCGCAATGGTGCGTGTCGCCGATATGACGCGCAACGCCTTTATGAATGGCGACATCTCAACAGTCATGAGCCCGCGCACAGTGATCACATGGGCGGAGAATGCAGAGATCTTCGGCGATATTGGTTTCGCTTTCCGACTGACTTTCCTCAACAAATGCGACGAGTTGGAACGGCCGATCATCGCGGAGTTTTACCAGCGCGCCTTCGGCGAAGACCTGCCGGAGGCCGCCACCCGCGTCGGCGTCGCTTAAGCGGCGAGGCCGGCCAGACGCTGGGGGGTTTGGTTGGTGATGTTGAGCGGCTGGGCGCTGAGCCCGGCCCGGGCGGATTGAGCGAGCTCGCGCGCGGCCTCAACGGTCAAGGCGTCTGTGATCGCAGCGCTCAGGTCCGGCTTATCCGGGTTCAAACCCGCCACCAGGCCAGCCACATCCGGCGGCGCCGTCGCCGTCGCCGCGGGGTCGGAAGCCGACAACGGCCCGCCCAGCTCCGCCAATGCCGCAGCGATGGCCGCCGCGTCACGGGCGGTGGCGCGCGCTGCCGACACGCCCGCGGCGGCGCGTGGCGCGGGATCAACCGAGGCCGCGCGCGACGATGCCGCGGGCTTGGCTGGCGGCGCGGACGCAGGCGTCCCGACGCCGGCGGGTGGAATGGTGGTCATCACAGTCTCCGCAGGGCGCATTGATTGGCGCGCCCTCCATACCCAGTCTGCGCCGGTTGATCGCTGGCTGAAAGCCGCCGCCGTCGGCGCGGTTAAGACGGGCTAAGCACGCTGCGCCCAATGCCGTTCAAGGACGGGTGGGCGCGCGCGCCGGCGGCTTTGCGCCGCGCCGGCCGGCGCCCCATTATCGAGGCGTGAGAATAAGGAGAAGGGGCGTGTCGGAACCCGGGTCTGAGGACGATTTCAAACGGGCCTTGTCCGCCACGGCGCGGGCGATGGCCGGCGATGCGCCTGTGGAGGTCGGCTTTGGCGGCGACAGCGCCCATGTGCGCGCGGGACGCATGACGCTGCCGACGCCGCCGCGCCGGCTGTCGGCCAAAGCGGCGGCGCAATCACGGGGCAAAGCCGACGCGTTGGCCCTGTGGCTCGCGCTGCATGACGCCCGCGCCCACGCTGACAGCCGACCGGACGGGGCGCGCGCGCGCGCTATTTTTGATCTCGCGGAGCAAACGCGCGTCGAGGCCGTTGGGGGCGCGGCGTTGCCCGGCGCGGCCGACAATCTCGACGCCGCGCTGCAAGAGCGGTGTGAGAAAAGCGGCTTCCAGCGCATGGAGGATCGCCAAGACGCGCCATTGGCGGAGGCGGTGGCGCTGTTGCTGCGCGAGCGGCTGACGGGCCGGCGTCTGCCCCAGGCTGCGCGCGGCGTGGCGGAGCTGTGGCGTGAGGAGGTGGAGGCGAAAGCCGCAGAGGCTCTGGAGCGTCTGTGCGGCTGCCGCGAGGATCAAGCCGCGTTTGGCGAGGCGTTGCGCGGACTGATCGCGGATCTTGATCTCGCCGATGAGCTGGGCGGTGAGGCCGATCACGACGACGCGGCCGAGACGGAGGCCGACGAGCCTGACGCGCCTGATGAGCCCGACGAGGATGGCCCAAGCGAGGGCGGCGGCCAGCCCGAAACCGAAGACGCCGCCGGCCAGCCCGACGCCGCCGAAACCGCCGCTGACGCCGCCGACGCGGCGGCCGCTGACGTTGCGGAAACCGACATCAGCGACGACGGCCCCATGGGCGATGCTGAAGCCGCGACCGAGGCCGGCGCGGCGCCGCGTCGGCCAGCGACGGAAACCGCCAGCGAATACAAGGTGTTCACCCACGCCTTCGATGAAGAAGTCACCGCCGACGGTTTGTGCGACGCCGAAGAACTTGACCGGCTGCGCGCGTATCTCGATCAGCAGCTGCGCCCGCTGCAGGGTGTGGTCGCGCGTCTCGCCAACCGGCTGCAGCGCAAACTCCTGGCTAAGCAAACCCGCGGCTGGAACTTCGATTTGGAAGAAGGCGTGCTCGACACCGCACGTCTCACCCGCGTCATCACAGACCCGCTGCGCCCGCTTTCGTTCAAAGAGGAGACAGAGGCGCCGTTCCGCGACACCGTCGTGACGCTGTTGCTCGACAATTCCGGCTCCATGCGCGGGCGCCCGATCATGGTGGCGGCGGTGTGCGCTGACATTCTCGCGCGCACGCTGGAGCGGTGCGGCGTCAAGGTCGAGATTTTAGGCTTCACCACGAAGGCCTGGAAAGGTGGGCGCGCGCGGGAGGCTTGGCTTAAAGCCGGGCGTCCGCCGCGGCCCGGGCGGCTCAATGATTTGCGCCACATCATTTACAAGCCCGCCGACAGCGCGTATCGCCGCGCGCGCCGCCATCTCGGCTTGATGATGAAAGAGGGCTTGCTCAAGGAGAACATCGACGGCGAAGCCCTGCAATGGGCCTGGCGACGCCTCGCCGGCCGCCCGGAGGAGCGGCGGATCTTGATGGTGATCTCCGACGGCGCGCCAGTGGACGACAGCACGCTGTCGGTCAATCCGGGCGGCTATCTCGATCGGCATTTGCGCGAAACCATCGCCATGATCGAGACCGGATCGGGCGTGGAGCTGTGCGCGATCGGCATTGGCCACGACGTCACACGGTGGTACCGCCGCGCCTGCACGATCACGGATGTGGATCAGCTGGCCGGAGCGGTGGTGCATGAGCTGGCGGACCTGTTCGAGGAGACCGAACCGCGCGGCGCGCGCGTCCCGATCGCCTGATGCGGCCGCGCTCGGCATACGCTATGGCTGGGGCGGCGTTGAGCGCCGGCGCGCAGCGGCGCGTCCCAGACCATCACAAGGGGAAGACATCGCCATGATGGGCATCGCACGCGCCGCCGGCGCCCTTGCGGCCGCGGCCGCCCTCGCCGGCTGCGGCGTGTTTGCGGGGGCCGACCCCAATGCGCCCCACGACGTTCGCGTGACGGTCGCGCCGCTGGCGGACGCGCCGCAGGGTGCGCTCGGCCGGCGCTTCGGCGCGCTCACCTTGACGGCTGCGCGTGTTCTCTCCGCGGACGATCCCGCGTTTGGCGGCGTGTCGGCGCTTGAGGCTGAGATTGATCGTGAGGGCGTTCTGCGGCTCGGACTGATCACCGACGCCGCCGACCGTATTGACGGCGCGGCGCCGATGGCGGCGATCACAGACGCCGCCTCCCACGCCATGGACGCGCGCGTGACGCCGTATCGCGACGCCGCCGGCGCGGCGCTGGAGGGCAAACAAAACGCCGACAGCGAAGGGATCGCGCGCCTGGACGACGTCACGGGCGAGGGCGGCGCGTGCGCTGTGGTCAGTTTTGAACGTCGTCATCGGGTCAGCGTGTTTTGCGGCGCGGCAGGGTCGCCCGCGGACGCAGCCGGGGCGCAGGCGCTGGTCGCGACCGTCGACATCCCCGTCGCTGGCGACGGCGTGTTGCCGGACAATGGCGGGCTGGAGGCGCTGGCGGTCGTCAGCGGCGCAACGCTGCTCGCCGGCGGGGAGGCGCCGACGCTTTCCGGCGCCCACCCTGTGTGGGCCTGGCCGGCCTTCGATCCCAAGGACGCCAAGCGCGCCGCCGCGGGCGCGGCGGCGCCGGTGTTTGGGATCGCTACGCCTGGCGTCGGCTTTGGTCTCACGGGGATGGACGCCGGCCCGGATGGGACGGTCTACCTGCTCTTTCGCCGCTGGGTGCCCAGCGTCGGCAACACGATTGTCGTCGCCGCCCTCACCCGCGGGCGGATCGAGGCCGCGCTCGCGCACGCCGGCGGCGCGGCCGCGCCCGTGGTTGCGCCGCGCCTGCTCGCGCGGTTCGCCCCCGACGGGCCGCTGCCCATGGACAATTTCGAAGGGATTTCTGTGGACGCCACGCCGGGCGGACCGACCCGCCTTTGGATCGTGTCTGACGACAATTTCCGCCGTCAGCAGCGCACCTTGCTCTACGGCTTCACGCTTTAGGCCGCCGGCGGGGCGGATCAGGCTTGGGCGTCGGCGGGTTCGTCCGCGGGGGCGCGCGCGCCTTGCTCCGCCGGGGCGACGGCGTTTAGCTTGCGTTTGACATCCCGTTTGATGCGCCGCGCGCGATCCGAAAGGGCGTGATCGCGCGCCTTGAGCAAGAAAGCGTCGAGGCCGCCCATATGATCCACCGAGCGCAACGCCGAAGCTGTGATCCGCATGCGAAAGGATCGGCCCAAACTGTCCGACATCAACGTGACGTTGCACAAATTGGGCAAAAACCGTCGCCGGGTCTTGCGGTTGGAGTGGCTGACATTGTTGCCGGTCATCACACCGGTGCCAGTAAGTTCGCAGCGCCGCGCCATCGAGTGCTTCCGTGATTCCGATGGGTTGAAGGAAAGAATTCTCGAAGCGCTGGGGAGTAAGACAACCCCTCGTCGGCGTCAAGGATCAGAATCGCCCCTAAGGCGTCTGGCGGCGTTCTGCGGCCCGCCCATCACAGGAGACGACTATGCCCGCACCGAAGCGAAACGCGCCGCGCCCGCACTGTGTGGCGCTCACGGCGTTGAGCCTCGTCGCCCTTTTAGCCGCGCCGGCCGCAGCGGGCGGCGGACGCGGCGACGCAGCCGCGTCAGAGCGGGTGTTGGCGATTGAGTTTGCGGGCTCAGTGCTGGGTCTGCGCCTCGTGCGGGCGGAGATCCACGCCGATGTGACGGGCGATGAGTATGTCGCGCGCAGCCTGTTTCGCACCACGGGCCTGGCGCGCTTCTTTGAGGCCTCCCAAATCGAGGCCGCGAGCGGCGGCACCATTTCCGCCCACGGCCTCACGCCCTACACCTACGCCCATGACGACCAGGGCGAGAAGAAACGCCGCGTCATCTCCTTTGATTATCGCGTCGATGACGTGGTGGTGTCGGTGGATCCGCCCTTCGGCGATTTGGGCGAACCGCCCGCAAGCGCGGCCCAGCGGCGCGAGGCGCTTGATCCGGTCTCAGCGATGCTCGCCATGGCGATGGATGGCGGCGCGACCCCCTGTGCGCGCACGGTGCCGGTGTTTGATTCCCGCTTGCGCTATGACCTCGTTTTTAAGCCGCTGGGCGCAGACGTCGTGCGCACCCGCGCCTATGAGGGTCCTGCGCACAAATGCGAAGTCCGCTACACGCCCGTGGCGGGCTTTGACCCCACGGATCTGGAAGAGGGCAAGGAAGCTTATGAGACGCCGATTTATGTGTGGCTTGCGCCTTTGGGCGACGGGATCACCGCACCCGTGCTCGCCACGGCGAGCTTTCGCCATGAGTTCCCGCGCCTGAATGTGCGGGTGGAGGCGTTGAGCGCGACGCTCACGGACAAAGCGAGCTAGCGCGCCGGCGACACGCCACGACGCCGCCTCAGCGCCCAGCCTTGGCGTGGGCCGGCGGCGCATCGCCTATTGCGAGACACGACGAGGGACGGCCCATGACGCCTCCCATCTCCCCAAGCCGGCGTCACGGCCCAGCGGGTGCGGACCCAGCGGGTGCGGACCCTGGGCGCTTGACGGCCGTGTTGGGCCCGACCAACACCGGCAAAACCCATCTTGCGATTGAGCGCATGCTGGCGCGCGAGAGCGGGGTCATGGGCTTGCCGCTGCGGCTGCTGGCCCGGGAAGTCTATGACCGCGTCGTCAAAGCCAAGGGCGCGGCCGCTGCGGCCCTCATTACGGGCGAGGAGAAGATCGCCCCGCGCACCGCGCGTTATTTCATCGCCACCGTTGAGGCGATGCCGCACAAGCTGCCCGACGGCGGGCCGCCGGCTTTTGTGGCGGTTGACGAGGTGCAGCTGGCCGCCGACCCCGATCGCGGCCATGTCTTCACCGACCGGCTGCTGAACGCCCGAGGCCGCGATGAAACCATGCTCTTGGGCGCAGACACGATGCGTCCATTGATCCGCAAGCTGGCGCCGGAGGCGGCCCATGTGCGCCGCGAACGCTTTTCTGAGCTCGCGCACGCGGGGCCGAAAAAGCTCACAAAACTGCCGCGGCGCACCGCGATCGTGGCGTTTTCCGCGAGCGAGGTCTACGCGATTGCGGAGCTGTTGCGTCGCCAACGCGGGGGCGCGGCCGTGGTCATGGGCGCGCTGAGCCCACGCACGCGCAACGCCCAAGTCGCGCTTTACCAGTCCGGCGAGGTCGATTTTCTCGTGGCGACGGACGCCATCGGCATGGGCCTCAATATGGATGTCGACCATGTGGCGTTCTCGGCCCTGTCGAAATTCGACGGTCGACGCTCGCGGCGGTTGCGCGCCCATGAAATCGCTCAAATCGCGGGGCGTGCGGGCCGCCATGTGCGCGACGGGACCTTTGGGACGACCGGCGACGCCCCGCCCATCCCTGAGGATGTCGCCGCGCGTATTGTCGCCCATGAGTTTGATCCCGTGCGCACCGCCCATTGGCGCGCCCGCGATTTGCGGTTTTCGAGCGTGGAGGCGTTGCTGGCGAGCTTAAGCGCGCCCTCGCCGCACCCGGCGCTGTGGGCGACGCGCGATGCCTGCGATGAAGTGGCGTTGCGCGCGCTCGCGGGCCACGCCGAGATCGCGGCCTTGGCGCGGGGAGCGGCGGCGGTGACGCGGCTGTGGGCGGCTTGCCAGATCCCGGACTTCCGTAAAGTCACCATCGACCAGCATGTGCGCTTGATTGAAAGTTTCGCGCTGCATTTGCTGTCGGACCGCGGCGTGTTGCCGCCTGACTGGGCGGGCGCTGCGATTGATCGTCTCGACAACACGGCGGGGGATGTGGATGCGCTCTCTGCGCGCCTGGCCCACATCCGCACATGGACATATGCGGCCAATCGCGGGGATTGGTTTGATGATCCCGCGCATTGGCGCGGCGTCGCGCGCGCGGTGGAGGACCGCCTGTCGGACGCCCTTCATGAGCGGCTCACCCAGCGTTTTGTGGACAAACGCACCAGCGCGCTGGTGCGGGGCTTGCGCGCGGACGGGCGCTTAGAGGCCCATGTCACCCGCGCAGGCGACGTGATGGTGGAAGGTCATTTTGTGGGTCGCTTAGAGGGCCTGACCTTCAAGCCCGACAGCCGCGACCCCCATGGCGATCAAAAGGCGTTGGAATCGCGGGCCCTGCGCAACGCGGCGCTGCGCGCTTTGCGTCCCGAGCTCGACCGGCGCCTCGGCGCCCTGGCGCGGGCCGAGGACGCTGCGCTCAGCCTCACTGATGAGTTGACGGTGCGTTGGGATGGCGCCGTGGTGGCGCGGCTTGAACCGGGACCGGGCGAGCTGGCCCCGCGGGCCGTCGTTCTCGGCGCGGAACAGGCCGCGCCGCCAGCGCGCGCGCGCGCGGAACGCCGCATGGAGGCCTGGCTGCAGGACCTCATCAGCGCGGATCTCGCGCCTCTGCGGGCCTTGGCGGAGGCGGTGGAGACCGGGGCCGTCACGGGGTTGGCGCGGGGTCTTGCGTATCGGCTTTTGGAGAATCTCGGCTGGCTGGATCGCGACGCCGCCGCTGAGGACCTCAACGCGCTCTCAAGCGCGGAACGCCGCGCGCTGCGCGCGCTGGGGGCGCGCTTTGGCGCCTATGCGGTGTTTTTCCCTGCTCTGGTGCGGCCGAAGCCGGCCCGCTTGCTGGCGCTTCTGCTGGCGGCGGGCCCGCGGGGGGATCGCACGCCCTTTTTGCCGTCGCCCGGGCGCACATCCGTGCCCATTGCGCACACGCGCCCGGCCTTAGCGTACGCCGCCGCAGGCTATCGCGCGTGCGGCCCTTTGGCGGTGCGCCATGACACGCTGGAGCGGCTGTCGGACGCGGTGCGCGAGGCCCACGCTGCGGCCCTCGCTGGGGAGGACGCCGCGGCCTCCGTGAACGCACGCGCGCGCCGCGACACGCCCTTCGCGCTCACGCCGGCGATGACTTCGCTTTTGGGCTGCAGTCATGCGGATTTAGCGGGCGTGCTGAAGGCCCTTGGATTTCGCCGCGTGCGCCCGCTCAAGCCCGGAATCGCCAAACCCGGACTCGCCAAACCCGGACTCGCAACCGGCGACGCTCCGGCTGCGCCGACGAGCGCGCCGCCGGCGAGCCCGGCTGCGACGCTCTGGCGCGTCCCCTCGCGACGCCGTCCCCGCCAACCCGACGCCGACGCCGCGCCGGCGCCGGCCACGCCCTTTGCGGCGTTAGCGTCGCTGAAAACCGACGGCGGGCCGACGCCCGCCACCGCACCCCATGGCCGGCGTGCGCGCCATCGTGGTCGCGCTCAAAGGGCGCGCGCGAAAGGCGGCCGCTCCGTCCCGCGGGAGGACTGAGGCCTGGCCCCGCCGCGCGCGCCCCGTTCCGCGACGGACGCCGCCCCGCCGGGCGCGCGTGTGGATGTGTGGCTGTGGCGCGCGCGGTTCTTTAAAACCCGCGCGGAGGCCACGGCCTTCGTCGCGAAGGGACGCGTGCGGGTGTCGCGTCCCGGGCGTCCGCCCGCCGCTGTGAAGCCGGGGTTTACGCTGGCGCCGGCGGATGTGGTGGTGTTTGTTCGTCATGGCCGCGTCGCCAGCGTGCGCGTGCTTGCGATGGGAGCGCGGCGCGGGCCGCCGTCGGAAGCACGTGCGCTTTACGCCGCCGCCGGTCATGATCCGCCGACGCCGCCCCCTGGCGCTGAGGACGACACCCACGAATGAGGCGCGCTCCATGCTTGACGCTTTGAAACGCTTGTTCGGCGATGATCGCGACCCCGCCGCGGAGGACGCCCGCGCGGGCGCGGTGGCGGCGGCGGCGCTGTTGGTGGAGGCCGCCCTCGCTGACGGGATTTACGCTCAGATCGAAGCGCAGGTGATCCGCGAGGCGGTCGCGACGAGTTTTAGCCTCGACGCCGAAGCGGCCGCCCGCCTTGTGGAGGAGGCGGAAGCCCTCGCGGAACGCGCCGTCGACCACCACCGCTTCACCACCATCGTCAAGCACGCGCCCATGGCCGAGCGCGTCGCGCTGATTGAGGCGCTGTGGCGGGTGGCGTTCGCTGATGGCGAGGAATCGCCGTTTGAGGAGGCGTTTGTGCGCCGCATCGCCAACCTCATTCATGTGCCGCCGCGAGAGGCGCGCCTGGCGCGCCAACGGGTGAAAGACGCCCTGGACAGCGCCCGAGACTGAGGCAAACTGACGCCGGCTTTCAGAAAACAAGACATTGACGCACGCGCCGCAGCGAGCCATGTCGCTGCGCACAGACGGCTGGAGTTCCCCGCAATGACTTACCTCGTCACCGACGCCTGCGTGCGGTGCAAGTATATGGACTGTGTGGAAGTGTGCCCCGTGGACTGCTTCTATGAGGGCGACAACATGCTGGTGATTGCGCCCGATGAGTGCATTGATTGCGGCGTGTGCGAACCCGAATGCCCGGTTGAGGCGATTGTGCCCGACACCGAAGACGATTCCGATGGAAAGTGGCTCGACGTTAACACTCGCTACGCGAAAGTGTGGCCGAATATCACGGTGAAGGGCGAACCGCCGGCGGACGCCGACGCCTTCGCATCCGAGAAGGATAAATTCACAAAATACTTCAGTGAGAAACCTGGGTCCGGGAATTAGGGCGAACGCCCGGTTCTGGAGCGTTCTTTGGCGATTGTGCGCCGCGGCATGGTCAAGTTGATATTTCGCCGGTCTGTGATATTATCCGCAGACCGCTGGCAGCTTGAGATGTGCGGAAAGCGCCCTTGAGCGTCTCGGCCACGGTGTCTTCGAACGGACAGGCGGGACATCCGAAGCGTTTTTCCGGCTTCGCAAACAACGGGTGATGCGCGGCCGTCGCGTGTGGGGAGACGGCCGCCAAGAGAGAAATCATGGCGACAACTAAGACAAAACCGACCACCTTCACTGTTGGCGATCACATTGTGTATCCAGCCCACGGCGTCGGGCGGATCACCGCGGTCGAGCGTGAGACGATCGCGGGCTTCGATATGGAAGTGTATGTGATCTCGTTCGAACAGGACAAAATGACGCTGCGCGTGCCGACGGCGAAAGTGTCGTCCACGGGCATGCGTCCGCTGGCCTCCACGTCGCTGGTGGACAACGCGCTGAAAACGCTGAAAGGCAAAGCGCGGGTCAAGCGCGCGATGTGGAGCCGCCGCGCGCAAGAGTATGAAGCGAAAATCAACTCTGGCGATTTGATTTCCATCGCCGAGGTGGTGCGCGACCTGTATCGGAATGAAGATCAGCCCGAGCAATCATATTCCGAGCGTCAATTGTATGAGTCCGCGCTCGACCGGATGGTTCGCGAAGTCGCGGCCGTGGAAAAGATTGACCGCGATCTTGCTCTTGAGAAGCTTTCTCAGACGCTCAAGCGCGCGGCGTAACGCGTGTGTTTCATGACGAGCCGCCGCCTCAAACAGGCGGCGGTTTTCTTTTTCGCCCCACCACCAATCCGTCTGCTGGGCGTCGGCGTATAGCCCGATAAACAGCTTGCGGAGTGTGGGATGAGTTCGATCGAAACCGCCGACAGCCAACGCGCCCATCGTCGGTTCATCAAAGCCGCTATGAAAGCGCCGCTGCTCGACGCGGATGAAGAGCTGGCGGTCGCGCGCGCTTGGCGCGTCGATGGTGATGAGCGCGCGCTTCACCGGCTCACCAGCGCCTACATGCGGCTTGTGGTCTCCATGGCGGCGCGGTTTCGCCATTATGGCCTGCCGCTGTCTGACCTTGTGCAAGAAGGCAATGTCGGCCTGATGCAAGCCGCCGCGCGGTTCGAGCCCGAACGCGGCGTGCGCTTCTCCACATATGCGTCCTGGTGGATCCGCTCAGCCATCCAAGATTATGTGCTGCGCAATTGGTCGATTGTGCGCACGGGCACGACGGCGGCGCAAAAGTCGCTGTTTTTCAATCTGCGTCGCCTGCGGGCGCAAATCGCGGATCTGGGCGACTCCACGCTCTCCGCGGAGGGTCGCGCCCACATCGCGGAGACGCTGGGCGTGCCGGAAACGGATGTGGAGGTGATGGCCTCGCGCTTAGCGCAATCGGATCGCTCCTTAAACGCCCCGATGGTGGAGGATGGCGAATCGGAATGGCAGGACTTCATCGCGGATGATCGCCCCTTGCCGGAGGAGGAGGTGATGTATGCCCGTGATTCCGAAACGCGGTCGCAATGGCTGCAGGCTGCGCTGCAAGGTCTGTCGCCGCGCGAAATGCTGATTGTGCAAGAACGGCGGTTAGGCGATGAGGTCGTAACGTTGGAGGCGTTGGGCAAACGGCTCGGCATCTCCAAGGAGCGCGTGCGCCAAATTGAGCACCAGGCGTTGAAAAAGCTGCGCGCGGCGCTGAGCGAACGCGTGGGTGATGTCGTGGAGTCGGGGCTCACCCTCGGCGCGTAAGCGCCCAGGCCCACAGCGCCCAGGCCCACAGCGCCCAGGCCCACAGCGCCCAGGC
>CAZMSO010000049.1:0-1094 GCA_964568975.1 uncultured Caulobacterales bacterium | reverse complement strand
GCGCCCAGGCCCACAGCGCCCAGGCCCACAGCGCCCAGGCCCACAGCGCCCAGGCCCACAGCGCCCAGGCGGCGGACGGCGGACGGCGTGCCGGATCACGGTCGCGCTTGGCCCGGCCAGGCCAAAACCTCGATTTGATGCGCCTCTGTCAAATCGATCCACGGCCCGTCGCGCGGCTCCACAAACCCGCGCACCCGCAGCCACGCACCCGGCAGTTGCGCCACAAACGCATCGCCCACCGCCTCGCGCGCTGTGGACGACACGCCCACCGTGAAGTCCGCTCGCGGATTGGCGGAAAAATGCAGTCTCATCCCGCGCCGGCTCGCGCGCACGGTGTGGGCCTGGCCGACAATCAAGTGATACCCGCCAATGGCGGCGGCGGCGCTGTGGGCTGCGCGCTCGCGATAGGCGTCATAAGCCCACAGGCCGCGCCCCGCGCCGCGGGCGGCGCGTTCCAGAACGAGCAGCCGCCGCATCACAGGGCGCGCCGCGCGCTCTGGACGCACCCGCGCTAATCCCGCCGCCACACTCGCGTCCTGCACGGTCGCGCACGCCACGCCGGCGACGGTCAGCGGCGCGTCGAACGCCATGAGCGCGCGCACCCGATCCCACCGGTCCGGGGCGGCGGTCGTCCAAGTCAAATCACGCCCGACTGTAAGCGCCGCCAGACCGCGCGCCGCGTCCAACGCGAAAGGCGCTGATGGGGGCGTTGGCGCAATCAGGCCCGCTAAGCGCACCTCCCGGCCGTCCTCGAGACGGAGCATGTCGCCGCTCAACGCCGCCGCCGATCGGCCCGCCCCCGATCCATCGCCCAACGCCCCATCACGGGACGCCCATGCGCGCGCGAGCCCCCGTCCCGCGACCACCGCCGCCCCGGCCGCGCTGAGCCCGCCGACAGCCGCGGCGAGGACGATGGCGCGACGACGCCATCGCGGCTGCGGAGGATGCGCGGAATGCGCCGGCGCGGATTGGAGATTGCGCGCGCGCGGCTCCTCCATTGCGGTCCCCTCCCCTCAGCGCGTCCGCGCCAGCGCCGAGTATGCGCGGACAAACACCACACGCACAGTCTCCCATGGACGCTGGCGCGCCGCCCA
>CAZMSO010000048.1:6573-21617 GCA_964568975.1 uncultured Caulobacterales bacterium | reverse complement strand
GAGCATCTGGTTTACACCCAGAGGGTCGGCGGTTCGATCCCGTCACCGCCCACCACTGAAATCCGGGGTTTGCGCGCCAGCCTGCCGCGTCCCTCATCATGCGAGGTCCCACTGGCCTCCCACTGGGCTCCCACTGGGCTCCCACGGCGACGTAATGTGGGACGCTGTCCTTGGGCGAAGCGCCGCCATCACTCTCCAGACAGCCGACGCCCATACCGCGACGCCCACGGCGCCGCCGTCACGCCGTGGAGGATGATGCTCGCCAACACAGTAAACACGATCGTCGCCATAAGCTCCTCGGCATGCGGCAGCAGGCTGTGCTCCAAGACAAGGAGCGCGAACAGGATCGAGGCCAGACCACGCGGGCCGAACCACCCCAAAAATAGCTGCGTTTCGATTGAAAATCCGGCGCCGGTGAGCGACAGCATAATCGGCGCAACGCGGATCACCGTAAGCGAAAACGCGGTGTAAACCACAGTGATCCAGCTGATGTGATCAATATGCTCGGCGATTAAGGCGCCGCCGAAGAGAAAAAACGTCAAGAGGACGAGCAGCCGCCCCTCATTCTCCATGAATTCAAAAAGGAAGCTGCACCGTCGCCCCACCACCGCGCCAAAGGCGGCGCCGGCGACGAATGCAGCGATAAAGCCGTTGCCGCCGATCAAATCAGCACTGAGATACGCGATCAGCGGAACTGCGAGCACGGCTGCGCCTTCATAGGCGTCATCCATCCAATGACGGGTCAAGCACCAATCAATGACGCGTCCAAGGCTCACGCCGACGAGCACCCCCGCCAACGGTCCAAGCGTTACTTGCAAGGCCGCAAATGTGATCCAAGACGATAACGGCCGCTCCGGCGCCATGCCGCCCATGCCGCTGGCGACGGCCGCAAGAACTAAGACGACGGGCAGCGCCAGACCGTCGTTGAGGCCGCTCTCCACGGTGAGCGCCTGACGAATCCGCGTTGGGACTGATGTGTTGCTCACAACCGCTTGGCCAAGCGCTGCATCAGTCGGTGCGAGAATCGCCGCCAACAGCGCGGCCTCCCAGAGTATCCAGCCATCAAACAGCCAGGCGCCCACGACGGCGCCAAACAGAATAGTCAAAGGCAGCGCGATCAGCAGCATCCGGAGCGGCGCGACATGATCTCTCGCCAACTGACGCACATTGATCCGAGCCGCATCCGTGAAGAGCACCAGTGCGAGCGTGGCTTCCGCCAAGAGATGCAAACCGCCCTCGGCCATATTAAGGTTCACGAGGTCCGCGGCGGCCGGGCCGACGGCGAAACCGAACGCGGTGAACGCCATGGGCGCGGTGATCACGCCGCGTTCGATGCGGCCTGACAACGCCGACCAGACGAGCACGCCCGCGCCAATGATCAACAGTTCTATCGCGTCCATCGAGAGTCCCGCGGAGTTAAGCCGCCCGTCGCCTTCACGTGTCCGGCGCGCCCGGCGATGCAGGCGCCGCCGGCGCGCGTTCTCGTCCTGTCGGCTGTTCGGGAAACAGGTCCAGATGCGCGAAAAGCTCGTGCAGATCGAATGAAGACCTGGTCCCAAGCAGGTCGAAGTTTTCCGTCAGCCACGCCGTCGCGGTTGCGCGTCCGATTTCGAACAAATGGCGCAGAAACTCCCATTCAGCGTTGAGCTTTGAAGACGCGTCCAAATGCGCCATGCGCATGTCCGCGCTTACAACGTGGATATTGAGTTTCCGATACGCTTTTGAGTCGAGTTGACCGGCGTCGACGAGCCGTTGGAGCATGTATATCGACCGGAGTTCATGCAGAAGCGATGCATTGAATGTGATCTCATTCATCCGGTTCTGGATGTCCGACGCCGTGCGCGGCGTGCCCTGCCGCACCACCGGATTGATCTGCACAATAATAATATCATTGGTACAAGAGCTGTTGAAGAATGGCGTCAGCGGCGGATTACCAATGAAGCCGCCATCCCAGTATGGAGCGCCGTCGATCTCAACCGCCTTAAACATAGACGGCAAGCACGCCGAGGCCATGGTCACGTCAAGATCAATCTCGTCGCGTGCAAAGATCCGCAACCGACCCGTCTCAACATTCGTCGCCGACAAGAACACACCCATATCTTTGCAATCGCGGACTTTATTGAAGTCGACGATGCGGGCCAGGATGTCGCGCAACGGGTCGAAATCGAATGGATTCAAATCGTAGGGTGAGGCGAGGCGTTGCATCAGACTAAGCGCCAAGAAACCAGGCGAACTTTCCAGCGACCAATTCCCCATCGCGCGCGCCCACATTGGCCGCTGGAGCGGACTGAAGCGCGCCGCGCCGCTGACGGCGCTCCAAAACTCGAGGAGCTTGTCGCGGGCCCCTTCCGCGCCGCCGTCATACATGCCGTGAGAGGCGACGACCGTGTTCATGGCCCCGGCCGACGTGCCGGAAATGCGGTCGATCCAGATGCGGTCATCTTCAAAGAAGCGATCAAGCACGCCCCACGTAAAGGCGCCATGGGCCCCGCCGCCCTGGAGCGCGATGTTGACGCGCTTGTGGTGTTTGTTTCGGCGCGCAGGGCCCGTCACAGAGCCCGCCACAGGGCGCTTTGAGGGATCAGCCATGGTCTCGGCTCCAAAAAACCGCCTTTGAACGTTGGGGTTGGTCGTTGAGACCAAACGCCTTTATTGCGCCGTCCAGCCGCCGTCGACGGGAAGCGCGGCGCCATTAATCTGGGCCCCATGGTCAGAGGCGAGGAACACCGCCAGCGCGCCGAGTTGCTCAGTGGTGACAAACTCTTTCGTGGGCTGGGCCGCGAGCAGAACGTCGCGTTTGACCTCGTCTTCGGTGATGCCGCGCGCTGCGGCGGTGTCGGGGATTTGCTGCTCGACGAGCGGGGTTAACACATAACCAGGGCATATCGCATTGGCGGTGACGCCATGCTCAGCGCCCTCCAGCGCGATGGTTTTGGTCAGTCCCAGAATACCGTGCTTAGCGGCGACATAGGCGGATTTGAAGGGTGATGCGACCAGGCCATGGGCCGAGGCCACATTGATGATCCGCCCATAGCCGCGCGCCTTCATGCCCGCGAACACCGCACGCGCGGTGTGGAACGCCGCTGACAAGTTTAAGGAGATGATGAACTCCCATTTTTCAGGCGGAAAATCCTCAAGCGGCGCGACATGCTGCACGCCGGCGTTGTTGACCAGGATGTCGACCTGGCGGAACTCGCGCTCAGACACTGCGATCATGTCGTTCAGCTGATCGAGCTTAGTGAGGTCGGCGCCGATGAAGATGACGTTGACGCCATGGGTCTGCTCGAGCTCGACCCGCAGCGCCTCAATTTCCGTCGGGTCGCCAAATCCGTTGAGCACGACGTTCGCGCCCGCCGCCGCGAAGGCGCGCGCGACTCCCTCGCCGATGCCGCTGGTTGAGCCGGTGACGATGGCCGTTTTCCCGTTCAATGACATAACGGATCTCCCGCGTGTGTGCTGATGTGGAACAAACCTAGGTGAGGCGCACCGACAACGCGGCGATCGCGGCGAGTGCGAACGTTGAGCCGGCGACGACGCCGCCCCAACCGGCGCTTGTGAACACTAAGCCCAAAACAAACGTGCCGATCAGTCCCCCAAGATAATAGGCGGTGAGGTACATGCCGCTCGCGGCCGCTCGGTCGCCCATCGCTGTGCCCGACACATAACCGGTGAGCGCGGCCTGGGCGGCGAACGTCCCCACGCCCACAAGCGCCATGCCGATGAGCACGGCTGGCAGGGACGCCGGCACGGTGAGCGCCATGCCGGCGACAGCGATGGCGAGGCCGGCATAGAGAGACAGCCGAACGCCGTAGCGCTGCACCATCGGGCCCGCGAGCGGCGTGGTGATCATGGACGGCAAGAAAACGAGATAGACGAGACCGAGCTCCCCGGTGGCCAGCTGAAACCGAGGCCCGGCGAGAACGAAATTGATATAGGTAAACACACCCAAGAACACGAAGAGGATTAGAAACCCGCCGATGAATGCGGTCGGCAGGCCTGGGGTGCGCAGATGCTGCAACCAAGACGCCACGGGGGAAACCGGTGACATGGTCTTCGTCGGATCTTTGACACTGGGGTTGATGTAGAGATAAGCGACCAGCGCGCCGGCGAGGTTCAGCCCCGCAAACACATAAAAACTGCTGGAGACACCGATCGCTTCAACGAGGTTGGCTGATATCAACCGCCCGGCGAGGTTGCTCGCGACATTGCCGGTGATGTAGGCGGCGAGCGCGCCAGCGGCTTGGGTCGGCGTGCACTCCTCAGCCAAATAAGCCATTGTCAGCGTGAACGCGGCGGCCATGCACAGGCCTTGGGCGACGCGCAGCGCCGCGAACCAGCCAAGGTCGTCAGCGCCGCTGAGCAACGTGGTCGGGACTGCAAGCAGCGCGAGCGCGACCCAGATGCCATGGCGGCGGTTCACCTTCCGTGCAATCAGGGCCGTCAACAGGCTGCCCGCGGCCATACCGAACGTGGAGGCGTTCACCGCGGAACTCATCGCTGCGGCGGTGACGCTGTAGGTTTCAGCAAGAGCGGGAAGTATGGCTTGAGCGGCGAAAAGGTCGACCAGCGTCAGGAAGCTGATTAGCCCAATGAGAAGGCCGCGCGTTACATCCCCATGATGAGGTGCGTGCGGCGCATGAATGGCGGACGCCTCACTCATGACCGCGCCTCGCTTTTGCGCCCGATCAGTGAGACCACGAGACCGCCAAGCGTGATGGCGATGAGGATCCCCATAATATGAAAGCTGGTTGGCGCGCCGGTCTTGGCCGCAAGCCGTTCAGCGGTCACGGCGGCCGACACAAACGCGATGATGTACGCCGCCGCGACAAACAACGCCGCGACAGGCGCGCCGCGCCGTATCGGCCCCCACGTGACGTAGAGCCCCAAAAGACCCAGCGCGCCAGACGCGCCGCCGATCAAGGTCATTAATGCAATATAGAGCGGCTTGGATGGCGTCAGCGCCGCGGGATCAACGGCCGCGGCATGGAACGGCAAATAATCTGATACAGTGGCGTAGAGAATGCCAAAGAGCACTAGGAAGACGCCGATCAATGTATACAAGGTGGTTCCCGCCCAGCGGAGGATTCCAGTCATTGATAGCGCCTCATATGTTTGTGAGATGGATGACGCAGCCACAGCCCCTCAGCGCCCGGCCGCGCCCCAAAATCGAGTTATACGCTCTAAGGTGGAGGTCGCGAGCACCACGCCAGTCCCGTCGCCACTCTTTTTGAGAGCGTGCTCGATCGCATCGGACGCCGACGCCATGGAGGCGTCGTCGCCTTGACGCTCATGTTGGTCCACGAGACGTTGCAGCCACTCGACGCCCCGACCATGTGCTAAGGCCGCAGCATGGGCGTCGGCTTACATGTCTCCGGACGGGGGAGGGTTTTCGCCCGGCACGATATCGGTGGAGTAGATCACCGCTGCACCACTGCTGTCATTGCGCCACCAATGGACCAAAGAAGCCGGCTCAGGGATGACATCGCCTTGGCGATGGATGATCGGGACCGCGCACGTGTTGCGGTGTTCGGTGGCCTCTCCCTCCGCGATGTAAAGGTGGGCCGGACGCTCGGCATGGCTATGCTGTGGGACGATCCCACCGGGCTGGATTTCGACCCGCCGAATGCGCAGCATGCGGCCTTCAATGCCGGTTTGTTCTTGAAGGTCAATCTGCTCGACCACGGTGTCGGTGACGTTTTCCGGGGCGGTCGGGCCGTTCAGTTCGGTGTGGGGACGGATCTGATCGGCGGGGCATTCACCGGCGAACGCCGGCGCGGCTGTGGCGACCGCGGCCCCCACTATCATGGCGCCGGCGATGAATGTGGTGTTGTTTCGCTTCAACATTAGTCTTCCTTTCGTCGAGTCAAGAAATGAAAGCTCGTCGCGACCGATAAGGTCAGTATAGAGATCGCAGAGCTGGTAGGTTTGACCGTCAGCGCGTCTTGGCGTTGGCGCTAGACGCGGCGTCCATGACCGCTTGGGCCATGCCAGTCGCCAATTGCAGGAGTGCGCGGTGTCGCTGAGCGGCGAGCTCCACGACCGTCGTTGCGTAGACGACTTGGCGGTTGCGGAGCGAATCGAGATCGGCGGCTGACGCGCAATCCGCAGCGCATTGCGCAAGGCGCGTGAACGCCTCGATGGTGGCTTCGACGCGCTCGTGTTCCCATGCGGTCCAGCGGCTTAGAACCGCAGCGCGCAGCGCGCCCGCGGCGTGCATCGACCGCTCAATGGCGATGAGTTGACGTCGTAACACGGTGGAACCGTCATCCGCACTGCTGAGCGGGGCTGCGCTTGATCGGTTGTCGATTTCTCGATTGCTCATCGCCGTCGCCCTTTGCATCGCGCGTGATTGGGAGCGGCGGTCGCCGCATCCGCACACAACGGCTTACGCGGGGCGGTGCGCTTGATACATAGGGAAGGTTGAATGGAATTAATTCAGAATCTGAATTGAAGCGTGCTCGAATTTATCATTGCGATGACCTAAATGACACTTCACTGGGCTATCACGCGAACGTGAGTTCTTGATGTCAGACTTCGAACTCCCCGATCTCAGCCACTATCCGACGCTGGCCGCTAAGCTTGCGGCTGTCCACGCCGTTATCCGTCAGAGCTCGCCGGCGCTTATGGACGCAGTCGATATGTTCATCCAGGAGCTGCGTGACGGAAAGGTCGGCGCGCGCGCGCCCAAGGTTGGCGACGTGTTGCCGGACTTCGCGCTGCCCACGGGTGCGGGCGGCGTTGGGTCGCTCAGCGGCTATCTGGCGACCGGGCCCGTGATCATCAGCTTCTTTCGCGGACGCTGGTGTCCGTTCTGTGTTGAGACCAAAAAGGCTCATGATCGTGCACAGGACGCGGCGCGGCGGGCGGGCGTCACCATGGTGGGCGTGACCCCGGAACGTCCTGGCCAGTTCATCGGCGACGCGAAAGACGCGTCGATCGAGGTCGTGTGCGATGTGGACAACGGCTATGCGCTGAGCCTCAACCTCGTCATTTTTCTCAGTGACCGCATCGCTGCGGTGTATCGCGAGCTGGGAATCGACCCGTCCGCCGACCAGGCGGGATCCAGCTGGTTCATCCCACTGTCAGCATCGTTTCTTGTTGGCCAGGACGGGGTGATCCGAGCACGCCATATCGATCCCGATTGGCGCAATCGCCTTCCGCTGGAGGACTTTCTGGCCGCGGCCAAGACCGCCTAAGCGGCCTCATCAACGCCATCATAATCAGTGGCTCGCAGCTGATTGAGGAATGTTGACGCCGCAATGGCTCGAGGGCGCCCAGCCACCGTGTAGGCGCTCACACGCCGCTTGACGTTGAGCCCGTCGCACGGGCGCTTGACGAAGGGCGATCCCAGGCGCGCGCTGCCCGGGGCGATCACCACGCCTTTCACCTCAATCACGAAAGACGCCATCGCTTCTGTGCGATCAAACTCGCTGGCGCCGCAAAAACCAGGGATTGTCTCAGCGAGCCACGCGATGATCTGCGCGCTGGATGTGTCGCCGGCGTTTATGAAAAGCGCGTGGCCCGCCAGCGTCTGCGGGCTGAGGATGTTTGCGTCCGCCAACACATGATCGCTGGCGATGAAGCCGCAAAACGGCTCATCGAAGAGTGGCGCGCTGTCGAACCGATCCCAGTCCTCGAGCGCGCTGGCGAGCGCGACATCAGCGCGCCCGCCTTTCAACGCCTCCGCCACGACCTGATTGGCGCCATGCGTGATCCGCAGTTGCAGCCCCGGGAACTGCCGGTAAAGCGCAGCGGCGGCTTTCATAAAGAGCTCAAAATTGACGCAGTCAGAGACGGCTAAAGAAAGGCGTAAGATCTCCTGGCGGCAGACGGCGCGCGCAAGCTCTTTGGCGAGTATCGCGTTCTCATAAGACTTGCGCAGAAACGGCAACATGCGTTCGCCGAGTTCAGTCACGTGGGTCCGACGCCCTTCACGCCGCAAAAGGTCGCCGCCAAGCTCCGTCTCAATCGCCTTGACCGCGCGTGTCAACGTCGGCTGAGACACCCCGCACGCCTCAGCCGCCCGGGTGAAGTTCAGGGTCTCCGACACGGTCAACAAGTACTTCACATGCTGCATGTCCATCGCGGCTTCGGCCCCTTCCCCGCTGCGAACAGGCCGCGACGCTAGCTAAGATCGCGGTCGCGCGCGAGCGAAAGCCGCCATCCTGCGCGTACGCCGCGGACAAGGAGCCAAGCGAACCAGGCCGGGTAATGCGATTTTGCGCGCAGCGCTCACTCGTAGGACGGCGTGTACATTGACCGGCGCATGTAATTGTCCAGATCGCCGCGCTCATTGGGCGTCATGGTGGACAGCCCCAAGCGATCGCCCTCACGCGCCACCGCCACGGCGATGGTTCGCGACACGTCGCGGATAGCGGTGAGCGGCGGGTACAACGCACCTTCGGCGAAGTCCTCCTCACCGACAAAATCCGCCAGCGCACGCGCCGCCGTTAAAAAGAGCTCGTCGGGCAATCGCGAGAGGCGCGCTGCAACCGCGCCCAGGCCGATCCCCGGAAAGATGTACGCGTTATTGCCCTGCCCAGGCCTGTGCAGGCGGCCCTCATACATTACGGGCGCAAAGGGACTGCCCGAGGAAAAGAGCGCGCGCCCCTGAGACCACGCATAGGCTTGCTCCGCCGTGCATTCCGCCCGGGAGGTCGGGTTTGACAACGCAAAGATCACCGGACGCTCGTTCAACGCCGCCATTTTCTCCACCACCGCTTGGGTGAAGGTTCCCGGAGCGCCTGTCGCGCCGATCAACACGTGGGGCTTGTGGGCGTCCAAAGCAGCGAGAAAGCCCATGGGTTCCAGATGGTGGGCGTAGGGCAGATTGTGGGGCATGAGGTCGTCGCGTCGGCTTTGGATCAGTCCGTCACGATCGACGAACCACAAACGCGCGCGCGCGTCGTCCGGCGACACGCCCTCCACTTCCAACGCCGCAGCGACCAAATCGCCGATGCCCGTCGCCGCGGACCCGGCGCCGAGAAACATCAGCCGTAAGTCGTTGAAGGGCAGGCCGCTGGCGCGAGCGCCCGCATAAACGCCCGCCAACGCGACGGCTGCAGTGCCTTGGATGTCGTCATTGAAACATAAGACACGGTTGCGATAGCGGTTCAGCAAGCCGTAGGCGTTCGGTGTCAAAAAGTCTTCGAACTGCACCAGGACACCAGGAAACTTATCGGTGACCGCCGCCACAAACTCATCGACCAAGGCTGTGTAGTCGTCGCCGTCGATACGTGGGTGCGGGTATCCAAGATAAAGCGGGTCATCGCGCAAATCCTCATTGTTGGTGCCCACATCGAGCGTCACTGGCAGGCACTGGCTTGGATGAATGCCGGCGCAGGCGGTGTAGAGCGCCAACTTGCCGATTGGGATGCCCATGCCATTAGCGCCCAGATCACCGAGACCCAATATGCGCTGACCATCAGTGACCACGACGACGTTCACGTCATCAACAGGCCAATTGTTGAGCATGGTGCGGATGTGTCCACGGTCTTCCGGCGTGATGTAGAAACCCTTTGGCCTGCGGAAGATATGTGCGAATTCGCGACAGGCCTGCCCCACGGTCGGTGTATAGATCAGCGGCATTATTTCTTCGATGTTCTCAATCACAACTTTGTAAAACAAGGTTTCGTTGCGATCTTGAAGTGCGTTCAGGAATATGTACTTTTCGATGTCGCTTTCTTTTCGCCGCATATTTTCAAGAACCCGCGCCGCCTGGCTGTCTAAGCTGGTGATCGCGTGGGGCAACAAGCCGCGGATGCCCAACGCGTCCCGTTCTGCACGGCTGAACGCTGTGGATTTGGTGCGTGCGGGGTCTTTCAAAATGTCGGCGTTGGTGTTCGCAGCAGTCATCTGGGTCTCCTCCCGGCCGCGAGATCACAGTCTCGTCTCGTACAAACCGGAGCTCTGCGCCGCGCGCGGGCGCACGGTGGCGCACGGAGCGCCCACCAGCCATAGGCGGGTCCGCGACACCCACCGCGGACCCGCCGCCCCTCAACACCGTGTGTCGGCCTCGGTAACAGGATGCGCCTTAGCCGACCGGATCGGGAATGACGTCCACCACCAGCAACTCAGCCGGCGCGTCCCCCGGATTCTCCCAATAGTGGGCCACGGACGCCCGATCGAACGTAGTGTCGCCGATCGCACGACGAAGCGGCGCCGCAGCCCCATCGCGGTGCTCCAACACCTCGCCCTCCGTTACATGGGTGATCGCCGGATGACCGTCATGGTCAATCCGCTCAGTGCGGGCGCCGGGCGCAAGGCGCAAAAGACGGGCGCGGAACGTGTAATCGGCCGCGGCGTCCACGTCGGGAAACGCGGCGCCCAGGTCGATCACGTGCTCTTTGCTCACGGAATATGTCACGTCCGCGTGTGCAGCGTCATCATCCGCAAACACGGGCCCGGCGAGAACGGCGAGCAGCGACGCCGCGCCAACAATATAGTTGCGCATCAGATCTTCCTTTTGCTTTCTTGGTGCACGCTTGAGGTCTGTGGATTATTCGCCTGCGTCGCCGCCGCGGCGGTAGATGTCGACGACGAACCAGCGCGCCGTCTCGTTGCTGTCGTTTTCCCACCACTGCGCAATGTTGCTATCGGCGGTCAACGCGCCCGGCGCGTGCGGAATACCGTCCGCCGGACCATCGCTACGGTATTCGATCACCGGCCCGGTCACGACATAACTGAAAGCCGGACGGCCGCTGTGATCATGAATTCGGATGTGACCACCCGGCTTCGCCAACACATACCGCGCGCGCATCTGAAGGCCGGCGAGCCCAGGCAGTTCCTCGCCCAACGGAAACTCGTCAATTGCCTCCGTTGAATTGCCGTTGCCGATCCGCGGGCCGGTGAGGCCGTCAATGGTGCGCGGCAGCGCGCGGGTGACGGCGCAGCCGCCAACGAGAACCGCGAGCCCCAGAATGCTCGCGGTGCGTACACGTGTTCGTTCTGACATCAATCCACCCCATGACCGACCAGGACGCGGCGCTCGCCGCCCCCGCACGGGGGCGATACTGCACAGGGTCATCCCGCCAACAAGGCGAATTCCGGCGTCTTTTTGGTATGCCGGGTTCGACGGCGCTACTTTGCAGCGAAACCGTCTGTGTCGTCCGTATCACGATGACGCGAGCGCCTCGCGTCGCGCTCAGGATCCGGCCCCGGGAGTGATGCAGTCGCGACAAGCCGCGCGAGAATGACCGGTCTCGGCCGAACGCAGGCGCGCCGCGTTGCTCAAGCGATCACCCAGGCCGCGTTATCGCCTCAGGGCGCATGTCGGGGCGAAGCGCCGGCCTCGCCGGCGCATGGCGTTGGCCGCTTTTGTTTCGCTGATTAACGCCGCACCAGCACGACCCATTCGTTTGCGGCGTCGCTGGGGGGCGAACCGAGGAGAACATAGTCGCCGCCCGTCACGGTGGAGACTGAGCCGGTCTGCAGCGCGCCGCCAAGGATGGGATCGAACCAGGCGACCGTGAACTCGCCCGCATGATCGCGCAAGTCCAAAGCCAGAGCGTTGGGATCCTCCACATAGATCACGTAAAGGTCGCCCGGCGCGGCGAAGACGTAGTCATCGTTCGCAGCGACAGAGGTGATGACGCCGCCGCCGCCGCCCTCAGTCTGGACAGTTTGCAAAGTCGACGTCACATCCGTGGTGGTGGACTTTGAGGTCCCTTTGCGGATCGTCAGCCGATCCATTCGGATGTCCGTTGAGCGCCCAGAGATGTCGAGGGTGTAAAGCCCCGGCGCCAGGTCGAACACAGGCGGAAACTTGACGTCGTCATTGCGGTCGAGATTGTTGGACCAATTCCACCGTCCGAGATTGCCGCTCATAAAGTGCTTCCACCACGCCTGATCCCTGGTGTTGCCGCCCTCACGCGGCTGGATCAGCGCGCCGTCGCTCGTGCGCACGACCCGCACAAACACGTCATTGTTCAAGTCGGTGCGGCCATCATTGCGAGCGTCCCGATAGGCGCGCCAGCCAAGGGCGTACTTCCCGCCCTGACCCTCAGGCACTTGGAAGGGGAAGCTCAGCACGCCTTTGCCGGCTTGGTTGAGATTGAAACGGTCGCCGCCGGCCCAGCGATAGTAGCCGCTGCCCGTGTAGTCGGGGACCGCCGTCTCAAACACCCAGTCCGCGGGGGGCGTTGTGTCGAAGGAAGCCTCAATCTCAACAGCAATCACGCCGTCAACGGGCACATAGGCTTGGGTCTCGCCCTGGCTCTGGCCGGGGCTCTGGCCCGGGCTCTGGCCCTGCGTGACGGTCGCCTCGCCCGTTAGAGCGTCATGGTCGTTCATCGCCAGGGCGTCGTCGCCGACATAGGTCTCGAAAAACGCCAGAGCGTTGGCCGCGTCCTCCCACTTTGCCTGGCGCGTGCGGTGGTCCTCGCAATCGAGATCATCACAGCCGGTCTGATAACCATAGTAATACTCAACGCCGGCCGCGCCGGCGGTCAACGCGCTCCACAACACGTTGCGGCGCACCGCGCCGCGATTGTCGCTCTTGCCGCGTGTGTCCGGCAAAGCGTCATCCGGATAGCTCGCGTCGACCGCGACACCGTTTTGGGCGCTGCCGGGCTCATCCACGGCGATGACCCATGGCGCGCCAGCGTCGCGGGCGTTGTCGACCCACGTGATCACGTCGCCGCGCAGCTCATTGAAATTCTCGTTGGAAGTCTGCAGGGACGCACCCGTGAGCGCGGAGCCGTCACCCAACAGCGGGCCGTAAACGCTGTCCTTCTGTCCAGGAAATGTGTGCACGACGCGCAGGTGATCATACGGATCGATTTGGTCGAGATACGCCAATGTCTGTTGGGCGGTCGCCGTGCTTAGTGAATATTCTTCGCCAATGTTCCAATTCAGACCGAGGTGGTGGCCAAAGCGTGCGACAAGTTCGCGATAATAAAGCTGACGCTCGACACCAAAGGCGCCGCCGTCCATCAACTGATCGTTCTCGGTCTCCATCGTCTTAAAATGGAGAAAAAGGCCCAGCGTATCGGCGTAGGCGAACACCCTCTCCCACTGATCCATTTTCGACACGTCGAACCGATCGTGATGCACGCCCTCGGTCCAGCGCGCTTGGTCGCTTAAACTCTCAAACGCGTCGAGGCTGCCTATCAGCCGATGCGGGAAGACGTTTTTGTCGTCGCCCGCCATACTGAAGGTGAGGAACGAGACTGCGTTGACCCCTTGGTCGGCGAGATAAGACCAGGCGCCGAGGAGTTCAGACCCCTTCGCGCCCCGCCACGTAAAGGGCGCTGCGTCGTCGCCGCGATAATCGCCCGCGTGGGGCGCCCAGGATTTGCGCCGGCCGCCAATGTTGGGTGTGGCGTCGAAGTCCTCATACGCGAGGGTGTTTTCCGGCGCGTCGGGGCCGGCTTTGAAGAATGGCCGCCCATCGGCATGGAAAAGATAACGCGCATCAGCGTATGCGAGCCGCCCATTGTCGGGCGCGCGGAAATCCCGGCCCGTTTTGAAGCTGTCGACCACATTGATCGACCCTGTCTGGCCGTCGAGGCCCGCAACCGGATCGCCGCCTCCCGTCAGCGCGACGTCCTCGCCCTGGGTGAAGCTCACCGCATAGGTCCAAGAGCCGGTCAGGTCGGGCGTGAAATGCACCCGCCATGTGTCGCCGCTGTCGCACGACGTTTCGGCCGCATCGCCGCAGGCCGCGAAGTAACCCGGGACCGCGTAAGTCCGCCCCTGGCGTTGGAACGTGACCGTCAGATTGTAGTCGGTGAACGGGTTTGGCTCAGCGGTTTCCGCGCTGTCAGGGCCGTCAAAGGTGAGCGTCACGGGATGCCAGAGGGCGACCTCTCCCGTCACAGTGGCCGGGCCGTCGGACGGAGGCGGCGCTGGCGTCGGGGCCGGTGTGGGCGCAGGCGTTGGCGAGGGCGCAGGCGTTGGCGAGGGCGTGGGTGTTGGACCCGGCGTCGGCGTCGGCGCGGGCGGAGGGACCGGCGTGGGTGTTGGCGCGGGCGTGGGTGTTGGCGTTGGAGTGGGTGTTGGAGTGGGTGTTGGAGTGGGCGTTTGCGCGTCGAAAGTGGTGATGGTGAGCTGGATCGGGGTGCGGTCGCCACCGGCCGCCTCAAGGTAGCGAACCGCCCCCTGGGCGTCGATTTTAAGCGTGATGCGGTCGCCCGCGTTCAAGGCGCGCTCAGCGAGGAGAAGCCGCAGCAGCGGCGCGATGTCGGGACCATTGGCGATGGTCTCGCCTGCGCCCCAAAAGCCATCGCCGGACTGACCAGTGGCGCTGGTGTCCCACGTGACGACCTGATCATAAAAGGTGCGGTTGTCGACGCCGGTGTCCAAACCGGGACCGTTGACCTCGCGGGAAAGGGAGACTGTCCACACGGCGTCGCTGCTGTGAGGCCGATCGGCCGTGACGGCTAGAATTGCGCTTTCAATCGCCGCGCCCTGGGGGAGCGCCACATCGGCGGGCGCGGTGAGGGTCACCCCGATAAGCTTGTCGGTCTCTAAGTCGGCGCTGTCAGGATTCGACCCGGCTTCAATGTCGTCTGCGGCGGCGGCGACCGCCAGGACGAGGCTTGTCCCAACGGGAGACGGCGTGGGCGTTGGTGTCGGTGTCGGTGTCGGCGTCTCCGCCGCCCCGGGGTCGGCGCCTCCGTCCCCTTGACTCTCGCCGCTGTCGGCGCATGCCGCAAGCGCCATCGCCGACACGCTCAGCACCATCCAACGCGCGCTCATCCTGTCCCCCTGGGTGCGTTTGTTCACCCATGAAAGAAAAGGCGCTGTTGAGTGTCGATTTTAGGGCGGAGCGGATTCACTGTGACAGCATCCGTCAACTGATCAATCGGCGGCAAATCTTGTGTGTGGAGCTAAGACGTGCGCCGCTCACTTCAGCAGTCTTGTTTCACCTGCGCGTTTACCAAGTCCGCCATCACGCGCGCCCGCCGTTCCGGAAGCTCTTGCTTGTCGTCATTATAGCGATGGCGGGCACAGACCAGGCGGGCACAGGCCCGCGACGCCGCCGGCCCGTCCATAAGCTGATTGAGGATTGCGCTGATTCTGTGGGGTGAGCGGCGATGCGC
>CAZMSO010000048.1:0-6473 GCA_964568975.1 uncultured Caulobacterales bacterium | reverse complement strand
GCGGCGATGCGCCGCGCGTCAGCCGGCGGCGCCTTTGCGCGCAGGTTCACCCGCCGCAGCGGCCGCGTTCAGCAATGTCTGCGCTTGGCCGACCCAGTCTTGCGCCGCCACGCCGCCGCCGGTCTCCAGCATCACGTCATATTTCGCCACATCGTCTGGGCTCCATTGGGCGATGTCGGCGATCGTCACGCCCTCCGCGCGCAAGCGTTCAGCCCGTTCCGGCGTGACGCCGTCAATAGCGGTCAAACCCATGCTCGACCCCGCCTCTCCCGGGGTCGCGGCAGACGCCTCGGCGGAGGATGGCGTCGCGGCGGGCGCCGCTTCAACCGACAGCGCATCCGTCGCGGGCGGCGCGTCCGCAGGCGGTGCGTCCGCATCCGGCGCACTGGACGCCGTCTCAGACGCAGGCGCCGTCGGGGACGCAGACACGCGGGCGCGAGGCCGCGGCGCGTCCGTCGGGGTCGGCGCCGCCGCGCCGGCGCCATTGGCCGCCGCCGCCGGCTCGTGCACGCCGAGCCGGATCTCGCGCTTTACATCCTGGAGTTTGCGTTCGAACTCCGCAGCGCGCGCCCGCTCGCGCGCCCGATCCGCCTCCACCTCATGGCGTTTCGTGCGTTCAGCAGCGAGCTCAGCGAACAAATCCTCGCGCCCCACGCCGCCAGGGCGGCCCATGATCCACCGCGCGGCGGCCAGCCCCAAAACAAAGGCCAGCAGCAGCTGAAACCAATTGAAGACAATCAACCAAATCATGGCCTCGGCCTTTCAGAGCGCGCGTCCTCACCATCGTCGCGCGCCGGGATCACCGTGAAGCTAATCCGGCGATTCGCGCGGCGCCCCGCTAAGGTCGCGTTGGAGGCAATCGGGTCAGCATCACCATAGCCGGCCGCGCGCACCCGCGCCTCGCCCAAGTTAAACAGGCTCAAACGCTCCACGACCGCCTCGGCGCGTCGTCGGGACAAGTACCGATTGTAGGCCGGATCCCCGCGATTGTCGGTATGGCCGCCGACTATCACAGTCGCGGGCCCGCATTGAGCCAGCGCGTCGACCACCGCTAAGACGGCCGCGTCGCTGTCGCCAGCGAACGTGGTTTCGTTGAACGCAAAGGCGATTGCGCCCGGCGGCGCGGCTGCGGTGAGCGCGGCCTGGCACGCGGCCTCCACGGGGCTGAGCGCCACCGGGCTCGGCTCCTGGGTCTCCTCATCGGGCGCATCGCGCGGCTCGGCGTCCGCGGCCGCCGCGACAGCCGTCGCGGGACCCGCCAGAGCGTCCTCTGGGGGTGCGGCGGCGCGCTCGGCGGCGTCGGGCGCCGCGGCGGCGCCCCCGTCATCTCGAGCCACGGCGTCGGTCGCCGATGTGGTCTCAGGCGGAGCGGCCGGCGGCGGCGTGACTCTGAGATTAAGCGCCGTCGTGAACGGCCGCGGCGCCATATCGGCGAACCCCTCGATCAAGCGCTGGCGCTCGCGCGACACGGCCACGCCCGACAGGCGGATCTCCAAGTCCGACAAAGTGAGACGCCCGCTCTCCAGCCGCGCTAACAGATCCAAGCCGAACAGCGCGCCCTGCACCCAATCTGCGCCCGCCGGCGCGCCCGTCGCGACATCCAAGGACACATCCAACGCGCTTGGAAACATCGTCTCAGCCCGCTCGCTCAACCGCTCGCGATCGCGCGCGCTCGCCACGACGCCGCGCACAAGCACAGGACCGTCATCGGGCTTTGACGCCGTCAGCAAAAAGGGCGAGCGCTCCGGCGCGCGCGTGGTGACGTCATCGACGACGGCCGCCACCCCGCCCAAGATCGGTCCACCAGGCCAGCTTGAGGCGCGCACCGCCTTAAGCGCATCCGCGCGCGCGCCCTCATGGGGCGCTGCGCCCGCCAGCACGATGCGACGCCCACGCACAGCGACGCGCGCCCAATCATAGCCGCCCTCAGCCAAAGCGTTTTCTGCAGCGACGCGCAAAGCGTGCTCCGCCGCCCGCGCGCCACCGGGGATCCATGGCGTGTGCACTGACACCACGCCCAAAAGCACAAACGCCAGGGCGCTGAGCGCAATCCGCAATTCCGTCGACATGGGCGTTCTCCCACTCCCGGCCGCACGACGCCGGGATCCGTGGCGACCCCCCCGCCGCCGTTACGCGCGTTCAGTCGAGGAGCTGTCGGCCTGGCCCGCGGCGCGCCGCAAAGCGGCCACTTGATCCTCCAGATACTTCACCCGCGAGTTCAAATAGCGGTTACGCCACTGCAACGTGGCGTCGCCATCCGCGATCTCGCCGCGTCCCGCCGCGTCGACCTCCGCCAAGCGCGCGCGCAGGCGCGAGGCCTCTTCGGCCTGGGCTTGCAAGCCCGCCAATTGGGCGCGCAGGGCGGCGAGCTCGCTCTGATCGCTCCCTAAAGACGCAGTGTCGGTGGATTCAAAATCCGACAAGCGCCGCTCCAGATAATCGACCCGGGAGGTGAGATATCGGTTACGCCAGCTTAACACAGTGTTGTCGTCGCCGGCGTTGGGCGCAACGGCGTCGGCGTCGCGCTCCGCCAAGCGGGCGCGCAAGCGCGCCACTTCATCGCTGAGATCCGTCGCCGCGGCCGCCTCCAGTTCGGCGACGCGCGCGCGCAAGCGCTCACTTTCGAGAATACGCGGCGCGTCGGGAGACTCCTCCGCCTTGCCTTCAAGATAGGTGACGCGCGAGGTGAGATACTGGTTGCGCCACCGCAACCGCTCGATTTCCGCGGTGGATTCCATGCTCATCTCGTTCTGCGGCGCATACGCGAAGGCGAGGCTTTCCAGCTCCGCGACCCGCGCGCGCAACGCGATCATCTCCGCCTCCATCTCGCTGGGCTCGGCGACGGCGTGGCCCTGGATCTCGGCGAGCTTGAACTCCAGCCATTGATTGCGCGCCGCAAGCCAATGGGACGATCGCGCCGGCGCGCCCTGCGCATAAGCGGCGCGATCGCCGGCTTCGATGGCGGCTAAGCGCCGCGCGGCGGCCACCAATTCCTCGCGTTCGGCTTCCCAGGCCTCTGTTTCGCGACGCAGCGACGCTAAGGCCGCCGCCGCAGGCTCAAGCTCCGCGACCCGACCACGCAGCTCCGCCAGTTCGCGTTCCTGGCTCGCCGTCTCAGCGCGCGCCTCAAGGGCTCGCTCCCGTTCAGCGCGAGCGTGTTCAAGCTCCTGGCGCAACCGGCGCGCTTCAGCGTGCGCAGCCGCTAAGGCGTCGGCGTCGACAGCCGCAGGCGACGGCGCGCTGGCGGCGGCCTCAAGCGCGGCCAGCCGCGTGCGCAGCTCCGCGGCTTGGGCGGCTTCGCGGTCAGCGGCGCTGCGCGCGGCGCGCACCGCCGCCTCCAGCTCCACAATCTGGCGGGTGTCGGCCGGCGGGGGCGCGTGACGCGCCTGCGCGCCTTGAGTCTCCACCAACGCAGACAAGCGCGCGGCTTGCTGGCGGTAAGCGTCCGTTTCTTGCCGCGCGCGTTCGACATCGGCCGTGAGCGCGCCGACGCGGCGGCGTCCGCTCATCGCGCCGGCCACGAGACCCAACGCCAAGCTAACGGCGCCGGCGACGAGCAGCACCATCCACATCTGGGCGAGCAGATACGCCATCCCGTCTTCTCCGCCTCAATCACGCACCTGGAACACCACCGGCGACGCGCGCTCGCCACCCTCTAAATCGGGTTCATCGTCAACTGTCTCAAGCAGAACATCCGCGAAAGACTGATCCGGCGCCACGCCCTTCAACACCAGATAATCCGCCACGGCTTGCGCGCGCGCCCGCGCCAACTCCGGCGTCACCGCCCCAGCATCACGCGGGCTGGCGTCAAGCGCATTCACGTCACGCGCATCCGGCGCCGCGCTGTCGGCGGCGTCAACCGCCGCCCCGGCGCGTGGCGCGCCCAGGACCGCGACAGCCAGGCCGCGGCACCGTTTGGCCACCGCCGCCACGCCATCAAGGGTCGGATAGCTTTCTTTATCAAGCGCAGCCCCGTCCCCGCCAAAGCGGATCACGCCCGCGGCCGCCGCGGCGTTGAGCGCGGCCTGACACGCCGCGCGACTGCGTAAGATCGGCGGTCCCGCGGCGGCGACCGGCGCCGCGCGGGCCTCAGAGCCGTCCAACGCCTCCACTGACACATAGGTTGTAAACACAGCCGGCGCCCGCGACGCGGCGTCGGCCACGCGTTCGCGCGCGGCTTGATCAGGGACGCGGCCGGTCACTTCAATGGCCAAATCAGTCATCACAACCTGGCCCTCCGTCATCTGCGCCAGCTGGGCGAGCCCCGCGCGCGCCGCCGCCGCCCACGCCATGTCGTCGGGCGCGCCGCGCGCGACGCGCATGCGATCGACGAGGCCGTTAGGAAACAGCTGACGCGCGTCTTCGGCCAATTCCCGCCGCGCCGCGCGGCTGGGCGCGCCGCCCGACACCATCACCCCGGAGGCGCTGCGGCTCGCACGCCAGACATAAGGGCTCATCGCTTCGGCCAGCGTGGTGGCGTCGCGCACGCGCGTCACGCCGCCCAGCGCCACGCCGCCGGGTCCCGCCGCGCGGCGGATCGCCGCGCGCGCTGCGGCGCGCTCCTCCTCCCGTGGGGCTTGGCCGGTGACCGTGGCGCGCTGACCCGAGACGCGCACGCGCGCCCATTCATCAAGGCCCGCTTCAAACAGCGCCGTCTCGGCGGCGCGTTGCAAGCGCGCTTCCAGACCCTGGGCGCTCATGCGTCCATCGCCATGGATCATGAACCAGCCGACGAGCACCATCGCCGCCGCCCAAAACGCCGCGAGGACGACCCGCGCCATCAGCGTTCTCCCCTCTCCCTGATGGGTGTCCCGGGCGCGCGCGCCCTGCAACACCGCCCCGGATCAAACGCCCGCTCGGAGCGCGGCGCCGGTGGTCGGCGTCCCTTTTGGACCCGTTGACGCGCGGCGATCGGCGCGCGCCGAACCGGGCGCGCGCCATCCACCGCCCGCTTATGGTTAGGGCGCCAAGCTTAACGTGTCGATGTCAGCACGGCGGTGCGCGTCAATCTGCGCGGAACGGGAACGCCGACGGCCCGCGGTGATGGAGGTCGATGAAGACGCTGCGGTGGGCCGGCGGCTCCGCGCGCGCGGGACAATTTGGGCGTTCACAGCGCCGGCAGCCTGGTCCGATGGAGTCCGCCAGCCCCTCCCGATCCAGGCCGTCGGCGTCGCGCCAGCGCCCCGCTTCAGAGGCCGGACACGCCAGCACCAGCGTAATAAACGCCCCCGCCTCAGCGCCCGCCGCGACCGCGCGCGGCATCAGACGCGCCGTCGTCACCAGCCGCGCGCCATCGGCCGTCGTCACCAGTTGGACGCGCAGGCGATGGGGCGCGTTGGCCCCATCAAACGCAATCCAGCGCGGGCATGGCGCGCCGACATTGTCGGCTGGAAAACCCTGCGCGCCGGCGCGTGTGACGGTGTGGCCCGCCCCGTCGACACGCAACATCATAAAAGGCGGACCGGCTCGGTCAGGCCGCCGCAAGGTGGTGAAGCGCCGCGCCGCTTGAGACAAGCTCACCCCAAACCGCGCCGCGATCCGCTCCGTGTCGTAGCGGGCGGCCTCCGCGGCGGCGAAAAAGCGCTCATAGGGCATGACCATCGCTGCGGCCATGTATTTCGCGGCGGCCATGCGCAGCCACGTCCACATGGGCGGATCCTGCGCCTCCAGCGCGCCGAACCCCGCCGCCGCCAACGCTTCGCGCAGCGCCTCCTCCGCGCCGAGCACAGCAAGATAATACGCCAGCTGAAACGGCCGGCTCGCCATCGGCGTCATGTGAGACAAATGCACCCGGCGCGCGTGGCGGTCATAGCGCCGCACAGCGCCGCCCATCACCGGCTCCGGCGCGAGCTGCACCTCCACGCCATGACGCGCGTGCAACCGCCGCGCGAGGAGGCTGAACGCATCCGCAGCGCCGGCTTCATTCGCAGGCACAATGTCCGCAGCGGCCGCCTCGAGCACCGGGTGGTGGGCCGGCCACTGGCTCCAAATCTGGCGCATGCGGTCCGCCGCCGTCAGCGGGCGCGCGCCGGCGTCGGGGGCGTCCGTGCGGCTTAAGCGGTCAACCGTGTCTTCATAGGCGGCGTGCAACCGCACCAAAGCTTCCGCAGCGCGGGGGTGGCGGGCCGCAAGTTCTGCAAGCTCTTGACGTTCTAACGCCACCGCCTCCAGCGCCGGATCCGCCGCCGCCTTCGCCAGGGCGTCGGCAAGCGCCTGATCCCCATCGATTTTGAGAGCACGGAGGTCGAAATCATAGGTCTCAGCGAGCTTAAGCAGCACGCGCGCCGACACCGGGCGCTGATCGCGCTCGATTAACGTCAGATAACTCGCCGACACGGCCAAATCCGCAGCCATCTGGGCCTGCGTCAGCCCAAGCCCCTTGCGGAATCGGCGGATTTGCGCCCCCGCAAAGACTTTCCGGTCCGACATATCCGTTACACTAAATTTACAAAGTTACTTATGTCAATTGTAAG
>CAZMSO010000047.1:0-23152 GCA_964568975.1 uncultured Caulobacterales bacterium | reverse complement strand
CCTCGCCTGAGGCATCCTCGCCTGAGGCATCCTCGCCTGAGGCGTCCTCGCCTGAGGCGTCCGCTCGCGCGACACGCCTTGCCAGCGCCGCCGCCCCCGTCACGCCCGCATCATCGCCCAGCGCTGGCGCCACGATGTAGCCGGACAAATCACCCGCCAACACGGGATGATTGAGATAATCGCCCACAAGGGCGCGGGTGTGAGCGCGCAGCGCGTCAATCAGGCCAGGCGCTTTCATCACCCCGCCGCCAAACACAATCCGCTCCGGCGCGTGGGTGACAATCAGCGTCCACGCCAAATGCGCAAGATAGCGCGCCTCAAGATCGCCCGCGGCCGCGCGGGCGTCAGGGTCTGTAAGCGCGTTCAGCGGCGCGCCCCACCGCGCCGCGATCGCGGGCCCAGACGCAAGCCCCTCCAGGCAATCGCCGTGATAAGGACAGCACCCCCGAAAGGGATCCGCGCAATCGCGGCCCGGACGAATATGACCCATCTCATAATGACTGAAGCCAGAGAGCGCGTGGCCATTGGTGAGAACGCCCGCGCCAATCCCCGTCCCCACTGTCACATAAGCGAGCGTGCCCACGCCGCGTCCGGCGCCGTACAGCCACTCCCCAAGCCCCGCGCCATTCACGTCCGTGTCGACGACGATTTTTGGCGCAAGATCCGTGAGCGCGTCGCGAAAATTGGCGCCCGACCAATGCGGCTTCGGCGTCGCGAGGATAGCGCCATAGCTCGGGGAACGCGGATTAATGTCCACGGGGCCGAATGCAGCCACGCCGATCGCCGCCAGCGCGTGTCCGTCGCTTATGTGCTCCTCAAAGAACGCGCGGATCCGCGGGAATGTCTGATCGGGACGCTCCGTCGGCAGCGCCAGGCGCGCGCGCAGCGCGCCCGCGCCGTCGGCGATGGCGCACACTGTTTTCGTCCCGCCGGCTTCAACTGCGCCATAAATCATTGATGTGGCCCCCGCTCGGCTGATCCGACGCCGCCGTGACCATGATGGCGCCGTCGCGGCGGCGCGACGTCAAACGCGATCGTCAGCCGCTCGCCCGCATCATAGGGATAGGTGCCGTGCCACATCGTCGATGGAAAAAGCACCAGGCGCCCCGGCTCCGGCGCGATGCGCGCGTATTCGCGGACCTTCAGGCCGAGCTCCGGCGGCCCTTGGCCAAAGCTGATCCATCCCGCCGGCGGGGCGCCAAGAGCCTCCGGTCGGGGCGACGCAACGTAAAACGCAGAGCTGATCCATCCTGCAGTGTGGGTGTGCATGGCGTGGCGCCCATGGCCGGCGAGGCGCACTGACCACGCGCCCTGGACGCGGATGTCCTCGCGCGGCAACCCAAGGAGCGGGTGGCGCGGATCGGGCGCAGGCAAGTCGGCGATGTAGGCGCGCACACCCTCTGCGATGGCGGCGCGGATCGCTTGGATTTCCGCAGCGGGATTGAAAAAAAGATGGCGATCCGTCTGCGTCCCGCCGCGCACGGATTGCTCACGATGCGGCGACACGGACGTGTGGAGCGACCGCAGCCTCGCGGCGAGGGCGTCGAGGTCGTTGGGCGTTATGGCGAGGTCGAGGCTGCGAATGAAGGCGGCGTCGCGATCGAGCCACGCCGCGCGATCATCCCCAAGGAGGCGCCAAATCAAGGAGAGATATGGCCAAAAGGACCGCGCCGAGGCGCGGCCGATGTGGCGCGCGGCGATCACCTCGGCCCGCTCCACATCCCCGCACCGCGCGAAAAAGCGCACGCGGCACAGATCAAGTCCCGGGTCCTCGACCGCCTCGAGCTGGGCGAACGCCGCGCGCGCGGCGTCGTCATCGCCGGATTCCGCTGCAAGAAAGGCGCGCGCGATGAGGAACCCACGCTGGGGTCCAAGGGTCGCCTCGCCAGCCTCAATCACCGCACGCGCCGCCGCCCAGTCCCGCGTGTGAGCGAGGGCGTGAAACCAGGCGAGGCGCAATGGGAGATCGCGCGGGCGGGCCGCGCACGCGGCGCGAAAACTGTCGTCGACCCCGTGCGTGCGCCCGCTCAACACGCGATGCGTCGTCAGCTGGCGATGGCCGTCAATCCAGCCCGGACGCGTTCGAAGGGCCCGCTCGAGGGTCTTCACCGCGCCAGCGACATCGCCTTGGGCCGCCAGCGCGGACGCCAAGCCGCGCGCGACCTCCGGCTCGCCGGGCGCAAGCTTCGCCGCTTTTCGAAACAATGTCGCCGCCGGCCGCCACGTCTCCTGGGCCAGCTGGGCGTGGGCGAGCGCGATGCGCGGATTGCGCGGCGCCAAGGCGGCCGCGCGTTCCATGGTCCGCAGCGCCGCCTCCATCGCGTGCTCCTCGCGCAAGCTGACGGCCAAACTCGCCAGCAGGTCCGCCGACGCCGCGCCGCTGTCGGCGTAAGGCGACAACAGCGCGACGGCGAGATCAGAGCGCCCGATTTGCCGCGCGCGGTGCGCCATCTCCAGACACGCCGGCTCCAGCGACGCACGGTCGCCGCCGGCCAGCAGCGCCGTGCGGACGCGGTTGTGCAACGCCCGACAGTCCGCGACGATGCGGTTGGTGTGAAGGTCGCGGTCAGCCGGCGTCATGGCGCCACCACACTCGCGCAGCCGTCACGGCGCCCACGCCAGTGACGGCCATGGCGCGCGCCCGTGGACGGCCCAGCGCAACCATCGCTCGAAAGGCGGGCCCGCGAAGGCCGCGCGCCACGCCGCCCGGTGTTTCCAAAACCGCCGGCCGCATCGCGCAGACGCCGCTGCGCCCCGCTCAGAATGAATACCGCGCCGACGCCCGCACTGTACGCCCCAGCACCGAGGGGCCGGTGAGAAGCACGCGGCCATCGCCCAAATCCGCCGCAATCGCGCCTTCCGTGCGGATGTCATAGGAATCAAAGATGTTGAAGGCGTCAATGCCGAGTTCGAGGTTGTCGATGGGATAGAACTTCAAGACGCCGTTGAACGTGGCGTTTTGACTGAAGACTTCGTCATTCGCGGTGATGAACCCCGTTTGACCGGTCACGAACAGCCCGGCGCTCATCCACTGATTGACGTCATAATTGCCCGAGACTGTGTAGGTGACGTCAGGGAGGTTGGGCACGCGGGTGAACTCATTGGCGTCGGCGAACTGCTGATCCGCGTCTGTATAGGTCATGTTGCCGGTCAGCGATAAATTGCCGGTGTTGAAAGTGCCGAAGAATTCCACCCCCATGGATTCAAACTCCGACGACAAGGTGCACGTCGGGGTGTCGAAGCCGAGGGAGGCGCAGACCACGGGGCTGATTTCAAACGTGTTCTGTTCGAAGTCCGCCATCAGGAGCGTCACCTCGGCGGTGTAAGAGCCAAAGCCCACATCCCCTTGGTTTTTCACGCCGAGTTCGAATTGGCGCACGGGGTCGACAGCGGCCGCCTCGCCGGACGCGTTGAGCGAGCCGTCGGCGTTGAAATTGCCGCCGAAGGTTTGCCGGTCGGCGTTGAAGCGGTTGCCGCGTGCGGCGCGTCCGAAAAAGCTTGTGTCGCTGTTCAAGCGGAACAACACACCCGCCGTCCAGGAAAAATAGTCGACCGTATAGTCGAGGATTTCACGCGGGCCATTGGTGACTTGCGTTACGATATCGACGCCCTGATCATTGACGAAAAACTCCTCGCCCGCGCCGATCGTGAAGCCCGAAGCCGCAATCCGATCATAGCGAAAACTCGCATCAAGGACCCAGCGATTGGTGTCAAAGGTGAAGCCGGCGTAGGGCGCTTGATCGACGTAATTCAGCTCGTAGAAACGTGAGCAGCACGTCCCGAAGCCGTTGCCAAACCCAGAAATCCCCAATTGCGAGATCTGATTGCCGTCGGTGTCGAACAAATCCAAGAAGGCGGCGTTGTCGCCGCTGAGTTCGCGTGTGTTGCTGTTAATGAACCACTCCGCGTCGATGTCTTGACTGGCGTAGAAATAGCCGAATTGCGTGGTGAGCAGCCCCCAATCGGTATCGAAGTCCGCAGTGATCAACAGATCATTCATAAAGCTGCCGACATTCGGCAACTCCGTGCGGAAGACGACGTTGCTGTCGAGGAACGGGTCTGTGAACACTTCGCCGGCGTTCGGCCCGTTCGCAAACCGAATTTCGCCCACCGTCGCGAACGCCTCGCCATTCAGCGTCAGATCAGAGCCAATAATGTTGGACGTTGGCGTAACACTTAAAAACTGCGTCCCGAAAACGCCGCTGATATCCGACCAGCGGAACTTGTTGTCGACGGTGACATTGTCGACCACTTCGTAATTCAAATGGCCGCCGAAGCTGATTTGCTCCGTCGTGATGCCGTCTAATGACACGCGCTCAATGTCGCCCGCGCTGTTGACCACATTGATGTCTTGAATCAAGGCGGAGTGATTCAGCTGATCACGGCCGTCAAACCCCGGAAACGCGCGCACATCGCTGATGCGTTCGCCGTCGAAGGAGGCGATCGCCGGCGCGCCGGTGTAAAACGGCTCCATCGTATCGGCGAATTTGAACAAAAACCGGAAGAAGCCGCGATCGCCAATGTCTTGGGTGATGTTGGCTTTAACTTGAATACTGTCGCTGAGCTGCTGCCCCGCTTCGAGGGGACCTTCGCCCGTGTTGAAATAACCGCCAATGTGATAGCGCAAACTGTCGTTGATCGACGCCCCATAGCGGAAATCCACCCGCGTCTGATCGAAGCCAAGGCCGCGCGTCAGCTGGACATGGCCGCCTTCATCCTCGCCGGTGTGGCTGATGTAGTTGATGACCGCGCCCGGCGCTTGGGAGGCGAAGGTGGAGACGGTGCCGCCGCGCACCGCTTCAACCGCACGTGTGGTGGCGTCGAAATTCGTCCAAATGTCATTGTTGCCGAACTGAATGTCGCCAAAGAGAACCGTGGGAAGACCGTCTTCTTGAATTTGCACGAAGGGCGCGCCGCCAGCAGCCACAGGAAGACCGCGCACCGCGATGTTGGCGTTGCCGCCCGGACCGACAGTGCCGGCGACTTGAATGCCAGGCAGCAAGCGGAAGAGTTCAGACTCCGAGGACGGCTGGAAGTCTTGAATAGCCTCGCCGCTGACCTGGGTGACGGCGATGGGGCTGTCAATTTGCGCGCGATTGCCCGCGGAGGCGGTGATGACAAGCACCTCCAGCGCGCCGCCCTCCTCGCGCGCGCCGTCGTCGTCTTGAGCCGAAACAGGAGCGGCCATGGCCGCGCTGATGGCGATGGCGGATGCGCAGACACGATACGCCGATGACGTGAAACGCGTGTTCATAATGTCCCCTCCCAACGGGCGTGTGTTTGTATCGCCACGCCACGCTCACAAGCGCGACGTCACGTGTTTGTGCGCAAAGTGTAACAATCGATTGCTGAGCGCGACAAGGCGAAAATGAAATCGATTGCGGAGCTGCAAACGCCTGGCGGCGCCACGCAATCCGCTCACGCCCGCCCGCGTGTGGCGCCGCGGCTTGGGTGTGTGGTTCGGACGTCACACAGCCATGGGCGCGGCCTCGGCGACGCTTACGGGCCCGCGCCGTCACACTGAAGGATTTGGGCGCTCTCTAAGCGGGCGTCGCCGCGCCGCAGGACGCGAATGTGCTCCATCCGCGCGCCCGCGAAGAACGCCTCCGTCATCACCACCCGCCCGGCGTCCGCGAACAGCTCCACAGAAGCCTCATCGACAATCACCCGATAAGCGACGCTGCGCCCGCTCAAACACCGAGGCGCGACGCGCCGCGCGCCCGATTTGACCGCGGTGCGGTGGGTGTCGTTCGCCGCCGCGCCCTCCCAGAAATAGACGTCGCCGGCGGCGTCATACCCAAGGCGCACGCAATCGCCGCGACGGTTGGAAAGCTCAACCGCCACCTCGCCGTCGCCGCCGGCGGGCGCGTCCGCCGTCACCCGCACCTCGCCCGGCGCAAAAGGCGCGCGCAGCACGCCCCCAGTCGGCCCACGCTGGACGACGGGGCGCATCACGCGCTCCAGCTGGGGCGCGGGCGCGCTGGCGAGACAAACAGAGCCATCGCCCTGCGCAAGCCACAGCTCACGCGGGCATGTCATCGCGCCGCGCCATTCCGCAGCAGGGGTGTCCTGGGCGTAGGACCAGTTCGACATCCACCCGATCATCAGACGCCGCCCGGCGGCGACGGGCGCGTCCGACCACGTCACGCCGGCGTAATGGTCGCCGCCCCAATCAAGCCACGCCGCGCCCATAGGCGCGTGCGCGTCGCGGAAGCGCGGGTCGAGGACGAACGCGTCGTCCTCAAAATCACCGATGAAGTAAAGCGTCCCCGACCCCCCTTGCGGCCCGCCGGGGTTCACGCTGACAATCAGCACCCATTTCGTCTCGCCCGTCTCAGCCACCGTCAGCGGAAACAGATCCGGGCATTCCCACATGCTTCCCGGGGGCCCATACCCGTGGCCAAAGGCGCTCACAAAGCGCCACGACGCGAGGTCGGGCGAGGCATAAAGCGCCACATGATCGCCGACGGCGAGGATCATGACCCAGTCGCGTCGATCAGCGCGCCAAAACACCTTTGGATCGCGGAAATCCGGCGTGCGATGCGTGTTCGGCAGGACCGGATTGCCCGGATGCTTCATCCATGTGCGACCGCGGTCGGTGCTGAACGCGAGCGCCTGGACTTGATGATCGCCGGTTCCAGCGCGTTCCCGCGCGACATGATGATAAGTGAACAGCGCCACCAGCGGCGGCGCGCCGCCGACGCCGAGCCCGCTTGTGTTTTCCCAATCCACAACGACGCACCCGCTGTAAATGAGGCCGCACGCATCAGGACTTAACGCAATCGGCAAATGCCGCCACGTCACTAAGTCTTCCGACACGGCGTGACCCCAGTGCATCGGCCCGAATTGCGTGGAATCGGGATTGTGTTGGTAAAACAAATGGTACTCGTTCTCGAAGTAAACGAGGCCGTTGGGGTCGTTCATCCAGCCGGAAGGCGGTGTGAAATGAAGCGCTGGGCGGCGCCCTGACGCCATTTCTTTTTTCCGTGATTGAAAGTTCACAATAGCCATCACGCGGACGCCCTGTGCTGGTGGAAGTCTTGGCGGCCTTCAGGGCGCGCTGCGCCCGGATCCCCGGCGCAGCGCGGCGCCGCGCCCCGCCCCCTTTCGGCGTCCCGTATAGGCCGTACGGAAATCGATTGCAATCACATGACGGCGCTGAAATCCTGGGCGCGGTGGAGAAACCGATGCTATGCCTCGCATCCGCGCCGTTTGAGTACAGCTTGAGTGACCATGACAGAACCAAAACGTGTACGCACAATCGCCGACCTCGCCGCCTTGGCGGGCGTCACGCCGGGAACTGTGTCGCGCGCGCTCTCCGGCAAAGGCTATGTGAGCGAAAAAACCGGCAAGCGCATTCGCGCGCTCGCCGAAAAACACCAGTTTCGCCCCAACACGCTCGCCCGCAATTTGCGCGCACAACGCACGGGCCAGATTAACGTCATCATCCCCCTCGGCCATGAACAAGCCCAGCAAGTCTCCGACCCGTTTTTCATGACCATCATCGGCCACATCGCCGATGGCCTGACAGAGAATGGCTACGAACTGATTTTGTCGAAAGTTATTCCCGAACAGGACGCGTGGCTTGACGGCTATGTCGATTCCGGCCGCGCCGACGGCATGATTGTCATTGGCCAATCCGACCAGGGCGACGCCCTAGACCGCGTCGCGCAACGGTATTTGCCGCTTGTGGCGTGGGGGGGCTACACGCCTGGCCAACGCCATTGTTCCGTCGGCTCGGACAATTTCCTTGGCGGCGCGTTGGCGACCGACCACCTCATTGACGCCGGCTGCCAATCCATTGCGTTCTTCGGCGATCCGTTCGCGGTGGAGATCCGCCAACGCCTGGAAGGCTGCCGCATGGCGTTGCAGCGGCGCGGGCGCATGGACGAACCGCTTGTCTCGCCGGTTCATTTGGCCGCCCACCTCAGCGCGGAAGAAGTGGCCAAGGCCCTTCAATCCAGCGCTGCACATCCTGACGGCATCATTGCGGCGTCCGATGTCATCGCCATGACCACGCTCGGCGTGGTGCGCGAGCAAGGCTTATCTGTGCCGGACGACGTGAAAATCGTCGGCTATGACGACTTGCCCATCGCGACCCAAACTGCGCCTAAGCTGACAACAGTGCGCCAAGACTTCCAAGGGGGCGCGCGCCACATTGTCGACAACCTGCTCAAGCGCATCGCCGGTGAAGAAACCGCCTCCATCGTCATGAAGCCGGAGCTGGTTGTGCGCCGCTCCACCTAAGCACTAAGCGGCGGCGATCTCAGAGGGGACGATCTCAGCGCGCGCGCCGTCAAGGCGCAGCGAAAACCGCGGCGCGAACGTGCCGCCGAAGTGGCGCCGCGCTAAGGCGGGATCAGACGCCGCGTCGCGCCCTTCAAGGCCCCAGAAGTCGATGAAGCTGACGACATCAAGGGTGTTGAGCACCCACCAACTGTAGCTTTGAAAGGGTTCGCTCGCGGGATTGGCCGCGACTAAGCCGCTGCCGTTCAGGGGCGTGTAAGGGCCCAAGACCTCCCGCGCCACCATGCCATAAAGCCCGTTGGGTCCCTGGGGACCGTCGGGGGCGAACACACACTGCTGCGTCGACCAGAACACGTAATAAAGCCCGCCGCTGACCACGACATGGGGACGCTCCAGCTCATTGTTCAGCCGGTCGGCCGTGATCACTGGCGCTTGCAGCGTCCATCCCGTCGCGCCGTTCCTCGCCGCGCGCGCAACCCCGATCGCGCCATTGAACGCGCTGGTCGATTGGGGAAGCGAGGCGGTGAAGAACAGGTACTCCGCCCCGTCAACGGGGTCTCGAAAGTAAGCCGGGTCGCGGAACGCTTTGATTTCGCCGGGTTTTCCCTCCGCTTGGACGACGCGCACATACCACTGGTCGTCCGCGCGCACGCATTCGACGGGCGCGCGCCATTCGCGTCCCGTCCACCCATCGTGCGTGCGCGCGAGGCGCCCTGTCGTTTGAAACAGGCGCTGTTCAAACGTCGAGGTCGCGCCGCCGCGGCGGCCAGCGGCGGTGAAGTACACCGTCACCAATTGAGTTTCTGGGTCATAGACCGCTGAGCCGGCCCATTCGCGACTGCCCGGCGTGAAGCCATCCGCAAACAGGTTTCCGCAATCGCGCCAAGCGCGTCCGTCCCGCTCCAACAAGCGAATGCGCGCGCAATGATGGCGCAGCTGAATGTCGCGGGCATAGGGCGCTGACAACGCCATCCACAGCTCGCGCCCCTCAAAGGACGCCACCGCCCCGTCGCGCGTTTGCACCGGCCATGAATCCCAAATGTCGATCGCGTCGGAAACGCGCGCGACGTCGCTCGCCCTGATCGGCGCGATCGTGTGACGGGCGTCGACCGTGAGGGCGCGGATATGGGCCGGCGTCCAGGCCGTCGCGCACGCACGCGGCCGCTCCTCCACCGCCCCGGTCACGCGATGTGCGTTCATGATCATCACCCCGGCTCCATCGTCACGCTCACGCTCACGCCCAGCGCGCGTCGCGCGTCGCGCCCGACGCCCTCCTCCCGTGGCGCGGCCGCCTCCGCGGCGTTCGCCGTCCTCACGCCGCCGTCGCGAGCACGGCGAACGCCCACCCGCCCAGGCGGAGGCGCGCCCCATCACGCGTGACGTCGGCGCACAACGCCGTTGAAATCACGGACGCCGCCGCCCCCGCCTCCGCCTCGGGGACCGCGGCCTCGACCTCGACCACGACCGGATCAGCCGAGAGGTTGAACACGCACATCAGCGCCTCATGTCCATCCGACCGCCGAAACGCCAGGACTGTCGGACCGCTCTCAAGAAGATCGACATCGCCGACGATCAGACTGCGATGGCCGCGCCGCCAAAGCAACAATCGTTTGTAAAACGTCCTCAAGGAATCACGATCATGAAGCTGGGCCTCGGCGTTGAGGGCGCGGTGCTCAGGCGGGATGGGCAGCCATGGGCTCGCAGAGTCTGAAAAGCCCGCGCTCGGCGCCGCCGCGCTCCAAGGCATGGGCGTGCGGCAGCCATCGCGCCCCGGATCGTCCGGCCACATCGCAAGCCCCACAGGATCAACAATCTGGTCGTAAGCGAGCGTGGTCTGCGGCAGACCAAGCTCCTCGCCTTGATAGAGGCACGGCGTCCCCCGCAGCGTCATTTGCAGCGCAGCAAACAGACGCAGCTGGGGCGGGTCATCGCCCCACCGCGTGGCCACGCGCACGGCGTCGTGATTGCCGATCGCCCAGCACGGCCAACCCTTATTGGGGGCGTAGAAGGCGCGCAACGTGTCTTTGAAGAACGCCGCGTCACAGGGCTCCCGCAAGAGATCAAAACTGTAGGCCATGTGCAGGCGATCATCACCCGCCGTGTAGTCAAGCAGCACCTCAGGCCCGCCATCATCAATGATTTCACCAAGCAGCGCTTTGCCGCCGGAGGCGTCGGCGAGGCGGCGCAAGCGTTTAAAAAACTCCAGGTTTTCCGGCTGGCTGCGGCAATGGCGGTGGTATTGCCAATTGTGCGGGTTCGCGCTGGCGCGCCCCGGCGGGTGGACCGGATTGTCCGCCAAACTCACATCATGGAAGTAGAGGTTGCAGACATCGAGGCGAAAGCCATCGACGCCCAGGGCAAACCAAAAGTGCGCCGTGTCAAGGATTGCGTCCTGGACCGCAGGGTTGTGGAAGTTCAGATCGGGCTGTTCTTTGAGGAAATTGTGAAGATAATACTGCCGCCGGCGCGTGTCCCAGGTCCACGCCGGGCCACCAAACAGCGACAGCCAATTGTTTGGCGGCGTGCCGTCGGGTTTAGCGTCCGCCCAGACATACCAGTCGGCTTTGTCATGCTCGCGGCTGGATCGACTTGCTTGAAACCAGGCGTGGTCACTGGATGTGTGGGACCAAACCTGATCAATCACCACCTTCAGGTCATGGGCGTGGGCGGTGTCTAAAAGCCGGCGAAACGCGTCAAGGTCGCCAAATAGGGGATCGACGGCGCGATAATCGGCAACGTCGTAGCCAAAATCGCGCATAGGACTGGGAAAGAACGGCGTCAACCACAAGGCGTCGACGCCAAGATCCACGAGATATGGAATGCGGCGGGCGACGCCCTCTAAGTCGCCAACCCCGTCGCCATTACTGTCAGCGAAGGAGCGCACATAAATCTCATAGAGAACACCGCCGCGCCACCACGCATCAACACCGTCGCCCATGACGTCGTCACCGCGGATGATCGTGATCGTCGATCAAACGCTCGTCTTGGATGCGCAAAACTGCGAAAGCCGCGCAAAACATCAACACGCCGCACAGCATAATGATGTTGCGCGGATCGCCCCCCATCAAAGGCTCATAATAAAACGGCAGCGTCGCGGCGATGAGGATCATCGGGGTGACAATCATCATGTTGAAGATCACCATGTAAACGCCGGTCCGCTCCGGTGGGATCGCGTTCGACAAAATCACGTAAGGATTGCCCATAATGCTCGCCCACCCGATCCCCACACCGATGGCGGGAATAAACAACATCCATTTTTCCGTGACATGGGGCAGCGCGAGCATGCCGACCCCGGCGGTGGCTAAGCATACGGCATGCACGCTCTTAGCGCCAAATCGTTTGCTGAACGGCACCATGGCGAAGGCCGCCGCAAAGGCGATGGCGTTGTACCACGCCGCCATCTCCCCGTTTGCGAGAACCGCGGAGCGGAAACCCTCCGAGGTCGGATCCGCTGTCTGATATACTGAGCGGCCAATGGAATAAATGATGTAGCCCCAATACGCGCCCATCGCATACCATTGAAACAGGCTCATCAGCGCCAGCTTGCGCATCGGCGCCGGCATGTCGACAATCGCGTCCCAGATTTCGCGCAAGGTCGATGTCACCGTTTTCGGCAACCGCGCAATGTGGGCTTTCTCCGCCGGCGTCAGCGGCAGCTCCGGCACGCGGAAGACGGACCACAAAATCGTCGTCATCGACAAGCCAGCGCCGAAAATAAAAGCAAACTTCGTGAACAGTGGAATGTTGTTGTCATCGACGGCGTTGCGATCGATCCCGATAATGTAGACAAAAATCGACGGCGCCAAAAATGCGAGCATTTGAGCCAGGCCCGTAAACGCGCTTTGCGACAAAAAGCCCAGCTGCCGTTGATCCGGCCGCAAGCGGTCGCTCACATAAGCCCGATAAGGCTCCATCGTGATGTTGTTGCCCGCATCAAGGATCCACAACAAGCTCACCGCCATCACGATCGAGGCGCTGAACGGCATGAACACCAACCCGATCGAACACATCACCGCGCCGATCACGAAATAGGGCGTGCGTCGGCCCCATCGGCTGTCGGTGCGGTCGCTCATCGCTCCGACAATCGGTTGAATCAACAGCCCCGTCACCGGTCCCGCGAGCTGCAACAGCGGCAGCGCCGCCTCATCCGCGCCGAGATAGCTGTAAATCGGCCCCATATTGCCTTGCTGCAGGCCGAAACTGAATTGCAGGCCGAGGAAACCGAGGTTCATCTCAATGATGCGCCACGGGTTCACATGAGGTTTGGTGTAGGCCAACCGCTCGGCGGTGTCGATGTCTATGGCGACCACAACGCTGTCCTCCCCACTCCGCGGTCTGCGCCGCTGTGTTGTCTGTGTTGCATCAATTCATAGCAGACCGCGATGCGGGCATGCAATCGATTGCCTCGCGCCCCGACGCGGCGCGCGCCGGCACGGCCTTCCGCGCGCCGCGGCGACCCAGGACAGCGACAGAGGACAGCGACAGAGGGAAGCGCGCCGCCGCCGCCTGGATTTCACCCATGAAAGCGATTAGCGTCCGGCCATGTCTGAGTACCCGCCCCCTCCGACCGGCGCGAATGTGCTGCAGCTTGTCGACATCACATTCGCCGACAATCAGATCGCGATAGCCTACGCGCTCGATGGCCTGCGGTTCTCAAACACAATCTGGTATGAGGATCTAAGTTTTGATGATCTGGCGACGCGTTTTGGCAAAACCTATGTCGAGTTCTTGGTGTTTCACATCGCCGCCTTTGAAATCAACAAACTGTGCAGCATGCGCCCGAAGGTTTTGGATTGGGGCCTTTATCAACGCTTTGTGACGCCGCGCTTTGCGGCGCTGTGGCGCACTGTGTTTGAGAATGTCTGGGCCCAATGGCGATTTGAAAACGACGACCCGACTTATCGCGGCCCCGCATTCGACACAGCCGCTGGCGATCTCGCCATCACGCCGCCGCGGGGGCGCCCGCTCGACGCCGGCACCATTTCGTTTTGCGGCGGCGGCAAAGACAGTCTCGTGGCGATGTTGCTTCTGTCAGAGATCAGACACCCCTTCGGCGCCCTTGTGTACTCAGCCAGTTATTATGGAACCAGTCGCGATCAACACGCTCTGATCGACACGCTCATTGACAGCTTTGGCGTGGATGTAAAACTTAAACAGTGGATTTTTGATGATTTCCTAGACAGCCCCGTTTTGCATGCGCGCGCCTCGTGGGGCGTGCGCTCTGTCACGGCGGCGGAAACGCCCAGCTCAATTTTTGGCGTGCTGCCTTATGTTCTGGACCGCGGCTATGAGTTTGTCAGCCTCGCCCATGAGCGCAGCGCCGACGCGCCGCAAGTGATTTGGACGCGCACGGGCGAGCCGGTCAACCACCAATGGGGGAAGTCTTACGAAGCGGAAGCTCTTCTCAACTCTTATATTCAAGAAACGCTCGTTCCGGAGTTTGAGTACTTCAGCATCCTCAAACCGATTTATGACGTCGCCATTTTCGGCATGCTGCGCGGCGCGGAGCGTCACGTCGTCCACACCCACAGCTGCAATGTGCGCAAGCCGTGGTGTCGGCGCTGTGCGAAATGCGCGTATGTGTGGCTGGGCTACACGGCCTTTTTGGACCGTGACGTCGTCGACCGCACGTTCGGCGGCGAGAACCTGTTTGATGTTGCTGACAACACGTTTTTGTTTCGGCAGTTGTGCGGCTTAGAAGACCAGTTGCCGTTTGAATGCATTGGCGAAGCGCCGGAGGCGGCGCTCTTTCTGGCGATGGCGGCGCGCAAGGGGTGGACGGGGCGCGCGTTTGCGGCCTGCGCAGAGGCCTGGGAGACGCTCGACTGGCGACACGTCGCGCAGAAATACCTGACACGTCATTATGATGAGGCGAATATTCCTGCACAACTTGCAGACCGCGTGAAGGCGCGCTTGGACGACTACGCCGCTAAGACCTTCGCCTATATTGAGCAGCTGCTCGGGGAGTGAACCGCCGACGGGGGGGGGTGATGACTGAAAGACGCGTGGTGTTTGTCGCGCCGGTCTCAATTGACTTTGCTGTGGACTCCCGTGGCGCCGCGCGGGACCGCTATCACCGCATCGCCGCAGCGATTGAGGCGTGGGCGCAGGGGCGGCCCCTGGGTGAATGGCGCCTGGCGAACTCGAAGATCCGACCAAGCGTTGACCCATCGCGACCAAGCGGCCTTGACATTGATGTGGACAGCCGACGCGGCATCACCGTCCTGCCCCGGTTTTTTATTGAGCGCAGTCTCATGGGCGACGCCCTTGCAGCGGCGTTGACCTCAGCCGCCTTAGAAACGCGGTTCCACGACGCCGCCTCGACCATCGCGTTTCGCCCCACCCGCCTCGACATCCGGATTTATGAGTTCGGGCGCGCGGTGTTGACGGTGGACGGGCACATGACCGGCGCAAGCCAGGCGGACGCGGTCAAGCGGTTTCGCGATGGCGTGGAACGCTTAAGCTCGCGGCTCGGCGACTTCACTCCCCTGGTGGACGAGACGGTGGAGGCGGTGCGCGGCGTCGTGCCGGACGCCATGACCACGCGGCCGCATCAGACGTCGGATGCGCGCGCGATCGCGATTGATACGGCGAACACAAGAATGCAGTGGGTGCACCGCGTCTTTGTGTTCCGCAACGGCGACCCCCTGATTGACCAAGACGCGGCGGCCGACAGCATTGTCTTCCGGCGGCGGTCAGGCACGCTGCGCAATGTGTCGATTGACTCCAACGCGCGGATTTATGTGGGCGACGGCAATTCGCTGGCGGTCCTGGGCGCGGACACGCCCGCGGAGTCGGCGGACAATCTTGTGTCAATGATCCGCAGCCAAAACGCCTATTATTCACGGCTTGAAGCCTTTGACGCCGAGCTGCTGCAGTTCATTGTGTGGCTTGGGTATGAGATTGACCGGCGCGACATGTCGGGCATGGAGAAAATACGCCAGCTTGAAGAAAAGTCCGCGGAGATTGTCGACTTGCTGGAGTACGCTGTCATTTTCAAATCTGCATTTGATGACTATGCCTACCATCTCGATCCGCAGTCGAGAGTGATTTGGGAGGAAGTCACTGAGTGCTGGGGAACACATGAGCGATTCAACGCTGTCGACAACAAATTAAAAACACTCGATCAAGTCTATGGGCGGGTGACAAACTCTCTGAGGAGTCTCTACGATAGCCAATTGAATGGTTTTGTGATCTTATTCACGCTTGTTGGACTTTTCTCCGTCATTATCGACGTCATTGGTTTTGTTCAAGATGAAGGCTTGATCGTGCCCAATGTGGTGCGGGTCGGGGTGATCAGCCTCGTCGGGCTGTTGTTGGTCATCATTGCGGCCTGGTGGCTGCGCCGCCGCACGCCCCTCTAACGCTGCGCCCTCCCGCGCGGCACGCGCGCGTGGCGAGCCGAGCTGCGACACACGCCCCGGCTTAGCCCCTAAGGCCGGACGCCGAGGCCAGACACAAATAATGTGTGCGGGGCCCGCGCGCTCTTGATACAACACGACGTAAGCGTGGGGATGACACCATGATCAAAGCGATGGCGGCGGGTCTGGCGGCATGCATGGCGGCGGGGGCGGCTCATAGCCAAGACCTGTTTGAAACTGAACGTCCGTATGAAGATTCTTTCTCTGGATTTGTGAACATCTCCGCCAGCGGCGCTTACGCGGTGCTGTCGGAGGACTTGTTCTATGGCGGGTTGGTGCAGTTTCCCGACACCATTCAATTGCACGCGCCAGCGGCGGGAGCGTTGTGCGTGGAGGTCAGCTCGCGCGACGGCCAGTATTCCGGCTACGCTCATCTTAAAGCCGACCGAGAGCGCTGGGGCGTGATGGAGTTTGAGGTCAGCGACGCGTATCAACCCGAAATCGCGCTGTTGGGCTCCCAGGGCTTGCGGGTTCTCGCTTACACGACCGACAGCTGCGTCGACCAAGCCGCCCAAGACGAGGCCGTGATCGTGCCCGTCGCCGGCCCGGACACGCCGCGCGACGCCGGCTATGTCATGGTGACGCACACGTCAAAACGCGCCGCCTCGTTGCATGTTTATCGCGATGATCCGGAAACGCCCGCGGCCTCCTCCACCTGCGTCTCGGTGGAGGGCGGCGTCACATATGATCGGGTGTGCGCGCTGCCGCCCATCGCCTTTGACGGCGACGCTGAGACCTGGCTCGCCATTCGCGAGCGCACAGGCCATCAGCGCTGGCGGAAAGTGCCGTTAGCGACGTTTTAGGGGCGCGCGCGACCCAACGAACTCAGACGGACGCCGTCGCGCGCGCGGCGCCGGATCACGGGAATGTGGGAGACGTCAACCGCGTCGCCCTCGGGCCCGCAAGGGAACGCCCATCCTGGAATTTGAAACAGGCGAACGGGGCTCAAGGGCGGCGTCCTCCTTGCGCCGTTCCCGTCGCAGCGGCCCGGCCTCCGCCGCCGCACCCCGCCGCACCAGCAATGCGAGCCCGTGCTTGCATTCTGGTGAAAGCCGTGGGACCGAGCAGGCGCCGCACGCGCATCCCCGCCCGCCCCACGAGAGGCCGCCCGCATGACTGAAACCCTCCGTGAGACAGCCGCGCGCGCGTTTGCAAGGACGGGCGCGGGCGCCCGCCTCGCGGGCGTTCTGATGGCGGTGTGCATGCTGGCCTGCGGCCCCGCGGCGCAGGCCCAGCGCCAGCGTCCCCCCGCCGACGCCGCCGCGATTGTGCTGACGGGCGCGGACTTGACGCCGGCGGACGTGCGGCGCATCGCGGACGCGCACGCATTCGTGCGCATTGCGCCAGAAGCGCGCGGGCGTGTTGCGGCGGGCCATGCGATCGTGCTTGCGGCCGCGCGCGATGGGCAAAAAATCTACGGCCTGACCACCGGCGTCGGCCTGCGAAAGACGGAGACCGCGCTCACCGTCGACGGGGACTTGACCCGCGCGCTGGTTGAAAGCTCCACGCGGTTCAACCGCAATCTTTTGCGCGCCCACTCCGCCGGCCTTGCGCCGGAACTCGATGCGACGCGGGTGCGGGCGATGATGGCGGTGCGTCTCAACGGGCTGTTGTCCGGCGGCGCGGGCGTTCAGCCCCGCGTGGTCGAGCTTTACGCCGCCTTCCTCAATCAAGGGATGACACCGGTGGTTCCGGGCGGCGGCAGCGTCGGTCAAGCCGACATCACGGTCGCAGCCCACATCGGCCTTGCGATGATGGGCGAAGGCGAGGCCTATTATGACGGCGCACGCATGCCGGCGGCTGAGGCCCTGGCTGCTGCCGACCTGGAGCCCTTGACGCCCTTCGCCAAGGATGCGTTGTCGATTTTGAGTTCGAACGCGTTAAGCAGCGCGCGCGCGACCCTCAGCGTCGACGCCTTAGTCCGTTTGGAGGCGGTGGCCCACGCGGTGTTCGCGCTAAGTCTGGAAGCCTTCAACGGCAACACCGCCCCCTTTTCCGAGGCCGTGGTCGAGATCCGCCCCTTCGCGGAAATGGCGGACACAGCTGAAGACTTACGCCGCCGCTGGGCCGGCGGCGCGATCACGGAGCCCGATCCCGCGCGGCGTTTGCAAGACCCGCTGAGTTTCCGCACGGGCGTCTACCAATTCGCCACGATCCAGAAAGCGCGCCGCGACTTCGAGGCCGTGATCGCCACCCAGATCAACCATGGCGACGACAACCCGTCGGTGGTGTTTGATCCCAAGCCAGCGCCGCCCGGCGTCGCCGTCGTGCGCACGCCGGACGGCGTCACGGGCGCTGTGACCCCGACGGCGGCGTTTGACCCCCTCGCCCTCGCCCACGCGACGGAAAGCGTAAAACTCGCTTTGGGGTACGCCTCCCTTGCAACCGCGCAGCGGTGCTTGCGCTTGTTCGACGCCGACCACACGGGCTTGCCCGCCTATCTCGGCGATTGGCCGCAATCGCACGCCTTCGGCGCGGCCGGCAAACCCATTGCGTCCTTGGCCATGCAAGCGCGCGGCTTAGCGGCGCCGCGCGTGTTGGATTACGTCGCGCTGTCCGGCGGTGTCGAGGATGTCTCCACCCAAGCGCCCGCCGCGCTCGCGGATCTGCAGGCCATGATCGACGTCTATGCCCAGCTGGTGGGGATGGAGCTGTTAGTGGCGTCCCAGGCCGCTGATTTGCGCCTGCGTCAAACGCCGGACTTCCGCTTCAGCCCCGCGGCTCGCGAACTGCACGCCGCCTTCCGCGCCCACATTCCCGTTATGACGGAGGATCGCGTGTTGGCCGCGGATTTTGAAGCCGCGCACGCCTTCATCACGCGCTGCGTGGACGCACCCGACGCCGCAGAGCGCGCGCCATGGTGCGTCACGGCGCTGGACCCGGCTTAGCCGCCCGCGCCGCCTGCGCCCCCCGCGGATTACTCTAAAATGGGGTAGTTTAAGTCCCGCGCGACACGAAAGCCTGTCAGGCGATCGCGATTGTTCACGGCGTTGCGCTCGCGCAAATCGAGGCGCAACTCCATGCCGCGATTGCTAAAGTCGCCGCCGCGAATGACGTAAGACTGGCAGCGCGAGGCGCTGAAGGGCGCGCCGTCGTCGGGCGTGCGGGAGAAATCGCGAAACCAACAATCGGCCACCCATTCGCGCACATTGCCAATGAGATCGTAAAGGTCAGCCGTGTTCGGCGGATAGCTCTTCACTTCGACCGGCATGTCCTTGCGGTCGCCATGGGCGCGCATCGGATCCCACACCCGGCCCCACGGATAATCCGTGCGCGATCCATCGCGCGCGGCGTAGACAAACTCCGCCTCCGACAGCAACCGATAAGCCGGCTCCCCGTCAAACAGCCGCTCATTGAGCCAGCGCACATAATTGGTGGCGTCGGTGTGGCTGACGAAGCCGATGGGGAAATCCCCGCTTACATCCTCCAATTCGCCGGGGATGTAGCCATTGCAGCCGCCGCGCTCCAAATCCCGAGCGCACGCCCGCCATTGTTCTACAGTGACTTCGGTTTCGCCAATGGCGACGCGTCCCACAAGCACGCGTTTTTGCCCGCTGTTGGGGTTGTCTTCGCTTTCGCCGAGGGTGACTGCGCCGGAGCGGATCACAATCAGCGCCGGACATTCCGGGCATTCTTGGAAGCGCGCGCCAGGCGCCGGCATGTTCGAGGCGGCCGGGACCGGATCGATCATCGCCGCCGCCGCCTCCGCGACTGTGGCGTCGGCGGGCTCAAAGATGCTCAACACGCCGTCGAGTTCGTTCTTGATTTCAAGCTGCGTGTAGAACCGGGCTTGTTTGGAATCGTCGCCATCGACCTGAAACACAAGGCCAATTCGACGTGAGCCCACAAACACGCTGGAGCCGCTCCAGCCCGTTTGCAAGCCATCGTCTTCAGTGATTTGCGCCACCCACACTTCCCGGCTGACGGTGTCGAAGGTGCGCCGGGCTTCCTTGAACTCCGTGCCCCGGCCGGATTCATTCAACCGCCCGACCCGGGGCAAATCATCATCGGGCGGGCGCGCAAAATCCGGCAAGGCGAAGGGACAGGTTCCATCGCCCGCGACGCTGAGGATCGCCAAATCCGCGCCGAACTCCGCTTCGATCAGCGAGGCCGAGCGCTCCACCGAGAGCGCGCCGCCGGGCTGGGACCCCGTGATGCGAATGTTGGTGTAGCGAAAATCATCATCGCCCACCACGCCGTGGCGAACTGTGAGGACGTAACAGCCGCCGCCTTGCTCAAGGGCCCAGCCGCGGCTGGTTTCAGTAAACCCCGCACGCTTTTGCGCCGTGATCACCACCTCGACTAAGTCGGCGGCTTCGCGAAACCCGATCGGGTCCTGCGCGCCCGCGCCAGGGCTCGCGGCCATGGCCAGAAAGAGCGCCGCCGCCCCCGCCCACACCTTCATCCCAGGAGACCTCCAATGGCGTGGGAAAGCACTTTGCGCGCCGCCACCGCCAGAGACCCGATCATGATCGACAGCAAGCCGTAGACATAAGGATCGTTCAGCACCCGCTGGTACCACGGCGTCAAGATCATGCGCCCGCCGTCGCCGAAGCCGTCAATTTGCATAGCCCGCCCGATCGCTTGGGCGGAGAAAGTCAACCCGCCGTCCGGCGCTGCGCGCAGCGTGGTGAAGAAGTCCGAAGGCGCCCCGCCCAGGCCGCTGAGGCAAGGATTGGCGTCGCTGCACACATACACCACTTCGCCCAAATCCGCTGAGGTGTCGCCCAAGGCCACCCGCCAGGTCTTCGACCGATCACCCAGAATAAACGCCCAATAACCGATAATCGAACGCCCCCTCGACTGAATGTCGGCTGCAAGGAGCGTCGGCGTCGCCGGCGCGGCGCCGGGCCCGATCAACTCGCCAATGCGCACATTTTCGCCGCTGAAACTGATCCACAAGGTGTGCGGGTCAACCCCCGTGAACGCGATCCGCGTGGCGTCGCATAAGGGCGCTGAGGCGTCCTCGCCGCCATTCAAAAAGGTGCCCACATGCGCCGTGCGGCAGCCCGACGCGCCGGCGCCCGCGCCCCGCGCCGGATCATCGCCGGCGCGCGTCACCGGCGGATCGAGATACAACACCAGCTCGCTCGCATGGGCGCGCTCAACGCGAATCGTGGCGGGCCGGTCAAGCCGCAGCGCGCTTTCCCCAACCGCCACCAGCCCTTGGGTCATGCCCGGGCAGCCCTCGGCTTCCTGGGCGCGGGGGCTGAGCTGCAGGGTGTGGCACACCCGCACGCCATCGGGAATGATGATGCGTTCCGCGCTCAAAGGCGCGCCGACGACGGGGCGCACATCCCCGGAGAGCACCTCTGTGACGCCGGTGATGTAGAAGGCCGCGTTGCGCGGCGCGAGCGCTGTCGCCACGATCACGGCGGCCACGATCACCGCCACGATCAACGGGATCCATTTGAAGATTCGTATCATGGCGTCCCCCTGCGCGCCGCTGTGTCGCCTGCGCCTTGGCCCCCAGCCCGTCATAGCAGTCAAATCGGTCGGAAGAGAACCGGCCTCAGCTTGCCAGTGTGACCAGTTTTCGCTACCCAAACGGCTGGCGCGAGCGTCCTGACCGCGGGCCGACAGCGCGACCGTTTTGGGGGACGGCATGGTGCGGGCGTCAGTGCTGGTGCTGCTGTTGGGGGTGATCGGCGCGGCGCAGGCGGGCGCCCAAACGGTGCGCATCGCGTCGGGCGAATACCCGCCCTGGAGCGGGGAACGCCTGCCCGGCGGCGGCATCGCCACATCCCTCACGCGCGAAATCTTCGACCGCGCCGGTTATGAGATTGAATTCGTTTGGCTCGACGACTGGACGGAGGTGGAGAACGGGGTTGTTGAGGGACGCTTCGACGGCGCCATCCCCTACCGGTACACGCTCGATCGATCGTTGATGGTGGAGTTTTCCAACGCGTTCATCGCCTTGCGCACGCTGCCATTTTACAACACCACCAGCGGGCTTGAGCCCACCGGCATTGAAAATCTGTTCGATCGGCGGGTGTGTGTGCCGCGCGGCTTCGCAGTGCCGGCGCAGCTCACCCAGCTGTTTGCTGAACGCCGCGCGACGCGCGTGGCGCCGGAGACGATGGCGGCATGCTTTCGCCTCCTCGCGGAAAATGAGCTCGACGTTGTGGTCGCCGGGGACCAAGTGAAACGCAGCCTTGAACGCGAAAACCCGGAGGTGTTCACAAACATCGCCCCCGCGCCCTTTGTGTTGTCGGAAAACACCAACCATGTGATTTTTTCACGCAAAGTGCCGCGGGCGGCGGCCGTCCTCGCGGACTTCAACGCAGCGTTGGATGATTTGATTGAAGACAACGCCTATGCTGACGCATTTGAGTCTGATTTCGACGACTTTGACCCTCAGCCGCTCGATGTCCGCGATTTCCGCGAATTGGCTGCGCTGGTGTCGCCGCCGCGGCGGGTGATCTTGAAAGATGGCGTAGAGCGGCAAGGGCGTGTCGTTGAAAAAGTCGAGAACCGTGACTCTATTTATGAAGTGCAGACGGAATTTGGCGCGATTCAATACCCCCGTGAGCTGATCCGGGAGTTCCGCTTAATCAGCGCTACCGATGAAGATGTGGAGAATCTCTCCCCCATGCTGCGCGTGTGGGCGCCGCCGTATTTGGCCGACACGCTCGGCCGCGGCGTCGCGACGGCCTTCCTCGCGGCCCGCTTCGGCCCGGAAATCGCGTGGACAGACCGCAGCGACGCTGTCGTGCGCGGCGACGTCGCCGACCCGCAACGCAAGGGCGTCGCAGCCATTGATCTCACCGCTGCGTCCGTGCCGGCCTCCCTCGCCGCCATCGCAACGGGCCAAGCCGATGTCGCTCTCACGGCGCGCCCCGCCGCGCCTCGGGAGATCGCGCGTGTACGCGAGGCGGGCCTTGGCGATTTGCGGTCGCGCACGGGGGAAAACGTCATTGCGCTGGAGGCGCTGGCCATCATCGCCTCGCCGGACCTCAACGTCGCCGCGATCCGCTTGCCGGAGTTTCGCGCGGCCTTGACGGACGCCGCCGCGCCGCTGCGCCTGGGCGAAGACGCCGCCCCCGTCACACTCCATGCGCCGAGCCCCGCGAACGCCGCCACCCACGCATTGGTCTCTGATCTCTTGCTTAAGGACGCAGCTCTGCACGCCAATGTCGCCACCGCCGCACGCGACGCCGAGATCCTTGAGCGGGTCGCCACAGGCGCGAACGCGGTCGGCGTCGTGCGCTACACCAGCGCCGTGGAGCGTCCGCTGGCGGTGCGCACGGCCTGCGGCATCACCACCGCGCCGAGCGATTTCAACGTCAAGACAGAGGGCTATCCCCTGACGCGGCGGATATTTCTGTATACGCCCCCGGCGACCACAAACCCCGCCATCGGCAATTTTGCGGAATTCGCGGAACACAGCGGCGCGCGCGCCATTCCCAATTTGGGTTTTGTCGGCTTAGACATTTTGCGCGAGCCGGAACGCGCGGCGCCCCGCGACGCGGCGCGTGAGGGCG
>CAZMSO010000046.1:0-23260 GCA_964568975.1 uncultured Caulobacterales bacterium | reverse complement strand
GGGCGCGGGCTCTCGGGCGCGGGCTCTCGGGCGCGGGCTCTCGGGCGCGGGCTCTACGGAGCGATCTCCCAGTACAGGCGCGATCCCACAGGATGGCGGCCGGCGCGTGCGTGCGCGCATTGCGACTCGCGCGCGGCCCACGCTAGCCTCTCTCCATGATTCGAAGAGGCCCGCGGGGCTGAGCGAGGCGATATGCCAACGGTGATGACAGATTTTCAGACCCGCGCTGATCCGCTCGACGTCGTCGAGCAAGTGGTGACGGCCGAGCAATACGCTTATGAGCGCGCGCCGGACGATGAGCTCCACTTCGCCGCCCCGGGCTCATGGCGCGACCATCCGGTGTGGTTTGCGTGGAGCGATCGGCTCCAGACGCTGCATGTGTGTCTCGCGACGGGCGTGAGCGTGCAGCCTGATCGGCGCGCGGCCGTGTGCGATCTCGTGAGCCTGATTAATGAGCGGTTGTGGCTTGGTCATTTCGATGTGTGGTCCGATGACGGCGCTGTGGTGTATCGCTACGCCCTTGCGCTGCCGAGCGGGGCGTTGCCGTCCCAGGACCAGATCACGGCCGTGATCGCCGCCGCTATTGAGGCGGGCGAGCGCTTTTATCCCGCCTACAATTATATGATCTGGGCGGGTAAGTCGCCGAAGGACGCCGTCGCGGCCGCCTTGTTTGAAACCGCCGGCGAGGCGTGAGCCTGACGCGGCCAGGCGAAAGCCTTCTGCGGCGGCGGCTGTGACCCGCGCGGTCCTCATCGGCGCGGGCCATATGGGCGCTGCGATCGCGCGGGGCTGGGCGCGCGCCCATGCGCCCGCGGATTTGCATATTGTGGAGGCGGACGCCGCGCGGCGCGCGGCGCTGGCGTCCGAGGGCTTTCCGGTCGCCGCCGTCCTTGGCCCCGCGACGCCGGCGATGGACGCCGTCATTCTCGCTGTGAAGCCGGGCCAGGTGGCCGCGGTCGCTGAGGCCGCGCGCGCCAGCGTTGCGTCGGTCGAGGGGACGGTCGTGGTGTCCATCGCCGCAGGCGTGACGTTGCAGCGTCTCGCGGCGCTTTTTCCCGGCGCGGCGGTTGTGCGCGCGATGCCGAACACCGCCGCTGCGATCGGGCGTTCGATTACGGTGTGGGTGGCGGAGGCCGGGCTGAGCGACGCCGCCTTGGGCCATGTCGCCACAATCTTGAGCACTTTAGGCGCGGTCGAGCGCGCGCCGGATGAGGCGGCGATGGACGCTGTCACGGCCGTGTCCGGATCAGGACCGGCTTATGTCTACGCGCTCGTGGAGGCCTTGGCCGCCGCCGGCGTCGCGCAGGGGCTGCCGGCGGCCCTCGCCGCGCGGCTTGCGCGCGAAACCCTGATCGGCGCTGGGCGCATGCTGGAGGCGCGTTCCGACACGCCCGCCGCCTTGCGCGCGGCCGTCACGTCGCCAGCAGGCGCGACGGCGGCCGGGTTGGCGGTCTTGCTCGGGCCTGACGGGCTTGAGCCGCTGATGCGCCGCACCGTCGAAGCCGCGGCCGCTCGGTCGCAGGCATTGGGGGCGCCGGACGAAGATCGCGCCCGGTGATGGTCGTAAGCCTTGCTCGCGCGCGGTGCGCCAGCCATATCCCGACCATGGACCAGACACCGGATAGTGATGCGCTTGAGCGCGCCGCCGACGCCGCGCTCGCGCTGGCGGCGGAGCTGGGGTGGGAGCGGCTCACCCTCGCCCAAATCGCCCAGCGCGCGGGCTTGCCGATGGACGCGCTTTATGGACGCGCGACCTCGAAAGCGGACGTGCTGGACGTGCTCGCGCGCCGCTTTGATCGCGCGGCGGCCGCGACGTATCACCCTGAGCTCGACGAGACTGTGCGCGAGCGGGTGTTTGACGCCGCCATGGCGCGCTTTGATGCGATGGAGCCGCACCGCGCCGGCTTGGTGGCGATTATGGAGCGAGTGGATCGCGACCCCGCCCTGGCGGCGCGGGCGTGGCGCAGCACGGTCGATACCGCGCGCTGGCTGTTGGAACTTGCTGATGTGGACACCGCGGGCCCGGCGGGCTTCGCGCGAGTGCGGGTGTTTGCCGCCGTCCTGGTGCGCACGACGCGGGCGTGGATGCGCGATGACTCCGGCGATCAAGCGCGGACCATGGCGCGGCTTGACCGCCAATTGCGCGACATTTCCGGCTTCGCCAACGCCATGCGTCGGCGCTGGCGCCGCGACCGCCGCAACGAGGCCGCCGTCGATCCCGACGGGCCGCCGCCGATCCGACCGCGCGACGGTCAGCGCGGCGACCAACGGGGCGACCGCAGCGACGCTGAGGCGCCCGCCGGCTGACACGCGCCTCACGGCGGCGGATGAGTTCGCCCGCCCGCGCCGCCCCAATGATTGAGCCCGCGCTCACCCGCCAAAACGGCGCTGACAGCGCGATGGCGCGCCAAGAACGCGCAGGGCGCGTCGTCAGTCAGTCGCCGGCGCGGTCGTCAGGCCGGCAAGCGCACGCGCGCGCGCAAACCGCCCAACGGGCTTTCGCTCAACGTCACGTCGCCGCCATGGCTGCGGGCGAGATCGCGCGCAATGGCGAGGCCGAGGCCGACGCCCATGCGATTGGGTTTCGCGCCGCCCTCGCCATTGACGCCCGCCCCGGCGCGCCGGGGTCGGCTCCGATCGTGGGAGCCCGCGTCATGGGTGAGCTGGTGGAAGGGGCGAAACGCCTCTTCGCGTTGATTGCGCGGAATGCCTGGACCGTCATCATCAATGTCGATCTCGATCGCGCCGGAGGCCCGCCGCGCTGTCACCGCCACCCGGCCGCCATGGGCGATGGCGTTGGTGATCAAGTTCTCAACACACCGTTTCACGGCGTGAGCGCGGACCGGCAGCACGAGATCCTCGCCCTCCGCAACGTCGATCTCAGCGCGAATGTCGACCGTCTCCGCGCCGTCAGCGCGTTTGGCCGCGCCCTGAGCGGCGTGGGCGGCGGTCTCTGACACCAGCGCGCCGATGTCCACGGGGGCCGGCTCTTCGCCGCCGACGCCGCGCGCGAAGGCGAGATACTCCTCTAAGATCGCGGCCATATCGGCCACGTCCCGTTTCATGGCCTCCTTCTCCGGCCCATCCGGCAACAACGCCAGCTGCAGGCGGAACCGCGTCAAAGGCGTGCGCAAGTCGTGGCTCACGCCCGCCAGCACGGTGGTGCGCTGATCGATGTGGCGTTGAATGCGCGCGCGCATTTTCATAAAGGCGTGGGCGGCTTGGCGCACTTCGCGCGCGCCGGCGGGTCGGAAATCGGGGGCGTCTTGGCCGCGGCCGAAGCGTTCCGCCGCGGCGGCCAAGCGCTCGATCGGTTTGGCTTGGTTGCGGATATAGATCAGGCTCACCGCCGTCAGCAGCGTGGTCGCGAGGACGATCCAAAACAAGAAAATATGGCCCGTGGTGGCGAACACCTGGTCGCGCGGCACAATCAGACGCAAGACCCCGTCGGTCACTTGCACGCGGATCTCCACGTAAGCGGGGTAGCGTGTGGTGTCGAACCAAAAGGCGTGCTCCAGTTTGGCCGACAGCGCGCTGCGCAAGGTGCGGTCAAGCACGCGGAAGAAGGAGGAGCGGACCGACGTCGGCAACTGTGCGGCTTCCTCCAGCACGAGGGACAGCCCCATCGTGCGCTCCGCGAAGGGCTGCAGCGCCAAGGCGCCGTCAGCGCCGGGCTCCTGTTCATAAAGATCAAGGACGACGGCGACGTCCCCCGCCACGCTTTCCGATAAACGGCTCGTCACGGTCGCCCAGTGCGCGTCGAAAAACGCCCAGCTGACGGCGATTTGCATAATCGCCACCGGCAAGACGATGATCAGCATCGCCCGGCCAAAAAGGCTTTTCGGAATGACATCCTTCGGCCGGCGGACGCGCCTCAGCCGCGCCAACGCACGCTCAAGCAGATGACTGAAGCGACCGGGCCGCAGCTGGGCCATAGCCTCACCCCAACGACACCGCCGCCGCCACGAGCTTGTAGCCCGCGCCGCGCACTGTTTGCAGATGCAGGGGCCGGCGCGGGTCAGTCTCGATTTTGCGGCGCAAGCGGGTCACTTGCACATCCACAGAGCGTTCTTGGCCGGCGGATGTGGCTTCTGATAACTCATGGCGGCTGATGACGGCGCCGGGGCGTGTCGCGAGCGCCGTGAGCAGCGCCGCCTCCGCGGAGGTCAGCCGCACCGGCGCGCCCGCCCGCGTCAATTCGCCTTCAGTTAAGTCGAACCGGCAATCGCCGAAATTCACCTCCCGCGGCGACGGCGGCGGGCCAGCCCGACGCAAGATCGCTTCCAGACGCAGCACAAGTTCTTCCGGCTCAAACGGCTTCGGCAAGTAATCATCAGCGCCCCGGCGCAGACCCTCAATACGATCCTCGGGCAAATCGCGCGCGGTCAAGAGCATGATCGGCACCGCGCTGTGGGTCCGCAAGCTTTGGGTGAGGTCGAACCCATCCTCGCCCGGCATCATCACATCAATGATCAGAAGGTCGAAATCCATGCCCTCCAACAGCGCCCGCGCGCGCTCAGCGTCGGGCGCGGTGGTCACGCCGAAGCCCTGGCCGGTCAGATACGTGCGCAACAAGGTGCGGATGCGGTCATCATCATCAACGATGAGCAAGTGCGCGCGCGGAGTGGGGGCGGCCTCAGCCGCAGGGTCGGTGGTCGTCATGGAACGTCGGTCTGCGCCTTCTTGACATTGGGAGGCTGGCTTTGAGAATGCGCGTGGCCACGGTCGCCGGCAAGAGCCACGCCGAAGTGGCGTGCGCGGCCGGGGTCGCCGCCCGCGCGACGCCGCGGGGCAGGCCAGTGCGCAACGACGCGTTCTGGCGACGCGCGAGGAGGTGTCTGCGATGGCGGACTTAATTCCCTTTGATCAACGCGACGGCGTGATTTGGTGGAATGGCGCGTTTGTGAATTGGGCGGACGCCAAAATCCACGTGCTCACGCACGGCCTTCATTATGGCTCCAGCGTGTTTGAGGGCGAGCGCGCGTATGACGGGGCGATTTTCAAAAGCCGCGAACACTCTGAGCGCTTGCGCCGCTCGGGCGAGTTGTTGGGATTTGAGATCCCCGCCGCGGTGGAGGAGATCGAGGCCGCCAAGCGTGAAACCTTAGCGCGCATGGGGTTGGAAAACGCCTATGTGCGCTGCGTCGCTTGGCGCGGATCCGAGCAAATGGGCGTGTCAGCGCAGAACAACGCCATTCATCTCGCCGTGGCGATTTGGCCTTGGGGCGATTATTTCGCTGACAAGCTGAAAGGCATCCACATCACGATGGCGGACTGGCGTCGGCCCGCGCCCGACACCGCGCCCGTGAAATCCAAAGCCGCCGGCCTTTACATGATTTGCACGCTCTCAAAGCACGCCGCCGAAGCGAAAGGCTTTGCGGATGCGCTGATGCTCGATTATCGCGGCCGCGTGGCGGAGTGCACCGGCGCGCACATTTTCTTCGCCCGCGACGGGGCGTTGCACACGCCGACGGCCGATTGCCTCTTGGACGGGATCACCCGCGCAAGCGTGATTGAGCTGGCTGAGCGTCGCGGGATCCCGGTCTACGCCCGCGATATTTATCCTGACGAGCTGCCCTTCTTTTCCGAGTGTTTTATTGTCGGGACCGCCGCCGAACTCACCGTGGTCGCCGGCATTGACGCGCTCACATACGCACCAGGGGATCTCACCCGCGGCCTGATCGACGATTATGATCAGCTGGTGCGCGGGCGCTTGGCCCTGCAAGCCGCCCAATAGGGCGAATCGGCGCCCGCCCCGCGGTCGCGATCGGCCTGTCGTCCAGGGGCGAGATCTGGGGCGAACTCTGGTGCGAGATCTGGGGCGAGATTTTCAGCCGAAGCGTTAAGGCGTCGCGGCGTCGCCGGCGCCGTTCAGCGGCTCGGCGTGAGCGCGTGATGGCGCGCCAGCCCGTTCGGCGCGGGCTCCAGTCATTGGCAAATCAAACCAAATCCGCGTGCCGCGCCCCTCATCGCTGTCGAGGTCGATGGCCCCGCCCATCCGCTCCACCAGATTACGGCTGATCGCCAGGCCAAGGCCTGCGCCGCCGTGGCGGCGGTTTTCTGCGGTGTCGAGAGGCGCGAAATGACGAAACAACTTCGCGTGACGATTTCGGGGGATGCCGCAGCCCGTGTCAGTGACCATGAAACGCAAGAGATCGCCGCGGCATTGAACATGGACGCGCACGCTGCCTGAGTCTGTGTACTTCACGGCGTTGGAGATAAGGTTGGTCAGCACCTGACGCACGCGCCCGCCGTCGCCAGCCATGGACCGCGGCGTGCGCGGATCAATCTCCACCTCAAGGGCGAGGCCTTTATCGGCCGTTTGTGCTTCAAACACCGCGCAGGCCTCGCGGGTAATCACGCCCGGATCAAAGACGGAATCGCGAATGTGGTATTGACCCGCCTCAAGCTGAGCCATGTCAATAATGTCGTTGAGGATCGCCAAGAGAGATTCCGCAGAATTGTAAGCCGTTTGCACCCGCGACAAAGTCGCAGGCTCGAGTTTTTCTTGAGCGATCAATTGCAACATGCCCATAACACCGTTGAGCGGCGTGCGGATCTCATGGCTGATGTTGGCGAGGAACGCAGTTTTTGCGTGATCGGCCCGGGCGGCGTCTTCACGCGCCTCAAGCACTTCGCGCTCATACTCCCGGCGCTCGGTGATGTCTTGAATGACTCCGAAGAGACGATCGACCTCGCCCGTGAAGGGATTCACATTCGCGCGGCAGCGCACATGCAGCCACACGCGCCGGTTGGCGCGCGTCGTAAACGGCAACTCCAGGCCAAACGGGCGGCGGTCCGCGACCAGCCGCTCCATCGTTTCAATCAACAGATCGCGGGCGTCGTCGGGAAACCGATCGAGCATTTCCGACAACGGCATGTCGCGCAGACGGGAATCTGCGTCCTGCAATCGATACGCCCCTTCTGACCACGCCACCGTGTTGCTTTTAAGGTCGAGCTCCCAGCTGCCGATGCCCGCCATCATTTCGATTTCCGCGACGGTCCGATCGAGCTTTGCAAGGGCGGCTTCGGCCTGCTTGCGCGCGCTGATGTCGTGGAATGACCAGACGGCGTGCTCACCGCCGGCCTCGCCATCGCCTGGGTGGGCGACGGCGCACTCCAGCCATACCGGCGTTGAGTCTTTCCGGTGGAGCAACGCCGCCACTGGCTCGTCGCTGCGTCCGTCGCTGAGGTCGCGCAGGGCCTCCGCCGCGGCTGGGTCCGTCGCGGGACCGCGCAACACGGTCTCGGGCGCGCGCCCGGCGACCTCATCGCGGTCGTAACCCGTCAGCGTTGCAAAGGCCGCGTTGGTCCACACCACGAGCCCGTCGGCGTCGACGACCGCCAGCGGCGTGGGCGCCCACGCGGCGGCGACGGATTCCCAAGTCGGCTCAGCCATCGCAGGCGGGGATCCTTCGGGGCGTCGTCACAAAGGGAGTGAGAAGCGGACGCGACACATGCGTTGAGGATGGAGGCGCGGGCGTGCGGTCACGCCGCGCGGATGCGATCGAGGAAGGAGGAAACTTCATCCTTGAGCATCGTCGCTTGACGACCCAGCTCTTCGGAGGCGGAGACCACGTCGCTGACCGCTGAGCCTGTTTCTTTTGCGGCCTCAAGCACTTCCACGATGTTGCGCGACACGTCCTGGGCGCCGCTGGCGGCTTCGTCGGTGTTGCGGGCGATTTCGCGCGTCGTGGCGCTTTGCTCTTCAATGGCGGCGTTGATCGCGGTCGACACTTGGCTCATTTCGTTGATGGTCTCGCGAATGGAACTGATGGCGTCGACGGATTGGCGCGTGATGCTCTGCATGTCTTGGATTTGCGCGGCGATGTCTTCCGTGGCCTTCGCGGTTTGGGTGGCCAACGACTTCACTTCCGAGGCGACGACGGCGAAGCCGCGCCCCGCCTCGCCCGCCCGCGCGGATTCAATCGTGGCGTTGAGCGCCAACAAATTCGTTTGTTCAGCGATGTCGGAGATCATGTTGATCACTTCGCCGATCTTGTCGGCGGCTTTCGACAGCGATTCAATCGTGTCGTTCGTTTGCTGCGCGCGCGCGACGGCGTCAGCGGCGATCTTGGTGGAGTGGTTCACCTGATCAGCGATCTCAGAGACGGATGAGCCCAACTGATCCGTGGCCGTGGCCACCACTGACACGCTCGACTTCGCCTCCTCAGCGGCGGCGGACACGCTTGTGGAGCGCGCGGAGGTGTTGTCGGCGATTTGCGCCATGGCGCGCGCGGTTGCTTCAAGCTCTTCCGATTTCGCCGCGACGCTGTTGACGACCGTCAACACGACGTCGCCGAGTTCAGCGGCGAGGCCGTTGAGCGTTTCGCGCTTAGTCTCTTCGCTGGCCGTCACATAGATTTCCGTAGCGATGCCCAAATCAAGGAGACTGGCGCGGTTGACCGCATTGATCATCTCGATGACTTTCGCGCGCCAGCCCGAGGACAGCGCGGCGAGCCCGCGCGGTGCATAAGCCTTCATGACGCAGGCGTAGATTTCGCTGGCGATGAACGAGTATCCGCCGACAAAATACGAGGGACTCAGGTCAAGCTTGGCGTGAATGCGCCAAATCTTCGTGACCGAGTCGACATAACGCTGATCGAATGTCCCGTCAGCAATCGTTAGCCAGTGTTCGATCTGTTTTTCTTTGACGTGGGCGACGATGCTCTCGCCCCCTTGGAAGTGCTTCCACGCCGCGGGCCACACGCGCATGTGCGCATAAAGGCGGTCAAGGATGGCGGGCAATTCCGCGCGCAGAAGCGGGCGCAAGGTCCGCAGGGCGTCGCGGGTGGCGTCGTCAATGCGCGCAAATTGCAGCCGCTCTGAAAGCTCGGGCGAGGCCATGGGCGCTGCTCCTCCGTGGGCAAATCCGCCGCGGCAAGGGGGCGGTGCGGCCGTGCGTGTATGCCCACATGGCGCTTAGTGGCCGGTTAATCCGGCCCACGTGACTCCACGTGTGCGTTTGTCGGCGTCGCGCGACCCGCGCCGCGGGCATACCCAAGAGCCGTCCACACCGACAGCGCCGCGGTGATGTGGATCAGCACCGCGCCCGCGACGCCCAGCGCCGCACGGCTTGTCTCTGCGGCTGGCGTCGCGCCGGCGAGCGCCACGGGCGCGTGCGCCAGCAACGCCGCGCCCACCCCGACAAAGCCAAGCGCCGTCTTCGCTTTCGCGAGCCGGCTCGGCGCGCGCACCGCGGCGCCCGCGGGCGTGGTGCGCATCACCGTCACGGCCACGTCGCGCAGCACAATGAGCGCCGCCGCCGGCGCGAGCGCTGGGTTCGCCGCCGCCAGCCCAAGCAACGCCGCGCCAATCACGGCTTTGTCCGCCACCGGATCCCAAAACTCGCCGAACCGGCTTTCCACACCCAGCGCCCGCGCCAGGCGGCCATCCGCGAAATCCAAGAGGCCCGCGAGGAGAAACACCGCGCCGGCCGCCGTCGTCCATGCCGCGCCCGAGGCGCTTTCGCCCCCGCCGTGCGCTGCATGCGTCCGCCAGGCGATCACCAGGCACCCGAGCACCACGGGTGCGAGGGCCAAGCGCGTGAGGGTGAGCGCGTTCGGCGCCCACCACAGCGCGCGACGCCGTCCGCCCGCGCCCTGCGCGGAGGGTGACGGTGCGCGGGGCGAGGAGCGGGCCATGACGGCCTTTCGTGGGGAGCAGAAGGAGCAGGGCGGCGGGGCGAGGCAGCGGGCGGTCAACGCGGGCGGTTTTTGTCCGTCAGGCGATGCCACACCGTCATCGCGACCGTGACGAACGGCACCGCGATGAACCATTTGAGACTGGGAAAGCTCGCGCCCTCCATATAGTCCCACACACCCGCGATCACCGCAAAGACGAGCCCCGCCGCCAAGCCGGCGGCCACGCTGCGGCCCCAGCGGGCGCCGCCGGACGCCGCCGCAGTGGATGTCTCAAGTCTCTCTGAACCAGTCATAGATCTTCTTCGCCAAGTGTTTGGACACGCCGTCCACCTTTTCCAAGTCCGCCAGATTAGCGCGTTTGACGCTGCGTGCGGAGCCAAAGTGTTCCAACAGCGCCCGCTTCCGCGCCGGACCGACGCCGGGAATGTCGTCCAATGGGTTGCGCGCGGCGTCCTTCGAACGCTTGGCGCGGTGAGTCGTAATCGCGAAACGATGCGCTTCATCGCGCAGTCTTTGCAAGTAATACAGCGTGGAGGAGGTCGGCGGCAGTTGAAAAGGCGCCGCGCCTGGACGAAAGAACTGCTCGCGCCCGGCGTTGCGGTCCGGTCCCTTAGCCACCGCGGCGATGGGGATGTCAGCCGGCGTGAGACCCACCGCCTCCAACACCTCCAACGCGGCCGACAATTGGCCGCGCCCGCCATCGACCAGCACAAGATCGGGCCAGGCCTCCGCCGCGCCGGTCTCGCCGTCGGCCGCCTTCGCTTTAGCGAGGCGTTGAAACCGCCGGCGCAGCACTTCGCGCATCATGGCGTAATCATCGCCGGGCGTGAGATCCTCGGACTTAATCGTGAACGTCCGGTAGCCGCGCTTCTCAAAGCCTTCCGGGCCCGCGACAATCATAGCGCCGACGGCTTTAGAGCCCTGAATGTGGGAGTTGTCATAGACCTCGATCCGTTGGGGCGGACGGGGCAAATCAAACACCGTCGCAACGCCTGCGAGTTGAGTTGCTTGCGCGGCGCGTTCCGCCAATCGTCGCGCGAGCGCTTCTTGGGCGTTGCGGCGCGCGTGCTCTACAAGCTTTGCTTTTTCGCCCCGCTGGGGCGTGTGGATCGCGACCTTGCGGTCCGCGCGCAGGCTTAACGCCTCTTCCAACAGCGGCGCGGCCTCCAGCGCGTGGGAGGTGAGGATCAACCGCGGCGCGGGTTTATCCTCGTAAAACTGACCGAGAAAGGCTTCGAGAATGTGGTGCGGGCGCGCATCGGCGTCGTGGCGAGGAAAGACCGCCCGGTCGCCCCAATTCTGGCCGGCGCGAAAAAAGAAGATCTGGATGCACGATTGGGCGCCTTCCTGGTGGACGGCGACGACATCGGCTTCCTCCACGCCAGCGGGGTTGATCCCTTGGTCTGTCGTGATGGGCGCAAGCGCTCGGATCCGGTTGCGCAGCTGAGCGGCGCGCTCGAACTCCAACGCCTGGGACGCGTGCTCCATCTCTTGCTGGAGGCGTTTGCGCAGGGCGTCGGACGTGCCGCTCAAAAACGCCTCAGCGTCGTCAACCAGCGCGCCATAGTCTTCCAACGACACATAATCGACGCACGGCGCGGCGCAGCGCTTGATTTGGTGGAGCATGCAGGGGCGGGTGCGGTTCGCATAATAGGAATCCGAGCAAGTGCGCAGCAGAAACGCCTTCTGTAAGGTGTTGAGCGTGCGATTGACCGCGCCTGCAGAGGCGAATGGCCCAAAATAAGCACCTTTGATGGACCGCGCGCCACGGTGCTTGAGTATTTGCGGCGCTGCGTGGTCGCGGCGCACGAGGATGTAGGGAAATGATTTGTCATCGCGCAGTAGAATATTGTACTTTGGCTTCAGTTTCTTGATCAGGTTGCATTCAAGCAGCAACGCTTCGGTTTCTGTGTCCGTGACCACGAACTCCATGGCGGCGGTGTCCATGATCGCTTTGGCGATAAACCGGGTGTGCCCGCCGGAGCGGACATAACTCATCACCCGGTTCTTCAAATTCTTGGCTTTGCCGACGTAAAGCACCTCGCCCGCGCGATCGAGCATGCGGTAGACGCCAGGTTTTGGCGGCAAGCGGCCGGCGTAATCTTTGATGACGGCCGCGCCGGTGCGGCCGGCCCGCTCTTGGGTGGTGAGTAGCGTGCGTGTGGGTGCTTGGTCCATGCCCTCAACATAAGCCGCGTCGCGCGACGGCGTGAGGGGGCGCGTGCGGTGTCGCCGGCGCTGTGCGTCCCTTAGGGGCGCTGAACGCCGCCCATGTCTGCGCTGTCGGACGCACGCGCGGGGTCGTCCGTGGACGGTTGGGCGGGCTCGGGGCTGTCTGACGGCGTGGGACTGGATTCATTCGCCGCCGGGAAAGCGCGTTTCGGCTTCGGGCTTGCCGGCGCTCGGCGCGCGGCGATGTCGGGCACGCCGACGAACACCGTCTCGCGCGCGCCGCTGACGCAGGTGGTGTGGTCATCATCGCGCGTGCACCAAATGTGGATGACGCGCATATCGCCGACACGTTGTTCGTAGGCTTCAAGGCGTCCGGGGTCAGCGATCCCCTCGCGGGCGCACCAGGGACAGGACACATGAGTGTCCGGCGCATCCGCAAGCGCCATCACAGCTTTGTGGGGCGCGCGCTGAAGCGATCGGGTCGCAGCGGGCGTATCGCTGTGCGGCGAAGGGGCGTTCTGGCGCATGATCCCGGCTTTCTGGACGCGGATCAGCTAAGTCGCCAGCTGATCTATGATCCAGTAAACCGGAAAAATCTTGCCCGCGCGCTAACGGCTGCAGGCTGCGTTTACACACTGTTCACACTCTCAAGCGGACCGTGAACCGCCGCGCAGACGCGACCACCCACTCTCTAGCTGATTCCAGCGCGGCGAGCAGGCGTGACGGCGTCAAGGCGTTAAAGGTCGTCGCGCCGGCGCGTGACGTCGCACCCCGCGGCGGCGGCGTGGGCGAGAGCGGCCGGCTTTTCAATGCGCACGCGCGCGCCGCGCACTCGCGGATCCGCGAGGCACCAGTCTGCAATCCGGTGGGCGAGGGTCTCCACGAGCTGGACATGGCCCTCCCGGGCCATGGCGGTCACCGCCGTCGCCAGGCGCTGATAATCCACTGTCTCAGCGAGGCGATCGTCTCGCGGCGGCGGCAGAGAACCCAAATCCAACTCCACATCCACCAAAATGAGCTGACGGCTTTCACGCTCGTGGGGATGCACGCCGACGGAGGCGTCCACCTGCAGCCCGCGCAAAAACACGACCGAGCCGCGTCGCGCCGCGTCCCGCTGGGCGCGGGTGCGGATCGTTTCAGGGCGCGCCGGCAAGGGTTTCGCGCGGGGGACACGGCTGCGGCCCGTCATTCGCGAACGCCCCAGACGTCGGGGGTTTTCCACGCCAAATGCTGGCCGCCATCGACAAGCATCACCTGGCCGGTGACCGCGCGCGCGGCCAACAGATAGCGCACGCCGGCGACAATCTCCGCCGGCGGCGATCCGATTTCGAGCGCCGTCGCGGCCAGTTGCGCGCGCCAACTGTCGTCATCCTGGCGGCGATTGCGCAGCGTCGGCCCTGGGCCGAGGCCGTTGACGCGCACCCGCGGCGCAAGCGCCTGGGCCATCGTCACCGTCGCCCAGGCGAGGGCGGCTTTCGACATTGCATAGGTGAAGAATTGAGGCGTGGGTTTGCGCACGCGTTGGTCAAGAATGTTGACGACCGCCCCCTGAACATCCTGCGGCACTTGGGCGGCGAAGCGCTGGACGAGAAAGCATGGCGCGCGGCAATTCGCCTCGAAATGGTGATCCCAGCTGTCGCGGGTCATGGTCTCGACGCTGTCGTCTTCAAAGGTGGAGGCGTTGTTGATCAACGCCGTGAGCGGACGCTCAAGGGCGGCCGCCGCTGCATCGACCAGCCCGTCAACCGCGTCAGGATCCGTCAGATCAGCAGGCACGGTCGCGGCGGCGCCGCCCTGGGCGCGGATCGCGGCGGCCGTCTCCTGGGCCGGCTCGTGGGAGCGATTAAAATGCACCGCCACAGCCCAGCCATCCGCGCCAAGGGCCTCCGCGATCGCGCGGCCGACGCGCGCGCCGCCGCCAGTGACCAGCACCGCCCCGCTCATGGGGTCGCGGCTCCTGAGGGGGCGGGCGACCCGTCGCGCTCGGCGTCCCCAGGCGCAGCCCGGCGCACCCGCGCGCTTTCCCCACATGACGGCCGCGCGATCGTCACAGCTTCCAAATTGGGCAGCTGCGGCGCGAGGCGGCGGAAAATCGTCAACGCAATGTTCTCTAAAGACGGGCTTTCCAAGTCCGCGACATCATTGAGATAGCTGTGATCGAAGTCCGCAATCGCGTCGCGCACGCGCGCCTCCACGTCCCAAAAGTCGTGCACGAACCCGCCCTGGCGCACAGGCGCGCCGCGCAGCTCCACGACCCCTTCAAAGGAATGGCCATGCAGGCGGCTGAAGGGATGGCTGGGGTCTTCATGCTCGAACCGATGGGCGGCCTCGAACTGAAAGCGTTTGGAGACCGTCACGACCACAGCGGCGACGCTTGGGGCGGCGTCGCTTGCGGTTGCACCGCTTGGGGCGGCGACGCGTGGGGCGGCGGGGGCGGCGGGTTTCGTCATAGCGGTGGAGGTGGTCACATGACGCCTTGAATGCGAGCCGACCCCACGACATACGCGACATAAGCGGTCAGAAACGCCACGCCCAACAGGCGCGGCACGCCCCGACGCATCAGCGTCACGGCCAGAAGCGCCACAGCCGAGGCGACCATCACGCGCAAATCATACCCAAGAAAGCCGTCCGGCGTGGGGATGCGCCCCACCAGCGACGCCGCCCCGCCGACGGCCAGAATGTTGAAGATGTTTGAGCCCAACACATTGCCGATCGCTAAGTCGGTTTGCCGGCGAAACGCCGCCGCCGTGGTCGCGGCCAATTCCGGCAAGGACGTGCCGATCGCCACCGCGGTCAGCCCGATCAACGCCTTGGGCATCGCCAAAGCGGTCGCTAACGCCACCCCGCTTTCCACAATCAACCACGCCCCCACCGGCAAGCCGACGCCGCCGCCGACCACACACGCCCAAATCCGCCACCACGTCCGCGGCAAATGCGCGTCATCATCACTGTCAGGCGTGACCGCTTGCACATCGGCTTCCGACGACGGGTTCTGCGCCAGCCGCCACATGCTGATGAGATACGTCGCGATGCCCGCAAGCAGGACGACGCCATGGCCGCGGTCAAGGCCGCCGCCAGCGGCGAACAGCACCAACACCAACGCCGCGATCAGTCCGATGACGGCGTTGCGGCGCACGCCCTTCGGCCCCGGCGCAATGGGCGCAAACATCGCCGGCAAGCCCAGCACCAACAGCACATTAGCGATGTTGGAGCCGACAATGTTGCCCAGCGCAAGCTCCGGCGCGCCGCCGGCGACGGCGCTCGCGCTGACCATCAGCTCCGGCGCGGAGGTGCCGAACGCGACAATCGTCAGACCGATGAACAGAGGTCGCAAGCCCGCCCGGCGGGCCATCGCCGTGGCGCCGTTCACCAGCGTGTCGCCCGCCCAAAACAACGCCACAAAGCCGGCGGCGAGCGCCGCCAGCATCACAATCAGCGGGAGGTTCTGCATATAAAGGGGCGGCTCCTGACGCGGCGCGAGAAATCACGCCACCCTTAAGACGCGGCTGTTATACCCGACCTGTCACCGTTTCCTAGCGCTGCGGCGCCGCGTGATCCGGCGGGAGGGCCTCACACGCATGCACACAGAACCCGCCAGTCACGCACTGCCTTATTTGGCCGATGTCTTAGTGTTGTTGGCCGCGGGGCTGGCGGCTGCGCCGGTGTGCCGTCGCTTGGGCTTGAGCCCGGTGATTGGTTATTTGCTCGCCGGCGTGGCTTTAGGCCCGGGGGGCTTTCAAGTCGTCGCCGACGCGGAGGGCGTGCGCTCCATCGCCGAGCTTGGCGTGATTTTCTTGCTGTTCTCCATTGGTTTGGAGCTGTCGCTGGAGCGCTTGCGCACGCTGCGATACTACATTTTCGGCCTCGGCGCGGCGCAATTGACCGTTACAGCGGCGGTGGTGGCGGGCATCGCCTATGCGTGGGGCAATAGCGGCGGCGCGGCCATCGTGCTGGGGGCCTGCTTTGCGTTTTCCTCCACCGCCATCGCGGTCCAGCTGCTGACGGAGCGGCGCGAACTCGCAAGCCCGGCCGGGCGCGTGGCGTTTTCCATTTTGTTGTTCCAGGACTTAGCGGTCGCGCCGACGCTGTTGCTGATCCAGATCCTCGCCGACAGCGGCGGCGGCGTCACGGGCGTGGCGCTGGCGGTGGGCGAGGCGCTCGCGCGCGCGCTGATTGCGGTGGTGGTGATTGTGGTCGTCGGGCGCGTGGTGGTGCGGCGCGTCTTCCATGTGATCGCCTCAGAACGCAGTGCGGATTTGTTCATGGGCCTCGTGGTGTTGAGCGCGCTCTTGACCGCGTGGGCGACGGAGCAAGCGGGCTTGTCGGCGGTCCTGGGCGCGTTCTTAGCCGGGCTTTTGTTGGCCGAGACAGAGTATCGCGCTCAAATCGAAACCGACATTGAGCCGTTCCGCGGGCTCTTGTTGGGCTTGTTCTTCATTGGCGTCGGTATGACGCTGGATCCCAGCGCCGCGTTGGAGACGCCTTTGCGGTTGGCCGCCGCCATCATTGGGTTGGCCGCGTTTAAAGCGGCGATCATTTTTGTCTTAGCGCTGTTGTTCCGCAGCCGGGTGAGCGAAGCCGCGCGCGTGAGCCTCTTGTTGTCACAAGCGGGGGAGTTCGGCTTCGTCGTCGTCGCGGCGGCGCTCGTGGTCGGCGTGCTGCCTGAGGATGTCGGCCAGTTTATGGCCCTCGTGATTGCGGGCTCTATGGTCGTCGCCCCTGTGATGGACATTTTCGGGCGCGGCTTGTCGACGGCGCTCACGCGTCCCCATGAAGGCCCCCAAGCGGCGGCGGCCGCGGCCGGCGGGCATGTCGTGATCGCCGGCTATGGCCGGGTGGGGCGGCTCATTGCGGGCGCGCTGAGCGACTGCAACGCCCCCTGGGTCGCGGTTGAGCGGGACGCCGGCGTGGTGGTCCAGGCCCGCAACGCAAAGCAGCCGGTGTTGTTTGGCGACGCCGCGCGGGTGGAGCTGTTGGAGCGCGCGGGCCTCGCCAACGCCACGGCCTTCGTCATCACATTGGACGACCCGATCGCGGCGGAGCGGGCAGTCTCAGCCGTGCGCGCCCGCGGTCGCAACGTCCCCATCATCGCGCGCGCGCGCGACGCCGCGGCCGCGGAACGGCTCACAAAGGCCGGGGCCCAGGACGTAATCCTGGAAAGCGTGGAGCCGGCTGTCCAGATGGCGCGCTCAGCCTTGACCCATGTCGACGCGCCCATGGCGGATGTCGACGCCATGCTTGAGAGCTTGCGCGCGCGCGAAGCGGCCTAATGTTCACACAGCACAACTCATGCGTGCATGCGCCCCCTTGGATCACCAGGGCGGGGCGGCGGTTTCATGAACTAGCAACCCCAAACGCTGATGCTTGGCGCCAAATTCGGGTGGGGGTGTGGTAAAGCGCCTTAAGGTTGTGCTCGATGATGAATGACGCAGGCGACGCGGACGGTCCCTTGGCGGCGGAGGCGCGCAGCGCCTTCCTCGCGCGGATGGCGCATGAGGTGCGCACGCCGCTGACGACGGTGATTGGCGTTCTCGACATTCTGAAACGTTCGCCCCTGGACGAGGCCCAACGTCGGCACGTGGATCTTGCCGCTGACGCGGCGGCCAATGTGTTGGAGATCGTCGACACCTTCTTGCTGCATGCGGCCTTGGCGGAAGACATGGTGACGGTGGAAGCGCGTCCGCTCTCCGTCGCGCGCAAGCTGGCCTTAATCGTCGCGCGGTTCGAGCCTTGCGCCGCCGCGAAGGGCCTGACGCTCAACGCCCATATCGATCCCACATTGTCGGCCTATCGGCTGGGCGATCCGGACCAGATCCTGCGCGTGCTCTCAGCCCTCGTGGACAACGCCGTCAAATTCACCGACCACGGCGCCATTACAATCGAGGCTCACAGCGTGGGTGAGGACCAGGTGCGCGTCGACGTGACGGACACCGGCGCCGGGGTGTGTGCGGAGATGGCGGCGCGCTTGTTCGACCCATTTCATCAGGGCGACATGTCGCGCACTCGCGGCCATGACGGCGCAGGCCTCGGTCTGGCGATCGCCCAGCGCTTAGCGCGGTTGATGGGGGGCGACATCCACGTGCGCAGCGATGCCGTCAGCGGCGCGACCTTCAGCGCGACGTTTACGCTGCCCCTTGCTGACCCTCAGGCGGCGACGCAGAGTGTGGAGCGGCGTCGGCGGATCCGCGACCTTGATCCTTTGCGCCGCACACGCTCCCTGGTTGTCGATGACAGCGCCGCGGACAGGAACGTGTTGCGGCTCTTGTTGGAGGCCCTCGATCACGATGTGGAGGTGGCGGAGGATGGGCCCAGCGCGTTAGCCGCGCTTGAGCGGCGGCGCTTTGACGTCATCGTTATGGACGTGCGGATGCCGACGATTGATGGGTGCGCAGCGACGCGCGCGATCCGCGCGCTCCCGGACGGCCGCGCCAGCACGCCCGTGATCGGCATGTCGGCCGACAGCGACGCGCGCCTGCGCGCCTCGGCGTTCGCGGCGGGCATGAACGCGTTTGTCCCCAAGCCGATCGTGGCGCTGGAGCTGTCGCGCGCCATCACCCAGGTGCTCTACGCCGCTGAGGACGGGTCGCCCGACGCGCGTGGGGGCCACGCGCTTAATCCACGCGGCGATAATCGATCAGGTTGAGAACAAGAGCGGCCACAACCACGGCGCCGAGGGCCAAAAGCGCGAACATTCACCATCTCCAATTTGCGCGGGCGTCTGGGCGCTTTTATAGCCGACGCGGGCGCCCGGTCTAGTGTTGGGGGGCCAGTGTTGGGGGGCGTCGCGGCGGCGCGCGGCGGATCAGCAGCCGCGCGGCGCGACGACGCCGGGGTCGAAAGATGAGCCACATCACGTTACGGGACCGTGTGTTTCAATGGTGGTGGCGGCGTGCGCGCTCCCTCACACTGGGCGTGCGCGTGATCGCCGCCGCGCCGGACGGGCGCATTGCGCTCGTGCGCCACAGCTACACGCCCGGCTGGCATTTGCCCGGCGGCGGCGTGGAGCGCGGCGAGCGCGCGCCCGAGGCGGCCGCCCGCGAGCTGACGGAGGAAACGGGCGCAGTCGCCATCGCGCCCTTTGAGCTGGTCAGCGTCCACGCCAATCACGTGCGGTTTCCAAACGATCATGTCCTGGTGTATCGCACGCGCGTCGACCAGCCGGCGGTGCGCGCGCCCGACGCGGAAATCCTCGAGGTTTTGTGGACCGACGCGCGTGACACCCCCGACGGCACGACGCCCGCGACGCGCCGCCGGATCGAGGAGGCGCTGTTTGATCGTCCGCCCGCTGTGGACTGGTGAGGCCGGACACTCACCGCAGGAGGGAGCCCAAATGGCGCTCACGCACACGCCTGAGGCGGCGCTTGGCGCCGTCGCCCCGGATTTCTCGCTGCCCGACGCCGCAGGGGTGCGGGTGGCCCGCGACGACGCGCGCGGACCCAACGGCCTTGTGGTCGCCTTCATTTGCAACCACTGCCCCTATGTGAAGGCGATTGCGCCGCGCTTCGCCGCCGACGCCCAGATTTTGGACGCGCTGGGCGTGGGGCTGGCGGCGATTATGCCGAACGACTATGACGCCTATCCCGCGGACGCCCCGGCGCGCATGCCGGCCTTTGCGGCTGAGCATGGCTTTACGTTTCCGTATCTGGTCGATGAGAGCCAAGACGTCGCGCGCGCTTATGGCGCGGTGTGCACGCCGGATTTCTTTGGCTATGACGCTGACCTGCGTCTTGTGTATCGCGGCCGTCTTGACGCGGGCCGGCTGGAGGCGCCGCCGGCGGATGCGCCGCGCGAGCTTGTGGAGGCGATGCGCGCTGCGATTGAGGGACGCGCTGCGGCTGAGGCGCACGCGTCTTTGGGCTGTTCAATCAAATGGCGCGCGGCGTAAGCGTCGCCGCCACGGTCGCGCGCGGGGACTGCGCCCACAGCGCGTCGCGGCCTTGCTTTCGCCCGGCGCGCCGGTGACGACTGGGTGTGCACTGTGAAAGCGGCGAACCGCGCGTCAGAGGCGGTCGCCGGGTGAGGGTCCTGGGAAGAGCCATGCCGGAACTGGGTCCGGCCGCGCGGCTGCTGATTGACGCGTTGGCTGCGGCGCACATGGTCAGAAATCCGGACGCGGCCGTGCAAGCGGTGCGCGCGCTGATCGGCGGCGCGCGTTTGCGCGATTTCGTGGACCCCGCGGGACGCGCTGAATGCGACGCACTGGTGACGGCGCTGAGGGCGCGCGCGCGCACCGCATTCGCGGCGTGGGCCGCGCGCCACGACGCCCCCGAGGCGGAGGTGACGCGCGGGCTGGATTTGTTTGAACATGGCGCTCAGGGGCGCATTGCGATGGCGCTGCCCCAATGGCGCGCGCGCGATGATGCAGAAGCCACGGTGATGGCGCTGGTGCTTGACAGCGTCGCCACAGACCCCTCCTTGACCGACGACGTGATTGCGCGTGACGTCGCGCGGGCGTTCATTAAGGTCGCGGTCGCAGCGGCGCGGGATTACGCCTCAGCGTTGGCGCGCTTGCCGACCTGCCAAGTAACGCCGCCGACACACGCTTAGCGGCCCGGCGCGGCGGGCGTCGCGCCGGCGGGAGGGGCGTTGATTTACGCAGGAGAAGTGACGCGCCGCATGATCGAAAGCGCAGCGCTGGCGCACGCGATCCAGGATCCGGAAAAACTGGCCGTGCTGTTGCGGGCCGTGTTCCAAGGCGTGCCGCTGCGCCAATTCGCGCCGCACGCCCAGCGCGAAGAGGCCGACGCCCTTGTGGCGGCGATGACGTCGCGGGTGATGGGCGATATGGACGCGTGGCGGCGACGCCATGGGGCCCCGGTCGAGGAAGTCGTGGCCGCGGTCGCGCGCCTGGACGAGGCGCTTGATCACTTGGCCGAGCCGGTGCGCGCTGAGGCCGGCCCCGACGAAGACGGCGAGGCGCTGGCGCTGGCGCTGTGCGTGGCCACCGCCAAAGCCGATCCCGCCCTGGCTCAGGACGTGATCACGCGCGACATTGCGCTCGCGCTCGCACGCGCCGCCTACAACGCGGCCCGCGGTTACGCGCGCGCCTTAGCGACGCTCCGCTTGGAGTTGGATCCGCCGTCGTGAGCCTCTGCAGCGGCGCGCGCGGACGCAGCGGCGGCGTCGGCGCGGGTCAGGCTTTGCCTTTGATGAAGCCGGTGACGGCGCGCAGGACGCCTTGAATGACGAAAGCGCCGATCACGCCCGCCAACGCCACATTCAGCCAAATCGAGGTGGCGGCGTCCAAATCCACAGCGAGATAGGCCCACTGCGCCGGATCAACCCGCAGCGTCTTGAACACAAAGCCCGTCAAGAACACCCCCGCGAGACCAAGCAGCATGTCGTAAAACAGCCCGAACGGTCGCGGCCCTTTGACCACCGATCGTGCGAAAAAACCTGTGGCGAGGCCGATTGCAATCCAGATCGTCAGCTGGTCAATGCTCATGCAGGCGTATGTGAACGACGTCGCGACGTCGCTGCAGGACGATCCTACGTCTCCCGGTTGCGCCATCGCCCGACCTGCCTGTTGTGGCGCCGCAGCGCCCGCTGGCGGGCGCGTACGCCAGCGCCGGAGCGCTGGCGTCACGGCTTAACCTTACCGCCAGGCGAAGCAAAAGCCGTGCCGCGCGCGCAGGCGTCCACCGTCCGGCGACGAAAGGTGAGCGCGGCTGACGCCGCGCCGACCGCCTCAACCCTGGCTGCGGCTAGTTACGCATGCTCTTCGGCACGACAAGCCGCAGCACGGCCAGCACCACCACCGCGCCCGCAAAGGCCGATATGCCGGCGCTGAGTGGCTCTCGAAGGCTGCGGGAGACCCCGCTCAAATACTGAGAAATGTCTAAGAAATCAAACTCCGCGACAGACCAACCGGCAAGAAGACCGCCCAGAATGCCGCCAATCATGCTGCCGATTAGGCCAAAGGGTCGCGGTTTCGGTAGAAGCGAGCCTGCAATCGTTCCAATCACCACCCAAATCGTGAGTTGAACGAATGAAATTCCGAAGAGTTCACCCTCAAGATACGCGCTAATGTAACTTGCGATTTGATCTTGCATGACATTCCCCTAAATTCGACCGCGTGCACGGCCCACACTAACCCCGGCTCCCCGCTGCGCCCCGGCCCCCACCGAACAACGCACCGCCGACACCACAACTGTACGCGCCATCAGGCGCTGTCGCGCCCCGCCTGACGGTCCCCGCGTGACGGTCCCCGTCACCCCAAGCGCATCCTCGACGCCGGTGATCCTCGTCGCCAACCGCGCCGTTCTGAGGGGATGACCCGGGCTGGCGTCCTGGTCGCGCCGGCCCGCTATGGCCGCCGACGGCCGACGCCCAAGGCCGCATCTCCCGCATTCCCAAGGCGTTCTTGTACGCGCAGGGGCGCCCCTTGGGAATCGTTAATGTGCGCCCGGTCAACGCCTCTCGGTGGAGGCGGACCCGCAGGCGGCGCGCGCATCAGTCCGCCGCGGCGAGATTCACCGCCTTGGGTCCTTTGCCCCGGGGATCGGGCTCGGTGTCGAAGGTGACTTTTTGGCCGTCCATCAGGCCGTCCATGCCGGACCGCTGCACTGCGGAAATGTGCACAAACACATCCTTGCCGCCATCATCCGGCGTGATGAAGCCGAAGCCTTTCGTTTGATTAAAGAATTTCACGACGCCAGTGGCCATGGGGTCAGTCCTCACCGCAATAATACCGCGCGACCGGAGCCGCGCGCGAAGGCTTGCTCAGGTCGTCACGTCGCTGCGGGACATCGACCGCCGCGCGACGACGCGCCCAGCGGCGTTCCCAGGCTGATGGTCCGCCTGAACGTCTTCGCTCTGACACGCGCAGGGCTGGGATGCAAATGTTTTGAAAAGGCTTCTGATTCACGCCGCGATGGGCGGGGCGCTGGCGCGACTTCGCCGCGCGCAGGCGGCGCGGATGGGCGGACGCCGCGCGGGCGCCCGCCCGATGGATCAGTCCGCCAGGGCGAGATTGACCGCCTTGGGACCCTTGCCGCGGGGGTCGGGCTGGGTGTCGAACGTGACTTTCTGCCCGTCATTCAGGCCAGCTAAGCCGGACTGCTCGACCGCGGAAATGTGCACGAACACATCGCCGCCGCCGCCTTCCGGCGTGATGAAGCCGAAGCCTTTGGAGTGATTGAAGAATTTGACCGTACCAGTGGCCATGAACCAATTCCTTCCCGATGTGACGCAAGGCCGACCGGGCCCTGCGAGAGGTGCTCAGGTCGCACGGTGTCGGGAAGGTCAGCACGCCCTGATGAGAGGCGCGGTCGTCGCATTCCCGGGCCAATCGATCGCCCGAACAGAGCCTCTACCTGGCATGCTTGGCCGCTGCGCGCAACGGCTTACCCTGCGACCCAGCCGCGCGGGGGCGCCCGGGGGGCGCCCGGGGGGCGCCCGGGGGGCGCCCGGGGGGCGCCCGGGGGCGCGACGTCTGGGAGGCG
>CAZMSO010000045.1:0-24272 GCA_964568975.1 uncultured Caulobacterales bacterium | reverse complement strand
TGCGCGACCGGATCGAGCGCCGTCGTAGTCCCGCCGTCGATCCGATCGTACGCCTACCGTTGCGGGCTCTTGAGCTTGAACTGGACTCGGGCGGGTTCGGCCTTCTCCTCGGGGGGCTTGGCCTTGCTCGCCGTCGCCCGCTAGATCCGCGTGGGTAGCAGCGGGGTTGGCCCGCCTCATCCGGGGCGCGCCGACGCCTGCGCTATCCCAAGGGATGAAGGCGTCTCGGAAGCTTGACATGACGGAAACCTGTGGACCGAGTTTTGACTGACCGATTATGTTTTGTGGAATTATGTCCCGCGCTGCGGATGCGAGGAAAGATGGTGCGCCGCAACAGAGCTATGCGTGAACGCAACACGTGCGCCCTCCGCACCCCGCGCGCCGCCCGCCGGCCGGCCCATGGAATGGACCCCTGATGGCGCAAACCTTTGACGTGCGGGGCGGCCCCGCCCTCGGCCGCAAGAACTTGCCCAAACTGCGCAAACGCTTGCGCGCCCAGGGGCTCGACGGGTTCTTGATCCCCCATGAGGATGAATACCAGAACGAGTATCTGCCCGCCGCCCATGAGCGCCTGGCTTGGGCGACGGGCTTCACGGGCTCGGCGGGCTTAGCGGTGGCGTTGCAAACGCGCGCGGCGCTGTTCGTCGACGGCCGCTACACGCTCCAAGCAAGCCAGCAAGTCGACCCCGGCTTGTTCGACATCCGCGCGCTGACCCGTGATGGACCGGGCGCATGGCTGCGTGAGGCGGTCAAGCCCGACGCGCGCATCGGCTATGACCCGCGACTGCACACGCCGGACGGCTTGCGCCGCCTGGCCGAGGCCGTGGTCGACGCCGGCGCGGTTCTCGAGCCCGTGGCGGCCAACGCCATCGACGCGGCTTGGAGCGATCGTCCCGCCGCGCCCCACGCCCCGGCGCGTCCCCATCCCCTCGCGTTTGCAGGCGAAGCCCATGCCGACAAGCGCGCGCGCTTAGCCGCAGGCTTAGAGCGCGCGCATTTGGACGCGGCGGTGATCACGGACCCGGCCTCTGTCGCGTGGTTGCTGAACCTGCGCGGCGGCGACGTGGCGTGCACGCCGCTGCCCTTGTCGCGCGCGCTGTTGTGGCGCGACGGCCGCGTGACGCTGTTCATCGATCCCGATAAGCTTGATCCCGACACCTGCGCTCACCTTGGTGAGGACGTCGCGGTCGATGATGAACGCGCGCTCGCGAAAGCACTTGCGGGCCTGAGCGGGCATCGCGTGGGCGTCGACACCAGCCGCGCGTCGGCGTGGTTCGTCGACACGCTGGAGGCCGCGGGCGCGATTGTCGCCGCCGCGCCGGATCCGTGCGCTTTGCCGCGCGCGCAAAAGAACGAGACCGAGATTGAAGGCGCGCGCAACGCCCATGAGCGTGACGGCGTGGCGCTGGCGCGGTTTCTCCATTGGTTGGCGCAAGAAGCGCCCTCCGGCGAGGTTGATGAGATTACGGCGGCCGAGACCCTGTTGGATTTCCGCCGCTTGTCGAACGCGTTTGAAGATCTGAGCTTTGAGACCATTTCCGGCGCCGGCCCAAACGGCGCCGTCATCCACTATCGGGTGACTCAAAAGAGCAACCGCCGCCTAAAGCGCGGATCGCTTTATCTCGTGGATTCCGGCGCGCAGTATCGCGACGGCACCACCGACGTCACGCGCACCATCGCCATCGGCCGCCCCAAGCGCGAGATGCGTGAACGCTACACCTTGGTGCTGCAAGGCCACATCGCCCTGGCGGCCATCCGCTTTCCCCAAGGCACGACGGGACCTCAGCTTGACGCCCTCGCTCGTCAATTCCTGTGGAACGCCGGCCTTGATTACGACCACGGCACAGGCCACGGCGTGGGCAGTTATTTGGGCGTCCATGAGGGCCCCCAGCGCATTCACCGCGTGATGAACGACGTCCCGCTCACCCCCGGCATGATCGTCTCGAATGAGCCCGGCTATTACAAACCCGGCGGCTATGGCGTGCGGGTGGAGAACCTCCAAGTGGTCGCCCCGCCGACGCCGATGGCGGCCGGTGAAGCGCCGATGCTGGGCTTTGAGACGCTCACGCTTGCGCCGCTGGACCGCGCGCTGATTGTGAAATCCATGCTCTCAAAGGCCGAACGCGCGTGGGTGGATGCATATCACGCCCGGGTCGCGGCGATGATCGGCCCGCGCGTGGAGGCGCCCACCCGCGCCTGGCTCGAGGCCGCTTGCGCGCCGTTATAGCCCGCCTCCACACGCACAGGGTTGGATTCACTAGAGATCGCGCATAACGTGCGCTCATCCTTGGTTGTGTCACGCAGACACTGCACGGAAGAGATGGGGGTGGATGTCATGCGCATAACTCTTAAGGCGGCGCAAGCCGCGCTTGTTTGGGTCTTTCTGTCGGCGACAGCGACGACCGCCCAGGCGCAGGGGGACAGCGCCGGCGGCGCGCTCCGCAACGCCATCTCGCTTTATCAGTCGCTCCAATCGGGAACGCTGAGCCAACTCGCCAATCGGCCGCGGGTGAACCCTTATTTCGCGCGACGCGACGCGCCATTGACCACGTCCGCTGATCAAGCGCTTGAGCGGGCCGGCGCGAATTTCAATCTGTTTCAGTACGGGCGCTTTTGCGGCGCGGGCTGGCCAACGGGCATGACGGAACGCGTGGACGGCGAAACCGGTCAAGAAAGAAAAGCGCGCCGTCTGGCCAATCTCGACATGTTGCACGACCGCGCTGGGCCCGTCGATCATATCGATGCGATATGTTACGCGCATGACTATTGTTACGACACGATTGGTCGTGACACCGCGCTTTGCGACTATGGTATGATGGCGACCTTGTTCGACAGCATGGCGCGCTTTGAGAAGCGACCTGGCGGCGACGCTTGCGCTAATCTTTTGATGGATATGGCGATCGCCTTTGTCGTTAAGCCGCCGAAGGCCACTCGGACCGACCTCGTGTTGCAGGGCGTACGGATGTATCAGGCCTACAACGAAATCACCGGCGGCGACTTTGACGCCTTCCTGCAACAGAAACTGCGCGCCCAAGGCCTTCACGGCTACCCCGGCCGCTCGGAGGTCTGCCGCCTGCCCAATGAAACGGACCGCCTTGCAACAACGCGCCAGGTGGCGAGGGTGTTCGCCAACTACGTCAATGGCGCTGACTACATCAACGGCCGCGTGGGCGGCGGCGCTCCAACCAAGGGCAAAGTGTCGTTTCGAGTGTGTGTCGCCGGAGACGCGCAACGTCAGAATTGTGACGATGTCGACCAAGCCATGGTCTCGGCCAAATGGAAGAAGCTGCGCAACCGCATTTACCGGCGGACACTGGCGCGGGCCGCAGGGTTGGAAGGCGAGACTGTGGCGGAAGGCGCCGCGAAGGCCCTGCTGTCGCGCTTCCGCGACTGAACGGCCGGTCAACGGCCGGGCGCGCCCAAGACGACGGGCGCGAGCCCAAACAGCCGCGCACCCCAACCGCCCAACGCCGCGGCGTACGCCCGCCCTGGCCGCGTCCCATCGTGATCACACGACTGCGTTTTGCACACACACGAACGTGAACATGACCGCATCGGCCGCGTGAATCCTCAGCCAATGACGCAGCCTCGGCGTCGCCGGCGTTGCGGCGCGCGCTTTCGAGCGCGCGCCGCTGCAGGACATGGGCTCCATCCCGCGGCCGAATGCGCCTAGAGTGTGACTGCGTTCGCGGAATCGTCAGCACGCGCCATTGGCGGTCCTCGATCCCGCGTTCGGCTGAGTGACAACCGCCCCTGTGTCGGGAGGGGCGGCGGGGAGGCGGCTGAGTGATGGCGGGGTTGTTTCACACCACGGTGCGGCCGTGGACGGACCCCACCGTCCTGGTGTGTGCGGCGGTGTTTGTTCAAGGCTGCGCCACGGCGGGCGGCGCGCCGCGGGCGAACGACTTCGATCCCGGCGTCGCGTCAGCGGTGGATCAGCCCATCGTCGCCGACCCGTTCGAGCCCGTGAACCGGAAAGTGTTTGCGTTTAACTCCGCCCTCGACCGCTACATCGCGGACCCCATTATTGACGGCTATCGCACGATCACGCCGGCCTTTGCGCGCCGGCGCATCCATGACTTCTTGAACAATCTGCGCGCGCCGGTGTGGTTCGCGAATGAAGTGCTTCAGGCGGACTGGGACGGGGCGGGCGCGCAGGCCACGCGGTTTACGCTCAACTCCACGCTCGGCGTCGCCGGATTTTTCGATTTCGCCGCGCAAGTCGCCGACATCGAAATGCAGAGCGAGGATTTCGGCCAAACCTTGGCGGTGTGGGGCGTGCCGACGGGCCCTTATGTCGTCGTGCCAGGTCTCGGCCCCGCGACGCCGCGCGCTCTGGCGGGAATGGCGGTGGACGGCGCCTTGTTCAACCCGTTTGTCTGGGTCGAGTTTGAGGACAAAAGCGAGTTCGTCTTCGCCCGGCGCTTAGCCGCGACCTTTGATCGACGGGCCCGCGCCGACGGCATGGTCGGTATTATTCGCGAAAGCCTCGACCCTTACGCCCAAACGAAAGCGCTTTACATCCAAGACCGTTTGTCGGGCTTGTCAGAAAACGACGACGATTATTACGACGACTTGCCTGACCTCGACTGACGCCCGCGTGGTCCCCAGCCCCCGCACCGCGTCCTGGCGCGATTCGCGCGCGGAGGTCCGGGAGGCCGGCCTGCGCCCCGCGGCCTGCACCCCGCGGCCTGCGCCCCGCGGACGACGCCCGCGATCTGCGCCCCACGCCCCACGCCCGCTCATGGGGTGCGCGCGGCCGTTGCGTCTGCGTCACGGCGCGCAGAACCCTGACACCCGCGGCGCCAAAACGGTGGCCCGCTGACGGCCTGGGCCGTACAACGGGCGTGGGAACGGCAGCGGCGGTTTCAACCGCCGGGATGGCTCGCCAAGGCCGGCGACGCGTGTCGCGCGGTGAGAGCGAGCCCTGAGGGGGATACGCCATGGACCGCACACGCCTTTTGGCCGCCGCAAGCGCATTGGCCGTCGCCGCCGGCGCGCCGGCGTTCGCGCAAGACGCCGCACCTGAGGACGACGCGGTCGAACGGATCGTGGTCGTGAGCACGCAAAAGCGCGATGAACTCGCCACCGAAGTGCCGATCACCATCACCGCTTATGAGCAAGAGACCCTTGATCTCCTGGGCGTGCGCGCTTTTGACGAGCTGTCGGACTTCACGCCGGGCCTCATTGTTCAGCTGCAGAGCCCCAACAATCCCGGCTTTGTGATCCGCGGCATCACGTCCGACAACGGCAATTTCCAAGATCCGCCGCGGGTGTCGACTTATCTCAACGGCGTCGATGTCAGCCGCTCGCGCGGCTCAGCGTTTGAGCTGTTCGACTTGGAGCGCGTGGAGGTCGTGAAAGGCCCGCAAGCAACGCTCTTCGGCACGGCCGCTTCTGTCGGCGCGATCAGCGTCGTCACCGCCAAGCCGCAGAAAGAGTTCGCTGGCGGCGGCTATGCGGAGTTCGGCAATTTCAACGCCATCACCCTTGGCGGCTTTGTCACGGGGGGCAATGACATCCTCCAGGGCCGGCTCGCGGCGCAACTTCGCGAGCGCGACGGCTTCATTGAAAACCTCGCGGGCACGGACCGCGGCGCGGCGTTCTCCAATCAAGATGATCTTCAAGGCATTGGCGCGGTCGCGGTGCGCCCGTCGCTGCGTTTCACGCCGAACGACGCGCTGACGGTGGACTTTGTCTTCAATTACGAACGCAATGACACACCGGGCACGGCGTTTAAGTCCGGCGTGATCGCCCCCCCGGGCGGCACGACCTCACCCTTCACAGCCGCTGAACTCGGCGGCGCGTTCGGCAATCCCCAATTCAGCTTCGAGCAAGTGCAAGGCATTCTGTTCGGCCAGCTCGATCCCTTCACCACGGCGCCGGCCATTGGTGATCGGGAAATCGCGGATCTGCTCGGCAGCGATGAACTCGGCCTTGAGCGGGAGGTGTTTGACTACAACCTCACCGCCACTTGGGAGCTCGGCGGCGGCTTCAGCCTGACGGGGATTGTCGGCTATCGCGAGTTTGATAGCCTCGAAGTGTTCGACGCCGACGGCAGCCAAGTGCCCCTGGTCGAAGCCTCCGAAGACACTGAAGGCGAACAGCAAAGCTATGAGCTGCGCGTCAATTATGATCGCGGCGGCCGGTTCCGCGGCTTTGCGGGCGTCTCCTACTTCCAAGAAGACGGCTTCCAGCGCGCGCCGTTTGCGCTGGATGAAACGATTTTCGCGGCCTGCTTGGCCACGAACCCGCAAACCCAGCAGCTCGCCGTCACGCCCGTGTGCGTCAATCCCGACGGCTCGTTCAACCGGCTCAACCCGCTCACTGGCCAGATTGTGCCGGCCGCGTTCTTCCCCGGTGTGTTTTATCCTGCGGAGTTCACCAATTTCGGCGACCACGAGACGTTCTCCGCCTTTGCAGACTTAACGACGGACATCACAGACCGCCTTGAGTTCACCGCCGGCTTACGTGTGATCAACGAAGAGCGCGAAAGCAGCCAGGCGAACCTCTTCCCCGATTCCGCGCTTTTCTTCGCGAATTCCTTGCCGGATGTTCAAGCGGGCCTGCTGCCGGGCCCGATTTTTACGCCGCTGCTTCAGGGTTTTGCGAACACCAACAACGAGCGCGTCACGGAAAGCCTTGATGAGACGGCGCTTTTGCCCCGCTTCAATGTGAAGTTCGACGTGACCGACGCGGTGAATGTCTATGGCTCCATCGCCCGCGGCCGCCGCAGCCCGGTGTTCTCGATCGTGCAAACGGGCGGCGCTGACAACCCCTTCGCACCGATGGACGTTGTCGCGCCGAGCCAAGAAATCGTCGATGAAGAGATCGTCTGGAATTACGAAACCGGCCTCAAGTCGGTGCTGTTCGGCGGCTTGGCGCAAATCGACGCCGCGGTCTTCTACCAAGACTACAGCAATTTCCGCGTGCAAATCACCGACATCGCCGCCGGCGGCATCCGCAATGAGTCCGCTGGCGACGCAGGCAGCTTCGGCGTGGAGGCGGGCGCGACGGTCTATCCCGCCGACGGCCTGACGCTGTTGGGGACATTCGCCTACATCGACGCTGAAATCGACGACGACGCCTCAAATGGCGACTTCGCCGGCAATCAGTTCCGTTTACAGCCGGAGTTCTCCGGTTCGTTCACGGCCAATTACCGGCGCCCGCTCTTCGGTCTTGTGGAAGGCTTCGGCACATTGAGTTACATTTATCGCTCGGAAGTCTTTTTCGAAGCTGACAACAACCCGCTCTTCCGCCAGGACGAAGTTAATCTCGTCAACGTCCGTGTCGGCGTCGCGGAAGCTCAAGATCTGTGGCAAGTCAGCGTGTTCGCCGACAATGTGTTCGATGAGAATTATTTGATCGACGCGGGCAACACTGGCCAGGATTTCGGCTCGCCCACCTTCATCGCCGGCCCGCCGTTGCTCTGGGGCGTGGAGTTGCGCACGCAGTTTTAGCGGGGCCGACTGTCGCGGGCCCGACCTCGACGGACTGTGACGCGCGCATGTCCGTCGGGGTCGGTGACGACACACACCCAGCCAGGACGACGACGCAACGGGCTCCGTGACGCAGCGTCTGAGCCCACAACATTCCACAGCCTCGGGACTCACCAACACGCGCCGGCGACCTCATGTGACCGGTGAGGACTGGAACGCCGACGCGGCCGGCGCGTCTAAGAGCCTGCGTCCGCAACACACATTGCCGACGCGCGTCCAGCAGGCGATCGCATTGAGAGGGTGATGAAAAACCCCCGAATCATCTGGATCGAGGCCGCGTTGTGGCGGTGGATGGACACCGCCCGCCGGCGGCGCGGCGCCGTCATCGCCGCGTGGCTGATCTTGGCTGTGGCGGGCCTTGGCGTCGCAGCCGCGCGGCTGTCGGTGAACACCGACAGCGCCGGCATGATCGCTGAACATGCGCCTTACCGACAAGCAAATCTGCGTTACCGCGACGCCTTCCCCAGCGACCGGAACCAAGTCTTGATCGTGGTGCGCGCCGACAGCCCCGACGCCACTGACATCGCCGCGGCCGCACTGGCGCAGCGCCTCGCCCAACGCCCCGACATCGCGCGCACGGTGTTTGCGCCGGCGGTGGATCCGCACTTTGTGGAGAACGGGCTCCTTTATCTCGACACGTTAGAGCTTGACCGTCTGTTGGGCCGGCTGACGCGCGCCGCGCCCCTGATTGAGCGTTTGGCGGCGGAGGCGTCTTTGCGTTCCCTCTTTGATGTGCTCGCGGAGGGGGCGGAAAACGTTGAGGATTATGGCGCTGCGCTCGACAAAGAGGCGCTGGAGCGGGTCTACGCCGCCCTTGCTGACACGCTTGAGCAGCGCTTAGACGCAACGCCCGCGCCAATGCCGTGGCGGGCGATGTTCGTCGACGACCCCGGCCCGCTTGAGCGGCTGATCACGGTTGAGCCTGTGCTTGATTACAGCCGCTTACGGCCGAGCGATCCCGTGGTCGCCGGGATTCGTGAGGAAGCGCAGGCCGCGTTAACGGAGACAGGCGTCGCGGCGGAGATCCTGATCACGGGCGATCCGGTGCTGCGCGCTGATGAGCTGCGCGCCGTCTCCTCAGGGATCGGCCTGGCGTTCGCAGTCTCCTTGGCGGCGGTGACGGTGTTGCTGATCAGCGCGTTTCGGTCCGTGGCGATGGCGGCGGGAACGGTGGTCACAGTGCTGGTCTCGATTGCGGTGACGACGGGGTTTGCGGCGGCCGTCTACGGCGCGCTCAACCTCGTCTCCATTGCGTTTACCGTGTTGATGGTCGGGCTTGGCGTTGATTTCGCGATCCATCTTGGGCTGCACGCGCTCTCTGATCGCCGGCGCGGCCTTGGCCCCCGCGCGGCGCTTTACCGGTCCGCGCGCGATATCGGCGCGCCGCTGGCCCTCGCCGCGCCCACGACCGCATTGGCGTTTTTCGCCTTCACCCCCACAGCCTTTGTCGGCATGGCGCAGCTTGGGGTGATCGCCGGCGTGGGCGTGCTTGTGGCCTTCGCCGCCGCCACCAGCTTGACGCCCGCCCTCATCGCGCTGATCGCCCCGCGCGCACACCCCCCCCAGGACGCCGCGCCCGCGCCCGGCCCAGACCGCAGCGCGCGCTGGCGAGTGATCGCGGCGTGGGCGGTGATCGCGCTGGCCGTCCCAGCGCTTGCGCTTGCGCCGCGCGCGGCGTTCGACGCTGACCCCATGAGCTTACGCGATCCCCAATCGCCCTCAGTGCAGGCGTTCAACGTGCTGGTGGACTCCGGCGCTGGCGCGCCTTACCGGCTCAATGTGCTTGCGCCGTCCTTAGAGGACGCCCAAGCGCGCGCGGACGCCCTCAGCGCCCTGGATGTGGTGGACGACACGATCACGCTGGCGAGCTTCACCCCCGCGCGCCAAGAGTCGAAATTGGAGCTGATCGATATTGTCGGCGTCGGGCTGGAGGCCGCGCTGTATCCCACGGGCCTCAGCGCGCGCGACGCCGCCGTGACGGAGGCCGACGCCCTCGCGCGCTTGAGAGCCGCGCTCGCCGACGCCGCGCCAGGCACGCCGGACCGGCGCTTCGCCGACGCTCTTGACCGCTTCGCGGCCGCCGACGCCGCAACGCGCGAGGCGGTGTCCAGCGACGTCTTCGCGTATTGGCCGGCCCAGCTCGCGCGCCTGCGCGACCAACTCAAAGCACGCCCGATCACGATCGACACCTTACCGGCCGCGATCCTTGACCGGTTTCGCAGCGCCGACGGCGCGCATCGCATCGAAGTGCGTCCGAACGGCGATGTCCGCCAGCCGAGCGACCGCGCGGCTTTTGTGGACAGCGTGCTGGGGCTCGAACCGGAGGCGAGCGGGCCCGCCCGCTCCGTCTTGGGCGCAGGCCGTGCGGTCTCAGCGGCGATGGGTCATGCGACGCTGCTGGCCACGCTCGCGGTGGCGCTGGTCTTGTGGCTCACGCTGCGCGACGTGCGGCTGACGGCGCTGATCCTGGCGCCGCTGATTCTTGCCGCTGTGTTGACCGCCGCCACCACCGTCGCCGCCGGCATAGCGTTCAATTTTGCAAACGTCATTGTGATCCCGTTGCTTGTGGGGATCGGCGTCGACAGCGGCGTGCATTTAGCCATGCGCGCGCGCGCCGCCGGCGGCGGCCACGCCGTCGCCCACACCACGACGCCGCGGGCGGTGACTTACAGCGCCTTCACCACCATCGCCTCCTTTGGCAGCCTCATGTTTTCCCCCCACCAAGGCACCGCAAGCATGGGCGCGCTCTTGACCATCGCCATCGGCTGGGCCTTGGTGTGCACGATTGTGGTGTTGCCGGTCCTCATGGACGCGGTGGCCCCCGCGCCGCAGAATGACCGTGACCGCCCGCCGCCTGAACCTCGCCCCCATGCCGCCCCATCTTGATCATTGACTGGAGACCAAGCGCGATCCGCGCCGACCGCAACCACCGCGCGCCGAAGCGCTGCGCGACGACCCGACAGAACACGGATGAAAGGACTGTGATGATGACCGCACTGCGCACGTGGAGCCTCAGCGCTCTCGCCGCGGCCGGCCTGGCGCTTTTGACGGCGCTGGCGGGCGTGTCTAGCGCTCTGGCGGAAACGCCGGAGGAGCGCACCGCCGCCGCATCAGCGTGGATCAGCGCGCTGGTGGAGAAACTCAGCGCCATCGCGGCGGACGAAAACCTCCAAGACGCCGGCCAATCAGCGGCCTTCCGCGACACGCTCGCCGAGACCTTGGCGACGGGCATTATGGGCCGCCAAGTCTTGGGCCCGGACGCGCGCGACGGCGCAAGCGACGAGCAATTGGCCCGCTATGAAGCCGCGTTTCCCGGCTACATCGCCTCAGCCTTCGCACGGGAAATCGATTTGCTGGCCGAACGGCGGATCGAGGTGGAGGATGCGGTGCTGCGCAAAGGCGATGTGGATGACGTGATCGTTCGAAGCCAGCTGTTTGACGCTGAAGGCCGCGCCGCCGCGCCGATCGACTGGCGCGTGCGCTATTTGGACGGCGCGCCGCGCTTGGCGGACGTGTTGGTGAAACGCTCCTCTCAATTGGCGACGAAACGCACGGAAGTGACGTCGTTTGTGGAGCGTGAAGGTCTTGATGCGCTCTTAGCGGAGATGGAGGCGACGCTCGCGCAAGCGAGCTGAGCCCGGCTCCGGCGTCCGCGCACCGCGCCCGGTGCGCCAGACAAAGGGAATGACGATGGTGGAGCGTCGACGCCCGCGCGGTCGGATCCCAGCGGCGCGCGTTGTCGGGTTAGCGTGCGTCATGCTCGGCGCGTGCGCCGGCCCCTCTGCGGACCGCCCCTCCGCGCGCATTCCAGAGCCGGAAGCGATCGCCCCGGCTTGGGTCGCCGCGCCGCTCGCCGCCGCGCCGCAGGATGGGCTCGCGGCGAGCGGCTGCACACAGGCGTCGAACCTCCTCGCGTTTGACCGCACCAAAGCCGTTGCGGCGGCCACGCGCGCTTTGACCGCCGCCGCCCAGCGCGGGGCGGACGCGTTGGGCGTGGAGGCGACGGTCGGCCGCCAAGATCTCATGGCCGCGGTGACGCAGGAGGTGGTGGAGGTGGAGTCCGCCCAAGCGAACCAAGTCTGCGCTCTTATCGTTCTGGCGCCGGAGGATGTCGCGGTGCTGGTCACCGCCCTGGCCGGGGGACCGCAAGCGGATATCAGCGCCTTCCTCGCGGCCGCGCGCGCGCAACCCCAAGGCTTACGCGATGGGGCGGCTGGCGGCGGCGCGCCTTAACCCGCCAGGCCGCCCGCTCAGCCGCTCCCGAGGCCGAGCGCGTCGCGCCACCACCACGCCGCCCAACACCCCGCCGCGATGAACGGCCCAAACGGCGCTGCGGTGTGGCTGTCGAGCGTCGCCGAACGCCCCCGCGCCCGCTGCGCCACTGTCCACGCCGCCAGCGCAAGCAGCGCCATGGCCGACGCACTGACCGCAACCAGCGGCACGCCCCGCCAGCCAATCCACGCCCCCGCGGCCCCGAGGAGCTTGGCGTCGCCGAGACCCAAACCCGGCCGCCCCCGCACCCGCTCATAAAGCGCAGCCAAGCCCCGCAGCACGCCATAGCCCGCCGCCGCCCCGATGACATGATCAAGCACGCGGTCCGGCGTCAGCGTGGCTGTCGCGGCGACGCCCCCAAGCGCCAGGCTCGCCGTGAGCGGATCCGGCAAACGCCACACCGCCGCGTCAATCACCGACAACCACACCAGCAGCCAGCCGAGGACGCAGCTCGCGATCAGATGCCGCGCCGCGGCCTCCGGCGCGACGCCCGCCGCCGCCCACGCCACAATCGCCACCGCGCCCAACTCCAACGCCGGCCGTCGCCACACCGGCGCGTGGGACCGCCACCCCGTGAAAGGCGGCGCCCAAGCCGCGCGCACGCGCGCCCACGCCGAGGCGGCCGTCGGGGCGGCCGTCGGGGCGGCCGTCGGGGCGGCCGTCGGGGCGGCCGGCGCACGGCCCGTGTCGTCCTCATCCCAAAGAACCGACGCCGCCGCCGCCAGCCCGCCCAACCACGGCGCTGCAACAAGGAGTGCGAATGTGAGACTTACGCCCATGAGCCCGGCATGTGCCACGCTGCGCGCGCGCGCTCCAGCCTCGACGTCCGCTGCGGGCCCGACGCGCTGCAATGGAGACCGTCCATGACCGCTGCACCCGCCCGCGCGCGCCGCCTCGCCGTCGTCGGCGTGATGGGCTCTGGCCGCGACCCATGGACTGCGTTCGCCGAGCCGTTGGGCGCGGCGCTTGCGCGGATGCCCACGCACCTCCTCACGGGCGGCGGCGGCGGCGTGATGACGGCCGTCGCGCGCGCGTTTGTGGAGGCCGCCGCGCCGCCAGAGCGGCGGGGGCTGAGCCTCGGCGTCCTGCCCGCCCGCAGCCGCGCAACCCCGTGGGAGATGAAGGACGGCTACCCCAATGCGTGCATCGAGCTGGCGATCCGCACGCATTTGCCCTCCATTGAGGGCGGTTCCGAGCCCCATGAAAACCGCAACGCGATCAATGTGTTGACCGCCGACGCCGTAATCGCATTGCCCGGCGGGGCAGGCACGCGCCAGGAGGTGGCGCTGGCGGCCGCCTATGGGCGGCCGCTGGCGCTGTTTGGTCCGGATCCGTGGTTGGCCGAAGCGCCGCCCGCGGCCGCGCGCTGCACTGATTGCCCATGCCTTGTGACGTGGCTGCGCGCCACGCTTCGTATCTGAGCCAAGCCCCCTGGGCCGCCCCCCCTGGGCCGGGTCAGCGCCGCGGCGTCTCCGGCGCCAAGCGATAAGCCTCCCGCGCCGCCGCGATGTCGGCCATGGCGGCGGCGAAGTCGGCCCAATCGTCGTCCTCCCAGATCCGCGCCCACAGCGCGTGGAGGACATCAATGGTCGGGCTGAAGGGCCAATCGCGCGCGAAATAAGGATGATCAAGGTCGACGCGCTCGCCCGCGTCGCGCTCAAGCGCGCAGGCGCGCCACGCCTCAAACGCCTCGCCTGCATAAAGCCGCTTGCGCGGTCCCGTCATCGCCCGATCGTGGGCGGCCGCGCCGCCGAACCAGTCAAACACCAGGCCTTCCCAGGGCGTGCGGCTCTCAAACGCGACGCGCGTGAAGGCGCGCACGAGGGACAGGTCGGCCGCTTCTCCATGGGTCGCCACGCCCAGACGCTGAGCGAACGCGCGTCCAAGCGCCGCCTGATAGCGCGGCTGGAAGCTGTTGAGCGCCCGCTCCAAATCCGTCGCGGGTGCAAGGAAAGTCAAACACTCCGCTAAACGCGTGAGATTCCACAACGTCGCTTCCGGTTGACGCCCATAAGCATAAATGCCGCCCTGGTCAAAGTAAGCGGCGGTGAAATCCGGCGCGTAGACCGGCAAAAACCGAAACGGCCCGTAATCAAAGCTCTCGCCCGTGACGGTCATGTTGTCGGAGTTCAACACGCCATGGACAAAACCGGCCGCCATCCAACACGCGGTGAGGCGCGCATTCGCCTCCACCACCGCTTCTAAAAAAGCCGCCGGCTGAGCGTCCGCGGGTTCCGCCGCAAGCTCGGGGTAATAGACCTCAATGCAATACGCCACGAGTTCGCGCAGGGCGGCGGGGTTTTCAAAATACGCCTGGCGCTGAAAAACGCCGATGCGCACATGGCTGTGCTGCAAGCGCGTCAGCACTGCGCCGCGCGTCGGGCTCGGTTCGTCTTGGCGTGACAGCCGCTCGCCCGTTTCAAACAGGCTGATGATCGCGCATGTCGGCGCGCCCACTGCTTCCAGAAAGCCCGCCGCAATCACTTCCCGCAGCCCGCCCAACAGCGTCATGCGTCCGTCGCCGCTGCGCGAATAGGGCGTCGTGCCGGAGCCCTTGGTGCCCAAATCGAGGAGCCGGCCGCGGTCATCGCGCATTTGTGCGAACAAAAAGCCGCGCCCATCGCCAATGTCGGGATTGTACACGCGGAACTGATGGCCGTGATAACCAACGGCCAAGGGCTCACTCTGATTGGCGGGCAAGGGCGCGAACCGCGCGAAGGTCGCGACCCACTCCTGGTCGTCCAGGGTCTCAAGACCAACGCGGGCGGCCGCACGATCGTCGCGCCAGCGCGACACGGGCGCGGGAAACGCAGCGGGGCTCACCGGATCAGAAAACGCCGGGCCGAGGGCGCCAAAGCGCGGCTCCGCCCGATAATGCGGCGCAACGGGCATGACGGCTCTCTACGACAGCCCGCCGCATTCGTCACCGTGCAACGCCGCGCCGCAGCGGCGACCCCTCGTCGCGGCCGCTGTGGTAGTCTCATGCGCACTGCTGTGCGGAGGCGACGCCGATGGATGTGTTCAAGGGCGCTGAAGCGCTGATGACTATGGATGACAAGGCGTGGGCGCGCCACGCCAACCGCTGGAGCGTGTGGACGCGCTTCACCACGGGGCCGCTGCTTGTCCTGGCGATGTGGAGCCGCGTGTGGATCGGCTGGTGGTCCCTCGCCGCGATCGCGCTTGCTCTCGCGTGGACGTGGTGGAACCCCCGCGCCTTCCCGCCGGCCCGGCGCACCGACACATGGGCGGCGCAGGGGACCTTTGGCGAGCGGGTGTTTTTGAATCGCAACGCTGTGCCCATCCCCACGCACCACGAGCGCGCGGCCCACATCCTCGCCGCGCTGTCAGCCCCCGGCCTTGTCGTCTTGATTTACGGCCTGGCCGTGCTCAACCCTTGGGCGACGGTCTGCGGGCTTGTGACCGCGGTGCTGCCCAAAGTGTGGTTTGTCGACCGGATGGTGTGGCTCTACGCCGACATGAAAGACGCCCATCCCGACTACGCCGCGTGGGCGCGACGCTCGCACGAGCGCGCCTAGCGCGCCGCCCGGGGCGTCAAGACCACGACATCGACGCCAAGGCGCGCGGCCGTCAACGCGTCGAGACCGGCCTGCGCCTCCGGGCCAGCCTCTGGCGCGCGCCAGTCGGCGTCCACAACGACGATCGCGGCGCGCTGGAGCCGCATTTCGCGCACTTCCGCCTCAAACGTCGCGTCGGCGGCGTAGACCGCCGCCTCACGCCCATCAGTGAAAACGCCAGGAGCCTCCACCGCCCCGCCCACGCCGCGCACAAACACCGCAATCCGCCCCGCCGTCTCAGGCCCGAGAACGAGGCTGCGGGCGCGGCGGTTCGCGGGCAGCGCCAGCTCGATTTCGCGCAAGACAGCGGCCGCCGATGGCGCGTCCGGCGTTGCAGGCGGTTGCGGCGCAAGCCATCGTAACAGCGGCGGCCACCAGCGATACCACCGCGGGTCGCCCAGCTGGCGCACATCGACCACCACCGCCCACACCGGATGATCCGGCGCGGCGCGCGAGGCCGCGTCAACGCCCATCAAACACACCATCAGCGTCGCGCACACCGCGTCCGGGGCGGGATCGCGCGGATCAAGCACCTTCAAACCCGGCTGGCGCAGAGCCGCCACGCCCCCCAAGCGTCCCCGGGCGAAGCTCCCCGTCTCAGGGTCTGCAAACACGGGAAAATGGAATGCGCGATGGCCAAGGGTCTCGGCTTGGGCGGCGAAGCCGACGGGGCGAAAGCGCGTGGGCGCGCCGAGCCGGCGCAGGCCCGGCCGCGGCGCCTCCGCCAGGCGAAACGCGTGGGCGTTCATCACCCCGACCAACAAGGGCGAGGGTCCTAACCGCTCCGGCTCCGGCTCCAGGGGCGGCGGCGGCGCGCAACCGGACGCCGCAAGGGCCCCCATCACGCTCCCAACCGCCACACCACGAACGGCGCGCGCCATGCGCCCCAGCACTCGCCTGGCTCTGGTCATGCCCGCCTTATGACGCGCAATGTTTGGCCAAGGATGAAAGACGCCGCGCCGCGTTCACGCCGGATGCAGCGCCGCGCTCACAAGCCGGCCGGCCTCCGCCACCGCTTGACGCGCGCTCTCCAAAACAGCCGTGGCTTGCATAAAGCCATGGGGAGCGCGCGGGTAATGGCGATAAGCGACCGGCGCGCCGGCGGCCGCAAGCCGGTCAGCATACGCGCGGCCTTCATAATGCAAGGGATCAAGCCCGGCGGTGATCACCGCCCCGGGCGCAAGGCCGCTGAGGTCGTTCTCCATCAGCGGTGAAATCAGCGGGTGGTGCGCGTCCGTTTCCTTGGGGACATAAGCCTCGCGCGCCTTTTCAAGAACGGCGTGAGACAGCACATGGCCCTCCAACGCTTTCAAACGCTTGATGTTGGTCTCCACAAGCTGGAGCCATGGATACAGCAACACCTGAAACGCCGGCTTCGGGCCCGACGAGGCGCGCCGCTGCTGCGCGACGACGGCGGCGAGATTGCCGCCAGCGGAATCCCCGCCCACAGCCACGCGCGTGGGATCGACCCCCAGCGCGTGCGCGCCCGGTCCGGCGCACCAATCAAACGCGGCGAGCGCATCGTCCACAGCGGCGGGAAATCGGTGCTGAGGCGCCAGCCGATAAGCCACTGACGCCACGCGCACGCGCCCCGCAGCGGCCAAACGGCGACACAAGCCGTCATGGGTTTCAAGATCCCCGACCACGAACCCGCCCCCGTGGTAAAAGACCAGAAGCGGCGAGGGCGGCGCCCCGGACGCAAAGGGCGTGTAGATCCGCGCCGGCAACTCGTGAGCCGACGCCACAGCGCTCGCATCAAGGGGGTGGGCCGCACGCGGCGGCCTGCCCGCCACGGGAATGGAAAGCTCATGCACGCCGGCCAGCGACGGGCCGGGCCCCTCTAAGCGCGCCAACGCGTCGCGCATGCCCTGGGTCGGCCCGAACGCGGCTTTGACCCAGCCGCCGTCGCCAACCATGTCCAGCCAGCCGCGAAACCCATCAGCGAGCGTTTCCGCCCGCCGCGCCGCGTCTGCGCCCCATCCCTCATCCTCGCCGGCCATTCACGCCTCCACACGACCCCCACGCGCACACCCTGACGCGGGAAAACGTCGCGGAAAGGGCGCTTAAAGCCGCACGCGCCCATCGTGAATCGCTTGGAAGCCGGCTTGGTCAAGCACGCGATAACCGTGCTCGGGATCTGCGACGTAAATCACGTCCGTGGTCACGGCCGGATCGAAGCCGTCCGCGACCAAATCGACTTTGCGGAACTTGAACGTGCCGGTGGTGTGAGCGGTCGGCGCCTCGCCATGAATGCGCAAGAACACAGGCCGCGCATAGACCGGCAATTCGTGCGCGACATGGGCGGCCAAAGCCTGCAGATCGAGGGTCTCATCCGCCACCAACGCGGCCATGCCCGCACGCCCGTCATAGCCGGGCGCAGCGACGCCATAAACATTCGCTTGCGTGACGCCGGGAAAGACCGACAACACTTCCGCGACTTCGCTGGTGGCGACGTTTTCCGATTTCCAGCGGAACGTGTCGCCGACCCGATCGACGAAATACAGATAGCCGTCTTTGTCTTTGCGCAGCAAATCGCCGGAGCGGAACCACACATCCCCCTCCTCCATCACATCGCGCATCAGCTTCTTTTCGGTTTCATCACGCGCGCCGGTGTAGCCTTCAAATCGGAAGCGGCCTTCTTTTGGGTCGATGCGCCCCATCGCCTCACCGGCTTCGCCCACCGCAGCTTCAATGCAACGGCCGTCGGGCCCGCGCACGGGGCGTTCGGCGTCATGGTCGAACTGAAAAATCCGAATATTGAACCGATGCTGCAGATAGCGCGGAATGCGCCCGACCGCGCCCACCGTGTTGTCCAAATTCACTGTCGTCACATTGCCTTCCGTCGAGCCGTAAAACTCCATGATCCACGGCGCCGAGAAGCGCTGCGCGAAGCGCGTCCACACATCCGGGCGCAGGCCGTTGCCGATCGCCAGCCGCAGCGCATGGTCGCGCTCGCGCGGGTGGGGCGGCTGGGTTGTGAGGAAACGGCAAATCTCGCCGACATAAATGAAGACCGTCGCTTTGTGCTCAGCAGCCACGTCCCAAAACCGCGAGGCGGAAAAAGACGGCTCCAGGATCAGCGCGCCGCCATGGGCGAGCGCAGCGCCCACGCCCACAAGGCCGCCCGTGGCGTGATAAAGCGGCAGCACCAGCATCACCCGGTCGCGCGGTCCCAAACCGCCGCCCGTCGGAAAGGCGAACATGGTGTTGAGCGCGCGAATGTGGGTGATGTTTGCGGCTTTCGGCAGGCCCGTGGTGCCGCTGGTGAACAGGCGCAGCACCGGCGCGCCGCCGCGAATGTCTGCGCGGATCGCGGGATCCGGGCGGGCGTGGGATTGAGCCGCGAGGGCCTCGTCAAACCGGCGCGCACCCGCATCCGCCTCCGCAGCGCCGCCGTCCGCGATCGCGTCCGGCATCACCCAAGGCGTCACCGCCCCGCCCAAGGCGGGCGCGACCTCGGCATAGGCCGCCGCGCGGGACGCATCGATGAGCATGTGGCTCGCCTGCGCAATGCGCACGCAATGGGCGAGACTTTGGCCCTTCAGCTGATGGTTCAGCAGCGCCGTGATCACGCCGACCTTCGACAGGCCAAACCAAATCGCTAAGTATTCCGGGCGGTTCGCCATAAACAACGCCACGCAATCGCCGGGCTTCAAGCCCTCTGACAGCGCCCAATGCGCCACGCGATTGGCCAAGGCGTCGAACGCCGCATAGGTCATGGTCGCGCCGTCAAAGATGATCGCGGGATTTGTGCGATGCGCATCCACCACCGCCTCCAGCGTGTCCGGGACTCGCGAGGTCGGGGCGGCGTCGTCTTTAAAGATGGAGATCGCTCGAACGATGCGGCTGAGACGGACTAAGAACGTTACGTCACGCACAACGGATCGCAGTAAAGACATCAGGAGCGTTCCTTTAATGGAATTTTGAGCGCAGCCGCCGCAACGTCGCACCAGGGGCGCGCCTTGGCGTGTCGCCCCGCAGGGCCCGCTCGCCCGCCATGGACGGGCTCCATCCCTAGCACGGACCGTCGCTGATGCACGCCTCGACCTCCGAATTGCGCTTGCGCGCGCTGGACTGCGCGCCGGTCGCCGCCGTGATCGCCACATTGGGCGACGCGGATGTGGAGCTTCACTACGCCAACGACGCCTTCCACGCCCTTTACCGGACCGAGCAGCGCACCCTCGCGCGCGATCTGTTTGTCGGCCCCGCGACCAGCGGCCCGAATGCGAGCTGGCGCCACGCCGTGCGGCGACGTCGCCGCGCCATCGTCCTTGGCCCCGCCCAAGCCGATGACGGCGCGCCCTTGTGGCTGGAGGCACGGGTGCACCCCCTTGAGGGCGGCGGCGCGGCGATTTATTTGCGCCCCCCTGCGCCGGGCGAGCCCGCGGCCGACTGCGCCGCCGCCCCGGGCGTGATGGAGGACGCCGAACTCGCCATGGCGGTGCTCGACGCCTCCCACGACGCCCTCGCCTTGCGGGACGCGGAAATGACGCTGTTGCTGGACGCCTTTCCCGGCGTGGCGATTCTTGTCGATGAGGATGGCGAAGTGCGCGCGATCGGCGGCGAGGCGCTGCATGATCTGGGCGCGACCCGGCGCCCGCCCCCCGGCGCGGCGGAGCCCGCGCCGCTTGCAAGCGTGTTTCCCCAAGACGCGGGCAAAGCGCTCACGCCCATGGCTGAGTCCGCTTTGGCCGGGCGGCGCTCGCGGTTTGCGTTTTTCTGCGCTGGGCGCGCTTTTGACGGTGTGGCCACGCCTGTGACGTTGGAGGATGGCGCCATCGACTCCGCCCTCCTGGCGCTGACGGACGTGACCGACCGCGCGGAAGCGTACGCCGTCCTGGCGCCCACCACCCAATGGCGTCGGTAGCGGCCCGCGACAGATCGGGCGAATTGGGCGGATCGGGCGGCCTGCGTCGCCCCTTGGCGGCCTGAGCGCCGAGGCTTAGGCTCCCTCTCGCGGCGACGGACCGCCGCGTGCGCCCGGGCAAGGTCCCATGACTGCGATCGACACCCAGCCTCTGACGATTGCAGCGCGCTTTAACGGCCCGCCGCAGTCCGGCAATGGCGGCTATTGTTGCGGGGCCGTGGCGGCGTGGATCGACGGGCCGGCCCACGTCAGCTTGAAAGCGCCGCCCCCGCTGGAAACGCCGCTTAACGTGACGCGCGACGGCGCGGAGGTGCGTGTGCGCCACAGCGACCAGCCCATCGCGACCGCGACGCCCGCGCCCGCGCCGGCGCTCACGCCGCCGGCGCGCCCAACCTGGGAGGAGGCGCGTCGCGCCGCAGACGGCTTTGCGGGCTTTGAGCGCCATGTGTTTCCAACCTGCTTTGTGTGCGGGCCTGAACGGGCTGTGGGCGATGGCTTGCGGATTTTTCCCGGCCCCCTCGCCGATGGAACGGCCGTCGCCGCGCCGTGGACGCCGGACGCAAGCCTCGCGGCCGCAGGCGCAGACGCCATTGCTGCACCCCATGTGTGGGCCGCGCTCGATTGTCCGAGCTATTTCGCGTTTCAAAACAACACCCTGGCCGCGCTTCTCGCGAGCATGACCGCCGCCGTGCGCCGCACGCCGCGCGTGGGCGAGGCCTGCGTGATCGTCGCCTGGCCCCAGGGGTCTGACGGGCGCAAACACCGCTCAGCGTCGGTCATCTTCGGCGAGGATGGCGCAGCGATCGCCGACGCCAGCGCCTTGTGGATCGAGATGCGGCCAGAGACCCGTGCGGCCGTCGGCGCTGGGTGAGGCGGGCGGGGCGGCGGGCCCCCACACGATTTTTCGTGACGCGGTGATGCTTTTGCGTTTGTATTTGAGCATCCGAGGGGCGCGGGGCGGAACCCGCTGAGATCGTCCTGTCGGTCGGCCAGGATACGGGACCACAGTTGTTCCACCCGGGCCGCCCGCTCCACAGAGACCGGACGAGCACCCTTACAACCGGATCCGGGTCATGCCGGCGACGGGACGGGAGTTCGATGATCGATCTCAAGGCGCAGTCCATCCTCCAGCCTTTCTTGAGTGAGAATGAGCGATTGACGTGGGCGGCGATGATCGACCCCCGCGCCTATGCGCGCGCGACCGTCGGGCGGTGGTTTTACGCGTTCGCGCTCTTGGTCACGGGGCTCGTTCTGGCGGCGACCGCTGCGGCGATGTGGACGGAATTGGGCCCGCCCCTGCGGCTTAAGCCGTTCGTGTCCTTCACAGTGTCCGTGCTGGCGGCGGCGGGGATTGTGGGCGCCGTGCATCAAGCCCGCGTGATCCGCGCCGGCTCTGGCGGCGCCTACGGCGTCACCACGCGACGCGTCATCGTCGCCACCGCCGGCCGCAAGAGGTTGCGCGCTTGGGTGCCAGTGTCGCGCATTCTCGGCGTTCAAAGTCTCAGCGATGATGAGGGCGGGTCCGTCCTCATCGCCGCCGCGCCGGACGCCGCCCGCGCCGCCAAGCTCTGTCTCACATTGCACGCCATCAAACGCCCCAACGATGTTGAGGCGCTGTTGCTCGATTTGCTCACCCCCGAAACTGAAGAGGACGCGCTCGCCCCATGAACGCCCCCACCCGCCGCGAAGACCTCACGCCCTTCGCCGTCACCACCGGCCCCTTGCCCGCCAGCGCGAAAGTCCACGCCGCGCCTGAAAACGCGCCCGATCTCGCCGTGCCTTTCCGCGAGATCCAAACGGGGGAAGGCCCTTTCCGCGTTTACGACACCTCCGGACCTTACAGCGATCCCGCGGTCGCGATCGACGTCGACCAGGGCCTGGCGCGCACACGCGCGGCCTGGATCGACGCCCGCGGCGGCGTGGAGCTCTATGACGGCCGGGGCGTGAAGCCGGAAGACAATGGCGACATCACTGACCCCGCCAAGCTCGTGCGCGCGTTTCCCAATCTGCCCCAGCCGCGCCGGGGCGTTGGCGACGCGCCCGTCACGCAGCTCGAATTCGCCCGCGCTGGGATCATCACCGACGAGATGGCCTATGTCGCGCACCGGGAGAATCTCGGCCGCGCCGCCGCGCTGGACGGCGCCGCGGAACGCCGCGCCGACGGGGAGGATTTCGGCGCCGCCATCCCCGCCTTCATCACGCCGGAGTTCGTGCGCGACGAGATCGCCCGCGGCCGCGCGATTATCCCCGCCAACATCAACCATCCCGAGCTCGAGCCGATGATTATCGGCCGCAACTTCCTGGTGAAGATCAACGCCAATATCGGCAACTCCGCCGTCACGTCGTCGGTGGAGGAAGAAGTGGAGAAGATGGTGTGGGCGATCCGCTGGGGCGCCGACACGGTCATGGACCTCTCCACCGGCCGCAACATTCACAACATCCGCGAATGGATCCTGCGCAACAGCCCGGTTCCCATCGGCACCGTGCCGATTTACCAAGCGCTGGAGAAAGTCGACGGCGACCCGGCCAAACTTGACTGGGAGGTCTATAAAGACACACTGATCGAACAGTGCGAACAGGGCGTCGATTACTTCACGATACACGCCGGCGTGCGCCTCGCATATGTGCCGCTCACGGCCGAGCGGGTCACCGGCATTGTCTCGCGCGGCGGCTCCATCATGGCCAAATGGTGCTTGGCCCACCACACGGAGAGCTTCCTCTACGAACACTTCGACGAAATCTGCGACATTATGCGCCGTTACGATGTCAGCTTCAGTCTCGGCGACGGCCTGCGCCCTGGCAGTATTGCGGACGCCAATGACGCCGCCCAATTCGCGGAGCTCGAAACCCTGGGCGAGCTGACGAAAGTGGCTTGGGACAAGGGCTGCCAAGTCATGATCGAAGGCCCGGGCCATGTGCCCATGCACAAGATCAAAGAGAACATGGACAAGCAGCTGCGTGAATGTGGCGAGGCGCCGTTCTACACGCTCGGCCCTCTGACCACCGACATCGCGCCGGGTTATGATCACATCACCTCAGGTATTGGCGCGGCGATGATTGGGTGGTTCGGCACGGCGATGCTGTGTTATGTCACGCCGAAGGAGCATTTGGGCTTGCCGAACCGCGACGACGTCAAGACGGGCGTCATCACCTACAAGATCGCAGCCCATGCGGCCGATCTCGCCAAGGGCCATCCGGCGGCGAAGCTGCGCGACGATGCGCTCAGCCGCGCGCGGTTCGACTTCCGCTGGGCGGATCAGTTCAATCTCGGCCTCGATCCGGAGAAGGCGCGCGAGTATCACGACGAAACCCTGCCGAAAGAGGCCCACAAGGTCGCGCATTTCTGCTCCATGTGCGGGCCGAAATTCTGCTCCATGAAGATCACCCAAGACGTGCGCGACTACGCAGCGAGCTTGTCCGACAACGAACAAAAATCCGTCGCCGCCGCGACGGACGCGACCGGCCTCAGCCCGCAGGAGATCAAAGCCCGCATGGCCGAAAAGGCGGAGGAATTTCGCGCCAAAGGCGGCCAGATTTACGTCGCGGGGGAGTAGGCGGCATGCTCAGGCCTTGACGGCTCCATGGTATCGGCGCATCGCGATGATGTTCCGCTTACGTTCGAGCACGTGGAGATTGCAATGGCGAGAAACACTGGGCGTGGCTTTCGGCGCGGTGCGGTCACCGCCCGAACTCAGTTTCAACATGAGAACGGTGACTGGCAAAAGCGCAATGAGCGCAATGGTCAGTTCATGGAGAGGAAGGGTTCAGTAGGTCCATTTAAGGGTGTCGCAAAAGAACCAGACGGCCGTGACACGCCAAATGCGTGAGCGTTACTCGGTAGTTGACGCGCGGATCGAGGATTGCTCGCTCGTCGTCTCTTTGGCGGACGGGCGGGTGATCTCCGCGCCCCTCGCCTGGTTTCCGCGTCTTCTGCACGCCACGCCCGAGCAGCGGGCGAACTGGCGCATCGCCGGCGGCGGCTTCGGCCTGCACTGGCCGGACGTGGACGAGGACATCGCCGCGGAAGGCCTCCTGCGCGGCGCCCCGAGCGTGGAGGCC
>CAZMSO010000044.1:0-24854 GCA_964568975.1 uncultured Caulobacterales bacterium | reverse complement strand
ATGGCTCCAGCGCCTGGGTGCAGGGGCCGCCGCGCTCCTCCCTGGCGGGGGCGCGGCGAGAGGGGTATATCCACTAAGCTGTGATCGCCGCCGGGGCTGGCCGGCGGCGCAACTTGGAGCGCCTGAGGCGCCGCGACAAAGCAATGCCGATGAAGCTGAAGGACATTCGCAGCGCGTTTTTGGACTTCTTCGCCGCGCACGCGCACGCCGTCATTCCCTCCGCGCCCCTGGTGCCGGACGATCCCACGCTGTTGTTCACGAATGCGGGCATGGTCCCGTTCAAAAACATTTTCACGGGGTTGGAGACGCCGCCGGCGCCGCGGGCCGCCAGCGCGCAGAAATGCGTGCGCGCGGGCGGCAAACACAATGATCTCGACAATGTCGGCTACACCGCGCGCCATCACACCTTCTTCGAGATGTTGGGCAATTTTTCGTTTGGCGATTACTTCAAAGAAGACGCCATCCGTTTTGCCTGGGATCTCGTCACCAAAGAACTCGGCCTCGACCGCGATCGGCTGCTTGTCACCGTCTACGCCGAGGATGAGGAGGCCGGGCGGCTGTGGCGCGCGATCGCCGGCCTGCCGGATGATCGGATCATCCCCATCGCGACGTCGGACAATTTCTGGTCCATGGGCGACACGGGCCCCTGCGGTCCGTGTTCGGAGATTTTCTACGATCACGGCCCGGATGTGTGGGGCGGCCCGCCCGGCTCGCCGGACGAGGATGGCGACCGGTTTGTGGAGATCTGGAACCTGGTCTTTATGCAATTCGATCAGGCCGCGGGCGGCGCACGCACGGATTTGCCCCGGCCGTCCATCGACACCGGCATGGGGTTGGAGCGGATTGCAGCGGTGCTCCAAGGCGTGCGCTCTAATTACGACACAGACCTGTTCCGCACGTTGATCGCGGCCAGTGAAGACGCGCTCGCGCGCAAGGCCGACGGCGAGGCGGCCGCGAGCTTCCGCGTGATCGCCGATCATGTGCGCGCGAGCGCGTTTTTGATCGCCGACGGCGTCAGTCCCGCCAATGAAGGCCGCGGCTATGTCCTGCGCCGGATCCTGCGCCGGGCCATGCGCCATGCGCATTTGTTGGGCGCCGCTGAGCCGGTGATGCACCGCTTGACGCCGGCGCTGACGGCGGAGATGGGCGCAGCGTATCCGGAATTGGTGCGCGCTCAGGCCGCGATCAGCGAAACGCTGCGCCAAGAAGAAGAGCGCTTCCAGCGGACATTGGGCCGCGGCCTCACTTTGCTTGAGGAGGCCGCCGCCGGCCTTGGCGAGGGCGACCAGCTCGACGGCGACACAGCCTTTCGGTTGTATGACACGTATGGTTTCCCGTTGGATCTCACGCAAGACGCGTTGCGCCCGCGCGGCGTGAGCGTCGACACTGGCGGCTTTGACGCGGCCATGGATCGCCAGCGCGCGGAAGCCCGCGCCCATTGGGCCGGCTCCGGCGATGCGGCGGCGAGTGCGGAATGGGCGGCGCTGGCGCGCGAAATGCCGGAGACGGTGTTTCTGGGCTACGCCAAGACGAAGGCGAAGGGCGATGTCCTCGCCATTTTGGTCGACGGCGCGCGGGTGGCGCGGCTCGCAGCGGGCCAAGAGGGCGATGTGCTCCTGGATCAAACGCCATTTTACGCCGAATCCGGCGGCCAAATCGGCGACACGGGCGCGATCCGCGCCGCGGCCGGCGCGCGGGCGGTGGTCTTGGATGTGCGCAAGCGCGAGGGCGGCCTGTTCGCCCACCATGTGCGGATGGAGGCGGGCGCGCTTTTGCCCGGGCAAGCTGCAACGTTGGAGGTGGATGGCGCGCGCCGCGAGGCCATTCGCGCCAACCATTCCGCGACGCATTTGCTGCACGCCGCGCTGCGCCGCACGCTTGGGCCCCATGTGACCCAAAAGGGCTCTTATGTCGGGCCGGATCGGCTGCGCTTTGACTTTAGCCATGGCGCGGCGCTGAGCGAAGCCGAGCGCGTTGCGATTGAGGCGGAGGTAAACGCTGTCATTCGCCAGAACGCGCCGGCGAAAACCCAGCTCATGGCGCCGGACGCCGCCGTCGAGGCGGGGGCCTTAGCGCTGTTTGGCGAGAAATATGGCGATGAAGTGCGCGTTCTCACCCTCGGCAGGGATGTCGAGGGCGGGCGCGGGCCGTATTCTGTGGAGCTCTGCGGCGGCACGCATGTGGAGCGCACGGGCGACATCGCGCTCTTTAAAATTGTCGGGGAGTCAGCGGTCGCGGCCGGTGTGCGCCGGATCGAAGCGATGACGGGCGCGGGTGCGAAGGCTTGGCTCGATGGCCAAGCGGCCGCCGCCCAGCGGTTGGCGGACACGTTGAAAACGCCCTTAGGCGAGGCGGAGGCGCGTCTGGCGGCGCTGCTGGAGGAGCGCAAAGGGCTCGAACGCCAACTCGCGGACGCCAAGAAGAAGCTCGCCCTCGGCGGCGGCGGTGCGGCTGGGCCGGCTGCGCCGGAGGAGATCGCCGGCGTGAAGCTGATCGCGCGCGTCGCCGACGGCGTGGGCGGCAAGGACCTGCGCGCCCTGGTGGACCAGGCGAAGGCGGATCTCGGCTCGGGCGTGGCGGCGTTCGTCGGCGTGAATGACGGCAAGGCGGCGCTCGCCGTCGGCGTCACGAAAGACCTCGCCGGACGTGTGGACGCGCGGGAGCTGGTGCGGGCCGGCGCGGAAGCCGTCGGCGGCAAAGGCGGCGGCGGTCGCCCGGACATGGCCCAAGCCGGCGGCCCCCATGGCGATCACGCCGACGCCGCGATCAGCGCCATCCGCGCCGCACTCCAGGCCGCCGTCGCCGAAGCCGCTTAAGCGTCGGCCGCGGAATTCACGCGCCACGGCGGAAAGCGCCGCATCGTCCCGGCCTGATAGAGGCGCAGCCGATTGCCGGCTGGGTCGCGTACATCCGCCTCGCGCCAGCCATAGCGTGCGGTTTCAGGCGCGCTGAGCGGCGTGACGCCCGCGGTGGCGAGGCGAGCGAGCACCGCGTCGACATCCGCGACCTCCAGATAGACGAGCGGCCAATCCGCGCCCGTCCACGCCGGGTCGAGGTGGAGCGACACCGTCGGCGGGTCGTCATCCGGCGCCGCCGGCGGGCACTCAAACCGCGCATACCGTGGTGGCGCGTCGACGATGAGGAGGAGCCCCAACGCCTGATAAAACGCCACGGACGCGGCGTAATCCCTGACGGGCAGAGTGACCTGGTTCAGTCGCATGGGAGGCGGACCTCAGGCCGTCGTCATCGCGCGCTCAAGCCGCTCGGCCACCGCGTCCAAGAACCCCTCGGTGGTGAGCCAGCTTTGCTGATCGCCGACGAGCAGCGCCAAATCCTTCGTCATGTTCCCGGTTTCGACCGTGTTGATGATGGTGTGCTCAAGTTTGTCCGCGAAGGCGACCACGTCTGGCGTGTCGTCCATGCGGCCGCGGTTTTTCAGCCCGTTCGTCCACGCGAAAATGGAGGCGATGGAGTTGGTGGAGGTGGCTTCGCCGCGCTCATGGGCGCGGTAATGGCGCGTGACGGTGCCGTGGGCGGCCTCGGCTTCGACCGTTTTGCCGTCTGGCGACATCAGCACCGACGTCATCATGCCTAAGGACCCAAAGCCTTGGGCGACGGTGTCGGACTGCACGTCGCCGTCATAGTTCTTACAGGCCCAGACATAGCCGCCGGACCATTTGAGACATGCCGCGACCATGTCGTCGATCAGCCGGTGTTCGTAATGCAGGCCCTGAGCCTCGAACTGTTGTCTGAATTCGGCGTCATAGATCTCTTGGAAAATGTCTTTAAATCGCCCGTCATAGGCTTTGAGGATCGTGTTCTTCGTTGACATATAGACGGGGTAATTCAGCCGAAGGCCATAATTGAAGCTTGCCCGCGCAAAGTCACGAATGGAGGAATCGAGATTGTACATCGCCATGGCGATGCCGGAGTCCGGCGCTTGGAACACCTCATGCTCAATAATCGTCCCGTCCTCGCCTTCAAATTTGATGGTGAGCGTGCCCGCTCCCGGAAATTTGAAGTCCGTCGCGCGGTATTGATCGCCATAGGCGTGACGACCAATGACGATGGGTTGCGTCCAACCCGGAACCAACCGCGGCACGTTTTTGCAAATGATCGGCGCCCGGAAGACCACGCCGCCCAAAATATTGCGGATTGTGCCGTTAGGACTGCGCCACATCTTTTTGAGGCCAAATTCCTCAACCCGCGCTTCGTCTGGCGTGATTGTGGCGCATTTGACGCCGACGCCGTGTTGTTGAATGGCGTGGGCGGCGTCGATGGTGATTTGGTCATCCGTCGCGTCACGCGATTGGATCGATAAGTCATAATAATGAAGGTCGAGATCGAGATAAGGAAGAATAAGCTTTTCCTTAATCATCGCCCAGATGATCCGGGTCATTTCATCGCCGTCGAGTTCGACAATCGGGTTCTTCACCTTGATCACGGCGCTCTGCCTCCGCAGTTGTGGATGAGGGGGCGATCGGCGCGCGATCGCGAGAACACCAGCTGTGACTAGCATTCTCCTCGGGGTGGCGGAAGCCATAGCGCCGGCGTGCGTGTCGCGCGATCTCTTGCCACAATGACGTGTGTCTGTTAAACAGAACAAGAACAAAGGGGGATGGGATGATCATGCGGTACGCTGGCGCGATCTCGGCGGCCATCACGATTGGCGGCGGCGCAATCCTGGCGCGCCACCCGGTGGTGGGGGACTCAGCAAGCCTCGGCGTGGCGTTTGCGGCGTGCGGTCCGCTGATCGTGATCGCGGGGTGGCTGGGGCGTCGCGTCGATGGGGCGCTGCTGCGGCTGGTGGAGGTGTTCGGCATTCGGGTGCTGACACCGGCGGTGATCGGCTTTCTCGCCGTCGTGCTTTACGAGACGGACGCAGCGCAAACGGCGTTGTCGCTGCTGGATGTGCGCCCGGATCGCGATTCCGATCAGTTGACGCTGGAGATTTTCAACGCCACGATTTCAACGATTTACGCCATTATTGTCGCGTTTCTTGTATTCAAAAGCATGCAGGATCATGACAATATTAATTATGTGTTGCGTGACGAGGCGATGCATTTGGACTCTATCTCGCAGTTTCTACCATGGCTGTCGGCGGTCGAGGACGCGAAGGGGCGCGCGTGCGTGCACGCAATTCAGAGCAAACTCCTTGAGTACACGCGCAACGTCACGTCGTCTGAGTTCAAACGGCGCAGCCAAATGGCGGCCAATCAAGACATTATCGACGCCGTCGTCGTGGAGCTCTCCTCCTTGCGCCTCGCCAGCAGCCCCCGCGACGCATTGACGCTTGATCATGTGATGGGCCGCATCGACAGCTTAGCGAGCGTGCGGGCGCGGCGGATCGCTTATATGCTGGCCCGGCCGTCGCCGTTTATGATCATTATGATGTTGGTGCTGTCGGTGTTTGTGGTCGGCCCGTTTTTCCTCACGGAGGGCCAAATGACCGCCGACGCCGCCGGCAGCGCTGCGCTCACGCCGGTGATTTTGTGGTTTCTCACATTCAGCATGACGTTTCTGTTTTTGATGATGGTGGACATGGCGTCCCACTTCGACGGGTATTGGGAAGTCAAGCGCGACGCATTCGCCGATGTGGGGGCGCGCATCGCCGCGCGCATGCGCACAGACGCCGCCGCCGAGGGCGCTTAGACCTGGCGCGGGGTGGAGCGTCCCCGTTTCCGGCGCGTCGCGTGCGCCCAGGGACTGGTGCTGATGGGTGAGCAAGGACGACCGCCGGCCGTCGTTTTGGCGCGCCCGCAATTGGGTGAAAACATTGGCGCCGCCGCCCGCGTGATGGCGAATTTCGGCCTGAAGGATTTGCGCCTCGCCGCCCCGCGCGACCCGTGGCCGAACCGCGCGGCCTTCGCCATGGCCGCCGGCGCGCTCGGCTGCGGTGATGACCCGGCGGGGGGCGGCCCGGCTGCCGACGCCGCGCCCATCACAGTGCGTGTCCACAGCGACGTCGACGCGGCTCTGAGCGATGTCGGTTATGCGCTGGCGGCGACGGCGCGGCCGCGGGAGCTGGAGATCCCGGTCCTACCGCCGGATGCCGCGGTTGCGGCGCTCGCGGCGCGGGCGGCGGCGGGAGTGTCCGTCGCTGTCCTGTTCGGGCCGGAGGCCTCGGGGCTCACGAATGACGAGATTGTGCGCGCAGATGCGATTGTGACGTATCCGGTGAATCGGGCCTTCTCCTCGCTGAATTTGGCGCAAGCTGTCGGCGTCTTCGCTTATGCGTGGGGCGCGCGCGCGACCCAGGAGGTGGCGTTCCATCGTGATCTCGCGCCCGCGACAAAGGCGGATTTCGAAGGGTTGATGGCGCATCTGGAGCAGGCGCTGGAGGAGGCGCGGTACTTCCATCCCCCCGACAAACAGCCCCTTATGATGCGCCATATGCGCGCGGCGTTCGCGCGCGCCGGCCTCACCGAGCAGGAGGTGCGCACGCTGCGCGGCGCGCTTAAAGCTCTCCAGCGGCGTCGCGCGTGAGCCTTCGGCGCGCGGCCCTCTCAGCACACGCCGGTGCAAAGGCTCGGGCGCGCGTCACGGGCTGAGGGGCGCTTCGGGCGCTTCGGGCGCAGCCAGCACCGCCTCAATCACGCGCGCCATGGCTGCGGCGTACGCCTCCGTCGTGTTGACGCTCATGAGCACACCCTTTGAGGCCGCCAACAGCGTCAACGCCACAGCGTCCGCTCGGTCCGCCGCGAGGCCGCGCCGTTCCCTGACAAAGGCCGCAAGCCGATCGTGAAACTGCAGAGCGGGGTCCGAGGCCGCGTCCTTCAGCGCTGCGACACCCATCACCATAATCTCGCCGCCATGGGGCGCAGCGCGCACCAGCGGCACATGATCGCCCGTCCAGCGCATGAACGCAGCGCGCAAACACGCATCCGTCGGCGTCTCCCGCCATGCCAGCGCCGCGATGGCGTCGCTCAACAAACGCCTGGCGAAGGCGCTCAGCGCCCAATCGCGCACCGCCTCCTTGGTGCGAAACCGATTGTAGACCGTCTGGCGCGACACACCCAGCGCCCGCGCCAAATCCCTCATGGACGCGCGGCGAAAGCCGTAATGCGCAAACAGCTCCACGACGGGGCGCGGGTCCGGCGCGGGATCACACTCAAGCGACGCCATTGACATCCTCGACTAAAAATGTCCAATACGCATAAACGCGTCGGCGCGTCAGGGAAAATCATGCCAGATCAACGCATTGTCGACAGCGGCTTCACCCAATGGTCGCCGGACCAGCTGCCTGATTTGTCCGGCAAGGTCTACCTGATCACGGGCGCGAACAGCGGCGTCGGCTTGGAGGCGGCGCGGATGTTGGCGGCGGCCGGCGGTGATGTCGTGCTCGCCTGCCGCTCGGAGGCGAAGGCGGCGGCGGCGACCCACGACCTTCAGGCGAACGCGCGCGGCGCCGTCAGCGCGGTGCGCGTGGACTTAGCGGATTTGCGGTCGGTGCGCGAGGCCGCGGCCACGGTGCGCGCGCGTCACCATCGCGTGGACGCCCTGATCAACAACGCCGGCGTCATGCAGACGCCTTTGCAAAAAACCCGCGACGGCTTTGAGCTGCAGCTTGGGGTCAATCACATCGGCCACTTTGAATGGACGCGCCTGCTTCTCGACCGGGTGGAGGCCGCGGCCGGACGCGTGGTCGTGGTCTCAAGCATCGCCCACAAATACGGCGCCCTGGATTTCGATGATCTCATGATGACGCGGCGCTATTCGCCGACGCGCTCATACACCCGCTCAAAGCTGGCCAATTTGATGTTTGCGTTCGAGCTCGATCGCCGGCTGCAGGCCGCTGGCGCGCGCGCTATGGCGGTCGCGTGTCATCCAGGCTATGCCGACACGCGCCTGCAAAGCACCAGGCCCACCGGGTTTTTCCAGGCGCTTTACCGCGTCACCAATCCGCTGCTCGCCCAGTCTGCGCGCGCTGGCGCGGCGCCGACGGTGCTGGCCGCCGCCGCACGCGAAGCCAAACGGGGCGCGTATTACGGGCCCCAGCATTTCCGCGAAGCTCGCGGGCCCGTGGGTGACGCGACCGTGGCCGCCCATGCGCGCGATCGCGCGGCGTGGGGGCGCCTGTGGGTCGCGACGGAGGATCTGCTGGGCGTGCGTTTCGACGTGGCTGACGCGCTCGGCGCGTCTGTGAGTTGACAAACGCCCATACGCTTGACACACACCGCGCTTCGCCAGCGCGCGCTCACCCCACGGCGCACGGGGGCGGGCCGCAGCGCCGCCGCGGCCGATCACGACGGGACGACGCGCCGCCGCCGTTGCAATCGCGAGCCTCATGGGGAGGCCCGCCGGCTCGCGTCAAAGCGAGAGACCATGTCAAAGCGCCAGAGCGCCAAATACAAAATTGACCGCCGGATGGGTGAAAACATCTGGGGTCGCCCCAAAAGCCCCGTGAATAAACGCAGCTATGGCCCCGGGATGCACGGTCAGGGCCGCAAAGGTAAATTGTCGGACTTCGGCATTCAGCTGCGCGCGAAACAAAAGCTCAAAGGCTATTACGGCAACATCACTGAGAAACAATTCCGCCGCGTGTATGACGACGCCTCCAGCATGAAGGGCAACACGGCCGAAAACTTAGTCGGTCTCCTGGAGACACGCCTGGACGCGGTCGTGTACCGGGCGAAATTTGTCCCAACCGTCTTCGCTGCGCGCCAATTCGTCAATCACGCCCATGTCATGGTCAACGGCGTGCGCACCAACATTCCAAGCTTCCGCTGCAAGCCCGGCGATGTCGTGCAAGTGCGCGAGAAATCTCGGAATTTGGCCCTTGTGCTTGAGGCGATGGAAAGCGCCGAGCGCGACGTCCCCGATTACATCGAGGTCGATCCCAAGGCCATGTCAGCGACATTTTTGCGCGTGCCGGAGCTGAACGACGTGCCCTACGCCGCGAAGATGGAGCCGAACCTCGTGGTGGAGTTCTACTCCTCTTAAATTTTGGTCATCTCGGACGCCGCGCGGCTCTGCGCCTTGCGGCCTTGCCGTTTTTCGATATCATGATATCGAAACTCGATATCAATGATGGAGAAGGGGTGACTATGAAATCCTATTTAGCGTTTGCAGCCTTGGGCGGCGCGGCCCTTGTCGCGGCCGGCTGCGTGATTGAAATCACCGACACCAGCGGCGACTCCGAGGACGCCTATGTCCGCGTCAACGGCCACACCGTGCACAGCGGCCGCGGCGAGCGGCTTTATGGCGTGGAGATTGGTGATGACATTGTCATCCGCGCGAAGAGCAATGGCTGCACGACGAAGGAGTTTTTCGACGTGGAGGTTGATCGCGAAGGCGACAACCGCTTCGAGCTGACCTTCCACCGCACCCGCAAAGATTACTGCGCTGATCCTGATGACGACGGGGTGACGTTGAGTTTCACGCGCGATGAACTCGGCGTGCCAGGGGACGCCCGCCTGGAGGTGACCAACCCCATCAGCCGCTGAGGCGAGGGCGTCTGCGCTGCGCGACGCGCCTCAGCGGGCGCAGCGCAGATCTCCGCACCACACACCCCTGGACCGCCGCTCCAGGGGGCGCAGAGTCAAACGCCGCCACTCCGACCAAGCTTTTCAATGGGTTGCGTGGTGTCGCCGTGGCCGTCGTCACACAGTGGCCGACAATCGGGTTCATGTCGGGTCCACAGCGTCTGCGCCTGGACCCCGAGATCGCCGCCGCTCCACGACGTGGTCGGCTTGGCGGAGTTTCTCGACCGTTATGCGGGCCATGCGACGCACCTCCAGAAGCGCGCGCGACGGCTGCGAGGCGCCCACGAGGTGCGGTGCGATTTCAAGAGCATTTTGGACGAGCCCGACTCGCATGCCGACACCCCCTCGCCGTCAATCGCCCGCATCACGCGCCAGCGCCGATCCATGGCCAACGCCGCCGACCCGTCGCCTCCATCCCAGGCGGGCGTCATGAATCAGCGTTCGCGGCCGACAGGCCTCCCTGACGCGCGAGTCCAGGTCGATCCGACATGCGCTAGGCGTGAATTTCCATCAATTGGATGAGATTGCCGCAAGTGTCGTCAAAGACGGCGATGGTGGCGCCGCCCGCTTTCATGGGCGGTTGGGTGAAGCGCACGCCCGCGGCTTGAAGCCGCTCCACCTCCGCGTCGATGTCGTCCACGCGGAAGGCCGTCCATGGGATGCCGTCGGCCATAAGCGCTTCTTGGTACACGCGCGCCGCGGGGTGGGCGTTGGGCTCAAGGCCCAATTCGACGCCGTCGGGCTCCTCTGGCGAGACGACAGTGATCCACCGGTGCTCTCCGACGGGAATGTCATGCTTGACCACAAAGCCGAGGGTCTTCGTGTAAAAGTCGAGCGCTTTTTGTTGATCATCAACCACAACGCCCTTGATATACATTTTCATGTCATGTCCCCCTTAAAAAATTTTCTAACCATGGATTCATCGTCTCTTCCAACGACGCCGCCGTCAGTGAATGAACTTTAGTTCTCCCGCGCCAGGTGGTGCTGATCAATCCAGCCTGTTCCAGCGTGTTCAAATGCCGGGTGATGGCTTGCCGTGTGAGAGTCACATTGTGCTCTTCAATAAGGCGCGCGCACAGCTCAAACAGGCTTTGATCATCTCGCTTTCTCAACTGTTCAAGAATTAACAAGCGCGTGTCGTCGCCGAGCGCGCGGAACAGCGTGGCGAGGTTGGGATCGAACGGAACGCCCACATCTCATTATGCAACATCTCTGTTGCATGTAAACGCGCTTAGCGCACCCGGCCCCGCGCCACGCGCGCTTGAGATTGCGCGGTCTGGATGCGCGCTCCCAGGGCTAACGGGCGAGGGCCGCGCGGACTTGTTGGTCCAGTTCCGCCGCCAGCGCGCCGGCGATTTGGCGGTCATCGCCGGTGACTTGTTCGCGCACCGCCGCACGGATCGCGTCGACATGGGCCTTCACGAGCGCCAGCGGCGCCGCAGCGCGCAACGCATCTGTCTCGATCAAGCGCGAGAGCGAGGCGCTTAAACGCGTCACAAGCGGGAAGCCATATGTCGTGCCGACGCCCTTGAGGTCATGGGCGCTGCGGAACAGAGCCGCCCCGGCGTCGCCCGTTAAGCCGGTTTGGGCCGCCGCGGCGAAGGCGCGTTCAAGCCCGGCGACTTCCTCGGCCATCCAGTCGCTGAATTGCGGCGCGAGCGCCGCCAGCGACGCCTCCGCCCGCTTAATCAACGCCTCGTCCGCGGCGGGAAGCGCGCCGCCGAGCTTGGCCTTGAGCCGGTTGGGCGGCCGAATAACGCGGACGTCTTTTGAGTTGGGCATGGCCGACGGTACGCCTCAGACACACAAACAGGTTCGGTATCAGAATACTGCGAACGTGTTGACACACCCTTGCCGGCGGCTCGGCGTTGGAACGCGTGTTGTCAGAAAAAGTCGCGCGAAATCAACGCTAAGTGGACAGCGCGGCGAGCGCACGCCGCTTTAGTGGGCGAATTGCTCCAACAGCATGCGCTCCTCCAGGGTGTGGCCCTCGTCAAAGAGCATGGTGAGCGTCAAATCCGGATGCTCTTCAATGTCGACGGCCACGATGTCGCGAAACTCCTGATTGTCAGCGACGGCGCTCACGGGCCGCTTCTGGGCTTCCAGCACGTCGAACCGCACGCGTGCGCCGTTGGGCAACAACGCGCCGCGCCAGCGCCTGGGGCGAAAGGCGCTGATGGGCGTCAGCGCCAACAGCTGCGCCGTGATGGGCAAAATCGGGCCGTAGGCGGATGAATTATACGCTGTCGAGCCTGCCGGCGTGGCGACCATGACGCCGTCGGCGATGAGCTCGGCCAACCGCTCGCGGTCATCAATCGTGATGCGCAGCTTGGCTGTTTGGCGGGTCTCGCGCAGCAGCGACACTTCGTTGATCGCCAACGCCGTGAACGGACGGCCGCGCACGTCGCGCCCGCGCGCGCGCAACGGGCGGATGTCTGCGCGCTCCGCCCGCGCGAGCCGATTGTGCAAATCATCCTCGGAAAACGGGTTCATCAAAAACCCGACAGACCCGTAATTCATGCCGAAGATCGGCACGCCGCGCCCCATATGCGCGTGCAACGTCTCCAGCATGAAGCCGTCGCCGCCCAACGCGATCACAACGTCTGCGCCGGCCGCGCCAGCCTCGCCATAGCGTTGGCGCAACGCGCGCATAGCTGTCTGCGCCGCCCGTGCGGGGCTGGCGGTGAAGTGGATTTGGGGCGTCGCGGCGGCGGACGCGTAACGCGCCGGCGCCGTCATGGCGCCGGCGCTCCCATGGGCGCAGCCGCGACGCCCGCAATGAGGGCGGTCTCAAAATGCGTCTTCATTGGCGTGCCAAGATCTGGTCAAATTTCCTCGTGAACGTCGCCGCGCACCTTGAAACAAACGTGGCGGCTGCGATGGTGTCGACGGCGCGGCGCGGTCCGACGCTTGACGGTTTTTGCGCCCCTGGTGTGTGTCATCCGCTCGTCATCCCCGTCGCTCTTCATCCCCACCGCTCTTCATCCCTGTCATGTGAGGCCCTCGTGGCGCAACCAGCACCCGCCGCTTCGACCGTCGACGACGTCGCCCAGCAGTTTCTCGCCGCGCGCGACGCCACCCAAGTCCTCGCCGCGCCGTTAAGCGACGAGGATCAGGCCTTGCAGTCCATGGCGGACGCGAGCCCGACCAAATGGCACCTCGCCCACACGACGTGGTTTTGGGAGCGCTTCGTCCTTCGCCGTTATGTCGCGGGCTACACGCCTTACGACGCGTCTTATGACTACCTCTTCAACTCGTATTACAACGCCGTCGGCCCGCGTCACCCCCGTCCGCAACGGGGGTTGTTGTCGCGGCCGTCGGCGGCGGATGTGCGGGGTTATCGCGCGCATGTGGACGCGGCCATGGCCGATTGGCTGATGACGGCGGCGCTGGACGCTGACGCGCGCGATCTGATTCGCCTTGGCCTCGCGCATGAAGAGCAGCATCAAGAGCTGATCCTCACCGACATCAAACACGTGTTCAGCATCAACCCGCTCGCGCCGGCGGCTTATCCGCGCGCGCCCCAGCCGGCGGCCGCGACAGCGGACGCCATTGCGTGGCGGTCCTTTCCCGGGGGCGTGGTGTGGATCGGCGCCGAGCACAGCGGGTGGGCTTATGACCATGAAACGCCGCGTCACCGCGCGCTGTTGCATCCGTTTGCGCTGGCGGATCGCCTCGTGACGAATGGCGAGATGGCGGCGTTCATCGAGGATGGCGGGTATCAGACCGCCAGCTTGTGGCTTTCCGACGGCTGGAGCGAGCAGGAGGCGAGCAGGCGCATCGCGCCGGATTATTGGCGCGGCGCGCCGGGGGCGTGGTCGCTGTTTACGCTCCACGGCGAGACCGCCCTCGATCCCGCCGAGCCGGTCGCGCACTTGTCGTACTACGAGGCCGACGCCCTGGCGCGGTGGATGGAGGCCCGCCTTCCTCGCGAGCAGGAATGGGAGCACGCCGCGCGCCGCGCCCAGGACGAAGCGCCCGCCGCCGCCCTGGGCGGCTTGCTGGAGCCCGGCGTCTCCGCCCATCCGCGCCCGGCCGCGGACGCGCCTGAGGGCGCGCTGCGCCAAGTGTTCGGTGATGTGTGGGAATGGACGCACTCCTCCTATGAGGCCTATCCAGGGTATCGACAACCGGACGGGGCTGTGGGCGAATACAATGGCAAGTTCATGTGCGGTCAGTATGTTTTGAGGGGGGGATCGTGCGCGACGCCGCGGGGCCATGTGCGGGCGAGCTACCGCAATTTCTTTCCGCCTCACGCGCGCTGGCAGTTTTCAGGCGTGCGCCTGGCGCGCGATCTCTAAGCGCTGGCGCAGCGCGCGTGGCGGCCGCCGTCGTGGCGGCGGCGGTTTCGGCGTCGCCCGTCCTCGCCGGGGCGTGGCCGCAAAACAAGGGCGACGGCCTGGCGATCTTCACGTACAGCTTCGATAGCGCCAGCCGCCGCTTTGACGATGACGGCGATGCGGCCGTCGACGTCACATTCACGAAGCAAGAACTCTCTGCTTATCTGGAGTACGGGCTGACCTCGCGGGTGACGCTGGTCGGCCGACCCGTCATTCAAAGCGTGCGCTCGAAAGGGCCGGCGACGGATGATGTGACGATCCCGCCCACCGACGAGGCCGCCGGCCTTGGCGGCACGGAGGCGGGCGCGCGGTTTTTACTCGGGCGACCGTTCGGCGGCGTCGTCTCCTTCCAGGGCGTGGCGTTGATCCCGGGCGATGGTGAAAACGCCGTGGACGAGCCGTTGGGCGAGGGCGGGTTTGGCGGGGAGGTGCGCCTGCTGGCGGGCGCATCGTGGGGCTGGCGCGGCCGCGGCGGCTTTGCAGACGCCCAAGTGGGCGCCCGCTCGCGCGGCGATGTGGCGGGGATTGAGGGGCGTGTTGACGTCACGGTGGGCGTGCGCCCTTCGCCGGATTGGATGTGGCTTGGCCAATCCTTCACGCTGATTGGCGAGGAATCCGCGGAGACGACGCCCGGCGCGGGACGCCAAGACGTCACCAGCCACAAAGTGCGCCTGTCGGGCGTGCGCCGCCTCAACCGGTCCTGGGCGGTCCAAGGAGGCGTCACCGCCACCGTCGCTGGGCGCAACATCATTGAAGAACGCGCGGCGATGGTGGCGCTGTGGCGTCGGTTTTGATCCACGCGTGATCGGGGCGCGCGGTTGATCGCGCGCACGCAGACTTTACGTTGCATAAGGGTTGTCGACACAGGAGCCGCCGCGGTGGGCCGGATCATTTTCTTCACGTTTTTGTTTCTGGTCATTGGCGGCATGACGGCGACAGTCGTGTGGCGCGAGCGCATGGGCGAGGGGGTGGAGAGCGCGCGCGCCTTTCGCCCGGCTCCCGTGACGGCGATGGTTGTCGAGGCGCGGGAGTTCGCCGACGTGGTGGAGGCTCTTGGCGACGCGCGCGCCAATGAATCCGTGGCGATCACCTCCTTATCGACGGACATCATCACGCGCGTGGCGTTTGACAGCGGCGATGTGGTGTCGACGGGCCAAGTGCTCGCGGAATTGGCGTCTGCAGCCGAGGACGCCGACCTGATGGAGGCGCGCGCCACCCAAGAGGAGACGCGCACAGAGCTTGCGCGGGTGGAGGCGTTGGTGGCGCGCGGCGCAAGCACGCGCTCGCTGGTCGATCAAGCGCGCGCGGCGATGGAGCGGGCCGAGGCCCGGGTGGCCGCCCTTGAAGCGGAGCGGTCGGACCTGATCATTCGCGCGCCCTTTGACGGCGTTATCGGTTTGCGCAACGCCAGCCCCGGCATGCTCGTCCAGCCCGGCGACACGATCGCGACCCTGGACGACATTTCTGTCATCAAAGTCGATTTCACACTGCCGGAGCGGTTTTTGACTCAGGCGGAGCCTGGCGCGCCCTTGTCCGTGCGCGCGGCCGCTTATGAGGGCGTCATCTTTGACGGCGTGATCGCCCAGGTCGACACGCGGGTCGATCCGGTGACGCGGTCAGCGGTCGTGCGCGCGGAGATTGACAACGCCGACGGGCGGTTGCGCCCCGGCATGCTGATGCTTGTGGAGATGCAGCGCAACACGCGCATGAACCCCGCCGCGCCGGAGGTGTCGCTGGTGCGGCGCGGGGCGGACGCGTTTGTCTATGTCGTCACGGACGCCACTGACGGCGTCGCGTCTGTGGAGATGCGGCCCGTGACGGCGGGCATGCGGCGCGACGGGGTGGTGGAGATTGTCTCCGGCTTGACGGCGGGGGAGACGATTGTGGCCGACGGCGTGCATCGGGTGCGTCCGAACGCGCCGGTGCGGGTCGTGGGCGACGCCGGGTCACGCGACGGCCGCGACGATCCGGTCGCGGCTGTGAAGGAGCCCAAGGCGTGACGCTCGCCGGGATCGCTGTGCGCCGCCCCGTGCTGGCGGCGGTCGCGAGCGCGCTGATTGTCGTGTTCGGTTTGATTGCGGGCGCGGGCTTGCCCCTGCGGGAATTGCCGGATGTGGACCCGCCGATCGTGTCGGTGGACACGGAGTATGTGGGCGCAAACGCGGAAGTCGTTGAAAACCGCGTCACGCAAGTGATTGAAGACCAGCTCTCCGGCGTCGATGGCGTGGACACCATCACGTCGCAGTCCCGCGACGGCCGCTCGAGCATCAACATCACTTTCCGCCTCGACCGCGATTTGGATGCGGCGTCCAACGACGTGCGCGACGCGGTCTCGCGTGTGGCCGGGCGCTTGCCGGATGAGGTGGAGGCGCCGCGGGTGCGCAAGCAAGACCCCGACGCACGCCCCGTGATGTGGTTCAGCCTCATCAGCGATGAGCTGTCGGTGACGGAGCTCTCTGATTACGCGCGCCGCTTCGTCACAGACCGGTTGTCCGTGATTGACGGGGTGAGCTTCGTTGTGGTCGGCGGCGGCCAGGATTACGCCATGCGTGTGGAGCTGGACCGGCGGGCTTTGGCCGCGCGCGGGCTCACGGTTGATGATGTCGAACAGGCGTTGCGCGCCCAGAATGTGGAGCTGCCGGCGGGCGAGATTGAATCCGAGCTGGCGGATCTCGGGGTGCGGGTCGACCGGGGCTATGATTCTCCGGAAGCCTTTGAGCGTTTGCCCGTCGGCTCCACCGAGGACGGCCATGTGGTGCGCCTAAGCGAGGTCGCCGATGTCTATCTCGGCCCGGAAGAGCGCCGCGCTTTGTTTCGTGGCAATGGCGAGACGCGGGTGGGCCTTGGCGTCGTGCGCCAGTCTCAGGCCAACACCTTAGAGGTGGGCCGGCGGGTCAAGGCGGAGGTCGCGCGCATCAACCGCACGCTGCCTGAGGGCATGCGCATTGAGGTGGCGTTTGACGGCACCGTCTTCATCGACGAAGCGATCAAAGAAGTGTGGGTGACGCTCGCCATCGCGTTCGTTTTGGTGGTCGCGGTGATTTATCTCTTTTTGGGCTCGGCGCGCGCGGCGGTGGTGCCGTCGGTGGTGGCGCCGGTGTCGATCATCGGCGTCTTTGTGGTGCTGTCGGTTTTTGGTTTTTCCATCAACATCCTGACTTTGCTCGCCATGATATTGGCGATCGGCCTGGTGGTTGATGATTCCATTGTGGTTCTGGAGAACATTCAGCGGCGCGTGGATCTGGGCGAGCCGCCTTTAGTCGCGGCCGATCGCGGCGCGAACCAAGTGTTTTTCGCCGTCGTAGCGACCACGGCGGTGATTGTGGCGGTGTTTGCGCCGCTGACTTTCTTGCCGGGCTATGTGGGTCGGGTCTTTCTGGAGCTTGCTCTGACGGTGGCGGGGGCGGTCGTCATTTCGAGTTTTGTGGCGCTCACGCTCTCGCCGATGATGTGTTCCAAGCTCTTAAGGCCGGCGACGGAGCGGGCGTTGCCCGCGCGCATCATGGACACGGTGGTGGGCGCGTGCCAACGCGGCTATGTCGGCGCGCTGCGGTTGACTTTGGGTCGGCCGGCGGCGCTGTCGGTGGTGCTTGTGGCGGCGGCTGGCGCGTCTGTGTGGTTTTATGGGCATTTAGACAGCGAGGTCGTGCCGCCGGAGGATCGCGGCGCGATCCGCATGGGCTTCCAAGCGCCGCCCGGCGCTGGCTTTGATTACACTGTCGAGCAGGCCGAACAGGTTGAACAAATCCTGCTGGAGTATGTCGAGAATGGCGAGGCCTCGCTCGCTTTGGTGCGCGTGCCGGGTTTTGGCGGCACGGGCTACAACACGGGCTTCGGCATCCTAGTGCTCACGCCCTGGAGCGAGCGCGAACGCGGCGGCCTTGAGATTCTGGGTGAAGTGAACCGGCGCTTGGGCGAGGTGACGGGCCTGCGCGTGTTCGCCGGCATGCGGTCGGCCTTGGGCGGCGGCGGCGATGGGGATGGGATTGAGTTCGTCATTCAGGGGCCGGATTACGCCACCTTGGACGCCGCGGCGGAAGACATCATGGCGCTCGCTCGCGAAAACCCGTCCTTGCAGCGGGTGCGCAAGGATTATGAGCCGACGTCGCCGCGCTTGATTGTCAGTGTGGATCGCGAGCGGGCTGCATCCCTTGGTGTGTCGAGCGAAACTATTGGCCGCGCTCTGGAGGCCCAGCTGGGCTCGCTGTTGGTGACGACCTTCCCGCGCAATGGGGAGGAGTACAATGTGCGCATCCAAAACCGGTTGGAGGATCGCCGCTCGCCGACGGATTTGGAGAACATTTTCGTGCGCTCCGCCGACACAGGCCGGCTCATCCCGCTGGCCAGCCTCGTCACCTTGGAGGAGGTGGGCGAAGCCCCGATCCGCACCCGCGTCAACCGCTTGCGCGCGGTGACCATCACCGCGACCTTGGCGGAAGGCTACAGCCTCGGCGAGGCGAAAGCGTGGTTTGAGGAGGCTGCGCGCATCGGTCTCGCGCCCAGTCTCAGCTATGAGTTTTTGGGCGCGGCGAAGGATTTAGAGGAGGCGAGCGGCGCGCTCCAATTCGCCCTCGCCATGGCGCTTGTCATTGTCTTTCTGGTGTTGGCGGCGCAATTTGAGAGCTTAATCAATCCACTCGTGATTATGCTGACGGTGCCGTTAGCGGTCGCCGGCGGGCTTTTCGGGCTCCATGTGATGGGCTCAAGCCTCAACATTTACAGCCAGATCGGGCTCGTCGTCCTCATTGGTCTCGCTGCAAAGAACGGCATCCTCATTGTGGAGTTCGCCAACCAGCTGCGCGCGGAAGGCCGCAGCGTGCGCGAGGCGGTGCTGGAGGCCGCGGACACGCGGTTCCGCCCGATTGTCATGACGGGCGTGTCGACCGCGATTGGCGCGTTGCCCCTGGTGCTCGCCACAGACGCCGGTGCGGAAAGCCGCATCACGATTGGGGTGGTGATATTCGCCGGCGTGCTGGTCGCGACGCTCTTTACACTGATCATTGTGCCGGCGTTCTATGACGCCGTGGGGCGCTTTACGCGCCCGCCCGGCTGGGTCGCGAAGCAAATTGACGCCTATGAAGCCGCGTCCGGACCGGCTGAGGATGCGCCAGCGGGCGTTCCCAACACCGCCGGCGCGGCGGCGCGGCGCGGCTAAGCGCGTCCTCAGTCTGCGTATGATCCCCGGGCGTCATCGCGAACCAAGCAGCGCGTCTTGACGCTGTTGGAGGCGTCGCCGGGTCGGCGCCGGGACGAAAGGCCGCCATTCGCGGAGGCTCGGCGGCGGCGCGCGGCGCGCCGCCCGCCACAGGGCCACCGTGTCAGTCGGCCGCCTCCGGCTCAATAACGGTGTAGCCGTCCGCCGCCGGCTCGGCGACCGCCGCCTCCGCCGGCGTGTCGCCGTCGGTCTGATCGTCCGCGCCGCGAAAGCCGCTTTCAATGAGTATGTGGGCGATGATGTCGCGCCGGTCATTGCGGTCGGGCACGCCCGCAAACGCCATCCGGTTGCCGGGAAGGACGTCGCGCGGACTGGTGAGCCAGGCGTCCAGCCGCTCCGGCGTCCACACGAAATCGGCCTCCTGCAAGGCTTGGGAGTACTGAAAGCCGGCGCCCGCGCCGACGCGGCGCTCGAACACGCCATAGAGATTGGGCCCGACCAGCGCCCGGCCCTCGGGCGCGATCATGTGGCAATTGCTGCACCGCCGGTAGAGCCGCGCTCCATTGGCGAGGTCCGCGGCGTTGTAAGGCGCGGGCAGAGCGGCCAGCCGCGCCCCCCGCGGATCGACGACGGGCGCCGCCGCCGGTTCTGCGTCGGCCGGAGCGTCCTCGATCTCCCGATCAGCCTGTGAGCAGGCCATGATCACCGCCGCTGCGATGATCAATGTGGTTGTGCTTCGCATCACGCGCCTCCGCACCCCCTCGACGCCGCCTTGCGCCGTCGCGCGCGCCAGTCGCCGGTTAACTCAAAAGATCCGGATAAAGCCGCGTCATTTTGCGATAAACCGCCGGCCATGACAGCGCTTGGCTCAGCAGGGAGAACCCGGCGGCCACTTGGGCGCTGACCGTCTCCACCGAGGCTGGCGGCGGCGTGTTCAGCGCTGCGCCGCCGGCTTGCGCCGCGACTTGCACCTGGCAGGCGCGCTCCAGGAAGTACATCAGCATAAACGCGTCCGCGACGGTTTCCCCGACCGTGAGATGGCCGTGATTGCGCAAGATCATCACAGCGTTGTCGCCAAGATCCGCCACGAGCCGCTGGCGTTCATCAAGGTCGACCGCCACGCCTTCATAATCGTGATACGCCACGCCCTTGGCCATGGCGATGATCGCGGTTTGACAGGTTGGCGAAAGCCCCTCGGCTTGGGCGGAGACGGCTTGGCCGGCGATGGTGTGCAAATGCATGACGCATTTGGCGTCTTCGCGGGCCATGTGCAGCGCGGAGTGGATCACGAAGCCGGCGGGGTTGGTGGGATGGCGCGTCGCCATCACCGGATTGCCTTCAGTATCAACCTTAACGAGGTTGGAGGCGGTGATTTCATCGAAGGTGAGGTCATAGGGGTTGAGCAGGAAATGGTGCTCCGGCCCGGGAATGCGCGCGGAGAGATGTGTGAAGATCAGATCATCCCAGCCGAAATGCGCAAACGCGCGGTAAGCCGCGGCCAGCTCTTGGCGCAGTGTCCATTCCTCGGGCGAGACTTGGTCCTTCACCGCCGCGTCGGATGCGTCCGGCGTGGTCGCCGACGCTGTGATCGGTGCGATGTTTGGGGCTTCGGGGGCGTCAGTGACGGCCATGGTCGCGTCTCCTCCTTGTGCGCGGGCGCGAGGGGCGTGGTCGCCGCGCGTGTGTCGCGGCCAATCATGCCGCGCCCCGCGCCTTGGGTCGAGGCGTTCGCGCGCGCCATCGGCGCTCGCGCGCGGCCGTGCGGCGCGCGGCCCAACCTCCGTCACCCCAGATAGGCGTCGGCTTCGATTTCGATCATCATGGCGGGGTCGATAAGCTGGGCGACTTCGACCATGGAGGTCGCCGGCGGGTGCTCGCCGAAACACGCCCGGTGGGCGCGGCCGAACGCCTCCCACAGCCGGATGTCGGTGACAAACATGCGGGTGCGCACGACGTGCGACAGATCGCCCCCGACGGCCGCCAACGCGTCGCCCACCACATCAAGGCAACGCCGGGCTTGGGATTCCGGATCCCGCGGCGCGTAGACCGAGCCGTCCGCGCGCACCGGCGCGCAGCCCGACACCCACACCAACGGCCCCGCCCGCACCGCGCGCGCGTAACCCACTTGGGACTCCCACGGCGTGCGCGAGAACGCCCGCTCCCGCACGGCGTCGGCTGCGGGCATCATCACCTCATCACTCACGCCGGCTGCTCCTCTCCGCCGAAGCGGGCCATCCACGCGCTCACATCCTCGTCCTCGACTTTTTTGAACAGAACCGGCGGCGGCGCAATCTCCAGGCCCGCCGGCAACGCAGACAGCAAGCCCGGATCCCCCGGGTCCGGCCAGCGCCGGTTCGCCTCCGGCGCGCCGAGGGCGTCAAGGATGGTGGCGGCGGCTTCAGGAATGATAGGCTGGGCGATAATCCCAAACAGCGCCACGAGGTTGAGCCCTACGCGCACGCCGACCGCGGCGGCGTCGGGGTCCGTCTTAAACCGTGTCCACGGCTCGGCGCGGGTCAAATACTCATTGCCCAACGCCCACAGCGCGCGGGTCTCCGCAGCGGCTTTGCGGAACTCCATGGCCTCATAATGGGCGATGAGAGCGGTAAGGCGCGTCCTCAGCTCGCCCGCGAGCCACGCTTCATCCGCGCCGTCCTCGCCCGCTTCCGGGACGCGGGCGTCGAATTTGGAGGCGGTGAACTTGGTGATGCGATTGACGAAGTTACCCAGCACATTAGCGAGGTCGGCGTTCACGGTCGTTTGGAAGTGCTCCCAGGTGAAGGCGGCGTCTGAGCCCTCCGGCGCGTTGGCGGTGAGATACCAGCGCCAATAGTCGCCCGGCAAAAGCTCCAGCGCCTGGTCCATAAACACGCCGCGTTTCTGACTGGTGGAGAATTTGCCGCCATACCAGGTCACCCAATTGAACGCTTTCAACTGATCAACGAGCTTCCATGGTTCGCCCGACCCAAGGATCGTGATGGGAAAGCTGACCGTGTGGAAGGCGACATTGTCCTTGCCCATAAACTGGACGTAGCGGACATCGTCCGCGCCTTTGTCGGTCCGCCACCAGCGCTCCCAGGCCGCGTCGTCTTGGCCCGTCGCGTCCGCCCATTCCACCGTGGCCCCGATATACTCAATGGGGGCGTCGAACCAGACGTAAAACACTTTGTGGTCAAAGCCCGTGCGCGCCGTCCCGTCCGGCGCGGCCACCCGCACCCCCCATGAAAGATCGCGGGTGATGGCGCGGTCTTTCAGCCCCTCATCCAACCATTTGTATGCAATGGAGCGCGCCAAGGGCGGCCAGTCCTGCGCGGCGTCGACCCAGGCGCGCACGCGCTCTTGCATCCGCTCTTGCAGCAAGAAGAGGTGGGCGGTGTCGCGGACCTCCAGCGCGCGCGAGCCCGACACGGCCGAGTAGGGATCAATCAGATCCACGGGATCGAGCAAGCGCCCGCAATTGTCGCACTGATCGCCGCGCGCTTTCTCATAGCCGCAATGGGGGCACCTCCCCTCCACATAGCGGTCCGGCAGGAAGCGCGCGTCGTCGATCGAATAGACTTGGCGCGAGGTGCGCTCCTCGATGAGGCCGGCCTGCTCAAGCTGGTGCGCGAAATGCTGGGTGAGGGCGTGATTGGGCGGGTTCGACGAGCGGCCGAACCAATCATAGGAAAGCGAAAACCGCGAGCCCGCGCGTTTTTGGATCTCATGCTGTTCGGCGCAATACGAGGCGACGTCTTGGCCGGCCGCGGCGGCGGCGAGTTCTGCGGGCGTGCCGTGTTCATCGGTGGCGCAAATGTACAGCACCTCATGCCCGCGCAGCCGCTGAAAGCGCGCATAAACGTCGGCCGGCAGCATCGAGCCGGCGAGATTGCCCAAATGCTTGACGCCATTGATGTACGGCAACGCCGAGGTGATGAGGATCCGGGCCATGGGAATCGCATGCGCACACGCCCGCGGCCTGCGAGCGAACGAGAAGACGCGCGACCATCGGGCGCCCAGCGAGCGGAATCAATCGCGCAGTCCCACCGCGTGCGCTCGCGGCGCCGATAATCCGCCCGCCGCCCGGCGGCTGCAGCGCGCGCTACGCCTCAGCGCCCAGCGCCGGCGCAGCGGCGTCGCCGCCGCGCGCGCCGAGCCCTAAGGCCTGGCGCACCCGCGCGCCCCAGCCGTCACGCCACAACGCGACCGCCCCCGCCATGGCCACGACAGGGACCGCCCAAGCGGCGCGCCCGCCAAACCGGTCATAGGGGCCCGCAATAATCCCGCACACCGCTGCGTTGACCGCCACGCCGCCGACCACCATCAACAGCCCAATGTCCAAACTCCGCAACGCCAATGGCCGCCGCGCCGCCGTCATCGCGAGGGCCGCCAGCAAGCCCGCCATGCTTGGCCAAAACATCGCCGTGAACACGACCGAGGCCACGCCCGTGGGCACGTCGCCATTGTAAGCCGGCGTGGCGATTAAGCGCGCATACAAGGTGTCGGGGAGTTGTTCGTCGTCGAAGAATTCAATCTGAACGGGTACATAATTGAACTCATTGATCTCGAACATGTTCAGCTGCGTCCACCAATTGTCGAGCGCCACGCGCAGCGTATCCACGGGGTACGTCTTGATGACCTCCAGCAAGAATGCGAATTGTTCATCGACAATCGCACGCTGCATGGCGGCATCCGCAACTTTGATGACGCCTTCGTCTTTATTTCGGCTGAACAAAAACATGTTTGAGTCGTCCATGGGCAGCACGTGCGTGAAGGCGCACACCGCAAAGTCCAACTCGTGACACCGTTCTTGCATCAACCGCGCGCCGGGACCGTCCTCCACCAGTTGAGCCATAGCGAACGGCAGGGTGAGCGGCGCACGCCCCACAAGCGTCTTTACCGCGAGCCCTGAGGCGGCGTCTGCGGCGATGGCGGCCATGAGCGCAGCCCCGATCACGGCTGTGGGCGTGTGGCGGCGCATCAGCCCGCCGCCGCCCGCGCGCACGGTCACAAGCACGGCGCCGCCCGCCGTCACGAGGAGGAGCGTCCCTAAGGTCGCCATGTGCGTCGCGCCGCAAAACGCGATGATCAGGCCGGCGCTGACGATCTCAAGCCGGCTCATGCGCCGGTGAAACGCAAACACGCTCGCCACGGCCATCAGCGCGACGCCGCCAAGCACATCAGCCGTGACATAACAGACATACGCCCCCGCCGGCGTCAGCGCCGCCGCCGCCGCCAGCACGGCGCCGCGTTCGCTCGACCTCAGGCCGAGGCCATGGCGCAAAAACAGCGACGCCGTAAACGCCAGCAGCAGGCCATGCACGACGATGGTGGGCCAAAACCCGCCGAGCACATAGCCGAGATAGGCCAAAGCGCCGTAATACACCGATCGCCCGCGCCACACATTGCGGTCGTCCTCAACGGGCGGCGCGGCCGCGTCGCCATCGGGGAGGGGGCGCGCTGCGGCTGTCTCCGCGCCTGCGGCGCTGTAGGCGGCGCCGCGGGCCCATTCCGTCGCGAGCTTGGGTGAAATCAGCTTCACGATGGCGAAATCCACAGACCGCACATACCCCGCGGTGTCTGGAAAGAGGAAGGGTTGGCCGTTGTAGAGCGCCGGCACGCACAGCGCCGCCGCCGCGATCATCAACGCCGCCGCCCCCGCCATCCATCGCGTCATGCACGCCTCCGTTCCGGTGTTCGCGCAGCACTATACGATCCGCGCGGTCGACAGAAGGTTGTTCGCCGCGGCGCCGCGATCCCAAGCGCGTCTGAATCCCACTGTGAGTCGCGCCGCCGCGTCCCTCGTGACGGACGCCTCCCTCGCGAGAGACGCTGGGCGCGCGGTCGTGAGCTGGCGCAGCGCGCACGAGGCGGCGGCGCTTGAGACGGGCCCGC
>CAZMSO010000043.1:10093-25402 GCA_964568975.1 uncultured Caulobacterales bacterium | reverse complement strand
GCGCTAGATTGTGGATCTAGAGGTCCCCCGTTCGAACCGGGGAGGCGGTACCATTCATGTGACGCCCCTCGTGAGCGCGCCGGCGATCGCAGGAGGCGGCGCTGATGGTTGACGCGCGTCCCTTAAGCGTGCGCTGCGCGCAACAGGCGGCTGAAGCGCTCGGCTTCACCTTTGAAGACCTTGATCCTTTTGCGCATCATTTGGCCCGGATCAGCGGGGGCTTCGGCGCGTTTTTCATTGGTGCGGGAGCGGTGTCGGCGTATCCGATCAACGACGCCGCCGCCGCCGGCGTCGCGCGCGACAAAGCCCACAGCCACGCCGTCCTGGCGCGCGCCGACGTTGCGTTTCCGCCGGCTGAGCATGTGTTCTTGTCGGACCGCTATGCTGATGTGCGCCCGCCGGGGCGTGGGATCACAGAGGCTGCGGTCTTTGCCGAAGCCTTGGGCTATCCGGTGTTTGTGAAGCCCAATGACGGCGCTCATGGACGCTTTGCTCGGTCAGTGACGGACGCCCAGAGCTTGCGGCGGCATTTGACGGCCATGGCGGCGTCTCACACAATCGCCCTTGTCCAGCGCCGCGTGTGCGGGCGTGAGCGGCGGGTGTTTTGTCTCGATGGCGCGCCGGTCTTTGGATACGACAAGACGCAGCCGCGCTTCATCACGGATGGCGAGCGCCGTCTCGCCGATCAGCTCGCGGCGGTGTCGCGCGCGCGCCATCGTCAAGGGCTTCCGCCGGTGGACAGTGAGGATCTCGCTCTTCGTGCGGATCTCCAGCGCCTCGGCCTTCGCCTTGAGGACACGCCGCCTGCGGGCGTCGCCATCACGATCGCGGAGGCCGCCAACAGCGCGCTGGGCGGAGGGGTTGAGAACCTCACCACAGCGCTCAGCGCCGCAGACCACGCGCTCGCCGCGCGACTGGCGCGGGCGTTTGGATTGCGGGTGTTTGCAGTCGATTTGATCGAGACCGCTGAAGGCGAGACTTTTGTTCTGGAAGTCAATGCAAACCCGGCGCTCGCCACATTGGAGCGCGCCGGGCGGTGGGACCTTCTCAATCAGATTTGGCGCGAGGTGGTGGCCAAGGCTGCGGAGGCCGCTCGTGAGCGCGGTCTTTAACCGGATCAAAAGCCATCCGAAATTCGGCCGCGGCGTCGGCGTCGCGCGCTGCGAGAGGGTGATGGAGACGCTGCGCGCGCGGCCCGGCGCTGGCGCGCCGCGCATTGTCCACGTGGTCGGCAGCAACGGCAAAGGAACGACGGCGGCGGTGCTGGCGTGTCTTCTGGCCAAGCACGGGCGGCGGGTCGGGCTTTTCACGTCGCCCCATGTCTATGCGTTCAATGAGCGGTTTCGCATTAACTCCCGCCCGCTGCCCGACGCGCGGCTCCTCGGCGCGTATGAGGAAGTGTGCGCCCACATCCGCGCCGACCCCGCGCTTGATCTCCACGCGTTTGGCGGCTTTGAGCTGATGACGCTGATGGCTGCGGCGCTTTTCCTGACGCCGGAGGTGGATGTGGCGGTGATCGAGGCCGGCATTGGCGGACGCTGGGACCCGACGCGGGCGTTTGGCGGTGATGTCGCGGTGCTGACGGCCCTTGATCTCGAACACACCCAGCTGTTGGGCGACACGCTGGAGGCGATCGCGGCGGACAAGCTGGACGTCGTCAGCGCCGGCGCGGCTGTGGTGACGGGCCGTCATGGCGCGGCCCTTGACTCACGGGTTCGCCACATGGCGCGTCGCGCCGGCAAAATCGTGCTGGAGGCCGCCGCGAGCGGGCCCGCTATGGAGCGCGCCGGGGCCACATCCTCAGAGATCTTGCGCGAGAACGCCCAGCTCGCCCTGGAGGCGGCCCGCTATGTCTTGGGCGCCGCGACGGGGACGGACGGGCTCGCGGCGGCGTGCGCGCGGTGTCTGGCGACGCTGAGACTGCCGGTGCGGTGTGAGGTTCTGGCGCGCGCGCCCTTAGTGGTCGCCGACGCGGCCCACACGCCGGCCGCGGCGGCGCGGGTGGCCGCCGCCTTCGCCGCGCGGGTCGCGCCGGCGCCGGTCGCTATCGCGCTCGGCGTCTCGACGGACAAGAACGCGCGCGGAATTGTTGACGCCGTCGCAGACATCGCCGCGGCGTGCGTCGCCTTCGCCGCGGCCCATAAGGGGTTGGACCCCGACGCCCTGACGGCGATGCTGGCCGAGCGTCGCGCGAACATCCCCGTCGTCGCAGCCGCGGACGCGCGCGCCGCCGTCGCCCAGGCGCGCGCCTGGAGGGCGTCGGGCTGGCCGGTCCTTGCGCTGGGCGGCGTGTTCAGCGCCGCCGAATTCGCAACCGCGTGGCGCGGGGGCGACGTTGAGGCGCTGTCATTCTACTGAGGCGACGTGTTCAGGCGACGCGCCGCTTAGCCGCGCGCGCGCATCGGTGTCGGGATCTGGGGGGCGTGCGAGGACAACCATCCGACCGCGCCCGCGTTCGCGCCGCGTGCGCTCGCGAACGGTCGCCCAAACGGAGATGGTGCCGGTGGACGGACTCGAACCGCCGACCCACGCATTACGAATGCGTTGCTCTACCATCTGAGCTACACCGGCGGGCCGTCGGTCTTCTACGCGCCCTGAGGCAGGCGGGCAAGCGCTGTGCGTCGCCGCCGCGCCGGCGGGTCAGCTCTCGCTGGTGACCACGTGATGGCGCAGATCCGCGGTGACGGCCGTAAAGTACGGGCCGGGGCGCGGCGCCAGGCGCGGCGCCCATTGGGCGTAGAGCGGCTGCGCGATGCGGTTATAGCCGCCGCGGAAGGAATCCATGAAATCGCGGATGGGCCGCGCTTTGCTGACATTCTCACGCGGGTATTCGTCGAAGTCGGCGGCCGCGCCCACAAACTCCGCCACGCGCCGCACGCCGTCGCGTGCCCCCGTCTCTAACACCAGCAGCTGATCTTCACAGCGATTTTCGCGAAAGAATTGAAGCACGGCGTCATTGTGACGGTTATAGATGTCTTTGTGTTCTTCAGGAAATCCGTGGGGGTAATAGCGTCCGAAGATGTGTTTTTGCGTGTGCGTGAACGGATGGGCGTATTTGTTATGACGCACCAGACTATCATACCACGCGTCCGGGTCGCGGATGGTGAGGACAAACCGCGCTTCCTCGCCATACTTCTTCAAGAACGGTCGATACATGTAGGGATGCGGCCAGTCCACGAAACAGTCCGCGGTGTCGTAATTGGCCATGACGGCGTCAAGATCGCCGCGCACAAAGTCCATAAAAAGCGCGCGGCGCCGGCCCTGGACCCGCAGACCCATACGGCGCGTCGCCACTAAAAAGCTCATCAGCCCCGTTTTCATGAACCCAAGGCCCAACACCTTCAGCGCTTGGGGACGCATCTCAGGCGGATTGGGCTCGCGGGGAGCAGCGTCGGCGTCGGGGCCGGAGGCGTTCTCAAGCACGGCGCGGTCTCGCATTCGGGGTCCAGCGACACGGTGAGCGTGCCTTAAGCCGCTGGACGCCGCCGGTCAATCCGGCCCGGGATCATCAGGCGGGCCGCGAAATGGGCGAAAGGGCGAGGCGGCTGGGCCTGGCCGGTCGGCGGGCTCAGCCGCGGGATTAGCGGCGGCGTCCGGCGCGTCAGCCTCAGCAGAGGGCGCGGCTTCAGCGTCTGTGTCGCCATGTGCGCCGCGGGCGGCGGCGTTCTTTTCGTCCTCGTGTTGGGCGATGCCGGTGCGCGCGCTCGCCGCGCTTTCCAGAAGCGCTTGGGGAGCGACCGGGCGCGCCGGTTCAAAGCGCTCATGGCGGGGATGGATGAGCGCGCCGGTGTCGCCGAAGGTGTAGATGAGCCGCGCCCAATCTTCATCCGTGTACGCAAAGGCGGGGCCTTCAGGATCAAGATCCGACCAGTCCGGCTCCGCCGGCGCAATGGCGGCGCACGCCACCCATTCGCGGGCCTCTTTCGAGCGGCCTTCAGCGTCGGCGATTTGCGCGAGCAGGCCGCACAGCCGCGCCGTGGCTTCTTTCTCGGCGTGGACCAACGGCGCGATGGCGTCGCGGGCGTCCTTGACGATGCCGAAGGCGAGGGCGCTTTCCGCCACCAAGATGCGGCTTTCGCGGTGATCGGGGTTGAGCTGGGCGAGGCCGCGCAGCCGCTCAGCGCGGGCGCGCGGCGACTCCTCGGGTTTAATGTCGCGATAAGCCAGGGCGAGGGCCGGGTGGGGCGTCACCGTCCACGCGTCTTCGATCAGGCTCGCCGCGCGCCAGCCTTTGCCGGCGAGCACCGCCAAACGCGCCGCCAGCGCCACCGCTGGCGCGAAGGCGGGGCTGAGATTAGCGGCTTGCTCGGCTAAGTCGCGCGCTTGGAAGGGATCCAGCCGCTCAACGCGCGTCGCTTGAGCGGTGAAGAGCACGGCGCGCCGCCGACGCGCGCTGTCGTCGGGCACATGGCCGCGCTTGGCGCCGTCGGCCAAGGTGAGCAGGGCCTCCGGCCATTTGCTGGCGGCGACTTGGGCGTCAAACAGCAAATCAAACGCCCAACGCGCGTTCGGATGGGCCGCAAAGGCGGCGGTGGCGTGAACGATCGCGGTTTCATAATCCTTCCGCGACAGGGCCGCGGCGGCCAGCCCGCGCCGGCCGACAAGCTCCGTCTTAGAATCCGCGAGCATGGCGGCGTATTGCGCCTCCGCCGCCACGACATCACCCGACGTTTCAAGCGATTGCGCCGCCACAAGGCGCGGCGCGGCCGGCCGTTGCAACAGCACCGCCGCGCGGCGCGCTTCCCGGCGCGCTGTCCGCCCGTCGCCGCCAGCCGCCGCGATCATCGCGTCTTCCAGCGCCGCAACCCCCCGCTCGCGCTGGCGGGAGCGGCGCATCGCCGCGAGCTTATCCGGCGCGCGCAACACCCACCACACCACGCCCGTGATGGGGATCACAAACAGCAGCAAGCGCGCGGTCGCCGCGAAATCGGGCGTGTACTCATAGACGCCGATGACGATGGGCTGGGGCCGGGTCTCCCCAGTCACCGCCATCAAATGGACTAAGCCATAAAGCGAGAGCAATAGCAGCGCCAGAATGACCGCCAGCCCTGCGACCAAATAGCGGCGCACGCCGTCACCCCTCGTCTGACGCGTCAGCGGCGTCGTCGGCCTCGCCGTCGCCCGCGTCACCGTCGCCGGCTTCGTCGTCGCCAGCTTCATCGTCGTCAGGCGCGTCCTCGGCCGTCTGGGCCTCGTCTGCAGAGGCGGCGTCCTCGGCGGCCGCCGCGTCGGTGTCGGGCGACGCGCCAGCCTCCCCATCCGCCTCGGCGGCGTCGCCATCGCGTGCACCCGGCGCGACGGCGTCTGCGGCCCCCGGCCCCCCTTGCTCCAGCGCGGTGTCAGCGCCGGCGTCGACGTCGGACGCAGCCGTCGTCTGCGCGTCATCGGCGCTGGTTGGTCCGTTGTTGGCCGGCGCGTCATTAGCCGGGGCGTCGTTGGTCGGCGCGTCGTTGGTCGGCGGGGCGCTTGCTGGCTGGGCGCTGGCCGGTTCGGTTGCAGCCGGCTGGGTCTCGGTCGGCGCGGTCTGCGCCGCATCGGCGTCTGGCGCGGCCGCTTGATCCTCAAGGGCGTCCGCCGGCGCGCCCGCGCTGTCTGCTGCGGTTTCCCCGGCATCCTCGCCGGCATCCTCACCGGCGTCCTCGCCCGCGACGGGAGCCTCCGCCGCGACGTCCGCCGTCGGGGCAGCGTCGTCCGTCTCCGCTTGGGGCGCGGCGCCCTGGTCACTGGCGGGGGCGGCCTCAATCGGCGCCGCCGTTTGCGGGTCCGCGCCGATGAGGGCGACGGCGTCATCCATCGCCGCGCGCGTGCGCGCGTCCTCCACCCAAGTTTCCGCGAGGGCTAAGGTTGGCGGCTTCAAGCGCGCCATCGCGTCGGCAGCCCCGTTCAAATCCCCGTCCGCCATCAGTTTCTGCGCGCGCATCACGACATCGGCGGCGGCGCGCGAGGTGTCCGGCGCGTCCGCGCGGCTGACCGACACAATGTCCGTCACGCCTTGGCTTAACCGCTGCAGCAAGCCGCCGGGACCGCCGCGCTCCAGCGCAATCGCCTCGCGGCCGATTTGGCGGAACGTCGCTTCTATGGCTGCGCGGCTGGGCGCGCCAGTGTCGGCGAAGGGGGCGAGGGCGGCGACGCCGGGGTCCTCGGGGAAAAGAGCTTGGGCCTCAGCGAGTTCAGCGGTGAAATCGCCTTTCCGGTCGGCCGCGTCCCGCAGCGCCGCGACAATCAGCATCGCGTCCGCGCGCTCCGCCCCCGTGGGGGTGTCGAAAGGCGTGGCCTCCAAGGCCGGGGCTTCGCCCGTCACTTGAGAGGCCATGCGCACGGCGGTGTCGTCGAGAGCCGCCACTTGCGCGCGCAAGGCCGCGACATCGCCCTCAAGCGCGCTCAGACGGCCATCAAGGGCTTGGGCGACGGAGAGCGCCGCTTGAGCCGCGGCTCCGCCATCGCCGCGAGCCGTGGAGGCGGGAACAGACGCGCGCCCGGCGGCGTCAATCTCGCCGCTCAGCTCCGATAAACGCGCATCGATGGCCGCCAGGGCCTCAGCGTCCACCTCCACGCCGGTGCTGGCGGCGTTCGCCAACAGCGCCACCCGCTCCTCCAGGGCCGCAAAGCGCTCGGGCGCTGGGCCGACGCTCGGGGCGTCGAAGACAACGCCCATATACCCACCGACCACCGCGGCGGCGGCGGCCATCACCGCGGCCATGGGAAAGCTCACGCCGCCGCGCGGCGCAGCGCCCGCCTCATCGGCATTGGCGGGCTGAGCAGCGGTGAAGTCAGCGTCGATCGGCGCGGCGCCAGGGGCGGCGGACGCCGCCGCGGGCGCGTCGTTTTCCAGGCTCGCGTCAGCGCGGCGCTGAGCGTCGCGCTGGGCGTCGACCAGGGCGTCGACCTGAGCGTCGCGCGGGGCGTCGCGCGGGGCGTCCGCGCCGGCGCCAGCGTCGTGAGGCGTCGCGTCCTCCGGCGTGTCCGCGGCGGCGCCGGAGGCCTCCTCGCCGCGCTCCTCGCCGTGTTCGTCGCTCCGCCCCTCAAGGCGTTCTTCGTGGTGTTCGCCATGATGCTCTTCTGAGCGCGCGGCGTCGTCATCAGTGTCGGTGGGGCGGGCGGGATTGGACGGGGCGGTTGACGGGCTCATGGCGGCGTTTCCCTTCGCTGACGGTGTTCTTTTAGGCCCGAGGGCCGCCAGGGCTCAATACGCAAGAGAGGTCGCTGGAGGGTTTCGCGCAGTCGCGACGCAGGCCGTGGGAGAGCCAGGCCGCGTCGGGCGCTCACGCCCGCGCGTCCGCAAGGGCCGCGAGCAACGCCGCCTCCGTCGGCGTCGCGGCCACGCGGATGTCCGCCAGCGTCAGGTCAAGCGCGGCCGCTGCGCGCGCGCTGATCGCGACCGCCGTCAGCGTGGCGCACGCCGGCGCAAGGCCGGCGGCGCGCACAAGCTCGCTAAACACCGCCGCCGCTCGCGCGGAATGAAAGAGCGCTGCGCCGGCCGCGCCGGCGGCGAGGGCCGCCGCCGCGGCGCGCGGCACTGCCGAGGCGGCGCGCGCGGCGTAGACCACGGCCTCCCGCACCGCAAAGCCCTCCGCCCGCAGCGCTCCCGCCAGGTCGCCGGCAATGTCGGCGCCGCGCATAAACACCAGCGCTCCCGCGTCCGGTGTGAACTGCGTGCGCGCGAGGGCCGCAAGCGCGTCGGCGTCGCCCTCTGCGGAGGCCACGTTGTCGGCCCCGGCGTCGCGGGCCGCGCGCGCGGTCGCCGCGCCGACGGCGGCGATGGGAAGGGCGCGGGCTGCAGCGGGGATGGCGGGGTCGGCGAGGCGGCGCGCGGCGTTCGCGCTGGTGATAAGGAGCCCTTGAGCGTTCGCCAGAAGGGCGCGATCAAAGGGCCTCGCCTCAATCCCCAGCACGGGGCAGAGGACGGGCGACCAACCGCCGGCGGCGAGCCGTTCGGCGGTGGCGGCGGCCCCCGGCTCCGCGCGCGTGACCAGCACATGACCACGGGGATCAGGCCGTGTCCGGTGAGGATCCGCGCTGTCCGGCTTTGGCCGTGTAGGCTCCCGCCTCGCCATGGTCACCGCCGGCGTGCGCGCCGCACGCTCATGGGGCGCGGCGCCCCCGGCTCACGACGCAACGAGCAACGCCTCGCCCGCCTCCTCCTTTACGGCGCGGCCAATGCGCCGGCCGAGGTCGGCGGCTTGTTTCGCGGCGTCGCCGGGATCAGCAGACACTGTGATCGTCTCGTCGCGCCGCCAGCACTCTTCGCCCTCCGGCGACAACGCCTCAGCGCGCAAGCGCAGCGTGTCGCCGGCGCGTTCCGACAAGGCCGCGACGGCGGTGCGGCACGAGCCGTCAATCACGTCAAGAAAAGCGCGTTCAGCCGCGGCGGCGATGGTGGCGGCGTCGTCATTGATCTTGGCGCAGAGCTTAATCAGCTCGTCATGATCAGCACGCGTGGCGATGCCGACAATGCCTTGGCAGGCCGCCGGCAGCATGTGATCCGGCTCAATGAAACTCGCGGCGGCTTTGGCTTTGCCCAGGCGTTTGAGCCCTGCGGCGGCGAGATACGTGGCGTCGGCTTCTTTTTGCTGAATTTTGTGCAAGCGACGGTGCACATTGCCGCGCATCAGCGTGAGTTCGAGATCCGGGCGCAGCCGGCGGGTTTGGGCGCGCCGTCGCGGGCTGGCGGTGCCCAGGCGCGCGCCCTGGGGCAAGCTCATCAGGTCTTGAGCAATGTTGGAGACAAACGCGTCGCGGGGGTCCTCCCGCGGCAGAAAGGCCGCTAGGACCAGCTCCTGCTCATAATCGGCCGGCACGTCCTTGAGGGAGTGCACAGCGACATCCACACCGCCGCCGAGGAGCCAGGCGTCCACCTCCTTGGTAAACAGGCCCTTGCCGCCGATATCGGCTAAGCGGCGATCTAAGGTCGTATCGCCGCTGGTTTGGATGATTTGAATGGGAAAACGCTCGTCAATGAACTCCGGCAGCGTCTTCGCCGCGCGCGCCAGCGCGGCTTGGGCCATGCGCGCTTGGGCCAACGCCAACGGCGAGCCGCGCGATCCGATCACCAAACGTTGCATAGGCTTCACACCGGCGGGTAGGACACAAACCATGACTAAACGATCTCCTACGACGCGATGCAATCGTCTGCAGGCACGAGCATGCACCGTCCGGCCGCGCTGATCCTCGGGCTGGAGTCGAGTTGCGACGACACCGCCGCAGCGCTTGTGCGCCATACGCCGCAAGGCGATGCGGGGGGCGCGACGGTCGTGCTTGCGGAACGCGTGGCGCGACAGGATGACGCGCACGCGCCCTATGGCGGCGTCGTGCCAGAGATCGCCGCGCGCGCCCATGCCGAGCGCTTGGACGCTTTGGCCGCGGAGGTGATTCGCGACGCAGGCGCGCGCTTTGAGGACCTCGACGCCGTGGCGGCGACCGCTGGCCCGGGCTTAATCGGGGGAGTGATGGTGGGCGTGAGCGTCGGCAAGGCGGTGGCGCTGGCCACAGGCGCGCCCTTCATCGCGGTCAATCACCTTGAGGGCCACGCCTTATCGCCGCGGCTGTCGGAACCGGTGGCGTGTCCTTACCTCGCCTTGATTGTCTCCGGCGGGCATTCCCAGTTCATTCTGGTGGAGGCGGTGGGCCGCTATCGCCGTCTTGGCTCGACCATTGACGACGCCGCGGGGGAAGCCTTCGACAAAACGGCGAAGCTTCTCGGTTTGCCGCAACCCGGCGGGCCGGCGCTTGAGCGGCTGGCGGCGGACGGTGACGCCGCGGCCATTGCGTTGCCGCGGCCGTTTGTCGGGCGCGACGGGTGTGATTTTTCTTTCGCCGGCCTTAAGACAGCGGCCGTGCGCGCGTGGGAGGCGAGCGATGGCGGCGATCGCGCACGCGCTGACCTTGCGGCGTCCTTCCAAGCGGCGGTGGCGGAGGTTATGGCTGATCGGACCGCGCGCGCGCTTGCGGCCGCGCGCGCGGTTGCGCCGGTCGAGACAGTGGCGGTGGTGGGCGGCGTGGCGGCGAACGCCGCGATCCGCGCGGCCGTGGGCGGCGTGGCGACGCGCGCCGGCGCGCGCTTGGCGGCGCCGCCCCTGAAATGGTGCACCGACAACGCCGCGATGATCGCCTTAGCCGGCGCGGAGCGTTTTGCGCTGGGCCTCACCGACCCGCTTGACGCGCCGGCGCGCGCCCGCTGGCCGTTGGACCCGGCTGCGGCTGTGGCGGCGCCGGCCTCCGGCGGCGGACGCAAAGGACCGCGCGCGTGAGCGTCCCGTTCCCCGTGATCGGCGTCGTAGGCGCAGGCGCGTGGGGTGCGGCCTTGGCGCAAACCGCGGCGCGGGCCGGACGCGACGTCGTCTTGTGGACACGCAGCCCGCAGGCCGCAGCCGCTCTCGCGCGCACACGCGAGAGCCCGCGGCTGCCGGGCGCGCCGTTGGACCCGCGCGTGACGCCGACGGCTGAAGCAGACGCGTTCGCGGCGACGGACGCGATCCTGTTCGCTGCGCCAGTGCAGGCGGCGCGTCAGGTGACGCGCGCGCTGGCGGCTCATATCGCGCCGAACACGCCGCTTGTGTCCTGTGCGAAGGGATTTGAGCGCACGAGCCTTAAGCGCGTCACGCAGGTTTTCGCCGAGGAAGCGCCCCAGGCGCGCCCTGCGGTGTTGTCGGGGCCGAGCTTTGCGGGCGAGGTTGCGCGTGGTTTGCCCGCCGCGGTGACATTGGCCGCGCCGACGCTTGAGCTCGCGGGGGCGTTGGCGGCGTCCATCGGGTGGTCGGGCTTTCGGCCCTATTTGTCCGACGACGTCCTGGGCGTGGAGGTGGGCGGCGCGATGAAGAATGTGCTCGCGGTCGCGTGCGGCGCGGCGGAAGGTCTTGGGCTTGGGCGATCAGCGCATGCGGGGCTGATCACGCGAGGATTTTCTGAGATGACGCGGTTGGGCGCGGCCCTGGGCGCGCGGCGCGAGACCCTCCAAGGGCTAAGCGGCCTGGGCGATTTGGTGCTGACGTGTTCCAGCCCGCAATCACGCAATATGTCGCTCGGGCGCGCCTTAGGCGAGGGACGCGCGCTCGCCGACATTCTGGCGGAACGCGACGCGGTGACGGAGGGCGTGGCCACGGCGCCGGCGATGCTGGCGCTCGCAGACCAGCACGCAATCGATGCGCCGATTTGCGCGGCCGTGAATGCGGTGCTCGACGGGCGGCTGACTCCGGCGCAAGCGATGCAGACGCTGCTTGCGCGCGCGGTGAAAGTCGAAACCGCGTGAGCGGCCCAGCGCATCAGGCGCGCGCTTAAAGCTGGGCTTTGCGCCGATACCGATCGAGCAGCGCGGCTTGGTCGGTCGTGGGCGCGCCCGCGACCCCGACGACGGCCCGCAGCATGTCTTCCAGCTCAATGAGTTCTGTGTCCGTCACGGTGCGCTGGAGCAGGGCGACCATGCGGTCGATGACGGCGTCGGCGTTGGCGGCGTCTCGGGTGAGCCACGCCGCTTGGGCGGCGAGCGCGTGCGCGTCCTCCTGCGAGAGTTCAAAGCGCTGAGCGGCGTGATCGGCGATGGCGGTCTTGGCGTCGCTGGACAAGTCACCGTCGACGCGCCCCACCAGCGCCATCAGCACCGCCGCGGCTTCGCGCGGATCATCCACGGCCTGGAGGCCGGCGCCTTTCGCGCGGGACTGAAATCGCATGCGCCGCGGCGCATTGGCCACAGTCTTCGCGGCGTCCGCCACCTCGCGCGCGGCGTCGCCCATCATCCGCACGCGCCAAATGAGCGCCGCCACAGCGCCGACCGCGCCCAAGAGCGCCAACAAAACGTGCATTGTCCATCCCTCGCGGCGCCCCGACCGGCGTCAGTTTCGCGAGGGCGCGCCGGGCAAGCAAGCGCTTTTCAATGGGCTCTCGCGGCAACGGGATGTTGAGAGTCGCGCGGCCATTGCCAAGCCGCGGCCGACGCCTCACTTACCAGAGGCGCGCGCCTCACCCGATCCCGGCGGCGGCCGCGCCGCACCTTTGTGACAGGAGAAGTCGCCATGTTGTTTGCGTCTCGCGCCGCCCTCGCCGGCGTCGCCATTCTTACCGCCGCGTGCGCCACTGCCGACCCCCAAACGGGGGAGCGGTCGGTGAACCGCACCACCACCGGCGCGGTTGTGGGCGGTCTCCTTGGCGCGGCTGCGGGCGTGGCGGCGGGCGGCAACGACACCAAGAACGTGCTGGCTGGCGCGGCCGCGGGCGCTGCAGCCGGCGCGGCCACAGGCGCTGTGCTGGATCGCCAGGCCCGCCGCCTGGAAGAACAAGCGCGCGGCACCGGCGTTGAGGTGGTGCGCGAGGACAACGCCGTGCGCGTGGTGCTGCCCGGCGACGTGACCTTCGCGGTCGACAGCGCCGACATCCAGCCGGGCTTGCGCGCCACGCTGGATCAGTTCGCGCAGACGTTGAACGAAGATCCGAGCACGCGCATCACGGTCATCGGCCACACGGATTCCACCGGCGCGCGCGCCTATAATGACCAATTGTCGGAGCGGCGCGCCCAGGCGGTGTCGAATTATCTGATCGCGCGCGGCGTCAATGGCGGGCGGATCAGCACGCTGGGCGTGGGGTCGACGCAACCCGTGGCGTCCAATGACACCTCGGCGGGACGCGCGCAAAACCGCCGCGTTGAGTTCACGCTTACGTAATCTCGGCGGAAGCGGCGCCGCGGCGCGGCTCGACTGTGGTGGAAACGCCATTGACGCGCCGGCTTCGGATCGAAATACCAACGGGGCGCGGGTCAGGCTGACCTGCGCCCGCGCGTGGGCTGAGCGCGAGCGTTGGGGAGCACGGCATGGACGACACGGTTCTCGAGCCCTTGCCCGAGCCGGAGGCGACGGCGCGCGCCGCCGCGCGCCAGCAAGCGCTCACTTGGTTTGTGGGCGGCGTCGTCACGGTTTTGGCGTTGGCGTGGATGACGGCCTCGCTCACCTGGTTTGTGCTGGAGCGTGACGCGTTGCGTGAGGAGCCCGGCGCCATTGCGGGCGCGGCGCGCTCAAGCGCCTCTGATCCGCTTGTCGCGTCGCCAGCACCCACCGCGACGGCGTCGCCGGTCCCCGTCGCGCCGACGCAGGCGGCGGAGCTTGTCTATTGGGGCAGCCCCGCCAGCGGCGGCGCGCTTGATTTCGTCGGCGTGGACATTGAGCCGGTCTGGGGCGCGGGCTTCACCAACACGCCGGTCGGGCGGGTGACGAAGATCAACCGCGACAGCGGCGTTTACGGCTTCATTTGCCCGGGCGATTTGATCATTTCCGTGAACGAGGAGCGGGTGTCGGGCCTCAACGACACCGACATGACGCGCAATCTTGAAACGGCGTTGTTCGGGCGGGCGCGGTTTGAAGCGCGCGTCGCGCCCCAAGGCGCGCGCCCGGCGGTGCGTCTGATCTGGGGATCGATGGCTGCGACTGCCCCGATCATGCGCGACGTGGAAGTGGTGGCCACGCCGCGGTGCCCCGGTTCCGGCGGCGGCTGAACGGCGCTGCGGCGCGGCTGCGCGCGGGGTTTGCGCCCGTCACGAGTGTTCCATCCTCGCCACGCCATCGTCCGTCGGCGGCGCGTCGCGCTTGCGGGCGTGGCGATGCGGCGTCTAACCTGATCGCTTTCTAGGAGACCGAGGCGACAGTATGGATGGGCTGATCAGCGGATTTGTGGGCGGGCTGGACACGGTCAGCGGGTTTATCTGGGGCGGAACCTGGGGCGAGACGGCCGATGGCGAACCGCGCCGCTTACTGCCGCTGGGGCTGGTTGCGGTGCTTCTGTTGGGGACGGGCCTTTACTTCATGGTCGGTCTCTCTTTCCGGCCGTTTCGCCGCTTCGGGCCGGCGCTGGCGGAATTGTGGGCCGGCCGCAAGGGCCAAGGCGCGGGCGAAATCACGCCGTGGCAAGCCTTGTCGACGGCGCTTTCAGGACAAGTGGGTACGGGCAACCTCGCCGGCGTGGCGACGGCGATTTCCATCGGCGGTCCGGGCGCGATGTTTTGGATGTGGGTGACGGCGCTGTTGGGCATGGCCGCGGCGTTTGCAGAAAGCTCACTTTCCGTGCGGTTTCGCGAGACCCACGCTGACGGCGGCTTTCACGGCGGGCCGATGTATTACATCAAGAACGGCCTTGGCAAACGGTGGCGTTGGCTGGCGGTGTTCTTTTGTTTTGGGACGATCTTCTCCGCCACCGCCACCGGCGGCATGATCCAGTCGAACTCCATCGCCAACGCCATGTCGGAGGCGAGCCGTGCGTTCGCCGACATGCTCCCGTGCGCGATCACGGCGGGCAAAAGCTCCGTCATGGTGGATGGCGACGCAGCGCCGGTGGCGGCCTCCGGCTGCGCGATTGATTCAGCGCTGGCGGCGGGCGAGACGGTGTCTGTGACGGTCAAGGAGCTGCCGATCGGGGTGGCGGCGGAGAGCTTCACCCGCGAGATCGCGCTGTGGATTCCAGGCCTTGTGATCGCAGCCGCCGTGTTTTTGGTGATTATTGGCGGCATCAAATCCATTGGCTCCGTCGCGGGCAAAGTTGTGCCTATTATGGCGCTCTTTTATGTGGCGTGTGCGGCCACCATGCTGATTTTGCACGCCGATCACGTGCCCGCGGCGTTTGGACAGATTTTCTCTTACGCCTTCGGGCTTGAGCAGGCCTTTGGCGGGGCGGCCGGCTATGGGTTGATGCAGGCGATGCGCTACGGGATCGCGCGGGGGCTGTTTTCGAACGAAGCCGGGCAAGGCTCGGCGCCGATCGCCCACGCCGCCGCGCAGACGAGCAATCCCGTGCGCCAAGGCGAGATCGCCATGATCGGCGTGTTCATCGACACGATGGTGATTTGCACCATGACCGGCCTCGCGATCTTGGTGGTCAGCGGCGAGTATGTCTCCGGCGCAGGCACTGTTGAGTACGCCTGGCAGTCCACCACGCTGCAAGGTCCGGAAGTGACGAGCGCCGTGTATCGCGAAGGGTTTCCCATCGCCGGCGAGTTCGTGATTGCAATCGCGCTGACCTTGTTTGCGTTCACGACGATTCTTGGCTGGTCTTATTACGCCGAGCAGGCGATCACATACCTAATCGGCGATTGGGCCACGAAACCCTTTCGCTATGTGTGGGTGTTGGTGGTGTTCGCGGGCACGCTGGTGCTTGATCTCGATCAGCTGTTCCGTGTTGGAGACTTAGCGAACGCCTCCATGGCCTTTCCCAATTTGATCGCCATTCTTGCGCTGTCGGGGGTGGTGTTTTCTATGGCGCGCATGGCCGATCGCGGCGAGGAGCCGATGGCCGGCGTCACGGGCAAGGCCGCCGTTCAGGCTGATCCCGCGGAGTAGC
>CAZMSO010000043.1:0-9993 GCA_964568975.1 uncultured Caulobacterales bacterium | reverse complement strand
CCGATGGCCGGCGTCACGGGCAAGGCCGCCGTTCAGGCTGATCCCGCGGAGTAGCACCGCGCGAGCCTCAGCTGTCGCTTATCGCGGCCTTCGGGGAGGGGCCTTTGGGTGGGTCTGACCGGGGCCGCCACTGGCTCTGGGTTTCCGAGTTTGCTGCCGGGGCGTGCTATCAGGGCTTGCTGTCACGGCTCGCTGTTAGGGGCGGCAGCGCCCGCCGGCGCGGCGGCGGTCCCGAGATCCTGGCTCGCCTCGGTTTCCGGCGCGACCACCAGCGGCGCACCCCCACGCGCGCCAATGGAAGCCGGGCTCACAAGCGGCGCGCACACGCCGAGGACGGCGCACTCCGGCGCAAACGCGCGGCCGTCCACCACCACGCTGACAGGGCCAAGCGCTTGCGTGACAAGAAAAAACGCGGGGTCAATCACTGTGGCCGGCGCGCCGATCGCCCCCGCTCGGTGGAGCGTGTCGCGCCCGGCGCTCACCTCCACCGGGGCGTTTGGGCAGGGCTCTGAGCACGCCCGCGTGACGCGCGTGTCCGCGGCGGTGGGCGCTGTTTGGGGCGCGTCTTGGGCCGCGACAGGCGCAGCGACGAGAGCTGCGGCGGTCAGCGCCGCCGCCCCGCTGGGTGTCCAAGCGCACGCACGGCGGCGTCCCTTTGAGAGATCGTGTCTTAGCCACATCCCATCATTCTACCGGTCCGTGGGGTCGAGGCGCGACGTCGGTGTGGGAACATGGCGACCACCGCCTTGCCGGACCAGGTGAGAATTAAGGCGAATGCGCTCTTGATTCCCACGCCAACCCACGCACTCTTCCGCGCGTTTGCGGGCCTTGGCCCTTCAGCGGAGACACCACCATGACTGATCGCATCGGCGCTGACGCGGCCCTGACGCGCTTGACGGGCTGGAGCCGGGTCGAGGGCCGCGACGCCATTCAGAAATCCTTCCGGTTCGACGATTTCAACGCGGCGTGGGCCTTTATGAGCCGCGTCGCCCTCAAAGCCGAGACCGCCGACCACCATCCGGAATGGTTCAACGTCTACAATCGTGTCGAGGTTGTGCTGACGACCCATGACGCGGACGGCGTCAGCGAGAAGGACGTCGCCCTCGCGAGTTTTATGGACTCCATCGCATAAGGGGCGCGCCGGCTCATTTGCCGTGGACAAGCACCATGGCCAGGAGCACCACCGCGCCGTCTTCGCGCAGGACGCCGTTCACCGCCTCTTGCATCAGGGTGCGGATGGCGTCGGCGTCCGGGGTGCGCCCGGCGCTGTAGTGCACGTTGAGATACTGGCGCAGCGCTTCTGAGCACGCCGCGCGCAAGCGCGGAATGAGGGCGTCCGCGCGGCGGCGCGTCTGGGCTGAGCGAATGTCGAGGCCCAGCTCCACATGCAGCACGCCGCGGGCTTTAAAATCGTGAGTGATGGCGCCCGTCACCGGCTCGATTTTGAGATAATAGTCAGAGCTGTTAGCCCCCTTGGAGGCGGTTGCGCCGCCACCGCCCTCAGCCGCGCCAGCAAGGACAAGCGCTGCGATCGCGCCCGCAAGGGCGCGCGCCGGTTTCAGGGGCCGTCGGCGTGCCATGGACGCAGAGCATCACACCCATGTTTCGCGGACGCTTCCATCCGTGTGCGAGGGGCGCTGACGCCGCGCGGTTAGGGATGGCGGTGCTGGAGCGCCGGGCTCGCGAAGCCTGGCGCGCCGTGATCGTGATCGTGGGCGGCTTCCATAACCGCGCCGACGAGCGCGCCGGCGGCGGCGATCGGGATCACGACAAGCCGCGTCTCGCGCTCCACATGAGGCAGCAAGTGGCCGGCCCCGACATACAACAACACGCCCGCGGTGAAGGCGAAGACCTGCGCCAGCGTTTGGGGATCAAGGTGACCGACCACCGGCTGGGCGATGAGGGCGCCCAGCGGCGTCGTTGCGGCGGAAGCCGCGAACGCGGCGATCAGCGCGGCGCGGCGCGTGAGCCCTGCGCCATGCAACAAGCCGAACACAATCACGCCCTCTGGCATTTCGTGCATGATCAGACCCGCGGCGGTCATCAGCCCCGTCGGCACGCTCACGGCGAAATTGACGGCGTAAGCGACGCCGTCGATCAGGGAGTGAAACGCGACCCCGAGGGCGGGCGTGATCCCCAAAGCGAGCTGGGCCCCGGCGCTGCGCTCCGACAAGGATAAGACGCCGCGGTTGAGCAAAAACCCGCTGGCGAAACCCGCCAGCATCAAGGGGGGCGCTTTGGGGCTCGCCAACAATGCGTGCGGGGCGAGGTGCAACAGCGTCACGCTGACCAACACCCCCGCCGCGAACGCCGCGAACAAGCCAACAGACGCCTTCACCCGCACCGGGCTCAGCGTCACCGCAACCAAGCCAAGGGTCGTGACGGCGGCCGCAATGGCGCTAAACACAATGGCCGGCGGCGTTGTAAACCCCATCCCACACGTCCTTTCCGCCGCGACGCCACAGATGCGTAGACCGCGCCTCGCTTCGCCGCGCCAGAGAGGTCCGACTCACGCCCCATGCATATTGTTACAGGATAACATCTATGCGAGAAGAGCCCCGTGATCGAGGCCTAAGTGGGATGATCGACGCGACATCTCCACGATAACGCTGGAGGCCCTATGCGCTGTGTTGTCGCCATCGTCGCCGCCGCGGTCGCGGGCGCTGCGGCTGCTCAAGACACGCCGGACGCGGACGCGCCGGCGTATCGCCAGAACGAAGCCCACATTCATGGACGCGCCGTGTTGACTGCGGCCGCTGAAGACGGCGCGCTTGTCGTGGAGCTGGTGTCGCCGGGCTACAACCTTGTGGGCTTTGAGCGCGCACCCGCCACCCCTGAGGAGGAGGCCGCCGTAACCGCCGCGCTCGCCCGGCTCCAGGACGCCGACGCGACGGTGATGCTCGATCCGCGCGGGCGGTGCACGCCGCGCGCTGTGACGCTCGCCGCCGGCGTTTTAGCGGGCGACGGCCATGGCGACGATCACGATCACGCCGACCATGATCATGGGGAGCATGAGCATGACCATGACGATCACGCCGCCGATGACCACGATCATGGGGATGAGAGCCATCACGCCAGCGCGGATGTGACGGTGCGCTATGAATTCGCGTGCGCCCGCCTGGAGCGGCTGGCGTGGATGGATGTCGAGCTCTTTGCGCCGTTCGCGCGCCTGGAGCGGGTGGAGGCGGCTTATCTCGACGCGACGCGTCAAACAGCAGCCGTCTTGACGCCGGGAGCAGAGCGCTTTGATCTGCAGCCATGAGCGCTGCGGCCGTTGACCTCGAAAATCTGATATTTCGATGGCCGGGCGGCCCGACGGTTCTCAACATTGAGCGGTTTGTCTTGGCCTCCGGCGACCGGGTCTTCCTCCAGGGGCCGAGTGGTTCGGGCAAAAGCACGCTTTTGGGCGTGATTGCGGGCGTCTTGGCTGCAAACGCCGGGCGGGTCGACGTGCTGGGCGCAGATTTTGGCCATCTGAGCGGCGCGGCGCGCGACGCCATCCGCGCGGAACAGATTGGCGTTATTTTTCAAATGTTTAATCTGCTGCCGTATTTGTCAGTGCTCGACAATGTCATGCTGCCATGCCGGTTTTCGCCGGCGCGCGCTGCGGCGGCCCGCGCCCGGGGACGAAGCGTCGAGCGCGAGGCCACGCGCCTGCTCGCGCGCTTGGGCCTGACGGATCCGCAGATCCTCAAAACGCCGTCACGCCGTCTCAGCGTCGGCCAGCAGCAGCGGGTGGCCGCTGCGCGCGCGCTCATCGGCGCGCCGGCGCTGATTATTGCCGACGAGCCCACATCGGCCTTGGATGCCTCGACGCGCGACGCGTTCTTAGCGCTCCTCCTGGAGGAGTGCGCGCAGACGGGGGCGAGCTTGCTGTTTGTGAGCCACGACGCGTCTCTGGCTGGGCGATTTGATCAGGCGTTGGATCTGGGCGCGCTGAACCGGGCGATGGCGGCGGAGCAAGCGGCGTGAACCGCGCGGGCCTCATTGTGCGCTTGGCGGTCCAAAGCCTCGCCAACCGCGCCGGCGTGGCGCTCTTGACGGCGGTGGCGATCGCCGTGGCGGTGACGCTTTTTCTCGGCGTTGAAAAGATCCGGCGTGGCGCGCGCGCGAGTTTCGAAAACACGATCTCCGGCACGGATTTGATTGTCGGCGCGCGCTCGGGCGCGATCAATCTGACGCTCTATTCCGTGTTTCGCATCGGCCAAGCGACCAACAACATTTCCTGGGAGAGCTATCAAGAGATCGCCGCGCGGCCAGAGGTGGCGTGGACTGTGCCGCTGAGCTTGGGCGATTCCCACGCCGGCTTTCGCGTCTTAGGCACAACGGCGGCCTACTTCGAGCGGTATCGGTACGGCGGCGGCCAGGCCTTGCGTGTCGCTGACGGCGCCCCCTTCGCGGACGTATATGATGCGGTCTTGGGCGCTGCGGTGGCGCGGGAATTGGGCTATGCGGTGGGCCGCGAGATCACGCTTTCCCACGGCCTCGGCGCGGTCAGCTTCGCCGAACACACCGACCGGCCGTTTCGAGTGGCGGGGATCCTTGCGCCCACGGGCACGCCCGTGGATCGCACAATCCATGTCAGCCTTGAGGCCATTGAGGCGATTCATGTCGGCTGGTCGGGCGGCGCGCCGACGCCGCTGGCGCGCGCCATCACGGCTGAGGACACCCGCGCGATGGATCTTCAGCCAACGACCATCACGGCCGCGCTTGTCGGGCTCACGAACAAAGTTGATGTGTTGCGCCTGCAGCGGGCGATCAACACGTATCCGCGCGAGCCGTTGTTGGCGGTGATCCCCGGCGTCGCGCTGAGCCAATTGTGGAGCGTGGTCGGCGCGGCGGAGCGGGCGTTGGCGTTGGTGTCGGCCTTTGTGATTGTGGTGGGGTTGGTGAGCATCACCACGATTTTGTTATCCAGTCTGAATGAGCGGCGTCGCGAAATGGCGATTTTGCGCGCGGTGGGCGCGCGACCGGGGCATGTGTTTGCGCTGCTGATCAGCGAAGCTGCGCTTTTGGCCGGTGTCGGCGCGGGCGCGGGCGTGGCGGTCGTGCAGCTTGTGACCATGGCGGCGGGGCCGGTGGCGGCCGCGCGCTTCGGCTTGACCTTGCCGGTGGTTCCGCCAAGCTGGTTTGATCTGGCGGTGGTGGGCGTCGTGATCGTGGCGGCGGCGCTGTTGGCGGCGGGGCCGGCTTGGCGCGCCACGCGCAACGCCCTCAATGACGGACTGACGGTGCGCGTATGATGAAGCGTGGAAGCCGCGCTCTGATTTTGGCGGCGGTGTTTGCGATGACGATGGCGGCGCCGGCGGCGCCCGCCTGGGCCGCGCCGGAGGCGGAGGATCTGCGCTGGGACGATTTGTGGCCGGACGGTGAGGACGACGTCATCCAAGACCTCTATTCCGACTACCTCGCCAATTTGTGGGACAACCCGGTCGCAGAAGGCTCAGAAGCGGATGTCGGCGTCCAAATCGGGACCTTCAACGTGGTGGAGGATCTTGATGGCGTGCGGGTCCGCCTGCCGGGCTACGCCGTGCCGTTCGACTTCCGACCCGGCGGGCACGTGAGCGAGTTCTTGCTGGTGCCGTATTACGGCGCGTGTCTGCATCAGCCGCCGCCGCCGCCCAATCAGACTGTATACGTGTCTGCGCCGGATGGGCCGATTCAATTGCCGGAGCTGTGGGCGCCGATTTGGGTGGAGGGGGAGATGCGCACGGAAAAGCGCGAAAGCGACCTGGCGGACTCCGCGTACACGATCATTGTCGAGCATGTGGAGCGCTATGAGCTGCCTTAGGTCGCTCGGCTAGCACACGCGCCGCGCACGCGCAGGGGAAGCGTCATGATCAGCGCCTTGGGTTTGGTCGCAGGCCTCGCCTTGCTGATTGGCCTCACCGTGCGCGGGGTCAACATCATTGTCGCGGCTGTGGCGTGCGCGGCGCTTGTGGCCGTCACCGCGGGCATGCCGTTGCTGCCGCCGCTCGCGGAGGCGGGCGGAACGGATTTCGTGAGCGCGTATATGGGCGGCTTCACGGGCTTTCTTGCGTCTTGGTTCATGATGTTCTTGCTGGGCGCCATTTTTGGGGAGGTGATGGCCGTCTCCGGCGCGGCCGACAGCGTGGCTCACTGGGTGGTGGACACCTTTGGGGCGAAGCATGCGGTGTTGGCCGTGGTCGGCGCTTGCGCGTTGCTGACCTATGGCGGGGTGTCGGTCTTTATTGTGGCGTTCTCGGTCTATCCGATGGCGCTGAGCCTCTTTAAGCGCGGGGATTATCCGCGCCGGTTCATTCCAGCAGCGCTCGCCTTTGGGTCAGTGACGTTCACCATGACGTCGGCCGGATCGCCGGAAATCCAAAACGTGATTCCGATCGCTTATCTTGGCACGACATCGCTTGCGGGCTGGCCCGTGAGCCTTGTCGTGGCGGTGTTTATGGCGGGCGTCGGCCAGTGGTGGCTGGCGGGCATGGTGCGGCGTGCGTGCGCCCGCGGCGAACGCTTTGACGCCCGCGTGGGCGACCCTGAGGAGCGCGACTACGCCGCGTTGCCGCATCCAGCGCTCGCAGTGGCGCCGCTTCTTGTGGTGTGGGGGGTGTTCAACGGCTTTGACGACATGTTGGAGGCCTATGCCCTGATCCTTGCGTTGGGGGCGGGCGTGGCGGCGGCGCTGGTGGTCGGGCGCGGGGCCTTAGCCGCAATGCCCCAAGCGTTTTCCGCCGGCGCTGCGGGCGCGGTGGTGGCGATCACCAACACATGTGCGGTGGTGGGCTTTGGCGCGGTGGCGCGCGAAACGCCGGCCTTTGCAGCGACTTTAGCCGGCCTTGAGATGCTGCCGGGGGGGCCGTTGATCGGCGCCGCCTTGGCGGTGACGATTGTGGCGGGGCTGACGGGCTCGGCCTCGGGGGGGCAAACCATTGCGTTCGACGCCGGCGTGCACACGCCTTACATCGACGCGGGCGCAAGCCCCCAGGCGCTGCACCGGGTGATTGCGATCGCTTCGGGGGCGTTGGATTCGCTGCCCCACAACGGCTATGTCGTCACGACAATCCGCGCGATTTGCGGCGAGACGCACAAGGCTGCGTACGGTCCCTTGGCCGCGCTGACGGTGGTTTTGCCGGTGATCGGCCTTGCGTTGGCGGTGGCGCTTTTTACGCTCTTTTAGGCGCTGCGCCGGGCCGCGACAGGCTCTGCGTCCCTCGCGGGCGACACGAGATGAAACGGCGCACTCCCGTTTCGCGATCGCCCTACAATGTCATGGACTCGTGCTGTGGAGCGCCGCTGATCGCCACGACGCGACGTACGACTGCACGACGCCTGCCCAGTGATCGTCGGCTGCCGAGGGCGCGGCGCCGGCGTCGGCTTTGAACCCATCCTTCGCATTCATCAGCATGCAGCAAACGACTGCTGGCGGTTATGAAAGCTCAACCAACCGTTCCTCGACCGGTGAGGACTGCACAATCGACGAGTTGGTCGCCCCAAACGGCACAATCCGGTCGATGACCGCTTCCATTTCGGCGACATCGCGAACATGGGCGCGCGCTACGAAGCAGTCGTCCCCCGACACGCGGTCGCACGTGACGATTTGGGGCGTCTCGCGAATAGCCTCAATCATGTTCGCCATCTGGCCCGGCAGCGGCCGTGCGCGGATCAGGATCGTCAATCCATAGCCAAGGCGAGCCGGGTCGATGCGTGCGCCATACCCAGTGATGACGCCCACATCCTCGAGACGTCGCACCCGGTCCGCCACGCTGGGCGCCGACAGCCCGACGCGGCGGGACAATTCGGCGCGCGCGATTCGCGCATCCGCGCAGAGTTCCCGGAGAATCGCGGCGTCGATGCTGTCGAGGCCGCTTTCTTCAGATCGAAGGTTATTGGGCGTTTTTTCCTTCTTTCTTGGGTGCGAATTCGCCGTTGGCATACAAGGTCTCCATATCGTAAGGCGTCGGCACCTTGCATTATGGTCTCATGCCAGATCAAGCTCCCTCAAACCGCACGTCTGCAAGCGCGTCGGGAGCCATGTCACGCATATCGACGGCGATTCCTCCTCATGCATGGTTCGGCGTCTCAGCCGTTTTTCATTATCTCGGACCGGCCTTTGCCGTTCTGTTGTTCCCAGTCGTGGGTGTGCTTGGGGTTGCGTGGTGGCGCATCGCCTCGGCGGCGGTAATTTTTGCGCCGATCACGAAGCCATGGCGAACATTCAAGACGTCGACGCCTCGCGAGCGGCTGCTTCTTCTCGCGCTTGGCGGGTGTCTTGCGGTGATGAACAGCGCGTTCTATCTGGCCCTTGATCGCTTGGCGATCGCACTGGTCGCGGCCGTGGAGTTCGTGGGCGCGATCGGGATCGCCCTTTGGGGTCTGCGGACGGGGCGAAACTACGTCGCCTTCACCGTCGCCATGGTCGGTGTCGCCCTCCTAATCGACGCGCCGTCGCTTTTTGCGGCGGACGGGCCGGATCTCATCTCTGACCTTTTGGGATTGTTCTGGGCTCTGCTGAACGGCTTTCTCTTCGTCCTCTACATCATCCTTGGTCATAAGATTTCCGAAGGCGGCGCTTCGGGCGGCGTGGAGCGTCTCGGCGCGGCGATGGCGGCCGCGTTCATCGTCGTCATGCCCATCGGGTTCTTGCAGGCTTTGGATGCGTTCGCAGCGCCCTGGCTGGTCGTGGCTGGGATCGGGGTGGGCGTCTGTTCGTCGGTTATCCCCTATGTCTGCGATCAGCTCGCCATGGCCCGGCTGCCGCGGGAAAGCTTCGCTGTGTTGCTGGCGCTCCTCCCGGCGACCGCCACGATCATCGGCGTCATTGTGCTGCGTCAGATTCCCAGCGCTCTCGATATGCTTGGTGTGGCGCTGGTCATGGTCGGCGTGGCTGTGCACAAGCCTGCATCACGGCGCTCGACGGTCGCTGCGACCCACGCCGACGCAGGCGTTGACTCCGTGGAGTGAACGGTTGTCGGAGGTCATCTGGTCTTCAAGAACGAGACCGACGCGATGGCGACGAGGAAGCGGCGCGCGGCTGGAGGGCGCGTCCGGCGTGGTCGAGAACGGTATGGAGAGCCAAGTCCCCTGAGGCGGACGTTGGCGCTGGCGTCAGTCAGCGTCGCGCAATGCTTTGCGGATGTATGTGTTCGCGGACCGGAAATGGGTTGGACCCGACGCCTCGGCAAAGCGCCCGAGCGTCCATTTTCCTGTCCACGGATGGGCGCCATCCTTGTAGAGTTCCGAATTGTCGTGAGCTTCAATAAAGCTGCGCAGCTTCTCACAGGCGGCGTCAAAGTTCGAGCGGAGCTCTTTCCACGGCGTCGCGTTACCCGTCTCGTAGATCGGCGCGTTATATTCTTTAAGCTGGTTCCACTTGTAGCCTTTCGCGGGCAAATGGACGTCGCGACCCGCAACGCCGTCTTCATACCAACCGTGGAACAAGCCCATCCAATGCGTGCGGTGCGCGATGATCCCCCTTATAGTGGCCGTGTCATCGTTGGCGGAAAGCCGCGACCTGTCCTCGTCAACACGAGCGAGTGTGTTGCGAAGTTTTTCTAGTTCTTTGTCGAAGACTGACAGCAAATCTGCTTTGTGTGTCGCTGCTGGCATGACCTGATCATACAACAACACGGCTCGACAGGATATGGTGTTTCCCAGGCCGGGCATAAGCGATGACGTCGGAAGGCGGATGTCGCCAATGAGTCGCCCAACTGATGAAAAAAAAAGGGAAGCCGTTTTCCCCGTCACTGCGCTCTCGCCCAAGTCGAGAAGGGGCGGCTCGCCGCCGCGACTGTCGGCATGCGACTCGCGACACGCCCCGCCCGTGATGCGGGCTGCGGGCGGGACGCGTGGCGGCGGTTCAGTCGCCGTTCTGGCGGGGAGTTGGGGGGACAGGTCGAACTCCCGTGATCGGCGGCGCCCGCCACCCCTTTTTGTTTGCCCTCCCGCTTCGCTGCTTGAGGACATGGCGGGCGGGGAGGGATTCGAACCCCCGGAACCTCTCGGTTCAACGGTTTTCAA
>CAZMSO010000042.1:0-25462 GCA_964568975.1 uncultured Caulobacterales bacterium | reverse complement strand
AGACCGACGCCGAGGAGACCGACGCCGAGGAGACCGACGCCGAGGAGACCGACGCGCCGGCCCCGTAAGGCCCCGCCAGGCGGACAAACCGCGGCCCGCGACGCTGGGTCAATAATGTCTGTGGACGGAGACGGTTTGTTAACCCACCCCGCGCGATAGAGTCATGGTGAGAGTTGTTGGTGAAACACCAGCTCATGAGGGAACGCGCTCCAGACGGACGCGAGCTGGTTTTCAACACTGAAAGAATCAGCGTACGATCAAGTTAAGCCAAAGCATGGCTTTACGAAACAGGCCTCCGCGTGCGTCCCCCCAGCCTGCAGAGCGAGGCCTGAGGGGCCGTCGGGACCAGTCCCCGCCCGACGGCCCCGCCCCCTTCTCCCGTCCCCGCGCGATCGCGCGCCGCGCGCCAAGCGCTGCTCGATCCAGCCGTCTGATTCCGGCCTCTGCGCTGGGATGGCGTGTGGGCCGGCGCGCTGCGGCCGCCGGCGCGGCGCCTGCTACGAAAAACCGGCGTCCACTTTTTCGCGCGATGCTCTAGGGTCGGGCCGACGTCAATCGAGGGAGATCGGCTATGGACGCGGCTGTGGATCTGGACGCCCTCACCTTCGAGGCGCTGCGCGCGCGGGCTGAGGCCATGGCGGGCGAAATCTTTTGCGCCGAGGGCGCGATGGACCCCGCCGCGCTCAAATTCCTTGCGCAAGTGCACGCCACGGCGGTCGCGGACGATTTTGCGCAGATGGGCCTCGACGATTTGGTGTTTGCGTGCGCGGACTTGTGGGCGTGGGCCCAGCAGCCGGACGCGCGCGACACGCGCGTGCGCGTCGTCAGCGGCCGGCGCGCTGACGGGACGTCCCTTGGACGCGACATCCTGGAAGTGGTGACGCGGGACAAACCGTTTCTCGTCGATTCTGTGATGGGCGAAGTGAACGATCAGGGCGTGCGGGTGGACGCCATGTTCCACCCGATCGTCTCCCTCGCTGACGCGCGCGGGGGCGTGGACGACGGCGGTGATCGGCGGACATCCTTGATTCATGTGCAAATCGAGCCGCTGACGGACGCGCGCCGGGACGCGCTCGCCTCTGGCGTTCGCGACACCTTGGCGGACGTCAACGCGGCGGTCGCGGATTTCGCCGCCATGCGCGCGCGGATGGACCACGTCATTAATGAGTTGGCGACCGCCCCCGTCGCCGTCAGCGATGACGAGCGTCAAGAGGCGATCGCCTTTTTGCGTTGGCTGCGCGGGGATCATTTCGCGTTTTTGGGCGTGCGCGATTATGAGTTCCCCACGGATGAGGCTGGCGTGTTCTTGCCGGATGAGCCCGTCGACATCGCCGACAGCAATTTGGGCATTTTGCGTGACATGACGCGCAATGTGCTGCGCCGCACGGCCGAGCCGGCGATCCTTTCGCCGCAAGTGCAAGAGATGCTGCTGCAGCCCGAGCCGCTGATCGTGGCGAAAGCGACGCTGCGGTCGCGCGTCCATCGGCGCACGGACATGAATTATGTCGGCGTGAAGCGTTATCGCGCCGACGGCCGCGTGGTGGGCGAGACGCGCTTTGTCGGCCTCTTCACTGCGGAGGCCTACCACGCGCTCACTCAAGACATTCCGTTGATCCGCAGCAAAGTCCGCCGCGTGCTTTCGCGCTCCGGCTTTGCGCCGAACAGCCACAGCTATAAGCGTTTGCGGTCGATCCTTGAGCGCTATCCCCGCGATGAGCTGTTTGAAAGCGCTGATGATGATTTGCTGACCATCGGCCTGGGCCTTGCTCACGCCCATGACCGCCCGCGCACGCGCTTGTTTGTGCGCCCCGATCCCTATGACCGCTATGTGTCGGCGTTTGTGGCCATCCCGCGCGAGCGGTTCAATTCACGCGTGCGCGAACATGTGGGCGACGCGCTGGCGCGCGGCTATGGCGGGCGGATCGCGGAGTTCACGCCGCAGTTCGACACCTCCCCCCTCGCCCAGGTCCACTACATCATCACCGTCGAGCCGGGAGGCCACCAGCACCCCGCGCTCAGCGCGCTTGAGGCCGAGATCGCCGCGCTCACGCGCACCTGGGAGGATGATTTCGACGATGCGGCCGCGCGCGCAGACGCGCCGACCCCCGCCATCGGCGCGGCGCGACGGTATCGCAACGCCTTCCCCGCCGGTTATCGCGACTCGTTCAGCCCGGCCCAAGCGCTTGAGGATGTGGCGGTGATTGAGTCCCTGCCGGCCGACGGCGCGGCCGTGAAGGTGCGCCGCGCCCGCGGCGATGCGCCGGACGAGCTGCGCGTGCGCCAATATCAACGCGGACGCTCCACGCCCCTATCCGAGGTGATGCCGATTTTAGAGGCGATGGGCCTTTATGTGCGTCGTGAGGAGGGCTTTCCTCTGCGCCCGGCCGCCGCAGAGGGGGAAGACGACCCCGAACCCGTGTGGATCCATGAGTATCTCGCCCGCGCGCCCCAGGAAGCGTGCGGGCCCGAGGGCCTCGACATGGCCGTCGTCGCGCCCGCGCTCGAGAACGCGTTCCAAGCGACCGTGGACGGCCGCAACGAAAACGACGGCTTTAATCGCTTAATCATCACCCTTGGCGCGGATTGGCGTTCAGTGTGCTTCTTGCGCGCCTGCGCCCGCTATCGCGGCCAGACGGGCATGGACCCGGGCCCGGCGCTGCAGGAAAGCGCCCTGGCTGACAATCCGGCCATTGCGCGGCTGCTGCTGGAGCTGGTCGACACCCGTTTTAATCCCGAACTCGGCCTTGATCGCGCCGCGCGTGAGGCGCGTCAGGAGGCGATCAGCGCGAGGATTACGGAGGCGCTCGACGCCGTGGAAAGCCTCGACGCCGACCGGGTGCTGCGCCGCATGGCGCGGCTGATCACGGTCATTCAGCGCACGAACTTTTATCAGCGCGACGCCCAAGGCCGGCCGCTTGACCGCATCGCTTTAAAAATCGCCACGCGCGAGCTGGAAGCGGTTCCTGATCCGAAGCCGTTTCGCGAGATTTTTGTGTGGGCGCCCCATGTGGAGGGCGTGCATTTGCGGTTTGGACCGATTGCGCGCGGCGGCTTGCGTTGGTCGGATCGGCGCGACGACTTCCGCACCGAAGTCCTGGGGCTCGTGAAGGCCCAGCAAGTGAAGAACGCCGTGATTGTGCCGGTCGGCGCAAAGGGCGGCTTCTTCGCTAAGCGCCTGCCCCGCGGCGGTGATCGCGAAGCCGTGCTGGCGGAGGGCGTGCGCGCCTATCGGACCTTCATTTCCGCGCTCTTGGACGTCACCGACAATTTAGTGAACGACACCATTGTGCGGCCGAAGGATGTCGTGGTCTGGGACGAAGATGACGCGTATCTCGTCGTCGCCGCCGACAAGGGCACAGCCTCCTTTTCCGACATCGCCAATGAGATCGCGGAACGCGCCGGCTTCTGGCTTGGCGACGCTTTCGCCAGCGGCGGGTCCGTCGGTTATGACCACAAAAAGATGGGCATCACCGCCCGGGGCGCGTGGGAGGCCGTCAAGCGTCACTTCCGCGAGCGGGGCAAGAACATCCAAGCCGAGCCCTTCACCGTCGTCGGCGTCGGCGATATGTCCGGGGATGTGTTTGGCAATGGCATGCTGTTGTCGCGCCAAATCCGGCTGGTCGCGGCCTTCGATCATCGCGACATTTTCATTGATCCCGACCCCCAAGACCCCCCGGCGAGCTGGGCGGAGCGGCGGCGGCTGTTCGACCTCGAACGCTCCACCTGGCGCGATTATGACCGCAGCCTGATCTCGAAAGGCGGCGGGGTGTTTTCAAGGCGGGCGAAGGCGATTTTGCTAACCCAAGAAATCCGGACACTGACAGGTCTGACGGGCGAAAGCGCGACGCCGGAGGAACTGATCCGCGCTCTCCTGCAATTGCCGGTGGAGCTTTTATGGTTCGGCGGCATCGGCACTTATGTCAAAGCGCCTCACGAACAAAGCTTCGACGTGGGCGACCGCGCGAATGACGGCTTGCGGATTGATGCGCCGCAGGTGCGCGCGGCCGTCATTGGCGAAGGCGCGAATCTGGGGCTCACCCAAGCCGCGCGCGTCGCGCTCGGCCGGCGCGGCGTGCGGCTGAACGCCGATTTCATCGACAACGCCGCGGGCGTGGACACCTCCGACCATGAAGTGAACATCAAAATCCTCCTAAACGGCGTCGTGCGCCAGAACCGCATGACGATGGAGGAGCGCAACGCCCTGCTCGCCGGGATGACGGAAGACGTTGCAGCCCACGTGCTCACGCACAATTATGACCAAACGCTCGGGCTCACGATTGCAGAAACCACAGCGGCCGCGGATCTCGACGCCCATGAACGCTTGATTGAGCGGCTGGAGGGCCGCGGCGAGCTTGACCGCGACCTTGAGCGCTTGCCGCCGAGCGATGTGTTCCGCGAGCTGCGCGCCCAAGGCCAAGGACTGACCCGCCCGGAAACCGCGCTTTTGTCCGCTTACGCCAAGAACGTGCTCTACACGCGGATCTTGAACTCAACCGTGCCCGATGACCCGCATTTCAACACGATGCTCTTGGGCTATTTTCCGAATGCGGTGCGCCATCTCGCCCATGATATCCGCCAGCACCCCCTGCGCCGGGAGATTGTCGCCACCATCCTCGCCAATCAAATGGTCAATGTCGGCGGGCCGACCTTTAGCCACCGGGCGCGCGAAAGCACCGGCGGCGACACCGACGCAGTTGCCCGCGCCTTCGCCGCCGCCCAAGCGATTTTCGGCTTCCGCGACCTCGTCGAGCGCATTCATGATCTCGACAACCGCGCGCCGGCGGCGGTGCAAATCGAGCTCTACCGTGAATTGATTGTGCTCTTGCGCCGCCAGACCTACTGGCTTGTGCGGCGCGGTCGCGGCGTTGAGCGTCACAAGCCGCGACCGTTGAAGGACACCATCGCGGCCTACCGGCCGGGCGTCGATGCGCTGCGCGCCATCGCCACGGATGTGATCTCCCCGTTTGCCCGCGAACAAAGCGAAACGCGCATTGCGGAGTTGACGGCCGCCGGCGCGCCGGAAGCTTTAGCGCGCGAGGTTGTTGCGCTGAGGCCCCTCATCGCCTCCTCGGACGTGATTGATCTCGCTGCGCGCCATGATGCGCCGTTAGAGCCGGTCGCGCGGCTTTATCACGCGTGCGGCGCGCGTTTCCATTTCGACGCCTTGCGCGGGGCGCTCGGCAAAATGACGTTGGAGGAGCATTGGGGCCGCCTCTCCGCGCGTCGGTTGATTGAGGATCTCTATACTGAACACCAGCGCGTCACCGAAGCCGCCTTGCTTGACGGCGGGCGCTTCGATGGCGCGTCCATGCCCGCTGAGGATTACGGGCTGTGGGCCGAGCGGCGGCTGGAGGCGTTTTTGACGCGCCACGCCGAAGGTGCGGATCGGCTGGACGAAGGCTTTGAAGAGTTGCTGGGCACGGGGCCGTGGTCCTACGCGAAAGTGGCCATTGCGGCCGCGAACATGCGCGAGTTTACTTTCATGGCCGAAGCCGCCGCCGCCGCGCCGGCGATGGCCTGACGCCCGCACTAGGTCCGCCGCCCGCCCGCACGGCCAGCGGGCGCGTGAGAGCCTTGGCGTCGCACATTATGACGCGCGAGCCCAATCCGAGCGCGAGCGCGCGGTCGTCGACCGCCTACCGCGCGTCGTCAGCGCTGTGGCCTTCAGCCGCCGCCGTGCGCAAGGCCGCCACGAACGCCGGCGTCCACTCCAACGCCGCTAAATCGCGGTCGACAGTGAAGGCGGCGGCCGCTTCCTCCGTGCGCGGACCAATCTCGCCGTCAGCCGGCCCGGGGTCGTACCCCATCTGCGCGAGCAGGCGCTGGGCGGTCAGCACCACCGCGCGCCGCGCGGCGTCGGGATCGTTGCGCGCGACCAGCGCCAAATGACCCGCGTCATAAGCCTCCTCGAGCACGGTCACGAACGCTGGATTAAAGCCGTCAAAGGCCGCGTCAGTGGCGACCGCGAAATCCTCCGCGGCCGCGACAGTGCGCTCTCCGGCCGAGCCGTCGGCGCGTCCGGGCGCGTAGCCCATCGCGTCGAGCAAGCGCTGGGCCGCGCGGATGGTGTTGACCCGCGCCAGGCCCGGATTGTTCCGCGATTGCAACGCCCTGTGATCGTCGGCGGCCTGGGCGCGGATCGCGGCTAACGTCGCCGGCGTCACGGCGGCGTCAGGGAGCGCGAACGCCGCCGCGAAATCCTCCAGTGCAATCGCGGTGCGCGGGCCGACGGAGCCGGTGACGTCGTCAGGCCCATAGCCCATAGCGCTCAAGAGCTCTTGGGCCTCGCTGATTTGAGCCGGGCCGATGACGCTGTCATCGCGGGGTTCAGGATCAGGCGCGGGCGCAGGCGCAGCCGCATCTTCCGGTTCGAGCGCCGCGGGCGCGGGCTCGGAGGCGGCGTCCGTCGCCGGGGCTGGCTCAGGCGCGGCGCCCGCGTCGAGGGAGGGCTCAGGCTCCGCCGCCGCGAGCGACGGGGCCTCGCCATCATCGGCGACGCCGAGGGCGGGTTCAGCGTCGGAGGCGGCGTTCTCGCGAGCCGCGTTCTCGCGCGCCGCAGTCTCGAGCGCTCCATCAGCAGGGACCGCGCCGTCGGCGAGCGGGTCCCGCGCCGCCGCGTCATCGGCCGCCTCATCCGATATCAGGCCCACGGCGCGGTCCGCCGACCCCGAGGCCGCATCCGCGGGTGTGTCTTGGTCATCGCGGAGCGTCGCAGCCTCGTCGGCATCCGCCGCCAGGCCGTCGCCGGACGCCTCCGCGCGCGGCGTGGGAATGTCGCGCGGGGCCGCCGCGCCAGAATCCGCTGCGCCAGAATCCGCTGTCCCAGAGTCCGCTGTCCCAGAGTCCGCCTCGGCGGCGGCCTCCCTCTCCGCCTCGCGCGCAATGGCGGCTGTCTCCACCGCCAGAGCTTGGTCCTCGTCGCGGTCGGACCCCGCGACGTCCGCCGCGCCCGCTGCTTGGGCCAGCGCGTCGTCCGGCGTCGCAAGCACCGCGGGCGCGGTGGGCGCGGTCTCAACAGCGCCGTCGACGTCACCACCCTCCGCGACCGACTCCGTCCCACGCGGCGCCCTTGGCGCAGCCGGCGCGACCGGCTCCGCGGGCGTCGGCGCCACAGACCGCGCCGCGGCGATCCGATCCGGCGCGATGGGATTTGGGGCGGCGGGCGCGGGCGCGGGCGCGTTCCCCCCGCCCCAGCGAAGCGCCACAACCACTAAGGCCGCCACAATCAGCGCCGCGCTCGCCAGCACGGCGTGGATCAGAGGTTTGCCGGGCGACAACGCGCCCTCGCCGGCCGGAGGCTCGCTGTTGGCAATGGGCGCGGCCACGGCCGCCGGCGGGGGACTTGGGCGCGTCCGGTGGGGCGTGTGTGACGCCCGCTGACGCTCGCGCTCAGCGTCCGGCTCATCACGCTCCGGCAAGGGCGGCAGGCCGGCGGCGGCGCGCTCGGCGGCCGCCTTGCGCCGCGCCAAGAGCGCCATGCTGCGCTCCATCTCCTCGCGCATGCGCGCGAATTCCGCGCGCGCGGCCGTCACCCGGGGATCCTCGCCCGCCGGCGCATCCGGCGCACCCGGGTCCGGCGCTTCAGCGTCGTTGGCTCCGCCGCTTTTGGGCGATTTTTGAAAGCGCATCCCCAGCACCCTCGTTGCGGCCTTCACGGCTTGCGCACCGCGCCGCAACCCGGGTTCGCCCGAAGACCCGCCCCAGCCACCGCCAACGCCGCGCGAGCGCGACGTTCGCGAGGTGGAGGGGACCCGTCAAGCCCACAGCTGCGCGCGCGAATGAAAACACGCCCGCCGCCGGGTCTCAGCGCGACTCCGCGCCGCGACGGCCCCCCTCCGCCAGGCCGCGAGCCCCCGCCGCTGCGTCCGGCGCCGCGCCAGGGCGCGGCGCGCTGCGCCGAAGCGACCAGGACGCAGCGAGCAACCGCGCCCCCATGGCCACCATCATGACGAGCATCGGCACCCCGCCCGCGACAGCCAAGGCGCGCATCGTCATTTGGCCCCCGCCCGTCAGGAGCGCGCCGGCGGTCAACCCCGCCATGGCGACGCCCCAAAACAGACGTTCAGCGACCGGGGGGTTGGCCTCGCCTTCATCGGAGAGCATGGCGAGCACGAACGCGCCGCTGTCAGCGCTGGTCACCAGAAAGACGAACACCAAAATCATCGCGAGCGGCCGGGTCACCGCCGCCCAGGGCAAATCGCTCAGCAATGCGAACGTCGCCAGCGGCGCGGTCACAATGTCGGAGACGCCGAAATCGGCCCCGCCCACAAGTTGGGCGTGCAGCGCAGCGCCCCCCATCACGGCGAACCACGCCAGGGTGAACAGCGAGGGGATCAGCAAAACGCCCGTCACCAGCTCGCGGATTGTGCGTCCATACGAGATGCGCGCGATGAAGACACCGACGAACGGGATCCATGCGATCCACCACAGAAAATACGTCAGCGTCCAATCCCGGGCCCATTGGCGCTCAACGGGCGTCGCGCCGACATCCACCGACATCGCCGGCAAGCGCGCCATGTAGTCGCCCGCAGCCACAAGCATCGTGCGCGCGGCCTCGACAGTCGGGCCGACGAGGAACACAAAAATGAGCAACGCAACAGCCAAGGCCAGGTTGATCTCACTCAGCCATTTGATGCCGCGGCTCAGCCCTGTGGCGGCTGAGGCCATGTAACTCGCGAACAAAACCGCCAGCACCACCAGTCCCAGCCCTTGTCCGCCGACGACGCCGCCGCCTAAGCCCGCGGAAATCTGGATCACGCCTTGGCCGAGGGAGGCGACAATGCCGAAGATCACGGCGAACAACGCCAAAACATCCGCCGCCCGCGCGCCGAGGCCTGAAAGGCCCAACGCCGTGCTCGGGCGTAAATGCGCCTGCGTGCCTTTAATCGATGACCCGTTCGCCCCGGCTTCGCGCGCCCGCTCGAAGCCGAAATGACCGATGGCGATCGCGCCCACGCCGTAAATCGCCCAGGGATGAAGCGCCCAATGCAAAAGCACAATGGCCATGGAGGCGCGGCGCGGATCAGCGTCCGCCGGAGTCCCGGGCTTCGGCGCGAGCGCGTGGATTAAGGGCTCGGCTACGCCCCAAAACACGAGGCCTGTGCCCATGCCGGCCGCAAACAGCATCATCAGCCACGCAAAGCGTGAAAACTCGGGCCGCGCGCCGGGGCCGCCGACACGCATCCGCCCAAGCGGGCCGAGCGCCGCGATCAAGCACACCACAAGCGCGCCGCTGGACGCCGCGAGCACCGCCCAACCAAACAGCGCCAAGACGCTCTGGGTGGCCGTGTTGAGGCCCTGAGCCACCACGCCTGGCGCGAGGATCAAGGCGCCGGCGCACACCGTCACCAGCGCGTGAGCCGCATATCGACGAACAGTCTTAGTGATGACACCCCTCCCCGGCGGCCCGCTTACAGCCGGCCAGCCCACAATGCTCACACGAGATCAAGCGCGTGGTCCTTCAAATCCTCCAGCGTCACAACCTCCAGGGCTGCGGCGTGCGTCCCCGCCAACACGACCGGCGGCGCGACGCCCGCCTCACGGGCCTCGCGCCAGCGCGCCGCGCATAAGCACCAGCGATCGCCGGGCTTTAGGCCGCGAAACCCGTAGGCCGGCCGCGGCGTGCTGAGGTCATTGCCCCGCGCGCGCGTGTAGTCGAGGAAGGCGGCCGTCACTTGGGCGCACACCACGTGCCGGCCGTGATCTTGGGGGCCGGTGGCGCAGCAGCCGTCGCGAAAGAAGCCCGTCAACGGATCGAACGAACACGGCGCCAACGCCTCGCCCAACACATTGCGGGCGGATGCGGCGCCGGCGCTGTCACGCGACGCCGCATCTCCATCTCCGCCATCCTTGGGCCCGCAGGACGCCGTCACACAACACCCTTGGCGTCAAACCACGCCAGCAAGCGCGCCCACCCGTCCTCGGCGGCGGCTTTGTCGTAGGACGGGCGGTAATCAGCGTGGAAGCCGTGCTGGGCGTCGTCATAAACGACGATCGCGCTCGCCTCGTCGCCGGCGGCCTTCAGCGCCGCGCGCATCGTCTCCACGGTGTCGAGGGGAATGCCTCGGTCCTCGCCGGCGTAAAGACCCAACACGCGGCCATTGATCTTGTCGGCGACCTCCACGGGATAAACCGGCTCGCCGTCGGCGTCTTTCGCGGCGTCGGAAGCGTCGACCAGGCGGCCGTACCACGCCACGCCCGCCTTCACCGCCGGGTTTTGCGCGGTGTAAGTCCACACCACGCGCCCGCCCCAGCAAAAGCCGGTGATCCCTAAGCGTTGCGCGTCCGCGGCGGGCTCGATTTGGAGATACTGATACGTGGCGCGGCTGTCGCGCATTACCTGGGCGTGGGGCGTGGCGTTGACGATCTCAAAGATCTTCTCCCGCTCGGCCCAGGTGTATTGCGAGGGATCGCCGGCCCGGTGGAAGTAAGCGGGCGCAATCGCGAAATAGCCGGCCTTAGCGAAGCGGCGACACACGTCTTCGATATAGGCGTGAATGCCGAAAATCTCATTGACCACAATCACCGTCGGGAACGGCCCGCCCCCGGCCGGGCGCGCCACATAAGCCGGCAATGCGACATCGTCTTCCGCGGCGACCTCAACGGTCTCGGTGAGGAGGCCCTCAGCGTCGGTGGTGATCAGATCCTGGGCGTTCACCGGCCGGATAGCGGCGGCGTAGCCGGCGCCGAGGCCCGCGCCCAGCGCCAGAGCCGCAGCCCCGCGGCGGGTCCACGTCACATCGCGCGGCGGCTCCACGCCGTCAGGGGTATGGAGGGTGTCAGTCATGGCGGCGTCTCCCTTGGGGCTTCCATCGGCGCGTCAGCATCCCGTCACACCCGCGCGCATCCCAAACACGGTCGGGACTGTTTCATGTCCGACTGCGTGCGCCAAGGGGCTGACCCGGGAGGCTGGCCCGGGGGGGCTGACCTGGGCACTGCGGGGAGCCGTCTCGCCCCGGCGGCGGCGGGATCGTTGGCGCGCCGGCGCGACGCAGGCTAGGCTTGTTCACACACGATGGCGCGCGGGAGGCGGCATGAAACTCTCCGACACCGACATTCTCGCCCACATCAAGGCGGGCAAGATCACGATCACGCCGCCGCCGCCGGACGCCGCGATCAACGGCGCATCGGTGGATCTGCGGCTTGGGCCCACCTTTCGCGTGTTCTCCATGCACACGGGCTCCCACATCGATCTCGGCGCCACGCGCGAGGAGATTGGCGAGGCGATCGAACGCACCATGGCCGATGAAATCACGCTGTCGCCGGAGGATGTGTTTTACCTCCACCCGGGCGAGCTGGCGCTTGGCGCGACGCTGGAGCGGGTGGAGCTGGCGGCGGATGTGTGCGGGCTGATTAATGGCCGCTCAAGCCTCGCGCGGCTTGGCCTGATGGTGCATTCGACGGCCCATTTCGTGGACCCCGGGTGGAGCGGCCAATTGGTGCTGGAGTTTTACAATTGCGGGCGTTTGCCCCTTGGCTTGCGTCCCGGCATGGCGGTGTGCGCGATCAGCTTTGAACCCCTCTCCTCCCCCGCGCAACGCCATTACGGCGCGCGCGGCGACGCGAAATATGTCGACCAAAGCGGCGCCACCGCCAGCCGCATCGCCCGCGAACGGGCGTGACGGACGGGGACGCGGCGGCGCGGTCGCGCCCCACATCGGGATCTTGGCGCGACGCGTTGTCGGGGGCATGTTCAACCCATGATCACACACCCCGCCAGACGGCATGACCTAAGCCCGCGCCGCCGGCGCGCGGCGGTCGCAGCCCTTGCGTTGGCCTTCGCGCCCAGCGCCGCTTTCGCCCAAGCCGACGGCGCGCCGCCGGAAGCGGCCGCCGCGCCCGCGCTGTCGCCGGAGGAAACGGAGCGTCTCGAGAACGCCGGCTTTTCCTTTGCGCCAGACAGCCCCGACGCGCCGTTCACGCCGGAGGCCGCGGCTCTGGTGGAGCGGATCGACGCCTATCTCAACGCGATCGACACCGTGCGCGCGCGCTTCACGCAGACCGTCGTGGACGTGTCGGCGCGCCAAACCGTCATGGAAGCCGCGGGCGAAATGCTGCTGGACCGACCAGGGCGGTTCCGGTTCGCTTATGACCCGCCCCATGTGGATCCTGCTGTGATTACGTCCGACGGAGCGATTGTTCAGCTGGACTATCCCGATCTGGGTCAGTCCGACCAAATCGCCCTGCGTGCGACGCCTCTTCACCTCTTCGTGAAGCGGGATGTGAACCTGCGACGCGACGCCGCAATCACCTGGGTCGCAGCGGGTCCAAACGAAGTCGCGGCGTCCATGCGCGACCCCAGCGGCGAGGTTGACGGGTCGTTAACCTTGCTGTTCGCCAGCGCCGCTGATTCGCTTGAGTTGCGCGGCTGGGAGGTGCTGGACGGCGCCGGCTTGCTGACCCGCACGACGCTGATTGACCCGGAACGGGACGTGCGGTTGCGCCCAGCTCTCTTTCGCGTGAACACTCCGGAGCGACGCCGCGGCGGTCGGTGAGAATCGCCCGTGGCGCCTCCACAACGGCCAAGGATCGGCATCAGCCCCTATTGATTTTCCCCGAGCGTGTTGCCACTATGATACAGCAAGCCGCGAGCAGCTTGAGGCCTGGCGTTGTCCCCCCGCTGTCATGGCCTCGACCCCGCTGCCGCGGTGGCGCCGGTGTTATCCCCTCCCGGCGCAGCGCTTTTAGGAGCGCACAAGGACGCCCGACCGACCCCCCCTCTCGGTCGGGCGTCCGCATTTTTCGGCGACATGATAGTCGACGGCGCGTCCCGTTTTGGGGCGCTGTTGTGTGTGACGGAGGGGTCGGACATGTCTGACGTGTTTGGCGACGCCGGCGGCGCTGCGGATTTCGACGCCCTCCTTGAGGAAGCGCCGCGGCTTTACCGCGTGCGCGCGTTCGCGGAGGCGCTCAAAGGCGAAGGCTATTTCGCGCGCCTCGGCGAACCGCTCGACGCCGGCGACCGGGCCGCGGCGCGCGCCTTTCTGGACGGGCTGGGCTTTCCGGATGTGGAGCCCGCCCCGCTTGGCGATTGGGATGACGCCGCGGAGGCGGCCTTGTCCCTCGACATCGACGGCGACGGCTGGGAGGCCGAGGAGATGGCCCGCGCGGCGTTGACGGTCGCGGCCCTTGAAGTGGTCACTGAGGAAGGCGTGGGCGTCGCGCTGGCGCTGGTGTCGGACGTGGTGGGACGCACCGCCAAAGCCGCCGCGGAGGACGCCGCGGCCCTCGGCGACAGCGCGGATCGCCATCTGCACACGGCCGCCGTCGGCGGCGCGGTCCAGGCCGCCCATGGCGCAGCGCTCGCCCTCATCGCCGCTGAGACGGGCGAGGACGCCGCCGCCCACCCCTTGTTCGCCCGCCACCAGCTCTACATTCGCGGCCGCTGGCCCGTCGGACTGGCGGGGCGGTCGCTTAACATTCTCTAAGCCGGCTGACGGCGATCAATGAGGACGTGTCGTTTGGGCCCGACGGCGGGGTGAGCGCCATCGCTCTGCGCGGTGACGCGCCGTGCGTGACGGCGACGCCTGCGTGGAGAACCCTGCGCGCGCAGAACCCCTGGGCGGAGCGCACTCAAACCCGCGCGTGACGCCGCCGGGCGCCGCGGCTAAGCGTCGATCTTGGCGCTGACGTCCGCCAGAGCCGCGTGAACATCGCTGACGACGACGGAGCCTTCGCCCACAGCGCTCGCCACGCGCTTGACGGAGCCCGCGCGCACATCGCCGACGGCGTAGACGCGCGGCCAGCTGGTTTCATAGCGGGTCGGCAGCCGCTCCAGCCCCCAGCCCGCTTTGACCAAATCGATCGTCTCAAGATCCGGGCCTGTTTTCAGAAAGCCCTTGGCGTCGCGGGCCACAGTCGCGGGCAACCAGTCGGTGAACGGCGCTGCGCCAATGAACAAAAAGACGAACGGGACCTCCCGCCGCGTCGTCTCGCCGGTTGCGCGGTTCGTCCAATCCGCCGCTGTCAGCCGGTCGGTGTCGGCGTCCGCGCCGTCAAGCCCATAGAGGGCGGAGACCTCGGTCGCGGGATGCAAATGAATGTTCGCAGCTTCTTCTAAGCGCCGCACCAGATACTCCGACATCGTCTCGCGAATGTCTGGGCGCCGGTAAAGCACATGCACCGCTTCGGCCGTTTGTGAGAGAAACACAGCCCCCTGGCCCGCGGAATTGCCGGCGCCGACGACCGCCACCTCTTGGCCGCCGCACAGCTGGGCCTCCATAGGCGTCGCGCCGTAATGCACGCCGCGGCCCTCAAACCGCTCAAGATTGGGGATGGGCAAGCGCCGGTATTGCGCGCCCGTGGCGATCACCACAGCACAGCTGCGCAGCCGCCGGCCGTCTTTGATGCTGACGCAATAGGCCTCGCCATCACGGACTAAACTCGCGGCTTGGACAGGCGCGGCGACGCGCGCGCCGAACTTCTGCGCCTGGACCGTCGCGCGCTCGGCCAGTTCACGCCCGGACACGCCCGTGGGGAATCCCAAGTAGTTCTCGATCTTGGAGGACGTGCCCGCTTGCCCGCCCGGCCCCTCAGCATCAAGCGTCAGCACAGAAAGCCCCTCCGAGCCCGCATAGACGGCCGCCGCGAGCCCCGCCGGGCCCGAGCCCACGACAATCACATCCGCCGTCGCGCCGTCGGGGAGCAAATCCAGGCCATAAGCCTCCGCCACCTCCGCCAAGCTCGGCCGTTTCAGCACCAGGCTCGCGCCGCGCAGCACCGCCGGCAGCTCCTCATACGCGACGCCGCGCGCTTCCATCAGCGGCGCGGCGGCGGCGTCCGCCGCAGGGTCGAGCCACGCGTGATTGACGCTATGCTTGGCCAACAAGTCGCGGATCGCAAACAGCGTGCGGTCCGTCGCCTGACCAATGACGATGGTGGAGGAAAAACCGCGGCTGCGCCCAAACTCCCGGCGCGCGGCCAAGACCCGCACAAACACGTCTGAGAGCGCGGAATTCTCCACCAACAGTCTCTGGAACCGGTCATGGGGGATGTGCAGCACCTCCCCCGCCACGCCCATCACCGTGCGCGCGAGCGCCGCCTGGCCCGTGAGGACCGTCGTGTCGCCCGCGAACTGGCCGCGCTCCATAAAGCCGACGCGCCGCGGCCCGTCCGCCCCGTCGACAATGATGTGGGTCTCCCCCGACAGCGTGACGAGGCAATCTGCGTTCGACTGACCCTCCGCCGTCAGCACCGCGCCCGCCTCATGGCGACGAACGGCGCCATACGCCCTCAACTGAGCCAAGTCGGCGTCCGTGAAGGTGTGGTTGACCTCGGGGGGCGGCGCCGTCGTCATGCGGACACTCCTGAGAACACTAAGCCGGCTGTGACACGCGCCCATCGCGCGCCCCGCGTCAAGCCGGGTCGCGCGCGGGATCAAGGCGCGGCAGGCGCAAGATAAACTCAATCAAAAAGGCTGAGCTGAGGCCGAACAGCAGCAACCCATTGGCGGCGCACAGGCCCGAGAGCAGGCGCAGCTCCTCCTCGAGGATAATGTCGCCAAAACCGAGGGTCGTAAAACACACCACCGCGAAGTAAAGCGCCGGCTCCAAAGCATCGAAGGCGCCGAGCACGAGAAACGCGGCCGTCCAAATCCACGCGCCGACGCCGAGCGCCGCCAATTGCCACAACGTCACCGCGACCAGCGCAAAGAAGCGGCGCATGAGACGCGGGCTTCGCGCAAGCCACGGTCGGATCTTGTGTGCGATCGCCATGGCCACGGCGATGAACGCCGCCTTTACCGTCACCGTCGCGATGATCACCACTGTGCCTAACGCCAATTGGGCAATCATGCCGCCATCCCCGCGCCCTCGCGGCGGGCCGCGGCGGCGTCACGCTGTGAGCAAGGCCGCGCGCGCATCCCCGCGACAGCGCCGCACCTCGCGCGCTGGCGCGCACGCGCCTCTCCCCTTTCGACGCAAAGAGCGCTAAGACCCTGCGCCATGCCCGTTCTCGCCGTCACCACGTGGAATATCAACTCCGTGCGCCTGCGCGCCGAGCAGGTGTCGCGCTTCTTGGCCGACGCCCAACCGGACGTGTTGTGCTTGCAAGAAACGAAATGCAGCAATGACGCCTTCCCCGCGAAAGCGTTCGAGGCCGCCGGCTACCCCCACTTAGTGCTGAACGGTAAAGGCGGAACCCATGGCGTGGCGATCGCCTCAAAGCACCCGCTGGCGCCCCTTCCCGCCCCCGATCACTGCATGAACCGCCACCCGCGCGTCGCGGTCGCGCGGGTGATGGGCGTTGAGATCCACAATTATTACGTGCCCGCTGGCGGCGATGAGCCGGACCCGGACGCCAATGATAAATTCGCCCACAAGCTCGATTTCGTGGCCCGCATGGGCGCTTATTTTGAAATGTCGGCTGAGCGTTTCGCGACGGAGCCGGTGGTGATCACTGGCGACCTCAACATCGCCCCGGGCGAGCATGACGTGTGGAGCCACAAGCAGCTGTTGAAAGTCGTCAGCCACACCCCGGTGGAGACGCTCGGCCTCACCGCCGCGCGTGAAGCCGGCGGTTTAACGGATCTTGTGCGCCTCGCGATTCCAGAGCCTGAGCCCGTTTTCACGTGGTGGAGCTATCGCGCGCGCGATTGGCGAAAATCCAATCGCGGCCGGCGCCTCGACCATGTGTGGGCGTCGCCGCCGCTGGTGGAGGGCGTCGCCGCGCGTGGGCCGGAAGCGGTCAGCGTGCACGCCCACACCCGCGATTGGGACAAGCCCTCCGACCACATTCCCGTCACAGCGCGCCTGGAGCTTTAACGCCGCGGCGGCTCTGGCTGCGCCGGGCGACAAACGCCGCTGCGTCGAACGTTCAACCCCAGCCCCCCAGACCCCCAGACCATCAGACCCCCAGACCCTCAGCCGCCATTGTCATTCGCCGGCGGCCCGCCTTTCGGGCGCCGCGGCGCGGGCCGGTTGCGCACATCAAACTCCGCCAAGCTCTGGCCGGTCGGGCGCGGCGCGGGGGGCCAGCCGTCCTCGCGGACACGCAGCTCAAGCTCATTGACGGCGATGGCGGCAAAATCCTCCAATGCGGTCAATTCAGAGCGGGTGAACGCGCGAGGGTCGTTGAAGGCGACGCTTAAACAGCCGAGGCGATAGCCGTCATTGCTGACGAGCGGAGCGCCGAGATAGGCGCGCACATGCGGCGGCTCCGTCACATAAGGACTGTCCTCGAAACGCCAGTCGCGGGTGGCGTCAACGACACAAAACACGCCGTCATTCAAAATGGTGTAAGCGCAAAACGCAATGCGCCGCGCCACTTGCGCCGTCGGGCAGCCGACCGCCGATTTCACCCAAATCCGATCACGATCCGCGAATTTCAGCGCGCTCATCGGCGCTTCGAAAAACGCCGCCGCAAGGCGCGTGATCCGGTCAAAGCGCGGCTCAGGGCGCGTATCCATAATGCGATACCGCGCGAGCGCGTCGAGGCGCGCTTGTTCGTTAGCAGGCAAAGGCGGTGGTGAAGGCATCAGCGAACTTCCATTATCAAGTCTAAGTATCATCCCCATCACCCGTGCACAGCCACCGCTTTTGGCCAGGGTCGGCGCAGCAGGCCGTCATCTGACGGACGATCCACGCGTACAGCGTGGGTTCACCACCCAAACGGTGAGATCGACGCGGCACATTTGGCTAAAAGTCCCGGGCAAATACGGACACCCTTTCTCCATACGGAAATTGTGCGGTAATTCGCACTTTTTTCGCGCCCAACTGCGGCAAGATTCGCCCCTGCGACCGGCGCGCGTTGGCGCCGCGGCGGCCACGGCGACAACGTGCGCGTTTATGTCGCAATATGTCGCCTTTTCGCCACCGGTCGATATGGACGAAAGGACGCAATGACAAGGGTGACAGGCGAGCGCCCGCAGCTTACGGCACGAGACGGTAGCCGCCGCTTTCCGTCACGAGCAGACGCGCATTGCCGGGGTCCGGCTCGATCTTCTGGCGCAGCCGGTAGACATGGGTCTCCAGCGTGTGGGTCGTGACGCCGGAATTGTAGCCCCACACCTCCTCGAGCAGCTCCTCGCGCCCCACCGCTTTCGGGCCGGCCCGATAGAGGTATTTGAGAATGTTGGTTTCTTTTTCCGTCAGGCGGATCTTCTTGTCGTCGGACGTAACGAGGAGCTTCATGCTCGGGCGGAATTCGTAAGGACCGATCTGGAAAATCGCGTCTTCGCTGGCTTCATGGCTGCGCAAATGCGCCCGCACGCGCGCGAGAAGCACCTGAAACTTAAACGGCTTGGTGACGTAATCATTCGCGCCCGCCTCCAGCCCCAAGACTTGGTCGGCGTCAGTGTCTTGAGCGGTGAGCATAATAATGGGCGCGTGCACGCCGTTCTTGCGCATCAACTTGCAGGCTTCACGGCCGTCCATATCCGGCAAGTCCACGTCCAAGATCACCAGATCCACCCGCCCGTCCTTGGCTTTGGCCACGCCGGCGCCAGCGTCGGCGGCGGTGTCGATGGAAAACTCATCATAGAGATCGAACTGCTCGGCCAAGGCGGCGCGGAGGTCGTCGTCGTCATCAACGAGGAGAATGGTTTTGAGGGCGGACATGGCGTGCTGCTCCCAACGCTCCGATCAGCCGCCGGACGGGTGGAACCACCCATCCGCGGTGCGTACTTTTCATGACTCCGTCTCCCTGGCTAGTCTTTGCGCGTTCTGGGCGCGAGGCTGGCCCCGGCAGATCCTCGCGCGGGAGACTGCGAGCGTTCAATGGTAAGCACAAAACGCGCCAGCTTTTACGCGCAGGCCGACCCCGCAGCGCCGAGCCGCGGCGTCATCCTGGCCGGTGGGCGGGCCTTTGCGTGTGCGTTCGGACGCAAGGGCCTGGTCGCGGCGGCGGAAAAGCGCGAAGGCGACCTCGCGACGCCGATCGGGACATGGGCGCTGCGGCGCGTGCTTTACCGGGCCGATCGCATGGACCGCCCAGCCGGCGCTTTGCCGACGCGCGCGCTCAGTCCCGATGACGGCTGGTGCGACGATCCCGCGGACCCAGCCTACAATCGCCCAGTGCGCCTGCCCTACCCGGCCCGCCATGAAGTGATGACGCGCGCGGACGCGCTCTATGATCTGGTCGTGGTGCTCGGCCACAATGACGATCCGCCCCAGCCCGACCGCGGCAGCGCAATCTTCCTCCATTGCGCCAAGCGCGCCGACGGCGCGCGCGCGACCGCCGCCGATCCGGCGGCGGCGTTGAACCCCACCGCCGGCTGCATCGCCGTTGCGCGCGAGACGCTGGCCTCTCTTCTGGCGGACGCTGCGCCCGGCGCCCTGGTGGAGGTGGCGCGCCACGCCCGCGCCGGCGGCCCCGCGTGATGGCGCGCGCTGGGCGTTTGTGTATGACTGGCGCGCGGCGCGAACGCGGGAACGTTCATAATTTCAGCGGTGTGACCATTGCTTTGGGAGGCGTGATGATGGCTCGGACCCAGACGCTGGCGCGCGCGGCCGTCGCCGCCGCCTTGGCGCTGTCGACCCTTTTTGCGGCGACCGCCGCGCAGGCGCAGGAGCGCGTGCGCTTCACCCGTACGGGGCAAGGGCCGGCGCTTGTGCTTGTGCCCGGCCTGGCGTCCTCGGCGGAGGTGTGGGACGGCGTGCGGGACGCGTTCGCGCCTGATTACACTGTGCATGTGGCGCAGGTGGCGGGCTTTGGCGGGGCGCCGCCGACGGCCTCTGCGCAGACTGTGGTGGCGGAGATTGTCGCAGACCTCGCCGCCTATCTTGAACACGAAGCGCCGCAGGGTGCTGTGGTGGTCGGCCACAGCCTAGGGGGCTTAGCGACGCTCTTGCTCGCAGCGGAACACCCCGCGCGGGTGCGCGAAGCCGTGATTGTCGACGCCCTCCCCTTCTTTTCGGTGCTGATCAATCCGATGGCGACGCCGGAGCTGATCGAGCCGCAAGCGGCGTTGTTCGCCGCCACGTTGCGCAGCCAGACCGTTGATGAGTTTCGCCGCAGCCAAAAGGCCTCCATCGACGCCACGATGGTCAGCGCGCCGGCCGATCAAGAGCGGGTGCTCGCTTGGTCGATGGCCAGCGACCGCGCCACCATGGCCGCGGCGGCCTATGATGTGATGATGACGGATATGCGTCCGCGCTTGGCGCAGATCCAAGCGCCGGTGTCGGTGCTCGTGGCGTGGCACGATCGCCTGCCCTTCGATGAAGCCGGCGCGCGCGCGTTTTACGCCGCCCAGTACAACGCCCTTGACGGTGTGACGGTGGAGACGGTCGCGAACGCAAAGCATTTCATTATGCTTGATCAACCCGCCGCGTTTGAAGAACGCCTGCACGTGTTGATCACCGATTGAGGCGGCGAGCGCGACCATGAGCGACGACACGCATGCGCCAGTTACTTATGCACGCTATCTGCAGCTTGAGCCGGTGCTCAGCGCCCAAAACGCCCGCAGCGGCCGCCATGACGAGATGCTGTTCATCGTCATCCATCAGACGACGGAACTTTGGCTCAAACAAATCCTCCACGAACTGACCGCCTCCCTGGCCTGGCTTACTGACTCCGATGTGGAGCCTGCGCTCAAGGCGCTCGCGCGGGTGTCGCGGATCCAAACGTTGATCACGCAATCCTGGGATATTCTGGCGACGCTGACGCCGCCTGACTACCTCACTTTTCGCGACCAGCTCGGCTCGGGCTCGGGGTTTCAGTCGCGCCAATTCCGCGAACTGGAATTCATCTTGGGTCTGAAGAATGCCGCGCACCTGGCGCGGTTTCCCGCGGGCGGGGCCGACCGCGCCGCCCTCAATGCGCGCTTTGTTGCGCCCACCCTTTATGACGCGGCTCTGGCGCGGGTGGCGGCTGCCGGCATCCCCACCCCCGACGACGTGCTTAACCGCGATGTGACCTCACGCTACAAGCTCCACCCGGGCGTCGAGCGGGCGTGGCTGGCGGTCTATCGCAACCCCCACGCCTATTGGGATCTCTACGCGTTGGCGGAGAAGCTGGTGGATCTGGAGGACGCCTTCCTGCAATGGCGCTTTCGCCACGTCACCACGGTGGAGCGCGTCATTGGACGCAAGCGCGGCACGGGCGGCACCTCGGGGGTGGAGTATCTTCTCACGGGCTTGGAGCAGCGGTGCTTCCCTGAGTTGTGGTCCGTGCGCACAGCGCTGTGAGGCGGACGCAGTGAGCTTTAAACACCTCTTTTCCCAATCCCTCGCCGCCGCGCCGGAGCGTCTTCACGTCGCCGCGCACAGCCACCATCTGTGGCCGGACGCGGCTCTCGCCGCCCATGGCGAGGCCGCCGCGGACGCCGCGCGCCTGGCTGACCACAAATGGGCGCGTGTGTTTGACGCAATCCTCCCCGCCGCGCGGGCGGAAGTGGCGAGTGAGCTCGCCCTGCCCTCCCCGGACACAGTGACCTTCGCGCCGAACACCCATGAGTTCTTGGTGCGGATGGCGTCGTGCTTTCCTGCGGATCGGCCGCTGCGCGTGCTTACCACTGACGGCGAGTTCCACAGCCTCTCGCGTCAGCTGCGGCGCTGGGAAGAAGTTGGCCAAGCCGCCGCACGCCGCGTGCCTGTCGCGCCATTTGATACGTTTACGGAGCGCTTTTGTGCAGCGGTGGGCGAGGCTGACGCCGACTGGGTGTTGTTCAGCCATGTGTTTTTCAGGTCCGGCGGTGTGGTGACGGACCTCCCCGCCATCGCTGACGCCCTCCACGGGCGGCCGGACTGGCTGATTGTGGACGGCTATCACGGTTTCATGGCGGTGGAGACGGATTTCAGCGCGCTTGCGGGCCGGGCGTTTTACCTGGCTGGCGGCTACAAATACGCCATGGCGGGGGAGGGCGCGTGCTTCCTTCATGCGCCGGCGGGGTTTGGGCCGCGGCCGGTGAACACGGGGTGGTATGCGGCTTTTGAAGCGCTGGCGGACGCCCAAGACGGCGGCGTCCCCTTCGCGGAGGGCGGCGCGCGGTTCACCGGCGCGACGTTCGATCCATCAGGGCTTTATCGCTTTGTGGCGGTGCGCCGGATGCTGGCGCAGCATGGGCTGACGACCGCGGCCGTGAGCGCCCATGTGCGGGCGCTGCAGGATCGTTTCGCGACGGATGTGGCCGAGGGGCGCGCCGGCAGGCTGAGCGACGCCACGCTGCTCGCGGCTCGCGAGACAGGACGCCCACGGGCGCGCTTCCTCGCCTATCGCCATCGCGACGCTGCGGCCTGGTGCGCGGCCTTAGCGGAGGCGGGCGTGGTCGCGGATGTGCGTGACGACGTGCTGCGCCTGGGCTTCGGCCTTTATCACGATGGCGAGGACATCGCGCGCCTGGCGGCGATTTGCGCGCGGGTTCTGGGGTAGGCCTTCCTCACGGCTCGGCCCAGAAGAAATTGCGCGCGACATTTGGCGTAGCGACGCGCAGCTGGACCCTCCCCCGCCCCTAAATGCCCATTTGCAAGCGGCGGCAGATTTCGAGCAGCTGGTCATATTGCGCAAAGCGCACCCGCACCTCGCCGCTGTCATTGGCGCCGCGGCGAATGTCGACGTGCACGCCGAGCGCCAGGGCCACCGCGCGTTCAAGCTCAAGGATCATGGCGTCCTTGCCGGGCGGGCGCCCGCCGGACGGGCGGTCTCCCCCCTCCCCGTCCGAGGACGCCGCGCGGGCCATGGCTTCCGCTTCGCGCACGGAGAGCTTTTGTTTGACGATTTTCGTCGCCAGCTCCTCGATATTCGGTGCTGAGGCGATCGCGCGCGCATGCCCGGCCGACAGCTTGCCATCCGTGATCAGATCAATCACCCCCTCCGGCAACTGAAGAAGCCGCAAGCAATTGGCGATATGAGGCCGGCTTTTGGAGACTGCGCGGGCGATCTCTTCTTGGGTGTGGCCGAACTCGTCGATCAAGGCCTTATAGCCGCGGGCCTCCTCAATCGGATTGAGGTTCGTGCGCTGGACGTTCTCGACAATCGAGATCTCCAGCACTTCGCGATCCGACAGCCGTTTGACCAGGATCGGGACCACATCAAGGCCGGCCTGCTTGGCCGCGCGCCAGCGGCGTTCGCCGGCGACAATCTGATACGCTGACGGATCATCGGGATGGGGACGCACCAGAATCGGCTGGAGCATCCCCTTTTCGGCGATGGACTCCGCGAGCTCATTAAGCTCCTTGCCGTCAAAGCGCCGGCGCGGTTGGTCCGCGTTGGGGTGGATGGAGTCCACCGTCGCGGTCTGCGGACGCTCGCCCTCGCTGGACGCGTTGCGGTCATTGTCCGCCACGACGCGCGGACGGGCCTCGGCCGTCGGCTCAAGCGCCGCAACGCGCTCGGCGCGGGCGATCGACTGATCGGGGTCTCCGATCAGGGACGCCAGCCCCCGAGCCAAACGGCGTGGTTTTGCAGCCGACATGGCCACCCCTTCCCTTCCCTAAGCCGCAAGCGGCACGACGCCATCGCGCCGCAGCACTTCGCGCGCGAGATTGAGATAGGCCTGCGCGCCCGTGGAGGTGCGGTCGTACAGAATGACGGGAAGGCCGTGGGCCGGCGCTTCCGCGACCTTCACATTGCGGGGAATGACGGTCTCATAGACGAGTTCTTTGAAATGCGCGCGCACGTCGGCCTCGACTTCTTTGGCCAAGTTGTTGCGGCCATCGACCATCGTCATCAACACGCCTTCATATTCGAGGCTCGGATTGAGATTGTTGCGCACCAGAGAGATCGTCTGATCCATCTGAGTGATACCTTCGAGCGCGAAGAACTCGCACTGCAGCGGCACCAGCACCGTGTCAGCGGCGGTGAGCGCGTTGACGGTGAGCACATTCAACGATGGCGGGCAGTCGATATAAACATAGCGGTAATCGCGCGCCCGGCCCTCCGCGATGTGGGCCTGGAGCTGCTCAATCGCCCGGCGCAGCCGATAATGACGGCGTTCCTCGCCCAGCACTTCAGCCTCAGCGCCCGCGAGATCAGCGACGGCGGGCAAAATGTCGAGGCCCGGCACCGTCGTCTCCACCGCCCCATCCGCGATGGCTGCGTCATTCATCAGCACTTCATAGGTGGTGACGGTGCGATCAGCCTGTTTCAAGCCAAGCCCAGTGGAGGCGTTGCCTTGGGGGTCCATATCAATGATGAGGCAGCGCTGCTCCATCGCAGCGGCCGCCGCCCCCAAATTCATCGCAGTTGTGGTTTTGCCCACGCCGCCCTTCTGGTTGGCGATGGCGATGATTCTCACCGGGGTGTCCGGCGCCTGAGTCATGGGTCCAGCCTCATTGTTCGACGGCCGCGATTCTTGCGGTCCGCGGTTCGATACATCGACGCTGGCTAAGCTGATTGCGCGGCCGCACCAACTGTCGACGGCCTTCGCCCGAAACCACCCCACCGGTGGCGTCTGGTCCGAGCGCGTCGACTGTCTTTGTGCAGCCTTCTCAACGCAACAGCGTTCGGATTAAGAAAAACCTAAGCCGAAAAGAGAGGGCGCGCAAGAGTCCGCTGCAAGAAATCCTTAATCAGCGCCGTTTACCCTTCCTTTACCAGAACACGCGCAGGGCGAATTCACGCCACATCCGCGCCAGGCGCTAAGTTCGTGACGCGCAGCACCCAGCTGTCGGCGCCGGCCTGGCTCTCATGAAGATCGGCGTCAAAGCGCCAGAGTTGTCGTGCGTCCTCGACTTCGCGCGTCACCGTCCGCCCCTTGAGGAAAAGGCCGGTCGTGCGCCCCTCGCCTCCTCCGAGACGATGCATGTGCGTAAGCAAGACCGGCAAGGGCGCAAACGCGCGGGCCGTGACCACATCCGCGCCGCCGGCGGGCCGCGTCTCTGCGCGCGCCGCGACCACCTCGACGCAGGCTTCTGTGATTCGCGCGGCTTCACGCAAGAACGCGGCTTTCTTGTTGTTGGCCTCGACCAAGATGACCGGCGGGCCGCCCGCGTGGCGCTCAGCGCGCACAAGCGCCACAGCGAGACCGGGAAAGCCCGCGCCCGAACCAAGATCTGTCCACCGGGCCCCAGGGGCGTCGCTGCGCGCGTCGATGCGCGTCGCCAGCTGGGCGCTGTCGAGGGCGTGGCGGCGCCAAAAGTCCTCAAGCGTCGACGCGCCGACAAGATTCATCCGCGCGTTCCACGCCATCAGAAGGTCGCGCCATGCGGCGAAGCGCGAGGCGGTGTCGGCGCTCAAGCCAAGGGCGGCTTTAAACGCATCCTCAGTCATGGGGGCGGCGGACCGCCGCGACCGGGCCGCCCCGCCAGCGTCGTCATGAATGGAACGCGGCGGTCCGCGACGCGCCCCCACCCGTGGCCTCACGCAGTGTCGTTGACGCGGTCAAGCGCTTGGTCGAACGCGCTCGCCCAGGACGCCAGCGACGGCGTCATCATGGCGACGCTCGCTGCAAAGCCGGCGCGCGTGACCGCCGTCGCCAGGGCGGCGCTTTCAATGGCGGCGTGGGTCCATAAGGACGTCAGGGAATCCGGCCCGAGCGCCGGGTGATCGCCTGTGGCTGTCGACTCCGTGGGAGCGGGGTCGGCGGCGC
>CAZMSO010000041.1:17977-25545 GCA_964568975.1 uncultured Caulobacterales bacterium | reverse complement strand
GCGCGCGCGCCCGCGTTCACGCAGCCGCAACGGCCCGGCGTCAGTTTGGCCCGATCCGACGCGCCCCGGCGCCGGGCTGATCAGGAGCGATCATGCGCGATCTCATCGCCGACATTCGCCAGCTCGACCCGCGCGCTTATGTCGGGCGCGTGGAAGCAATCCGCGGGGTGATGGTGGAGGTGTCCGGCCCCGCCTTAGGCTTGGCGCTGGGCGCGCGCGCCTGGATCGGCCCGCCGGAGCGTCGCGCAGCCGGAGAAGTGATCGGCTTCGACGCGGGGCGTGCTCTTGTGATGCCCTTCGACCCGCTTGACGGCGTGCGGCCGGGCGATCCCGCGCGGCTGGCGGCGCGGCCGGCGGTGGTGCGCGTCAGCGACGCCTGGCTCGGGCGGGTGGTGGACTGTTTCGGCCAGCCCATGGATGGCGGCGCGCCGCTGAGCGGGGGCGCGACGGCGCGGCCCGTGCGCGCGCGCCCGCCATCAGCGCACAGCCGCGGGCGCGTGGGCGCGCGCCTTGATGTGGGCGTGCGGGCGCTCAACACATTTGTTCCCGTGTGTCGCGGCCAACGCTTGGGTTTGTTCGCCGGCTCCGGCGTCGGCAAATCCGTGCTGATGGCGATGCTCGCCCAACGCGCCGCGGCGGACGTGGTGGTTATTGGGCTGGTCGGTGAGCGCGGTCGCGAAGTGCGTGAGTTTGTCGAGGACGCCCTCGGTCCAGAGGGACTGGCGCGCTCGGTGGTGGTGGCGGCCACATCCGATGAGCCGGCGTTGCGTCGTCGCCAGGCGAGCTGGCTGGCGCTCGCGGTTGCCGAGCACTTTCGCGACCAGGGCCGCCATGTCCTCCTCTTGATGGACAGCGTCACCCGGTTTGCGCTCGCCCAGCGCGAAATTGGGCTTGCGGCCGGGGAGCCGCCGACCACCCGCGGCTACACGCCATCGGTGTTTGCTGAGCTGCCGAAGCTGTTGGAGCGCGCCGGTCCGGGGCCTGAGCGGGCGGACGGCGCGCCGACCGGCGCAATCACGGCCTTGTTCACGGTGTTGGTCGATGGCGGCGACATGGATGAGCCGGTGGCTGACGCGGTGCGCGGCATTCTTGACGGCCACGTCGTCATGGAGCGCGCCATCGCTGAGCGCGGCCGTTATCCCGCGATCAATGTGTTGAAGTCGGTGTCGCGCATGATGCCACAGTGCTGCGCGCCGCACGAATGGGCGTTGGTGCGGCGCGCGCGGGGACTTCTCGCCGCTTATGAAGACATGGCGGAACTCATTCGCATCGGCGCCTACGCCGCGGGCGCGAACGCCGATGTCGACGCCGCCATCGCCGTCCAACCCGCCCTCGACGCGTTTTTATCGCAGGATAAAGATGACGCCTCCACCATCAACGACGGGTTCGCGCGCCTGGAAGAGGTGTTGGCGGCCGCCGGCTCAGAATGAGGTGAAGGGATCCGTTGATGAGAAGCTTTGAATCGCTCATCCGCCTGGCGCGCTTCAAGGTGGAGGAGCTCCAGAAACAAATGGCGACGCTGGACGCCTCTCGCGCGGATCTCGAGGCGAAGATCACTCAGCTGGAAGAAAGCGTGCCCGAGGAGCAAGTGGCCGCCAGCGCCTCACGCGAAGGCTTCGTCGCCTATGGCAGCTACGCCCAGGCCGTGATCAAGCGCAAACAGAATTTGCGCGCCTCCATCGCGGAAGTGGACCAGCAAGCCGATCGCTTGCGCGCCGACCTCGAAGAAGCCTTCCACGAGCTTAAAAAGTTCGAGCACATGGAGGAGCGTCGCCTCGCCCAACGCAAAGCCACGCTGCGCAAGAAAGAACAAGACCAGCTCGACGATCTGGCCCAAGCGCGCGCCGCCAGCTGACGCGCCGCGGCGCTCGCCGCGCCCGCGCCACGCGCTGGGCGGTCCTACAAGTCGGCCAGCAGCGCCGCGACCCGGTCGCGCACCGGCTTCGGGCGCAAATCGGTGTCATACCAGCTTGGCCGCGGCCGAAACTCTGGGTCTGGCATTTTCCGCACCACGTCCCGGTACTCATACGTGTGCAGGTCCGACAGGCCCCATGTGATGATCGTACGCACGCCATAGTCACGCAGCAGGGGGTCTAAGAAGGCTGCAACAAAGTTAGCCATCTGCGCGTCACGTTCATCAATGGAGAGGTCCGACGGTTCCTCCGCGACATCGAGTTCTGTGATCATCACCTCCACCTCGCGGGCGCGCAGCGCGTCCACAAAGGCCAGATACTGATCTTCAGCGAGATGATCATGCATGCGCAAATGACTCTGCATGCCGACCGCGTCGATGGGCGCGCCGGCGTCGAGCGCGTCATCGAGAATGCGTAAGAAATTCGCGCGCACCTCGTCTGTCCACCGCTCGCCCCACGCAAAGCCGAACTCATTGAGCACAAGCGTCGCGTCCGGATCGGCCGCGCGGGCGCGTTTATAGGCCTCTGCGATGTAACCGCCCCCATAAGCCGCCAGGTATGGGCCTTCCCGGTACGCCTTGTTCGGCCAGCGCCCCGGCGTGGTCGGCTCATTCACCACGTCCCACGAGGCGACGCGCCCCGCAAAGCGCCCGACAACAGTTTCCACATACCACTCCATAAAGGCGCGGCAGTCCTTGGCCGACAGCGTGCGAAAGAAATGGCGGTCTGTCAGAAAGCGGTTCCACACCAAAGTGTGGCCGTGGACGCGGACATCGCGGTCCAAGAAGTAGGCCACAAACTGGTCCACGCGGTTCCACCGGATGGCGGGGCGCGTCGCGCCGTCTTGCTGAAGATTGACGAGGCGGTGAATTTTAAAATCGTTCTCAGTACTGACGATTTGGCAATCGCGCACCACCAGATCCGTAAAACGGGGCGCATAGCCGGGATGCTCGGGCTCGATCCGCTCCACCAGCATCGTGCTGCCGATGGTGACGCCCTTCGGTGCGGCGAGGTCGCGCAGCGGCGTGCCGCGCAGAAGCGGCGCGTCCGCGCAGGTCGCATTCAGAGCTTGAGCGCCCGGCGCTGTGTCTTGCGCCGCCGCAGGCGCTCCCACAGCGGCCAGACCCGCCGCCGGCGCCGCCGAGAGCAGCCCGCGTCGCGTAAGCGTCTCACCCATCAGTGTGTTCCTCCCAACCGCCCTCACCGGGCTTACCAGGCGTGCTGGGGCCGCGCAAACGCCGGCGGCGCCGTTTGCGCGCGCGGGGACAGTGCGGGGAGAGGCCGGCGCTGACCAAGACGACGCCTGGGGCGCGGCGCGGGTGATGGGCTAGGCGACGCCCGCGCGCAAGCAATCATGCATATGGATGATCCCCGCCGGCCGGCCATCGGCGTCGAGGGCGAACAAAACCGTCACTTTGGGCGCCTCCGTCGTCATGGCGCGCAGGGCTTGGGCCGCGAGATCCTGAGGCGCCACCGTGCGCGGGTCGGGGGTCATGACGTCGCCGGCCGTGGCGGTGAGCAAGTCCGGCCCCATATGCCGGCGCAAATCGCCATCTGTAATGATGCCGCGCAAGACGCCCGCCTCATCGACGACGCCGGCGCAGCCAAAGCCTTTGCGCGTCATGATCACCAGGGCGTCAGCCATGGACGTGGCGAGACCGACCAGGGGCAGCGCCTCGCCCGCGTGCATGAGATCTGCGACCCGCGCGAGCGCTGCGCCGAGCGCGCCGCCCGGGTGAAACACGCGGAAGTCGGTCGCGGAAAAACCGCGCGCCTCCAGCAGCGCCACCGCCAGCGCGTCGCCCAATGCCATCATCATCGTAGTGGAGGTGGTGGGCGCGTGTGTCTCGCCGCAGGCTTCCGGCGCGTCGGGCAACACCAGCACCACGTCCGCGGCCGCGCCGAGACGGCTCTGCGGCGCGGCGGTCATGGCGATCAGAGGCACCGCGAAGCGGCGCGTGTAAGCCGCCACGTCGCTGAACTCCGCCGACTTGCCCGACTTTGAGAGCGCCAAGACCGCGTCACGCGCGGTGATCATGCCCAAATCGCCATGGCTGGCTTCATTGGGATGGACGAACTGCGCCGGCGCGCCGGTGGAGGCGAGGGTCGCTGCGATCTTGCGCGCTACATGCCCGCTCTTGCCCACGCCCACGACAATGATCCGCCCCTCGACGGCGAGGCTGACCGTCACCGCTTCGACAAAGGCTTGGGCGAGCGGTTGATCAGGATCTTCCAGCGCCGCCGCGAGGGCCGCGAGGCCGTCCGCTTCCTGGCGCACGGCCCGCGCCCCGATCGCTGCGTGGGAGGGCGCGCATGACGCGACGGGGGGAGTAGCGGAAGCGTCCATACCTGATGTCTTACGCCCGTCGCGGCGGCGCGAGAAGCCTGCGCTGCGGTCGCAAGCGCGACGGCGCGGCTACTCCGCAGGCGCTGGCCGCCCACCCGCGTCCTCGGCGTGATCGCCGCGCGCCATCACGCCCATCGGGCCGGCATAATCGGCGTGAGGGTCGTAGGTGGAGCCGATGAAGGCGAGGGGCCGCCCGAGAAACGCCCATTTAAAGTAGCGCGACACATCCGTCCCAATGGCGTAGAGCGCCGGCACGAGAAACAGCGTCAAAAACAGCGCGAACACCACCGCAAAGCCGAGCGCCACGACCATAGGCTTCAGAAACTGCGCTTGAGTCGACCGCTCCGCCATCATGGGCAGAATGCCTAAGAAGGTGGTCACAGACGTGAGCAAGATCGGACGGAACCGCGCGACGCCGGCTTCAATCAGCGCTTGGAACGCGCCGGCGCCCGTTTCTTTGCGCAAGCGGTTGACGTAATCAATCAGCACCAAATTGTCGTTCACCACCACGCCGGCGGCCGCGCCCATACCGAAAAACGAAAACAGCGCCAGCGGGATGCCGATCACCACATGGCCGAACACCGCCCCGACCAGGCTGAAGGGGATGGCCGTCATGACCAGAAGCGGCTGAAAGATCGCGCCGAACGCGATCGCCAAGAGCACATACATCGCGGCAAGCATAATGACGAGCAGGATCGTCACTTCTTGAATGAACTCGGCTTCGGCCTCGCGATCGCCCAGCAAGTCGCGACCGACTTGGGGATGGCGGCGTTCGAACTCCGGGAAAAACGTCTCGTCGAGATCGGCTTCAATGTCACCGGCGGCGTCGCCGCGCACATCGGCAATGATGTCCACCGCCCGTTGGCGGTTGCGATGCTCGATGCGATCCACCCCCGGCGCGAAATCCACCCGCGCCACAGCGCCCAGCGGCACCTCGCGCCCGTCATCCATGCGGATGCGCACATTGCGCAATGTGTCCAGGGAGCGCCGCTCCTCCTCGGTCAAGCGCACGCGCACCGGCACGTCTTCGCCGTTGCGCGGCAGACGCTGGACTTCTTCGCCGAAGAACGCCTGGCGCAATTGGCGCGTCACCGCGCCGAGGGTGAGGCCGACTGTCTCCGCGTTGGGCAACAAGGTGATGCGCGCCTCGTCAGCGGCGGCTTGCATGCTGTCGCGGACTTCAAACACGTCGGCGTAAGTGGCGAGCTTGGCCTTAAGGTCCTCCGACGCCGCCACCAAGGCGTCCAGATCCTTGGAGTACAGCGCAAAGCGGACCCCGCCCTCGCTTTCATTAAAGGTGTAATCAATGCGCACTTCTTCCGCGTCGGGGACCGGGCCCAGCTCCGCGCGCACGCCCTCCGTGATGTCGCGCATCGTGATGGATTGGGGACGCTCTTCCGGCGGGGCGACGTTCAAATACGCCTCGACCCCGCCGTCAAAGGCGAACAGGCCCAAATCGCGGACGATGTCGAGGCCGGGGTACTCCGCATTCATGCGCTCGGAATAGCGATCCTTAGCGTCTTCCAATTGACGGCGCACTTGCTGGACTCGCACGAAGGGCGTGCCGTCGGGCATGTCAATGTTGATTTGAATGTAATCGGATTCCACTTCGGGCATGAAGTTGAACTTCACATAGCCCAATTGCAGCGCGGCCACTGACAGGACAAACATGCCGACGAACAGGGTCAGCGTGGCGTAGCGAGCGCGCACCGACACCTCCGCCAGCGGGCGATACAAGCGCTGAGCGACCCACACAAGACCGTTGGCGATAGAGCGTTGGAGCCGCACCAGCGGGCCGAAAAAACCGTCCGTGCGCTGCGGCTTCATATGCGCCAAGTGATTGGGCAGGATCAAAAGAGATTCAATCAAGGAGAACGACAGCGCCGCCACCACCACCAGCGAGATTTGGCGCGTAAACGCCACCTCCGGCCCTGACAACAACATCCACGGCGCGAACGCCATCATCGTCGTGATCACGGCGAAGACCACAGGCTTTGCGACCAATTGAGCGCCGACGACAGCCGCCGTCACGCCCCGCAAGCCGCGCTCGACTTGATTGTGGATGTTTTCGCCCACAATGATCGCGTCATCGACGACGACCCCGATCACGAGCAAAAACGCAAACAGCGACAGCATGTTCAACGACACGCCAATGGGCTGCAAGATCGCAAACGTGCCCGCGAACGCCACCGCGATGCCGGCGGTGACCCACAGCGCCACCGTCGGCCGCAGAAACAAGATCAGCACCACAAACACGAGCGCCAGCCCGATCAGCGCGCTGGAGGAGATGGTGGTGACGCGGGCGGAGAAGGCTTTTGATTCATCCCACCACAAGCTCAACTCAACGCCCGGCGGCAATTGCGCGTTGGTTTCATCCAAGTATTCGCCGAGGGCTTGACGCGTCGCCACCACGTCCATGTTCTGCTCAAGCGTGACCAAGCCGATCAGTGCCATGGGCTTGCCGTTGAATGAGGTTGCGAGGCTTGCGTCCTCGAACCCATCAATAACGCGCGCGACGTCCGCCACCCGCACCACCGCGCCGTCGCTGGTCTGGCGCACAATAATGTTTTCAAAGTCGGCGGCGTTGTCGGCGAGGTTGCGCGTGTTTAACGACACCGAGCCCACATCCGTGCGCACACGTCCGGCGGAGCTGTTCAAGGAGGTGTTGGCGATCGCGCGCGCGACTTCGTCAAATGTCAAATTGTAGCGGCGCAAGGACGCCTCAGAGACTTCAATCGCGACTTCTTCATCAAGCGTGGCGGCCACAATCGCGCGCGATCCCCCGGGGATCCGCGCGGAGATGTCGTCGCGAATGTCATCCGCGAGGCGTTTGAGCTCCAACGGCGCGATGTCGCCGTGCAGCGCCAGGCCCATATACCAACTCGACGCGCGAAACCGCGACACCACGGGGCGGCGCGCCTCCGACGGCAAATTGTTGATCGCGTCGACTTCAAGCTTCACGTCATTGAGGAACTCCGCGACGTCAATCCGGCGATCGGCTTCGATCGTCACGGTGCCGTAGCCTTCCACCGACCGCGACGTGATTTCCTCAATGCCCTCAAGGTCGGCCACAGCCTCTTCGATGCGGGCGACCACTTGTTCTTCGATCTCCTGGGGCGACGCGCCTTCCCACGTCACCGACACGCCGACAATGTTCAGATCAATGCTTGGGAACACCAGCCGATCCATTTGGGAGAAGCCCAAAAAACCAGCGACGATCGACACCACCATCAGCAGATTCGCGGCCACGCCGTTGCGCGCCCACCAGCCGATGAATCCATTGGGCTTTACGCCGTCAGGCGCGGCGT
>CAZMSO010000041.1:0-17877 GCA_964568975.1 uncultured Caulobacterales bacterium | reverse complement strand
GGCGCGGCGTTGGTGTGAGTGGCGTTCTGGCTCACGACCGGTCTCCATCTTGCGGCGCTTCTGCGATCGCCTCGCCGTCGGTTTCAGCGTCCGGCGCAGGCTGGGGGAACAGAAGCACGCCGTCAGCGTCATAGACATCCACACGCATGCCCTCTGAGGGCGACAACACTGGCGACGTGATCACAAACTCGCCTTCCGCCAAGCCCCCGCTCAAAACAACCTCCGTGCGGTTGGAGGTGACCACGGTCGCTTGGCGGATCGACAGCGTGCCGTCGCGGTTGGCCACATAAATGTCGTTCGTGCGGCGCAGCGCCGCGCGCGGCAGCACAAAGGCGTTCGACACCGTGCGCCCAACCATCTCAGCCTCCACGAACAGGCCGATCGGCAACGGCGCGCCGTCCGCAGACACGCCCGCGCCATAGGGGTCGTCGACCTCCACAATGGCGAAGACGGTGCGCGTCATGGCGTCGATCACGCTGTCGGTGCGCGCCAGGCGCGCGGCCCACTCCTGCTGCGCCCCGCCGACGGTCGCGCGCAGCGTGACCATCGGGCCGGCGGCGTTTGAGGCGTCGGCGGAAAACGCCACTGGCAAGCCTAGAAGCGCCAGCTCCTCATCCGTCAAGGGCAGCCGCACCTGCACCACATCGTCAGCAAACACACGGCCTAAGGATTGGCCCGGCGTGACGTACTGGCCGACATCCGCGGCCTTTGTGCGCACGCGGCCGGCGAAGGGCGCGCTTAAGGTGGTGCGGGCCAACTGCAATTGCGCGCTTTCAAGCGCGGCTTTCGCCGACGCCAAATCCGCGCGCGCCGCCGCCAGCTGAGGTTTGCGCAACGCCAAGTCCGAGGGCTCGCCCTGCTTAAACCGCTCCCACTCGCGGCGCGCGATTTCCGATTGGCCTTGCTCAAGCTCAAGCGCGCGCGCAGCCGCCGCCACCGCGGCTTCAGCCTGGGTGACCGCAAGCCGATAATCGGTGGCGTCGATGCGCACCAGCGGCTGGTCCTCGGAGAAGAAGCCGCCTTCGCGGAAATTGTCCGACACATACACAATCGCGCCAGAGACTTGCGGCACGAGATCAATTTCAGTGCGCGGGCGCGCCTCGCCCTGGGTGCGCACGGTCAACGGCACGTCCTGGCGCGTCGCCTCCACCGCGAACACCGCGACGCCGCCGCCGCGTTCCTCGCTCTGTTCGGGCTCTTCTTGGTTGTGCGCCATATAGGCGATTGCGCCGACAAATACGGCGATGATCGCTGCGATCGGTCCAAAGCCGAACACAAGAATGCGAACAGGGGCGGGCATAGCGCTCATGGGGCGCGCTCCTCTACACAGCGAGCCGGCGATTGGCGACGGCCGCGCGCCGCCGTGGTCGCGGGTTCACGCGCCGTTGGCGACGTCACTGTCCTACACCCGCGCACGCCGGCATGCGAGACGCGCGCGCGGTTAGGGTCGAAGACGCGCCCGTCGCTGGACGCCGGCGACAGCGCCGCGCCGGCGCGCGGATGGCGGGGGGGCGATCGCCTCGGCGGCGCGGCGTCAGCCGCCGCCGCGCCGCGGGCGTGGCGTCCTCGCTGCACGATGAGACCTCGTTGAGTTGGTTTTCTCTGAACTCTGCTCGCTATACCCTAGTCGATGGATTTTGAAAGTCAATAAAGTTTTATTGATAAACGGTAATGTTCCACGGGGTTGGGTCGCGGCATGGACACCATGGCGACGGCGGCCGCGGAGGCCGCCGCTTATGTGCGGCGCGAACGTCGCCGCGCGGCGCTTGCGTTGCTTGGCGGCGCAGCGACGGTGTTTGGGCTGCTGGTTCTCGGCGGAGCGTTGAGTTTCGGTCTTGGCGTGGCGGCGTTTGCGGCCGTCGCCGCGACGGGAGAGGTGTTTTTGTGGACCGCGCGCGCCGCCGTCGAGGGCGGTGCGGCTGCGCCGGCCGCGCCTGCGGGCGCTGGCGGTCACGCGTCCGCGCATGCAGCGTCTGGGGCGCAGGCGTCGGCGGCGGGCCGTGCGGTGTTCGACGTCTGGCCGGACCCCGCCCTTGTGGTGGACGCGGAGGAGCGGATCATTGCGGCGAACGCCGCTGCGCGGGCGGCCTTTCAGGTCACCGCTCTTCCCACGCGCTTGGCCACGGCGATGCGCGAGCCGGCGGTGCTCGAGCCCGTGCGCGAGACGTTGGCTGACGGCCGCGCGCGTGCGGCGGACTTCATGATGATGGCGCCCCAGGAGCGGCACTTTCGCGTCTTTCTCGCGGCGGTGGAGGCGGGCCAGGCTCTCGTCGTGTTTCACGACGCCACCGCCGCGCGGCGGGCGGAGCGCGCGCGGTTGGACTTTCTCGCCAATGCGAGCCACGAGCTGCGCACGCCGCTCACCGCCGTGGCGGGCTTCATCGAAACCTTGCGCGGCCACGCGCGCGAGGACGCCGGCGCGCGCGATCGGTTTTTAGCGATTATGGAGGCCGAGACCGCGCGCATGCGCCGGCTGATTGATGATTTGTTGTCCTTAAGCCGTGCGGAATTGAACGAACACGTGCCGCCGACTGAGGCGGTTGATCTGGCGTCGGTGGCCGGCGACGTGGCCGACGGCCTCGCCCCGGTGGCGCGTGCGGCTGAGGTCGGGCTTGAGGTGGAGGCTGAGGGTCCGGCCTGGGTCGTGGGCGATCGCGACCAGCTGGTTCAGATTGTGCAGAATTTGGCTGACAACGCCGTGAAGTATTCAAGCCCGGGCGCACGGGTGACGGTCACGGTCGGTCTAGCGCCGGGCCCAGCGGCCGTGGAGCCGATGCGCGCCGAACCGGGGCGGCCGCCGCGCTTGACGCTTGTGAGCGCCCCTGACTGGGAGGCGGGCTTTGTGTGGGTGGCGGTTCGCGACCGCGGCGCAGGGATTGCGCGCGAGCACTTGCCGCGCTTAGGCGAGCGGTTTTTTCGCTGCGATGAACCGGGCTCGAGCGGTCGCGGCCGCGACGGCACAGGGCTTGGTTTGGCGATTGTCAAGCGCTTAGTCAGCCGCCATCGCGGCGGCTTGACCGTCGCCAGCAGCCCGGGCGACGGCGCCACATTCACGGTGTTCGCTCCGCGCGCGCCGATCGACGCCGCCGCGCGCGCCCCGGCCGGGGCGGTCTCGCAGGACGCGCTCTCTGATGATGGGCGTGCGGGCGACGCCGGCGCGCCCCTGACGTCGAGCCCGAGCCCGACTGAGACCGCGCCGCCGGACGCCTCGGCGTGATGGCGGGCCCGCGGGGCGGGCTGGCGCAGGGCGGGAATCACGGCGTGGTGGGGCGGGGCGGCGTGCATGATGTGTCATCAAGGTGTTACACCGCGACCCTAAGCACAGTCGCTTACGTTGGAGGCGCTTGAGGGTGAAAGGCGCATTATGGGCGTGCCGGTCTCGCTGTTGTCGGCGTTGTGTCTGTTGGTGCTGGCGGTGTTCGCCTTCGCCGCGGGCCGTCGCGCGGCGATCGGCTTGGCCCATGACGCTGGCGCGCGCCTGCACTCCCAGCCCGTTTATCATGGCGCGTACTGGACGCTGAGCGCCGCCGGCGGGCCGCTGGCGCTTTTGGCGCTCTACGCCGTCATTGGCGACGCCGTGGTCGACGCGCTGACTGCGCGCGTGATGACGGAGCCGCTGGAGAGCGTCTCGCGCGAGCAAACGCAGTTGTTTTTGCGCGACGCCCGCGCCATCGCTCGCGGGGCGCCGGACTTGGCCTCGGAGGTGACGCCGGCGCGCGAAGCGGGCGCGTCGGCCCTGCGCAGCGTCGATCGCGCGGTGAGCGTGGCTGTCGCGATCGCCATGGCGGCGTGGGCGCTCGGGGGATTTCTCCGTGCGCGCGGGCGTTTGAGGCGCGCTTTTCCAGCGCGCACGCGCGTGGAGGCGGTCGCGCGCGGCGCGTTGGCGCTGTGCTCCGCCGTGGCGGTGATCACCACGGTGGGGATTGTGTTGTCGCTCGCCTTTGAAAGCGCGCGGTTTTTCATGCGCGTGAGCCCGCTTGAGTTTTTTTTCGGTCTCGATTGGGATCCCCAAACCAGCATTCGCGCCGACCAAGTGGGGGCGGCCGGGGCGTTCGGCGTCGTGCCTTTGCTTTATGGAACGATGTTCATCACCACCATCGCCTTGGCGGTGGCCGCCCCGATCGGCCTGTTCGCCGCGATTTACCTCTCCGAATACGCCTCCCCGCGCCGCCGGGCCGTGATGAAGCCGGCGTTGGAGGTTCTTGCGGGCGTGCCAACGGTCGTATACGGATTTTTTGCGCTGCTGACGTTGGGGCCGTTCATCCGCCAGGCTGCGGCGTTGGCGGGCGTGGACGCGCCCGCTCAGACGGCGTTAGCGGCGGGGTTGGTGATGGGGATCATGATTGTTCCCTTTATCTCATCGCTGTCGGACGACGTGATCAACGCCATCCCGCAAACGCTGCGCGATGGCTCTTACGCCCTGGGCGCGACGCCGTCGGAGACGGTGCGGCAGGTCGTGCTTCCTGCGGCGTTGCCCGGCATTATGGGGGCGGTGTTGTTGGCGGTGTCGCGCGCCGCCGGTGAGACGATGATTGTGGTGATGGCCGCCGGCTTGGCGGACGCGATCACGGTGAACCCTTTGGCCTCGGTGACGACGATGACGGTGCAGATCGTCAATCTGCTGGCGGGCGATCAGGAGTTTGACAGCGCCAAGACGCTGTCGGCCTTTGCGATCGGGCTGACCTTGTTCGCGGTGACGCTGGCGCTCAACATTATCGCGCTGACGATCGTGCGCCGGTATCGAGAGCGTTATGAATAGCGCGGCTGGGTCGGCGCGCCCGGGCGGCGCGGCGGCGGAGGCCCGTTTGCGCGCGCGCCGGCGGGCGGAGGCCCGGTTTCGCGCGTATGGTCTGGTCGCGATTGTTGTGGCGGGCGCAGCTTTAGCGGTGCTCGTCGCAAGCATCGCGATCCAAAGCGTGTCGGCCTTCACCGCGTATCATGTGGTCCTTGACGTTCCTGTGGAGGACGAGGCCGGCGGCGATCCGGCGCGCGTGGATTACAGCCGCCGTTTGCGCGAGGCGCTGTTCGCCGCCTTGCCGGAGGTGGAGGGGCGTGCGGCGTTGCGCGACCTCAGCCGGCTCGTGCATTCCCTGAATGCGCCTGATCTGCGGCGCAAAGCCATGGCGCGGCCGGCCGACGCAACCGGGCCGGTGCGCTTCGCCGCGCCGTTGGACGATGACCTCGATCTGTTTTTGAAGGGCCGTGTTTATCGCAGCCGCCTGTGGGCGGGCGCGGGCGAAGCCGCTCCGAGCGCGCGGACTGGCGTGATCGCGGTGGCGACCACGCAAAACGGAGTTGCGAGCCTGCGCGAGCGGGTCAAAGCGCGTTTGGCGCGTCAAGCGGCGGCGCTTGATCTGCAAGTGGCGCGCGCGACGGCGGATCTGGAGCGGCTGCGCGCCGGCGGCGAGGACGCGGCCTCTGCGGCGGTGGCGGCGGCGCAAACCACCCTCTCTACGGCCACAGCGCGCCGCGACGCCGCGCGTGAGCGGGTGCAGACCCTCGCTCCTCTTGCGCTTGAGGCCGATGGGCCGAGCGTGCTGATCCTCATCAATGGCGGGGTGGTGAAGGTGGAGCGGTTGGGCGCCGCCGCCGTCGCGGGCCGCGTGCTTGTGCCGCTCCAATCCCTGGAGCCGGCCGGCCCAGACGCGTGGCGGGTGGTGGAGATTCTGACGCCGGAAGCGGATCGCGCGCGCAACAAATTCTCCGATGCGCAAGCCGCTTATGCGCTCACCCTGCGCGATCGCGGCGTGGTGAAGCGCCACATCAACCGCTCGCTGTTCACCGCCGCAGCGTCGAACGAGCCGGAGCTTGCGGGCCTGTTAGGCGCGTTGGCCGGTTCGGTGCTGACAATACTGGTGACGGTGGTGCTGGCTTTGCCGCTCGGCGTGGCGGCCGCGGTGTATTTGGAGGAATTTGCGCCAAAGAACCGTCTGACGGACGCCATTGAAGTGAACATCAACAATCTTGCGGCGGTGCCTTCAATTGTGTTCGGCTTGTTGGGGGCGGCGGTCTTCCTCAATCTCTTCGGGCGGGATTTGGGTCTGTCGAGCATTTTCGGTCGCGGCTTTCCCCTCGTCGGCGGGCTCGTGCTGGCGCTGATGACGCTGCCGACCGTGATCATCGCCACGCGCGCGGCGTTGCGGGCCGTGCCGCCATCCGTGCGCGAGGGCGCGTTGAGCGTCGGCGCCTCGCCGCTTCAGACCGCCTTTGATCACGTGATGCCGCTGGCGGCGCCCGGCATTTTCACGGGCGCGATCATCGGCCTGGCCCAAGCGTTGGGGGAAACCGCCCCGCTGTTGCTCATCGGCATGGCGGCCTTCGTGGCTGACGTGCCCGACGGCGTGACCAGCACTGCAACGGTCTTGCCTGTGCAGATTTACGAATGGGCGAACCGGTCCGAGCGGGCGTTTGAGCCCCTCGCCGCGGGCGCGATTATGGTGCTGCTGGCGGTGATGACGGCGCTCAATCTCACCGCGGTCTTTTTGCGCTGGCGGTTTGAGCGGAGGTGGTGATGACGGCGGCCGAGCCTGTGGACGCCCCGGCGGGCGTCAAGATCGACGCCCGCGGCGTCAGCGTGTTTTACGGCGACAAACAGGCGCTGTTCGATGTGACGCTGCCGATTAATGATCGCGCGGTCACGGCGCTGATCGGGCCGTCGGGGTGCGGCAAGTCCACCTTTCTGCGCTGCGTCAACCGCATGAACGACACCATCGAACACTGCCGCGTGACGGGGGAAATCATCATTGACGGCGCGGATGTGAACGATCCCGCCCTTGATCCAGTGCCGTTGCGCGCGCGGGTGGGGATGGTGTTTCAAAAGCCCAATCCATTCCCCAAATCCGTTTACGACAACATCGCGTACGGCGTGCGCATTCACGGCCTGGCGCGCTCGCGGCGGGACATGGACGCGGTGGTCAAAACCACGCTCACCCGCGTCGGCTTATGGGATGAAGTGGCTGACCGCCTCGACCAACCGGCGACGGCCTTATCCGGGGGCCAGCAACAACGCCTGTGCATTGCGCGCGCGATCGCGGTCAATCCGGAAGTGATCTTGATGGATGAGCCGGCCTCAGCCCTTGATCCCGGCGCCACGGAGCGGGTGGAGCAGCTGATCCTTGAGTTGCAGCAGCGCTACTGCATTATCGTGATCACCCACTCCATGGCGCAAGCGAAGCGGATCTCTCAAAAAACCGCCTTCTTCCACCTTGGCCGGGTGGTGGAGTATGGCGCGACTGAGCAAGTCTTCAGCGAACCTCAGCGGCCGGAAACGCGCGCTTATGTGACGGGCAAATTCGGATGACGGACGACGCGTCGCCGCCGCGGCCCCGGGCGGGCCGCTCGTTCCAGACCGAGCTTGACGGGTTGACGGATCAGGTCGCGCGCATGGGCGGCGTGGCTGAAGCGATGACGATCGCGGCCCTTGATGCGGTCGTGCGCCGCGACACCGGCCTCGCCCAAACTGTCATCGAGCGGCGCGGCGAGATCGCGGGTATGCAGGCGGCGCTGGAGAAGGGCGTGGTGCGGCTGTTAGCGCTTTGGCAGCCCCTCGCGGAGGACGTGCGTCAAACCATCGCGGCGCTGAAAATCTCCGTTCATCTGGAGCGCATTGGCGAGTTGGCGGGCAATGTCGCCAAGCGCACGCTGGCTTTGAATGAGGAAGACCCAACGATCTTCACCCGCGGCGTCGACCGTATGGGCCGCCTCGTCGTCACGCATTTGAAAGACGCCCTCGACGCCTATGCGCGCCGCGATCCCGACCGGGCGGTGTCGGCGTATTTGCGTGATGATGAAGTCGATGAGCGCTACAACAGCCTGTTCCGCGAGCTGTTGACCTACATGATGGAGGACCCGCGCTCAATTAGTCCGTGTGCGCACCTTCTCTTCGTCGCGAAGAATGTCGAACGCATTGGCGATCACGCGACCCATGTCGCGCGCCTCGCCCACGAGGCGACGACTGGGCGTGCGCTGGCGCGGCGTTCACGCGATGATGGCGCTGAGCCGCCATTTGCGCTACCACCCTCGCGGTAGGGACGCGCGGCCAAGGGCTGGTCATCCGTAAACGGAGGACTTGCTCGCCCTCGTCTCGGATCACGTCAGAGAGGCGGGTATGGATCCTTACGTCGTGGTGGTCGAGGATGAGGAGGCTGTCGCCACCCTCGTTCAGTACAATTTGGATAAGGACGGCTATCGCACGGCCATTGCGCGCGACGGTGAAGAAGCGCTTTTGATGATCGGCGAACAGCAACCGGATCTGCTGGTGCTGGATTGGATGCTGCCGAAGGTGTCCGGCCTTGAGGTGTGCCGGCGCTTACGCTCACGATCTGAGACGCGCAATCTGCCCATCGTGATGCTGACGGCGCGGGGCGAGGAAGGCGATTTGGTCCGCGGCCTCGACACCGGCGCAGATGATTATGTGGTCAAACCGTTTTCCGTAAAGGAGCTGTCGGCGCGGATCCGCGCCGTGCTGCGCCGGATCCGTCCGGGCCTTGCGGAGGACAAAGTGACCTGTGGCGACATCGTCATTGACCGCGTCGCCCACCGGGTGGTGCGCAGCGGGCGCGAAGTCCATCTCGGGCCCACGGAGTTCCGCTTAATTGAGTATTTGATGCAGCATCCCGGGCGGGTGTTCTCCCGCGAGCAACTGCTCGACGCCGTCTGGGGCTCTGACGTTTATGTCGAGGCGCGCACGGTGGACGTGCACATTGGACGCTTGCGCAAAGCGCTCAACCACGGCGCGGAGGCCGATCCGATCCGCACAGTGCGCTCGGCGGGCTATGCGCTTGATGTGGAGCCGGCAACCGTCGACGCCTAACCGCCCGCCTCAGGTCCACGCCGTCCGAGCGTCGCGCGTCCGGGGCGGCGGCGCTCCAGCGCGCGTCTGGCGCCCGAGCGGTTTTGAAGCGAGGCTCCCGCCGCCCGGAGCGGTTCATCACCCCCGGGCGGCGCAGGCGCGGCTCACCACGTGAGCTTGCGTGACGCCGCGATGGCGTCCAGCGCCGCGTCTGCGTCCTCCTCGGTGCGCCGACGGCGACGCACAGGCTGATACGCCATCTGCGCATGGGCCTCGCAATAGGGCGAGCCCGTCTTGCTGCGACGGCCGCAGAACTGAAAATCCGCCTCGCCGGGATCGCCGATCGGCCAGCGGCAGATGTGATCTGACAGCGTCAACACCGTGGCGTACTCGCCATTGGGCAAGGGCGCGGGCTTCATGGGCGGGCGAATCGCCGCCACGGCGGGGCGACGCGGCGCGGCCGGCGCTGTGGGCGCGCGTTGCGGGCGCACCGCCGGACGCGGTCGCGACACCGTCACGGTGCGCCGGGGCGGCCGCGACGGCGTCGCGCGGCCGGACAAGCCCAAGCGGTGGACTTTACCGATCACCGCATTGCGTGTAACGCCGCCAAGTTGCTTTGCGATTTGACTGGCGGAAAGGCCCTCGGTCCAGAGCTTTTTTAGCATCTCGACCCGGTCGTCAGTCCAAGCCATCCCCGTCTCCTTGTTATCGCGGGCCCCTATATGTGGCTCTAGCCGCGGGGTTGCGTCCTTCAATACGCGAGATACAGTATGTGGCGTGAAGGCAGGCACAACATTCTGTAGGCCCGTTCTTCACATTTTATTAACAGCTCAAGATGGTGAACAAAGTCTTAATCTGACGATTGTCTTCGTGCGCATTGGCGGCGCTGCATGGCTGACGGAACCCGCTGGAGGCGCCATATGGTAAGCGCGCGATGATGGAGGTGAGGATGCGCGGCGACGCCGCTCGAGTGCGGGATTTCGGGCGTGTGAACTGGCTCGGCTTGTGGACGCTTTACGCCAAAGAGGTGCGCCGCTTCCTCAAAGTCTCCGTCCAGACCATCATCGCGCCGGCGGTGCAGACACTGCTTTTTATGGCGGTGTTGAGTCTTGGGATTGGCCAAGGCCGCGGCGACGCCCTTGGCGCGCCCTACACCCAATTCCTCGCCCCCGGCCTCATTATGATGAGCGTCATTGGCCAAGCCTTCGCCAACACGTCATCCTCGATGATTGTTTCGAAGCTGCAAGGCAACGCGGTGGATTTCTTAATGCCGCCTTTCACGGCGGGGGAGCTGGCGGCGGCGTTCCTCGGCGGCGCGGTGACCCGCGGGGTGTTGGTGGCGCTCTCCGGCGCGCTGGTGGTGGCGCCGTTTGCGGATCTCTCCATCACCCATGTCTGGGCGGTGGCGTATTACACCGTCGCGGCCTCGGTGCTGTTGGCCGCGCTGGGCCTGTTGGCGGGCATTTGGGCGGAGAAGTTCGACCATCTGGCGGCGATCACCAGCTTCATCATTGTGCCGATGAGTTTTTTATCCGGGACGTTCTACACCATGGAGCGCTTGCCGGAGAGTCTGCGGCCCTTGGTGGCGTGGAACCCGTTTTTCCACCTGATTGATGGGTTGCGTTACGGCTTTCTTGGAGTGTCGGACGGCGACATCTTGACGGGCGCGCTCTCCGTGGCGGCGTTGTCGGCGGCCTTGACCGGCGCCGGCGTGGTCGCGCTAGGGTCGGGGTGGCGGCTTAAGGCGTAGCGGCCCCTCGCTCGGGCGCGGAGCTCGGCGACGGCGCGCCGACGGCCAGCCCATCGCAGTCAGGAGCCTTGCATGTCGTCGCGTCAGCATTTGTTTCAGACTTACGCTCCGCCGGATCTCGCATTTGTTCGGGGCGAAGGCGCCGTGCTCCACACCGCCGACGGCGAGGCGTATCTCGATTGCATCGCCGGCATCGCCGTCAACGCCCTTGGCCATGCTCACCCGAAGCTGGTCGCTGCGCTCACGGAGCAGGCTGGGCGGCTGTGGCATCTGTCGAACATGTTCGATGTGCCGGGCCAAGCCGCGCTGGCGGAGAAATATTGCGCGTCCACCTTCGCTGACCGGGTGTTTTTCACCAATTCCGGAGCCGAGGCGGTGGAATGCGCGCTCAAGACCGCGCGCCGGCATCACTTCGTCAATGGACGCCCGGAGCGGGTGAACATCATCACCTTCACGGGCGCGTTCCACGGCCGCACCTATGGCGCGATCAACGCCGGCGGCAATCCGAATTATTTGGAGGGTTTCGGTCCGTCCTTGCCGGGTTTTATCCAACTCGCTTTCGGCGATCACGAGGCGCTGGAGCGGACGGTGGACGAAACCACGGCCGCGGTGCTCGTGGAACCGGTGCAAGGCGAAGGCGGCGTGCGCGCCCTGCCGCCGCAATGCCTGACGGGGCTGCGCACGCTCTGCACCGAGCGTGGCGCGCTGCTGATTTATGACGAGGTGCAGTCAGGCGCGGGCCGCACGGGCAAGCTCTTCGCCCACCAATGGGTGGAGGACGCCGCCCCCGATATTCTGGCTGCGGCCAAGGGCGTCGGCGGGGGCTTTCCGCTTGGCGCATGCTTGGCGACGGAGGAGGCGGCCAAAGGCATGGTCGTGGGGACCCACGGCACGACGTATGGCGGCAACGCGCTCGCCATGGCGGTCGGGGCGGCGGTGTGGGACGAACTCACCGCGCCGGGCTTTCTTGAGCATGTCGAGGCCATGTCTGCGCGTTTCGTGGACGGCCTGAGCCGCTTGGCCCAGGGCCGCAACAGCGGCGTGATTGAGGAGGTGCGGGGCAAGGGCCTTTTGCTCGGCCTCAAAGTGACGCCGCCCAATCGTCTCGTGCGCGACGCCGCCCGCAAACGGGGCGTCCTTGTCGGCGTGGCCGGGGAGAATGTGGTGCGTCTCGCGCCGCCGCTGATCATCACCGAGGCCCAAGTCGACCAGGCGTTGGAGGCCCTTGACGGGGCTCTTGCGGAGGCGGCCGCAGATACGGTGACAAACGCGTGAGCCGTCAAGCGGGGTCCATTCAGATGGACCCCCTCGGGGGTCAAGACGACATTGTCGCCGCCTTCCAAATTGAAGAGCGGCCGGTGCGCGGGCGCATCGCGCGCCTGGGCGCGGTGGCGGACCGCATCCTCTCCGCCCATGCGTATCCGCCTTCCGTGGCGGATTTGCTCGGTCAGGCGTTGACATTGGCGGTGCTGGTGGGGTCTTCGCTCAAATTCGACGGGCGGCTGATCATTCAGGCCCAAGGCGACGGGCCGGCCCCGCTCTTAGTCACCGACTACACGACCGCAACGCCGGAGGCGCCGGGGCGCGTCCGCGGGTTTGTGCGCGTCGATCAGGACCGCGTGTCCGCTCTTCCGCACGACGCTGACGACGCCCGCGCGTTGCTGGGCGACGGCCAGCTGGCGATGACGATTGATCAGGGCCCGGACTTTGACCGCTATCAAAGCCTTGCTCCGATCGAGGGTGCGGGCCTCGCCCAGATCGCTGAGGCGTATTTCGAGCAGTCTGAACAAGTGCCCACGCGCATCATGCTCAGCGCGCAGCGTGCTGACGGCGGCGGCGGGGAGGGCGGCGGCGCGTCGGTCGGGGCCTGGCGGGCTGGCGGCGCGATACTCCAGAAGATCGCGGGCGATGACGCCCGCGGTGATCCCGAGGAGGCGTGGCGCGAGGCGCGCGCCTTGTTTGACACGCTCGATCCCCAGGAGCTTGTGGATCGCGATCTCTCGACAGCGGCGGTGTTGTTTCGGCTGTTTCACGAAAACGGCGTGCGGGTGTTTCCGCCCACGACTGTCAGCAGCGACTGCCGGTGTTCAGCGGCGAAAGTGCAGGGCGTGCTCGCGCGGTTTCCGCGCTCAGAGCTTGCGGATCTGGTGGAGGAGGACGGCCGCGTGGCGGTGCGCTGTGAGTATTGCAACGCGCTTTACCGGTTCACATTGGATGAAGTCGCCGCCGGCCCGGCGGCTGCCGAGCGCTAGAACCAGCCTGCACCGGCATCGGCCACGCGTTTCCCTCCCAAATTGCGCGACAGACCCGAACGCTGCGCCCCGTCTCAAGAACGCACGCCCCGCCGGCTCGCGACCCCATCGCACCGATCAGCGCCAGCGGTTGGACGCGGCTTGAGACGCTAAGCGCGCCAAAAGCTCGGCGTAAACAGCACGAGGACAGTGAAGAGTTCTAAGCGCCCGACCAGCATGCCGGCCGCCATCGCCCATTTCGCCCCGTCGGGAAGGGGCGCAAAGTCGCCCATGGGCCCCACGGTGGGGCCAAGCGCAGGGCCGACGTTGGAGATCGCCGTCGCCGCCGCGGACAACGCCGTGATGCTGTCAAGACCAAACAGAGCCAGCACCATCGCCAACACGGCGAACAGTGTGAGATAGACATAAAAAAAGCTCAGCACCGACCGCACCGTCTCTTCAGGCAGCGGGCGGCCGGCGTAGCGCGCGCGCACGACCGCGTTCGGCCGGATCATTCGCAAGGCGTGAGCGAAAAGGGCGGCGATCGCCACTTGGAACCGAAAAATCTTGATCCCGCACGCCGTCGAACCGGCGCAGCCGCCGATGAACATCAGAACAAAGAAAAACGTCGCCGCAAACGGGCCCCACATGGCGTAATCCGCTGTGGCGTAGCCCGTGCCGGTGAGGATCGACACGACGTTGAACGCCGCCGCGCGCAGCGGTCCAAGCTCAGTCTCCACCCCCGCTGCGAGGAGATAAGCCGTCATCATCGCCGTCAGCGCGATCGCCAGCGCGAGAAACGCCCGCGATTGGGGGTCGCGCGCGGCCAGCCCCCACTGGCCGCGCACCGCCAGCATATAGAGCCCGAAGGGCAAGCCGCCCGCGAGCATGAACACAATGGCGGCCATGTCCGCGCCTGTGTCGGTGAACGCGCCCATGGAACGGCTTGATGTGGAGAAGCCGCCCGTGGCGATTGTGGTCATCGCATGGGCGATTGCGTCAAACCCGCTCATGCCGAGCCCGGCGTACGTGACGGCGCACGCGCCCGTCAGCCCCAAATAAATCATGCCGATGAAGCCTGCGATCTCTGTCGCGCGCGGCAGCATCTTCTCCGAGGTGTCGGAGCTTTCCATGCGAAACAGCTGCATGCCCCCGACGCGCAGCAAGGGCAGCACCGCGATCGCGGTCACCACGATCCCCACGCCCCCAATCCACTGCAGGATCGCGCGCCAGAGCAAAATCCCCGGCGAGCGGGTTTCAAGGTCGCGCATCACCGTCGCGCCCGTGGTCGTGAGACCCGACATCGCCTCGAAAAACGCGTCCGTCACAGACAGCTTCGCGGAGGAGACGCTGAACGGAATCGCCGCAAACGCCGTCAGCGCGAGCCAGGAGACGGTGGTGACGAGAAACGCCGCGCGCACCGACAGCGCCTCCACCGGCCCCCGCGCGGCCAGCGTCAACACCGCGCCGACAAAGCCGCTCATCGCGGCGGCGATCATGAACGGGCCGACGTCGGCTCCGCCCGTGGCCGCCTCCGCCAGCATGGGCGCGCCCATCGCCACCGTCAGCGCCAGCAGCAAGAGCCCGCACACAATCAGAACGGGGCGCGCGTCGCTCATGGCCGCCGCGGCTCAATTCGGCCGGCGCGACGCGGGATCATGGGGGCTGTCGAGGGAAAAAGCGGGAATGGCGACGGCGAAGCGCTCGCCGGTGTCGAGGCGCATTTCATAATGGCCGCGCATCATGCCGGAGGGCGTGCCGAGCGGCGCGCCGCTGCTGTATTGGAAACGCTCGCCCGGCTCGAGCACCGGCTGCTCGCCCACAACGCCCGCGCCGCGCACCTCGTGGCGGCGGCCGTCGGCCTCGGTGATCTCCCAAAAGCGCGACATCAGCTGAACAGGGCGAGCGCCCCGGTTTTCGATCTCGACCGTGTAAGCCCACACAAACCGATTGCGCTCCGGGGCGGAGTGCTCCTCGCTGTAATCTGGCGCGACGCGCACGATCACGCTTCGCGTTTCTTCTTCGTACATGGACGACACCGTCGTTTCCGTGAACCGCCTCGCGGCCGCCGTCCGAAGAGCGCGCGCCGCCGCCGCCGGACGTTCTGATTCTCACGATCGTCGATGCGATCACAAGCCGCCAGTGGTGAGAGATTGCAGCCGCGAGGGTCCGCCTGCACCGCAAAAGACAACTAAAGGTTGCGTTCATGAGCGTGACCGACGGATCACACTTACACGCAAAGTGATCACTGCGCCCGTTCACAAGTCATGCGCGCGTCAACTGCATATGCCGCGAAGCCCAGCCATTGCTTGCATCCCGTACGGACGTCTGGGAAGTGGCCGTTAAGGTTCTGTGACAGCACCGGAAACGACATCCTTTGCCCGATTGACAGCACGGGCGACGGCTGCAACCTGCGTCTGATTATCGGTCGAAACGATCACCTGGGGGGATATCATGACGACTGTAACCACGCGTTTTCGCGCGCGCTTTGCGCAGACCGGCCGCCGGACTGTGCGCAACGCGCTGTTGTGCACAGTCGCGGCTATGGCGTTCGCCTCCAGCGGCGACGCCCAACAGTCTACCCCCACAAAAGCCTTTGGCGGCGCGCCGCAACCAGCGACCCCCGCGACGCAGGCCGGCGCGTTTACGAACCGATTTTTGATCACCAATGTGCGCAGCGACGGTGCGGCGCTGCGGGAAGTGCGCTTGCGGGTGGACGCCTCGCTGTTGGGGGCTTTGGTGCTCGACCCGGTGGGCGATGACGACGCCAGCTGGGGCGACGGCTTTACGCTGTTGCGCGCGCCGGCGGATCTCGATTTGACGATCGCCTTTGAAGACGGCGACGCGTTTGACGGCTATAGCGAGCTGGTGATCACCCTCCCCGGGGCCGGCCTCGCATTTGGTGAGTCCATCCAGTTCGCTGTCGATCTCGACCCCTTCAGCGCCTCGGGCGTGCGCGGCGCGACAAAGGCCGACTTAGTCACGGGCCTGCAAGTGGTGGGCGCGGACGCGACGGTGACCTTCGCGGACGGTCTTCAAGAAGGCGTGGATGTGTTCGCTGCGCCCGTCGGCGACATGGCCCGGGCCGCCACACAGGCGAAAACGAAGCTCGGCGCGCCGCAATCGGCGTTCAGCGTGAATGACGCGCCGGCCCTAGAGATGTCGTCGCTGATGCTGGACGCCGTGGACGCGGAGGGCTTGACGGTCGCCTCGACCGAGCCGAACGCGTTTGTGGTGGCGGACTCCGGCGGCGCGCCCGCCGCTGTGGCCGCGGTCAGCACCGACGTCATGTTCGACACGGTCGTGGCGGTGAGCTGGGGCAGCGGCTACAATCTTGATATTTATCTGACGAATAACACGGACGCGCCGATCCTCTCGGGCCAGTACGGCTTGTTCTTGAACGGCGAAATCGGGGCCGGGAAATACTATCGCGGCGCGACGGATCAAGGCGGCGACGGCGTGATGAACGTCATCGGCTTCGGCACGGTGCCGGGCTTCAACGCGCCGATCCCTCCCGGCGCGCGCGCGCTCATTGGTCGCGTGACGGTGACGGGCCCAAGCACCTTGGTGGACGCGCGTTTCACGCCTGTGTCCGTGGTCGACGGGATTGTGGCGATCGAGGACGGCGCGCCCACGCCCACTCCCGCGCCGACCCCGACGCCCGTCGTCACGCCGACGCCGACCCCGACGCCCACTCCTGCGCCGACGCCGACGCCCGCGCCGGGCGCGGGACCGGTGGAATTCAACACCGTGCTGGCGCAAAACTGGGGCAGCGGCGGCAATCTCGACATTTACATCGAGAATTTGACGAACGCGCCGATTGTCGGCGGCGAATACGCGCTCGCCATGAACGCGGTGATCCAGCCGGGCAAGTTTTGGAGCGGCGCTCGCGATCTTGGGTTTGACGGAGAGGTCTATCTGATCGGCTTCTCCAACACGATCGCGCCGGGCGAGATGGCGCGGGTCGGTCGCGTCACCATTAGTATCAACGACCCCACGACGCTTGAGACAGATTTTGCGCCGGCGGCGGTGGTGGAGGGGGCTCTCGTCGTCGCGGACGACACGACCCCGACTCCGACCCCGACCCCAGCGCCGACTCCCACGCCCACGCCGACCCCAGCGCCGACGCCCACTCCGGCACCGACGCCCACTCCGGCGCCGACGCCAACGCCGACGCCCACCCCGACCCCAACCCCGACGCCGACGCCAGCGCCCACGCCGACGCCCACTCCGGCGCCGGGGCCGTCTTCGGAAGCGGCCTTCGAAGCGGTCATCGTCAATGAGTGGTCCAGCGGCTTCCAGATTGACGTCGTGCTCACGAACTTGTCTGGCGAGACCATCACCAGCGGCGTGTTCGGTGTGATCGCGGATGGCGACGTGCTGGACAATTATTATCGCGCGGCGCGTCCGGCGGGGAGCTTGGGCGAAGCGGCGCTTGTCAGCTTTGACGGCGATTCATGGGCCGTGGATCCGATTCCTCCCGGCGGCTCGGCTGTGGTCGCGCGCTTGCAATATGACAGCGCCGACCCGGGACCCTTCACATTCCTCAACGGCGTCGTGACGGACGGCGTGTTGAGCGCCGTGGCGGGCGCGCCGACGCCGACGCCGACGCCGACACCAACGCCGGCCCCCACGCCCACGCCGGCCCCCACGCCCACGCCGACACCAACGCCGGCCCCCACGCCGACGCCTGCGCCCACGCCAACGCCCGCGCCGACACCAACGCCTGCGCCGGGCGGGGGTGTGACCTTCGCGACGTCGATCGTGTCGGACTGGGGCGGCGGTTATCAGGTGGACGTGGTGCTGACCAACGAGTCCGGTCAGACCATCCAGAGCGGCGAATTTGGAATCGCGGCGTTTGAAGACACGCTCACCGCCTTTTACCGCGCTGCAGTCCCGGCGGGGACGTTGGGCGACGTGCCTCTGGTGGGTTTTGACGCCGACAGCTGGGCGGTCGACGCCATCCCCGACGGCGCGTCTGCGGTGGTCGCGCGTTTGCAGTACAATGACGGCGGCACCGAGCCGGGGCCGTTCAGCTTCTTGCCGAGCGTGGTGACGAACGGCGTCGTCAGCGCCGTGGAGTCCGCGCCGACACCGACACCGAC
>CAZMSO010000040.1:10957-25955 GCA_964568975.1 uncultured Caulobacterales bacterium | reverse complement strand
GGCGTCAATCACGCGCTGGATCGCGCCGCCATCATTGATGGCCGGCCGCCTCTCCCAATAACGCACGCCCCGGCCCACGTCGTCGGGGCAGGTCAATCCTCAGGGGAGCAGGTCGCGGGCGAAAGGTCGGAATCGGGGTCACACGACTGTCAAACGCCCATGGCACCATGGAATATCGGTTTTTGCTGTGAGAATATTATGAAACTGAACAAGCGCCCGTCGATCTCCGCCGACGCGTGGGACGAAATCAACTTCCCGCGTCCAACGCAAACCGCCTTCGATGGTGTCTTAGAGCGGGCGATTTCGCGCCGCGGCTTTTTGGGCGGGGTCTTGACCTTCGGTTCGGCCGCGGCCGTGGCGGGTTGTTCGCTCGGGCCGGACGCCTCGTTGAGCCGGCAAGGCCCGCTGTCGCCGCGATTTGGCTTCACGCCAATCCCGGCGCGAACGGATTTCGCCGTGCACGTGCCGGCGGGCTACACCTGGGACGTGCTGGTGCGCTGGGGTGATCCGCTGTTTGATGGCGTCGACAACGCCTTCGATCATGAGACGGGTGGTTCAGTCGAGGCCTCCGACAAAGTCTTTGGTGAAAACACGGATGGCATGGAGACCTTTGTGATCGACGGTCGCCATGTGCTGGTGATGAACCATGAGTACGCCAATCGCAGCGTGAATTTGCCCCACCGGCGGGACGGCGCGCCTGGCGATGCACAAGACGTTCTCAAACTTCAAAACCTCCAGGGAGTGACGGTCGTTGAGGTGCGCGAAACGGACGTCGGATGGGTCATCGTCCGAGACAGTCCCTTCAATCGTCGCATTACGCACAACACGCCGATGCGCCTTGTCGGGCCGGCTGCGGGCCACGACCTCATGCAGACCGCCGCGGATCCCACCGGAACCCGGTCTTTAGGCACCATGAACAATTGCGGCTCCGGCAAGACTCCCTGGGGCACGTATTTGACGTGTGAAGAGAACTTTAACGGCTATTTCGGGTCGCGCGAGCCGACCGCGGACAACACGCCGGCCCTCGTCGCCGCGGGGTATCAACGGTATGGGATCAACGCGGAAGGATGGGGGTATGACTACCACAAATGGGATCCGCGCTTTGACACAGCTATCAATCCCCATGAGCCGCACCGCGTCGGCTGGGTGGTGGAGATCGATCCAACAGACCCCCAGAGCACACCGGTGAAACACACAGGGCTTGGCCGCTTCAAACACGAGAATGCGGAAGTGGTTCTGGCCCGAGATGGGCGCGTCGTCGTTTATATGGGCGATGATGAGCGCGGCGAGTTCCTCTACAAATTCGTCTCCAACAGTCGCTACACCCCAGGCGGTCCGACGGAGGGGCTTTTGGACGACGGCGTGCTGCACGTCGCCCGATTTAATGACGACCAAACGGGCGAATGGCTGCCGCTCACTCCGCAGACCACCGGCATGACTGCGCCGGAGATGCTGATTTTCGCGCGCGCAGCGGGCTCAGCGGTGGGCGCGACCACGATGGACCGGCCTGAATGGGTCGCCGTCAATCCCGACGCCGTTGAGGTCTATTGCTCGCTCACCAACAACCGCGACCGTGGCGTGCGCTCGAACGCGGGAGGCGATCCGACCCCGGTGAACGCACCAAACCCGCGCGAAATCAATAACTACGGCCAGATTGTGCGGTGGCGTCCGCACGGCGAGGACCATGGCGCGAGGACCTTCGATTGGGACCTTTATGTGTTGTGCGGCAACCCCAGCGCGCACAGCGACGCCTACGCCGGCTCGCCGAACGTCACATCCGGCAACATGTTCAACGCGCCCGACGGTCTGGCCTTCGATCGCCAAGGGCGGGTGTGGATCCAAACGGATGGCGACGACAGCAACGCGGGCGATTTCGCCGGCATGGGCAACAATCAAATGCTGGTGGGCGACCCGGTGAGCGGCCAGATTGCGCGCTTCCTCACGGGGCCGAAGGGCTGCGAGGTCACAGGCCTGACATGGTCTGCGGACCGATTCACAATGTTTGTCGGCATTCAACATCCCGGCGGCGATTGGCCAGATGGCGGCGCGCTGCCGCGCTCGGCGGTGATCGCGATCAAGCGCGAGGATGGCGCAGCGATTGGCTGACGCGCGGGCGCGACTGTCAGCGTGAAACGCCTCGGCCTATCGACTCTCAACGGGCTGCGCTGCGGCGAGCGAACGCCACCAGCGCCACAGATGCGCGCTGGCCAAGGTCAGCGCTCCGGCGACCGTCAGCGTCGTCTCGTGCGCTTCGAAGGATTCCACAAACGCCCCGGCGCCGAGCAATGCGAGGCCCACCAGCGCCAGCGCAACAAAGCCCCATGAGCGCGCACTTTGGATACTGCGCCACATGGCGAAGCCTGACACGGGCAGCGCGGCGAGCACGAAGGCGGCGTGAAGCCACTCTTGTTCTGCGAATACACCAATGAGCGGCGACATGGCGCTGAGGATCGGAAGCGCCAAGCAGTGCACGAGGCATGCGCACGACAGACCCAGTGCTGACGCGTCCAGAGGGGAAAGCGTTTTCGCTGTCACGCGGGCTCCCAGCCTTGCCGTTACAAAATAACACCTCGAAGGCGTCTTACGGCGCGCATTCGGGCGCCGCAAGACGCGCTAATCGCAACGGCGACAGGGCGGGACGCCGTCAAACGCAGCGGCCCCTGAAAACGCGCTTGATCACGCTGCGCGATCCCACGTATGCGGTGTTTCGTTACAGTGTATCAAGTTTTCTCCGCGCAGATGCTCCTGGTTCGTCGGGCCGTTGGCGGACTCCGGCCCGCAATTCGCGGATTTTCGCAATCGGGGTGAATGGCCATGCGCGTCGCGTTTGTCGGCAAAGGTGGGAGCGGCAAAACCACGACGGCGTCCCTGATGACACAGGCGTTGTTGGCTCAAGGCCAACAGGTCGTGGCGATCGACGCCGACATTAACCAGCATTTGGGGACGAGCCTGGGGCTGTCGCCCGCAGCGATCGCCAACACGCCCGAGGTCGGCAACTCGACCTCAGAGCTTAAAGAGATGCTGCGCGGATCGAACCCGCGAATCGCCTCAGCACAGCACATGGTGAAGACGACCCCGCCGGGGCGCGGGTCTCACCTCATTAAAGCCGACGCCGCAGATCCAGTGCTTCGGGCGTTCGCGCACCGGCGCGCCGGTCTCACATTCCTGCGAACTGGCGGGTTTCAAGACGATGATCTGGGCCAACGTTGTTTTCACGCCAAGACGGGCGCGGTCGAGCTGATCCTCAATCACTTTCTTGATGAGCCTGATGACTGGATCCTCGTGGACATGACAGCGGGCGCTGACGTATTCGCCTCCGGCCTTTTCACGCGGTTTGACGTGACGGTCTTGGTGGTCGAGCCGACGCTCAAATCGCTCAGCGTGTGGGATCAATACACATCTTACGCGGAAAAGTTCGACATCACCTTGGCGGCGTTTGGCAACAAAGTCGAAGATTCCGCGGATGTGGCGTTCTTGCGTGAGCGGTGCGGCGCTGCGCTGGTTGGCTGGCTGCAGCGTTCGGATTGGGTCCGTCAGGCGGAGCGCGGAGGGCCGCAACCCTTCGATCACCTGGAGCCCGACAATTGCGACGCGATGAACCGCCTCATTGCGTTCGCAGGCCGCCGGGCCCGCGACTGGGCGGCGTATTGGCGCTGGGCGGCGCACTTTCATGTCCAAAACGCGGAAAGCTGGGCGAATGACGCAGCGGGGTGTGACGTGACGCTTCAGATTGATGAGGACTTCTTGCGATCACCAGCCGCGCGAACGGCCTCCGCTCGCGCCATGGAGACCATAGGCTAAGGCCTCGCGACCCCACCCCCCAAATCGCTTGATTTCTTTCCCCTTCCATCCCGATGACCTTAAGGACGAGGCTGATGAGCTACCCCTCCATCAACACCCATTTGGACGCCCAGGGCGTGACCCTCGACGCGGCCACGGACGCCGAGCTTTCCCAAGCGTTCATCGCCGCTTTTCGCGACGACTTGCCGCTTGGCATGGGCCATGTGGACGCGCTTGTGGCGAAACTTGAGGACGCCGGCGAACGCGCCATGCTTACCCTCGACCCCAACTCTGAAGAGGGCAAGCAGTTCGCGCGTCTTCTTGGGCCGGACATCCCGCGCAAGGTCCTTGAGGACCATCACGGCGTGAAGTTCGGGTTTTACAATTGCTGCAAGGGCGTGGTGGCGCGCGACGCCGGCGGCCTTCGCCTGACGCTCCGCGAACAGATCGAAGCTCAACATCCGAACTTCGTCGATTGCTGAAAATTAATTTCACGAGATCGAACGCGCGCTTCGCCACGCCTGGCCTGAGTTTTAGCGGCGTTCGCGCCAAGCGCCCGCGCGCGCGCTGACTGGCGGGCCGCCGTTTTTGACGGCTAGCATGAGGCGACGTCGGTGAGCGCCGGAGGAGCGCTGCGTGCAAAAGGAGACACGTTATGGGATGTGCAAGACGCTGGTTGGCGACATCGTGCGTGCTCGCTTTCGCTCTCCCCATGGCGGCGTGGGGCCAGGCGACGACGCCGCGTTCATTGGCCGACGACGCCGCCATGGACGCCGCGCCCGCCCAGATCGCGACCGAATGGGAGCTTTCGGGGCTTTACGCCTCGGTTGATGACTGGGGCGCCGCGCGCGAGGCGGTGCTCGCGGGTTTGGACGACATCCAGGCGCGGCGCGACACCTTTGGGGACAGCGCGGCGACGGTCGCCGACACCTATGACGCGGTGTCGGACTTGTCGCTCAATGCTTACCGCGTCTACACCTACACGTCTTTGAAAGCGGACGAGGACTTGCGTGACGCCGAAGCCCTCGGCCGCCGCGGCGCTGCGCAGCACATGTTCAGCACATTTGCTCAGGCCGTCTCCTGGATCAGTCCGGCGGTCCAGGAGCTCGGCGAGGACGTTATTGAAGCCTACATTGCTGAAGAGCCGCGGCTGGAAAAGCACGCCGTCGACTTGCGCGACACCTTGCGCCGGGCGCGCCACACCCTTGACGCCCGCGGGGAGCGCTTGTTGGCGGGGGCGGCGCTGCCGCTCTCGGGGGCGCAGCGCGTGTACTCCCAGCTGATGAATTCCGACATCCCCTGGCCGACGATCACGTTGAGCACCGGCGATGCGGTGCGGCTGAACTCGCAAGGCTACGTGCAAGGCCGCACGGCGCCGAGCCGCGATGATCGCATCGCCGTGTTTGAAGCGTTTTACAGCGCCTTCGACCAGTTTGAAAGCACATTGGGTGAAACGCTTAACACTCACGTGCAAGGCCAAGTGTTCGACGCCCGCGAGCGGGGTTACGACAACGCGCTACAGGCGGCCTTATCGGATGATAACCTGCCGGAAGCCGTCTATCGCACGCTGGTGCAGGAGGTGAACGCCGCGCTGCCGACGCTGCATCGCTATATGAAGTTGCGTGAGCGCATGATGGGCGTCGATCACATCGCTTATCACGACATTTACCCCGACCTCGTGACGACGGACGAAGAATTTAGCCTTGAGCGTGCGGCCGAAATTACGGTGGCGGCGACTGAGCCGTTAGGCGCTGAGTATGGTGAAAAACTGACGGATGCGATTTACAATCAAAGCTGGGTGCATGTCTATCCAAGCGACGGTAAACGCTCCGGCGCGTACATGTCAGGTTGGGTCTATGACGCGAATCCCTTCGTGCTCTTAAACCATCAAGACACGTATGAGAGTGTCTCGACCTTCGCCCACGAATGGGGACACGCGCTGCATACGATGCTCTCCAACGAGGCCCAGCCCTTTGAAACGGCCCGCTACTCCATCTTCGTCGCCGAAACAGCCGCCATCACGAATGAAATGCTTGCGCAAGAAATGATGGTCCGCAACGCCGAAACTGATGACGAGCGCCTGTTCTTCCTCGGCTATGCACTGGAACAAATGCGCGCCACATATTTCCGCCAAACGCAGTTCGCAGAGTTTGAACTGGCCATTCATGAAGAAGTGGAGGCGGGGCAACCCTTGACTGGTGAGCGTCTGACCGAGATGTACTATGATATCGTCAAGCGATATTATGGCGCTGATGAGGGTGTGACTGAAATCCCAGAACTTTATGCGCTGGAATGGGCCTACATCCCCCACTTCTACTATGACTTCTACGTATTCCAGTATTCGACATCGATCGCCGCCGCGGCGTACTACACGGAGAAAATCCTCGCGGGCGACGAGGACGTGCTGGAGAAGTACATGACCATGCTGCGCGCCGGCGGGTCGGACTACCCTTATGACCTCAAGCTCGCGACAGGCCTTGATATGGCGAGCCCGGAGCCGTACCGGGCGATCGCAGCGCGGATGAACCGCATCATGGATGAGATCGAAACGATCCTCGATTCCCGCGATCTCTGACGGGCGAGCGCTTGTGGAGGTTCTCCTGAGGCCTTCGCCGATTGCTGACCGGCGTGTCGGTTCGCGACACACGCAACGACGTTTTCGTTTGCACCTGGGACTGCAACGCCGTCTCCCCCGGCAGGCGGATGTAGCGCTCGTGACCGCGTCCTCGTCGCCGCGGCGCAGCGTCGAGAGAGGGCTTGCGGTTTTTGTTACAATGTAACACTCTCTGGCGCTGAGAAATACAACCCCCGATGCACCAGGAGACCCCATGACCGCGGCCGCTCCCGACGACACCCGCCTTCCGGTCACCGTTCTTTCCGGTTTTCTTGGAGCTGGGAAGACGACCCTTCTCAACCGCGTGTTGAACAATCGTGATGGGCGGCGGGTGGCGGTGATCGTCAACGATATGTCGGAAGTCAACATCGACGCCGATTTGGTGCGCGCTGGCGGCGAATTGAGCCGGACCGAGGAAACCCTCGTCGAGATGTCAAACGGGTGTATCTGTTGCACGCTGCGGGATGATTTACTGGCGGAAGTGCGACGGCTCGCCGGTGAAGGCCGTTTCGATTACTTGCTGATTGAATCGACCGGCATCTCTGAGCCGCTACCGGTGGCGGCCACTTTTGATTTCCGCGATGCGGGGGGCGAAAGCCTTTCGGATGTCGCCCGGATCGACACAATGGTGACCGTTGTCGACGCGGTGAATCTGCTTCGAGACTTCTCAAGCCACGATTTCCTCCGCGATCGGGGCGAGGCCTTGGGCGAGGAGGACGAACGCACTTTGGTTCATCTGCTCACGGACCAGATCGAGTTCGCCGACATCGTTATCTTGAATAAAGTCGACGACGCGCCTCCCGAACAGGTGGACGCCGCGCGAAAAATCATCCGGAGCCTGAACGCAGACTTCCGGATCATTGAAACGAATTACTCCGACGTTCCTGCGGATGCGATCCTCGACACCGGCCTTTTTGATTTCGAAAAAGCGCACGAGCATCCGATGTGGGCCAAAGAACTCTACGGCTACGCCGATCACACTCCCGAAACAGAAGAGTATGGCGTTACGTCGTTTGTCTATCGCGCGCGCCGCCCGTTCAACCCAACAGCCATCCATGATCTCCTCAACAGCCCATTGCCCGGCGTGATCCGCGCCAAGGGGCATTTCTGGATTGCAACGCGACCGGACTGGGTCGCTGAGTTTTCCCTCGCCGGCGCGCTGTCGAGCGTCACGCCGTTAGGGACGTGGTGGGCGGCAGTCCCGCAAGAGCGGTGGCCCGATCCCGATGGCTTGCGTGCTTACCTCAAAGATCACTGGCAAGAGCCCTGGGGCGACCGGCGCCAAGAGATAGTGTTCATCGGCGCCGGGATTGATTGGATCGGTCTAAAAGCGCGGCTTGATCAGGCGCTGATGCCCGAGGACATCGCTGTGTCTCTCCAGACCCCGCCCGCCCTTCCTGATCCCTTTCCGCTCTGGCGGCGGGCCAGCGATGCGGCGTGACGCCGGTCCGCGTTCCAGTGGCGATCCTCTCCCCGGCCTGCCCGGCGGCGACGGCTCATCGGCGCGTCTCGCGTCTGGGCCATAGCGGCTTTCGTGCGCCTTGCTGCTGCGTCGCGTTCGGGCGTAGGTTTAAGCACACTGGGGCTGTGGGGAGACAAAGGCCATGGAGCACACAAACGACCAGCCGACCGTCACAATGTCGCGGCGTGAATTGGTCACCGGCCTGGCCTCTGGCTCGGTCGTTGCGTTCACTGGCGCGGCGGTCTCAGGATGTGTGACGAACGAAGCGCTTGGGCGGCGGCAGTTTCTTTTGGTGTCGGACGCGCAACTCGCCCAGCTCGCGTCCCAGTCCTGGAGCCAAGCGCTCCAGCAAAACCGCCAGACCCCCGACGCCAGTCTCCGCCGTCGTGTGGAGGGTGTCGGAGATCGGATCGTACGCGCCGCCGACACGCGTTTTCCCGAGCAAAACCTCACGCAAAACAACTGGGAGTTCGCGGTCTTCGAAGACGACACCGTGAACGCGTGGGTGATGCCCGGCGGTAAGGTCGGCTTTCACACCGGCATCCTCGACATCATGGACAATGATGATCAAATCGCTACCGTGATGGGCCATGAAGCGGGCCATGTCGTCGGCCGCCACGCCGCCGAGCGTTACTCCCAACAAGTCGCCGCTGCGGGCGGGCTAGCGCTAGCAAGTGTCGCCCTGGAGGCGGGGGACGTTGAAAACAGCGCGATGATCGCCGGCATTCTTGGCGCTGGCGTCACGTTCGGCGTTGTTCTGCCGTATTCGCGCAAGCACGAGTATGAGGCCGACCGGCTCGGCACGGACTTCATGGTGGGCGCGGACTATCGCGCCAACGAGGCGGTGCGGTTCTGGGACATGATGACTCAGCGGTCTGGCCAGCGGCCGCTTGAATTCATGTCGACACACCCCTCCGACATCAACCGTATTGGCGCGATGGAATCTCACATATCGCGCATGGGCTACGTTTGAGCCGGCCGCCGGGACCGGCGCGATGCGGCCCACGATCGCCCTGATGACGGCGCCGCCAATTGTGTTGAACGGGTGAGCGCACGCCGCGACGAGCGTGAGCGCCACTGTCAGCGCCGCGGGGCCGGAGCGGCCTTGCCCGGGCTGGCGGCGGGCGTCGCGTGGTCGATCACGCCGCCATCTGCGTGACCGTTGTCGCCCCGTTGTCGAACGCAGCCCGCTTTTCGTCCTCATACGCATAGAGCGCAGAGTGCGTTTGGGTGACGCCCTGGGGGGTGTGGTTGAGAATACGGCTGATCACCTCACGCGACACGTCGACGCTTTGAAGATGCGTGCTCAGGCTGGGACGCAAGCGGCGGAAATCGTGGAAACGCCAGTCGCCGACCTCAGCCGCGGCCGCGGCAACCGCCAGCTTGAGGCGCGAGAACGCGTTCAGCGGCTTGCCTTTGGCGTTGTGGACGACGTACGGGCAGGTTTGGAGGCGTGGCGACGCCCTGAGCAGGTCGCGCAGCCGCCGCGCGATCGAAGACGGCGGCTTATCTCGCCCTCGCCAAGACACGCCCCGTCGTCAGCCGCCGAGACGCGTCCATCACATGGTGGACATCACTTCAAATCTGAGACAATCGGCGTCATGACCAACTCCGCCGATGGCCGCCCGCTTGAGCGGCGCTGCGGGAGTCTCCCCCGCCCTCGGCGGCGACGGGGGCGTTTGGAGGCCGACAAGAGCGATGGGCGCGGCCGGCGCGCTGCGGTCGGTGGCGACACCCCGACGCCGCGCGTGGTTGAATGACCATCAGGCACGCGGGAAGCAAGCGCATGGCACGAAAAGTCGCGTTGATTACTGGCGTTACCGGGCAAGATGGCGCGTATCTGTCCGAGCTGCTTCTGAGCAAAGATTACGAAGTGCACGGGGTCAAGCGCCGCTCATCCTCATTCAACACCGCGCGGATTGATCACCTCTACCAAGATCGGCACACGCCTGGCGCGACGTTTTTCTTGCACTATGGAGACTTAACAGATGCGACAAACCTCATCAGGTTGGTGCAGGAGGTGAAACCCGATGAAATCTACAATCTCGGAGCCCAGTCGCATGTGCATGTGAGCTTCGAGACACCAGAATACACAGCGAATTCTGACGCCCTCGGCGCGCTGCGGATATTAGAGGCTCTGCGGCTCTTGAAGCTAGAGGCGCACACGCGATTTTACCAAGCATCTACGTCGGAGCTGTTTGGTAAAGTGCGGGAGGTGCCTCAGAATGAACACACCCCCTTTTACCCGCGCAGTCCCTACGCCGCCGCGAAACTCTACGCATATTGGATCACAATCAACTACCGCGAAGCCTACGGTATTCACGCTTCAAACGGTATTCTCTTCAATCACGAGAGTCCGTTGCGTGGCGAGACCTTCGTCACACGCAAGATTTCGCGCGCAGTCGCAGCGATTGCGCTCGGGCTGCAGAACCGCCTTTACCTCGGCAACCTTGACGCCCGCCGCGACTGGGGCCACGCGCGCGATTACGTCGAAGGGATGTGGCGCATCGTCCAGCATGACGAGCCGGACGACTATGTCCTTGGAACGGGCGAAATGCACTCAGTCCGTGAATTTGTCGAACAAGCCTTTGGCCATGTGGACATCACCATCGAATGGCGGGGAGACGGCGTGCGTGAAGTCGGCGTAAACGCACACACGGGTGCGACACTGGTTGAAGTTGACGAACGGTACTTCCGCCCAACTGAGGTGGAGCAACTCTTGGCCGACCCGCGCAAGGCGCGCGACAGACTGAACTGGACGCACACGACGTCATTTCCTGAGTTAGTGCGTGAAATGGTGCATGCGGATTTGCACGCAGTGGCGGTGGAGCATAACCGGCGGGACCGTGATGAGTGACAACCGATACGCCTTGACGGGGAAGCGAGTCTGGGTCGCCGGCCACCGGGGGATGGTCGGCGCCGCGCTCTGTCGGCGCTTAGAACGGGAGAACGTGGGCGATCTCTTGACGGCGACGCGCGATGAAGTGGATCTCCGCGACCCGCACGCAGTGATGCGTTGGGCGCGCGATCGCAAACCCGAGGCGGTGTTTGCGCCCGCCGCCAAAGTCGGCGGCATACTGGCCAATGACACGTACCCGGGCGAGTTTCTTTACGACAACCTCATGATTGCAGCGAACGTCATTCACGCCAGTCATGCGGTCGGCGTTGAAAAACTGGTGTTCTTGGGCTCGTCATGCATTTACCCCAAACGTGCCGAGCAGCCGATCCGCGAAGACGCGCTGTTAACTGGTCCTCTTGAGCCGACGAATGAATGGTACGCGATCGCGAAAATCGCAGGGTTAAAACTCTGCGAGGCTTATCGAAAGCAATACGGCGCGAACTTCATCTCGGCTATGCCGACAAACTTGTTTGGACCCGGCGACAATTACGACCTGGCGAGCTCGCATGTAATCCCCGCCCTGATCCGCAAAGCCCACACCGCGAAAATCAGCGGGGCCGCGTCAATGGAGATTTGGGGCACGGGCGCGCCGCGGCGTGAATTCCTGCATGTCGACGACTGCGCCGACGCGCTTGTGTTCCTGATGCACTGGTATTCTGAAGCGCAGCACATCAATGTGGGCTCAGGCGCGGACGTGACTATTGAGGAGCTTGCGCGCCTCATTATGAAAGTCGTGGGCTTTACGGGCGACGTGACCAAAGACACGAGCAAACCAGATGGCGCACCACGGAAGTTGATGGACGGATCGCGCCTTCAGGCGTTGGGGTGGGCGCCGTCTGTCACTCTCGAAGACGGCCTTGCGGCGACATATCACGATTTTCTCGCCCATGGCGGCCGCGGCCTCGACGGCATGGGCTCGGACACGGTTCAGGCAGACGGCGGCGCGTGACGGCGCGCCTGGCGTGAGCCTCACAAGGCGGTGACAGGACGGCGTCGCGGCGGCGGCGCGCAGGCCCGTCCAACGCCCCTGCTCTCGGCTGCGCCGCTCTACAACGACCGTGAAACACTGAACACACCGCTCCGCAGACGCTGCCGCGCACTTATCCCCCGCCATCGCGTTCGACGTAATCTGGCGGTGTCGCGAGAGCGGGACCGTCCCGCGCATCGCGCGATTCCAACATGCTCGAACGCGTTGTCCGATCGACCGGAATCGCGGGGGTGTCATCGCGAGCCGCGCGCAGGATCTCTCAAGCCTGAGAGGCGTCGCCCCCTGGGCTCACACGGACATCGCCCCCGCGGCTCGCAGGGATGGGAAGACGCTCAGCCGCGCCCCGGGGAGCCGCTTATGGAAACGACCACCAACCTCAATATGCCGTACTTGGCGCCCGCTCAGGCGCAAAAACACGTCACCCACAACGAAGCCCTGCGCCGCCTCGACGCCGTGGTCCACTTGTCTGTGCTGGCGATGGATGTCGGCGTCGCCCCTGCATCACCGAATGAGGGCGACCGCTATCACGTCGCCCAAGCGGCCCAAGGCGACTGGGTTGGCCGCGACGGTCAGATCGCCGCCTTCCAGGACGGCGCGTGGGCGTTCCTGCAGCCGCGGGCGGGCTGGATCCTTCATGACCACAGCGCCTCGAGCTTGTATGTGCATGACGGTGTCACGTTTCAGCCGATTGGTGGACGTTTCGGCGCAGCATCCGCGCCCCGCTTCGGCGTCAACACGGTCGCGGACCCCACGAATCGCTTGGCTGTGAAGAGCGACGCGCTGTTGGTGTCGCATGACGACGTGACGCCGGGATCGGGGGATGTGCGCATCGTCGTCAACAAGGCCGCGGAAGAGCGCGTGGCGTCGTTTTTGTTTCAGGACAATTTCGGCGGGCGCGCGGAGTTCGGCTTAATCGGGGATGATCAGTTTCGCTGTCGCGTCTCGACGGACGGGGCGACGTTCCACGATGGTTTTGTGGTGGACCAGAACGCCCATATCGGCCTTGGCGTCGCCGCGCCGCAAACGCGTGTGCACATTGGCGGCGGCGACCTGCGGGTGGACGGCGCCGTTGGCGTTAACAGCGCGCCGTCGCTTGGGAACATTCACGTGCGGTCCGCGATTTCGATCTTGGCGTATGAATCCCCGAACGCGGCCGTGGATGAGAAGATCACACGCATCTTGAGCACTGCGACCGACTTTCGCATGGACTTCATGAACGACGCCCGCACCAGCGCGACCAAATTTTTATCCGTCACGCGTCAAGGCACTGAGTTTGATGAAATCCGCATCGGCGGACCGCGGTTGCGGATCACCAACGATCCCGCGGTTATTCGAACGGACAACGCGCTCGTCGTGGGTGATCCCGTCGGCGGCGCCAAAGGCAATGGCACCATCAACGCCAACAACGTCTATGACGACAACGCGCTGTTGTCTTGTTACGTCTTTGATCAAGCGCTGGACGCCGCCATTGATCGCGCCAAGTGGGACGCCAAAGGGCTTGTTCCGCGCCAACCCCAATCAGGCCAACCCCAATCAGGCCAACCCCAATCAGGCCAACCCCAATCCGCCTCGCGCGTGCACACGCCGATGCGTCAATTCGCCAAACGCCTGGGCACGGCCCATGACCCTTTGACGCTCGACGGATACGCCCGACACTGGAAAGAAAAACGCCATTTGTCGTCCATGCCGAATGAAAAACGGTTTGATCAGCGCCTTGGCCTCTCGACGGGCGAGTGGATCCAGCGCCTCGTCGAAACCGTTGAGATACAAGCGATCTTGATCGAACACCTGAACCAGCGCACCGCCCATCTGGCGCGGTGACGCCGCCGGCCGTCACTGGCGGCGCTAGGCCCGCAGCTGCGCCAGCGTGGTTTGGGCCAAGGTTTCATCGGGGAATTTGCGTTCAATCTCGTCAAGCACAGCATTCAACGCCGCCGCCTCATGCAACCGCCGGTGGGCGCGCGCCAGCGCTGACAAACACGAGAGACGATCATCAAACTCGCGCGCACGCAAAAACATCGCCTTCGCCTCCGCAAACTCTGACCGAAGCATGTGCGCGTGGCCCCACGCTTCGTACACATCGCCAGGCTGATGTGGTTGAGTTTTCAAGGCTTCGCACATCTCGATCGCAACATCGCCATGGCCCTGCTTCGACAATTCCTTCACACCCCACAGCAGCGACTGAACAATGAGAGCGTCGGGAATGCGCTCAATGTAATGATCACGCTTGTCGAGCATATCTTTCGCGTATGCGACGCCCCCCATCACAAATACAGGGTGCTCGGACGGAACCCCGGACAATAGAGTTGAGAAGCTTGCAAACCCAGACTTGCCCGTGACCATGGCGCCGCCAAAACTCAGCATCAAGGATTCCACAAACGCGACTTGCACCGGCGTCAACCCGCCCAAAGCCGTTGCAACCACATCGGTGAAAAAATTGGCCTGAACTCTATCCGTGAGGACATCGCGTTCGTCTGTAAAGACCAATACAGCCTTTGATTTGACATGATCGAGAACCGTTTCCGGGACGAACCGAAGAAACAACTCCCGCTCATTCCCCTCCTCCAAAAAGAAATCCGCTAAATCCCCGCGGCGAAAATGGATCGAGGTGTACGCACCGTCACATTGACTGCTGAGTCTCTCGATGAGTGCCTTCAAATCGTCGCGCAACGCGGTGTGAAAAAATGCTTGGGATACAAGATGTGCGATGAGGCCAACGCCATCACCTTTTGCGATATGAACACCAAATGGATGGACAACACGCGCAAATTCTGTACAACCGAAGAAATCACTCGGCGCGTACGACACCACTGTATTGTTGATCCGGTCTTGGCTCATTTCAACGCGCGGCGTCTCGTGAAGCGGGATGTGTTCGCGGGCGTGCTTCGTGACAAAATCCTTCTTGAAAATCGCCTCAGCCTGCTCCATGCCGGAATTTCCAGGCCAACTGAAGACAAACGGCACGCTGTAACGCACCGACATGAAATACCCATTCAGGATAGGGCACAATCGGGCGCCAAGTCGGTCCGTGCGCCGCACGCAAATGCCCTTCATCAATTTTCCTCACCACTGATGATGGCGGGCGACACGGGCCCAAGGGCGGGGTGACGGGCTGCGAACGCGTCCGGTGATCACGCGAGGCGATCGTTGCGATCGCAGCCGCCGCCGAGGTCGCTATGCTACGCTGCACGCCGTGCTCTGGAAAGCCACAGCGCCCGCCTGCGCCGACGGCTCACCTCAGACGGCTCACCTCAG
>CAZMSO010000040.1:0-10857 GCA_964568975.1 uncultured Caulobacterales bacterium | reverse complement strand
GGAAAGCCACAGCGCCCGCCTGCGCCGACGGCTCACCTCAGACGGCTCACCTCAGACGGCTCACCTCAGACGGCTCACCTCAGGGCGCGCGCTCGCCGCGAACGCACGCATCCGCACAGATCACACCACAACGCCGCACCGACGGCGGCCCGGCGGCGACATTCCTGGCCGGTGATCCGCAGCAGGCGGCGCGGCGGCCCCTCCCCGCTGCGTGTCATTCGCCCGGCGATGCACGCCCCTCTGTGGAGCGCGCGTGATTTGTTCGTGAAGACCTGGCATCCGGTGATAGCGTGATGAGCGGCGCGCGCCGCCGTCACGGGCTGCGGGGGTTGGGGGGCTGAGGCCGACCGCACACGCATAAACGCGATGTGACGCCCGCCACACTGATGCGCAATGGCCGGCTCGACGACGATTACACGTACAATGACAGCACAATCGCGAACCGATTTAATAATCAGGACAGAGGCAGACGACGTCCAAGGCGTTCGCCCATCCACGCTGGACGAGCGTGACGCCGCTGCGTTTTTCTTGACGTTCCTTGGGCGCCGGCCAAATGCGAATGATGATTTAACACGAATCATTGAAGCAGGTTTTCGCGCTTCTGTTGAGCGCTTCGCATCAGCGGCCGAGTTTTTCAAGGTCATCGATACGATTCTTGAGTCGCACCCTTACGCCCACCAAGCGCTCACCCAGCACCAACTGCGCGAAGCCGCGCGGTTCCTCGCGCGGTTCTTCGATCAACGCGCGGTGCTGGACGCTCCAACGCCGCAACGCGTGGTGACGACGCTGTTGGGCTTGGAGGAGGTGCGCGCCGTCCTGGAGGCGAAGAATCCCGGCGCATTCGTGAACAGCCAAGAGGCGGCGCGCGTTCTGAACGCGCCCTCCCAGGAGCCGCGCGCGGTGCGGATCGACTTGGCGGGGAGTGATGGGGCGGTGTTTTCAGTCCTGTCCGCCGCGCCGTGCGCGTGGGCGTTTTTCGAGCGCACAGCCGACGGCGCGCAGTGGACGCCCGGCGCGATCTTGGAGCGCGGGCCAATCGCGGGCGATGGCCGCGAGCGGATATCTGTGCGCTTTCCGCCTCGCGCCCCTGATCGCCCTAATCGAACTGATCGAACTGATCGCGCAGGCGTAGCGACGGCGCGGGTGTTCCAGGCCCAGGCGCGGGTGCACAACCGTGTGTTCACGTCCACTCTTGGCGTCGACATACGCCGTCACGCACGCGAGGCCGCGGTTCGTTGGGAGCGCTTTGTGTGGCTGATGAGCAAGGGGCGTTTGTCTGACGCCCAACACCTCGCCGAGGCTGCGCCCCATGATGTCCGTCTCAGTGTGGCGTTCGCGGAGCTCGCTTGCGCGTGGGGCGCGATGGCGATGGCGCGCGCGTGGCTAGAGCGGGCCTCGGCGTTCGGCGGGTCTGCGTCTGTTCACACGCTGGAAGGGCGCCTCGCCTGGTTGGCCGGTGACTATGACGGCGCACGCGCGGCGTTTCGCACGGCCGAACAGGCCGGCTGTGTGTGGTCTGAAGGCGTCAAGCTCTTGGCGGAGGATGTGGGTTTACCCAGTGATTCCCCTGTTCCGGCGCGGCTTCGCCGTCGGGCCCGCGCGCTCATCGCGACCGCGCGCGCCGGCGCCCCCCTCGGTCCTGCAGCGCGCAAGCTCGGCGCGCTTACGCTCACGACGTTGAGGTTTTTCCTCGACGGATTGGCTGCGGCCGGCGCGCCCCCAAAGGCGCGCGCAGAGTTTCTCACCGCCGCGCGCCTGTCGCCGGCGCCCAGCCCGGCGACCCTGCGCTCCATGGCGCGGTCAGCGACATCCCATGCGAAAGCTGGCCGGATCATGCGCGCCGTGGAGGCCATGGGGCAGCCCTTTCAGCCGACGCTGCGCCAGTGGCTGGCCCATCTTGAAACGCCTCAAGAGCGGGCTTTCGCGTTGCCAGTGCTTGCGGAGGCGGATCCGAGCGAGTGCGACACAGGCGAAGTGTGTTTCGCGATTGCGCGCAGCCTCGACTTCTTTGGTCGGGATTGTTGGGCGTTTTTCGATCATGCCCGACATCAAACGCAGAATACGGCGGAGGTGCTGAAATGGGGCGCGGAAACGGCGCGCCGCCGCAAGCACTTTGAACGAGCGTCGGATTTGTACACCGACTTGCTCGCGCGCGAGGGGCGGCGGATCTGGCTTCTCGAACGGCTGATGCGCGTTGAACGCGAGGTGCTGACCCGGAAGCCGGAACACAAGCCGGATCGGTTGAACGACGCCGCCGGCGGGGTGATTTCCAACCGAAGCCGACACTTGATCGCCCGCCCTGAGGATGATCAGGCGCGCTTGGACTTAGCGCGCGCTTTCGCCTGCTTGGAGCGATACACAGAGGCTCGCGCCATCTTGGACGAGCTTGTCGTGCGCGTCCCTGACCATGAAGGCGCGCGTCGCGAGCGGCTGCGCGTGGCGGAAAAAACGCATGATCCCGAAACGGTGTTGACCGACGCCACGCGACTGACGCAGCTCATCGGCCCCAATCCGAGCGCCGTCATCGCTCAAGTCAAGGCGCTGCGCGCCCTTGATCGCGCGCACGAAGCGCAAGACGTGCTCGAGGGCGCGGCGGACTTAGATCATCCGGAGATTGTTCGTGAAACAGTGCGCAATCTTTTCTTCGCGGGGCGCTTTCGTGACGTTCTTGAGCGGGCGACGCCCGCCTTGGCCGGCGATGCGCCCGATCCCATGCTCGTGTTTCTTGTCGCAGCCGCCCATTATGAATTGGGCGACGCGCGCGCCGCCGCCGCGGCCGTGACGCGGTTGAACGCCCGCCAAACTGATCCTGTCCTTGAGCGGGAGACGCCGCTCCTCCATTACGCCGTCCACGCTCAGGCCGGCGATCACGATCGCGCCTTTGACGCGCTAAACCCCCTCTTCGCCCGCTTAGGCGTGCGCGCCGTCGGCCTGCGATCCGGCGCGAGTCCGATCTTTGACCGTGTGGAGGGACGCGGCGCGCCGCTCGCCGGCGACGTCACCGGATATCCGCCGCAGTTTGGAGGGCCATTAGTATCGGTGGTGATGACCGCCTACAATTCCTCAAAGTACATCCGCACGTCTCTTGATTCAATTCTCAGTCAAAGCTATGAAAATCTTGAATTGATCGTGGTCGATGACGGCAGCTCCGACGACACACCGCAGATTCTGCGCGACTACGGGGCGCGCGACCCCCGCGTGCGCGTGATTATCAAATCGACAAATGACGGGACGTATGTCTCCAAAAATATGGGCATTCTGCAAGCGCGCGGAAAATACATCGCTCTCCAAGATTCCGATGATTGGTCTCATCCTGACCGGCTGGCGAAAAGCATCGGCCTTTTGGAGAAACGTTCCGATATTGTTGGTTTGACCACAGATTGGCTGCGAATGACGACCGCTGGCGATATGGTCATCAAGGCTGGCGGTCAGATTTCGCATGTATGCTGTATTTCTATTGTGTTCCGCCGTGAACGTGCGCTCCAACGCTTAGGGTTGTTCGACAGCGTGCGTATTGAAGCGGACATGGAATACATTCGTCGAATGGCGTGTGTGTTCGGCCCTGCGGCTGTGATTCGTCTGCATTGGCCGCTGATGTTTGGCCGCGCGCATTCCGCGTCGCTGACCGCCTCGCACGACTTTGGCATAACGCGAACAGGGTTCACGAAACCGCGGCGTGATTATCAAGCCGCTTATTTGAATTGGCACAAAACCCTGAAGCATGGCGAACCCGCTGTGATGCCATTCCCGCTCGACAAGCGAATATTTCCATGTCCCGCGATTATGCGACCAGACGCTCGACAGCAATCAGCGGCGGCCGCCGAGACGGTGCCGAGGTGAGACTGTGGACGTCATTAATCACACCATGTACCATGACAACCCTTACCACCGTCTCCTTTACCGGGACGGTTCGGGGTACGCCCCTGTCATGGGAACTGTGTTTGATGCGATTGATCACCTGAAAGCGTCACGCCCATGTCTATTACACGTTCATTGGGAGGAAGACATTTTGCGCCGCGCTAAAACCAGTGTCGAGGCCAGTGTCATTAGTGAGAGCTACCGTCGCGGCTTGGAAGACTTCGATCACGAGGGCGGGGTGATCCTGTGGACGATTCACAACCGGCTGCCGCATGAGTTGCACCATGTCGAGCACTTCATCGACATACGCCGTTGCCTGTCGCGGCTCAGTCGCCGCATCTTAGTCCACACGATGGACGCGCTGTCGGTGTTGCAGAGCCAAGTCGACCTTGACCTGTCGAAAATTTTTTATGCGCCCCATCCGTCTTATCTGGGGGTTTATGAACCGGAAGAGCAGTCGCAACACAGGCTCTCGGACACGCCGGCCTCGCCAAACTTCCTGATTTTTGGCCAAGTGCGTCCGTACAAGGGCATTGCGCCCTTCTTAAGGGCGTTCGGGCGCCGCCTCCCTGCGCCTGTGCGGATTGTTGGGGCGGCGGCGCAGGACGCTTACGCGAAAGAGGTGCGGGCTCTGGTCGATGCGGGTGAAGCGATTACGTGGCGTGAGGGTCGGATCGAGGACGCGGCCGTGCCCGACGTGATGCGCGCAGCGACGGCGTTAGTGGCGCCGTATGAGCGCACGCTCACATCAGGGGCGTTGTTGTGCGCCATGGCGTTCGGCGTACCAATGATCGCGCCGCGCACGCCCGGGTTTTGTGAGACATTGCCTCGGGAGGCCCACGGCTTGTTGTATGATCCTGATGCGCCGTCGGCGATCCTCGACGCTATGGAGGCTGCAGCCGCGATGACGGCCGATGAGGCGCTGGCGCTGCGCACGGCCGTGTTTAATCGCGCGCGAGACCATCACCCGGACCGGATCGGCGCTCTGTTTTCCGGCTTGCTTAAGGCGGTGACGCCATGACCGTCCCCTCGCGCGGCGCTGGCCCAGACGCCGAGGGATCCGCCGATCAGTCAGCGGCCATTGATGACAGCGCCGCGTGCGAGAAACGTAAACACGCGCCGCTTGCCAGGTCCTCGCACACGGAGTCACCATACTGATTCGCGCTCCTTATAATACCGGAAAGATATTGAACTATGCCCATAGTGTTTGACGCCATATCGCTTCTCACTCCATGGGATATCAACCTCAACAAAATCCGAATTGGTGAGCGAGGCGATGGCGGTTACGTGTTGGCGAATACTCTGCGGCCACCGCAGCCTGTGTTAAGTTATGGTATTGGAGCAAGATACGGATTCGATCGTGAGATGGCGGAGAGGGGCCATCGCGTCTTTATGTACGATCACACAATCGGCGGCGTCACCGCGCCGCACATCAATATGCGCTTTAAGAAGGAAGGCGTAGCCGGTCGACGCGACCCGAGCATTCCAGTCGCGACTATCGACGACCAGGTTCGCGAGAACAATATCGATGCCACGGACATCATTCTTAAAATCGATGTCGAAGGTGCAGAGTACGATGTCTTTTCGAACATCAACACAGACACGCTACAGCGCTTTGAACAAATTGTGATGGAAATCCACTTCTTACATAACCTAGCGGACACAAACTTCCGCACCGCGTTTATCACGGCCTTTTCTGTGATAAATGAATATTTCACCCTCTTTCATGTTCATGCGAACAATCACGATGGGCCTGATAAATTCCGAGTCGTCGATAATTTATTGATCCCTCAAACCCTCGAGTTGTCTTACATAAAATCTAGCATGATCACGCGAAAACCGTCACAAACCGTGTACCCAACTGAATTCGACTACCCAAATACGCCAAAGCCGGACAAATTATTATGGACATATCCGTTCGCACCCATGTCTGTTTCCGTTGACGCCTATCGCGCTTCATTGAGGCGGCAGCGACGCGCGTCAGCGGCCATGACGTGAAAGCAACGGCAAGGATGGCGTGAGGGCGACGGCGCGACGCGCGCATCCGGGGATCGGCGACCCCCTGCGCACGTCAGTGCCTTGCCGTCACCGCACCGCCACGCCGCGATCAGGCCACCGGCCGGCGAACAGGGGGTCAGGCCCGAGTACGGCGTCGCGTTCCGCCGCCCATGTGTGGTGACCGGGTTTTTGATAACGAATATAGACGTAATTAAACCGATCCGCAGCGTAGACAGAACGACCTTGAGTCAGACAGTCCTGAAAAAACGCCAAGTCGGTTCCGTGCTGCGTTGTCTCCCGGAATTTTGTCTCTTCCCAAACACTCCTATGGAACGTCATTGTTCCCCCAAATGTCTGGTCAGAAAACCTGTTTTCATAGCGCGCCAAGCGTAGAAAAATCTCGTCGGTCTCCTCAATATAAACAAAACCGGCGCGTTTACCGGCGATGTCTGCGCCCGAGAGCGCTAATTGCGCACACATATCGCCGACATAATTTGGAAAGTAGAGATCATCGGCGTCGATCTTGAGCAACACCTCCCCCCTTGCCTGCGCTGCGCCACGGTTCAGCGCGGCCCCCAGGAGCTCGTCCTGGGGAGCGCGCACAATGGCGTAGCGGCGCCCCGGCGACGCAAGGCGCTCAAACATCTCTTCATCAAGCGCATCGCTGTTCATAATGATCACGGCTTCCAGCGCGTCATAAAGCTGCTGGTTCACGGTCGCCATCAGACGTGGCACATCCTCAACCCGATGAATCGGACACAGCAGCGACGCGAGCGGACGGCGCAAGACGCCTTGCTCGATCATCGCGCGATGGCGTTCGCGCCGGCTGAACAGCGTCTTCGCGGCGTCCTCATGGGGGTCAGCCGGGGTCGGCAATCGGTTCACGTGCGCCCATTCGATCCGGGCCGCCGGCGCATTCCACGCCGCCCGCGGCGACAGAATGGAGAAATCCACATCGATCCACTCGTCCTCATCGCCATCCAAGGCCAGGACATCGATGGTGCACGCCCAATCGGCGTCGCCGGAATCCGCCTGAGAGGCGTCCGAGGCGAGCTCCACAGACGCGGCGTAATCGCCGGCGGCGCGCACCACCATCCAATCAGACGCCGCTAACTCGTTCTCGATACGGATCCGATCAGGGCCCCCGCGGGACCATTGCGGCAAGCCCTCGGACACGCGGATGCGGAACCGGAAAGGCGCGCTCGGCGCAGCATGGACGACCAGCGTGACCCCGACGCTTGAAGCAAACGCAGTCGATCCAGCGGCCACGGCGCTGGGCAAGCACACGCCAAACAGCTCTTGCAGCTTCCCCGTCACACGCACGCCGTCGTCATCAGGCTCAAGCTTCACCGCGTCAAACGCGCGACGATACGAGATCATTTTCGCCATCGCGGCGGCCCGACGCGCGCAGGTGAGAAACGAATGCTGCGCAAACGGAATCGGCGCCGTGGGATCTGGACTGAACTGCGTCTTAGAGCCGGCGGCTCCGGTCCAGACGCGGTGGGTGAGATGCGTGTCGGCTAAGACCTGGCCGTTTTCCGTCACATGTCCGTCAAAGAAGGCCTGGTGGCGTCGGGCCACCAGCCGCGGCGGCGCGCCGGCGATGTGGCGCCATTGGGCGGTGAGGCTCAAAAACACGTCGTGCGCGCTCAACACTTCCTCAAGCGGCAGAAATATCCATCCCGTCCGGTCGGGATACGGCATGGACCAGGACGCGAGAGCCTTGCGGCGATCATGGCTGATCAGGTCAAACACGAGATCGCCCTTGGCCCGGCCATCGGTGACATCGACATAAAGATCAAGACCGGCCAAACCGCCCGCAGAGCGATTGATGGGCTGTGCGAGCATGTAGCCGTCGTCGCCGCCGCTCGGCCCCAGCGCCGCCATGTCATGGGCGGCCGGCCGCGATACAATCGTAGAGACGCCGCCAACGGGCCGGCGTTCACTCTGAGCGCTGCGCTGCAAACCCAGCAAGCACTGGTTGACGTGCTCGTATTCAAGGCGCAACGCGTTGATTTCCTGGGCCAACATCCCCGTCAAGCGCGCGCGGTGGTCGAGCAGATCCCGCATGGCCTCAGCCACGGCGTCCGTGAACCCATCCAACGGACAGATCCGCACGTCCGGCGGCGTCGCGCCCTCTCCCCACACGCCGACGGCGAGCTGGGCCCGCAACGCCCCCTCCATCGGGCTGGGATGCGCCGGCGCGACGATAACGGCGCTCGGGCGCAGCCGCACCGCGATGGCGACGTCCTCCACGGCGTCGGCCGCGCCCAAAAGCTGTAAGCCGTGATCTGGCGCGACCGCGACGCGGATCACCGGCGTACGCAAGACCGAGAGCCGCTCAATCACGGATGCCGGGACCGAGTCATCGACACACGCAACCAACGGTTCGCGCAACAAGGCGGCCAACGCGTCGGGTCCGCACACAATGGGGCCAAGGGGCGGCTGTTCGAGGGCTCCGGTCTCTTCTGTCCTGTCCGCATGCGCGGCGGGGCGCCGGTCGCCGGCGGCGGCGTCAATCATGGCGCAAGCTCCTCAATGGCGGCCTCCGCCAGCGCGGACAAGCGTGCCGCAGCCGCTTGGGGATCCCATGCAGCGCGCAACTGCTCCTCCACGACGGCGTCGCGACTGTGGCGTTGGTAATTCAGATAAGGAAAGACCGCGACTTTACTCGGCGGGACGCCAAGCGCGGCGAGCTGGCTTCGGTCTTTCTCCGAACCTACGAGAATGCGTGCGCAGGCATGTTCATAAGCGAGCGTTGCTCCCTTCGCCCATGACGCGGCGTCGGGCGCGCCCCGTATGACGTAAGCCGGTAATGCCGACAGTCCGGCGACACCGCGCAGTTTGAGGCTGCCGAAGGCCGCCACAGTCTCCGGCATGGCCCAAGACACCACGGCGTCGCTGTCGCCCATGAGGCCAAGAAACTCCGAGCGGTCACCTTTAATCATCCACTCCGACAAGGCCGCGCCCAGATAATGCCATCGCGCGCGGCCGCTGGGCTCGAACGTGTCGCGGGGCAACAACACAATCTCGCCTGGCCTGTCGTCGCTCATCCACTCCGCCTCAAAGCGACCGTTGAAGAACACCCCTATGCGCACTTGATACCCGCCATCGCCGCGCAAGGCGCGCGCGACATCCCCCACATGGTCGATATCCGTTCGGCTGGGAGCAGGCGGCATAACGATCGTGATCGTGCGCCCCTGATTCATTCCCGGAAACATGCGCTTCACGCCCGCGAGGCGATCGACCAGTTCGGCCGCGCTCGTCTGTTTCGGCACCCAAACGGCGGTGTCACGCCGATAGCGCTGGCGGCGAATTTCGCCGCCCCCGACTTCCACGGCATGATGCAGCCGTTGGAGCAACGCGTCTCCGCCAATGGGCGCGCGCGCGGCGTCCGGTCCCTCGTCACGCCCACGCAACACAATGTGGATGTTGGCGATGTCGCCTGGGCGCTTGCGCTCCAACACCATGCGACCCGCAGCGAAGACCGCCGCACAGTGGGAAAAGGCCCCAAGCCCCTTCACCGGCGTGTCGAAGCGCAGGTCGATCCCCGCCCGCGCCTCGGCGCGTTCGACCGACGCCGCGCTCACGGCCCAGCCGACCACGCCATGCTTATCCGCTAGGCGCTCACTCAACCACAGTACGGACGACAAGACGCCGGCGGCCTCAATGCGCCCCAACACGGCGGCGTCTTGCGTGCTGATCACATAGCGCGGCGCAAAGATCAGATGATTGTCCTGCGCCGCCTGCAATGAGCGGATCATCTCTCGCAGGTCGACCTCGCGGCCGTTGCGGCGCGTCGGATCCGTCCACACGCACACGGTGTCGGAGCGCAAGGACATGGACGCGTAGCGTGGGTTCTCGTGATGCTCGCGATGCAAGATCGCTTGGTTCTTAAACAGGCGCGGGCGCTTTTGACGAATGTAAGCTGCGATTTCTCCGCCTCGCCGCATCGCGCCCGTCACCGTGCTTTCCGGCCGGCGCCGGTACGCGAACGTCGGCCCCGTGATGAAGCGCCCCTGATAACCCAACTCCACAGCACCCAACCAGAAATCCCAGTCTTCGCTACCAGCCGTCATCGTCAAATCAAATCGATGTCCTGCACGGAAAAGATCCGCATCGATAAGGGATGTTACAGAGTTTATATTCGCGAGCATATGCCATAAAACAGAATAAGATTCTACTTTGGACATAAACCCATGAACGCCACCGAATTGATAAGGGTTTGTGTAAACCCAGCCAATCCGCGCACGCTCATTGTGTTGCGGGGACCGGCGCGCCGCGTCCAATGCGTCTTGGAAATTCTGCAAACAGCCGTCATCTAAGCGGTCATCGGAATCTAGGAACAATATACTGTCCAACTGCGGCCACAGCGCCAGCGCAGCGTCCACACCTTTATTGCGACTGTGGGCGACACCGCCATTTTGAATGCTGTCGAGGAAAAACACGCGCGCGTCGCTGTGCGCTAAGGTGCGCATCACATCTCGAGTGCGCTCATATGGACACGCGTCGGAGACAACAAGAACAACAAAAGGAAAATCTGTAGCCTGATTTAATACCGACGTGACGCTCTCCACCAAAAGCGTCGGGTGTCCGAATGTCGGAATGACAACACAGAGCTTTGGTTCAGACATGATCACAGGTGTAGTGGCTACGTCACCGTGAAGTCCAGCGTTCACAACAATCCTCGCGACACGCCGCCCCCAGTTGGAGCCCCGGCTGGGGCGGGAACCGCTCATCAACGCATTTAACGCTAGCGCAGCGTCGTTGGCGTTTCTACATCTTTAGCGCCGAACTCTGGGCATGCGCATCAGGTGAACCCGCGCTGCGCCCGCGGCCCGGCCCGCTCTCCCCCTTGCAGGTCGCAAGCGCGCTGACGGCGGCGCAGCGCGGCGCGACGCGTCATAGCGAGAGCGCGCGACGCCAGAGCGCGCGCCCACCAGGGAGCGCGCCCACCAGGGAGCGCGCGACGCCAACGCGGGGATCCGTGACGGCGCGGCT